>CAYWQX010000015.1:0-45208 GCA_964460985.1 uncultured bacterium
CCTCGGAAAAAATACAAGTTCCACCATCGTATCCAAGGGAATTTCAGCCGGGCGCTCTTCCAACAGTTATCGAGGGCTTGTGAAAGTCGCTCCAAGAGCGCAGGGAAGCAGAAATTATACTCAGTGCGACTCCATGCTAGTCGGGGCTGAATGCTCGGCCAACACTTTTCCTTATATTGAAGTCGGCAATAGTACAAGCCAGGTGGAGCATGAAGCTTCCACCTCTAAGATGAATGAAGAGCAAATTTTTTACTTTAGATCTAGAGGGCTCTCTCAAGAAGATGCGGTCAATATGATCGTAAATGGTTTTTGTAAAGATGTCATCCGCGAGCTCCCTTTAGAATTTGCGACCGAGGCGCAAAAACTCTTAACCCTTAAACTCGAAAACTCGGTGGGATAATAATGTTAGAAATACACGATTTAAGTGCCAATGTAGACTCTAAACCGATATTGAAGGGTTTAAATTTAAAAGTTCTGCCCGGCGAGATCCATGCGATTATGGGGCCTAACGGTGCCGGTAAATCGACGCTTGCCAAAATTCTATCGGGCCACCCTTCCTATGAAGTGACCGACGGCAAGGTCATTTTTAAAGATAAAAATCTTTTAGAAATGGATCCTGAAGAGAGAGCTCATTTAGGTCTTTTCATGAGCTTTCAGTATCCTATAGAGATTCCGGGGGTGTCTAACCTGCAGTTTTTAAGATCGGCCTATAATGCCCATTTAAAAGCGAAAGGGGAAAAAGAGATTTCACTGCCGGAGTTTGAAGAGCTTCTCGATGAGAAGATGAAGATGATGGAGATCAATCCGGAGTTTAAAGAGAGAAATTTAAATGAAGGGTTTTCCGGCGGCGAGAAGAAAAGAAATGAAATCCTTCAAATGGCAGTCCTTAATCCTGATCTTGCCATTCTCGATGAAACCGACTCCGGGCTTGATATCGATGCGATGCGAATTGTCGCAAAAGGGGTCAACAGCCTTATGAATCCAAAGAGAGGATTGATTTTAATTACCCACTATCAAAGACTTCTCGACTATATTAAGCCAAATTTTGTTCACGTCATGGTAAACGGTAAAATCGTCAAATCGGGCGGACCTGAGCTTGCTTTAGAACTGGAAGAAAAGGGCTATGACTGGTTAACCCCGGCTGAGGCAACATGATCTTGACGGAAGAAACTAATTTTCAAGATCAGCTGAAACTCTTTCTCAATACAGACGGCCCTTTTGCGAAACTGCGCCAAAAAGCCTGGGATCGATTCCTTGAGGTAGGGCTCCCCTCCAAGTCTTTCGAAAGCTACCAGTATTTAAAGTTAAGAAAGCTCTTTGCTAAGCCCCTTAAATTAGCCTCTCCTGGACAAGTGGATGCACGCTCCTATCTTTATCCTAGCTGCCACTCTATTGTGTTTGTGGATGGAGTGTATAAACCGGAGCTTTCCAATTTGCCGAAAATTACCATTCTCTCTTTAAAAGAGGCGATGGGTCCTTTTTCAACCCTTATTCAAAACCATTGGAACCGTTTTGTAAAGGAAGAAAGAGATCCTTTTGCGCTTGTGAATGGAGCTCTCTTTTCTGACGGAGTGCTTGTATATGTGCCTCCTAAAATGCAATTTGAAAAGCCGCTCGAGCTCGTCTTCCTCTCTACTCAAGACAGTTTTCAAGCACCAAGAGTGCATCTCTTTTTCGGGCGTGAATCCAAAGGGGATGTGATCGCTCGCCATGTGGGCGCCCCCTCTTTTGTCAACGTGTCGGTTGATTTCTCGATGGATGAAGGCTCTACTGCAACCTATTCTCAATTAGGTTTGGGCCTTAAAAAAGAGTGGCTGCTCGATTTTACCCGCGCCTATTTGAAGAGAGATGCTGATTTTACTGCCAATATGGTCACGACCGGATCAGAAACTTCTCGTTTTGACTACTATGTCAATTTAATGGGAGAAAATGGACAAGCCCATTTAAATGGGCTCTGGATGCTGAAAGAAAATGATGAGGCGCACGTTCATGTGCTGATGGAGCATTCAGCTCCTCACTCCGAATCAAGGCAGTTTTATAAAGGAGCGATTCACGGAAACGCAAGATCGAGTTTTGAAGGCAAAATCTTAGTCCGTAAAGAGGCTCAAAAAACCGACAGTTTTCAGCTGAACAATAACCTTATTTTATCAGATACCGCCCAAGCCTATTCCAAGCCTAATCTAGAAATTTTTGCCGATGATGTAAAAGCCTCCCATGGCTCCACTGTTGGACAGTTAGATGGTGAAGAGCTTTTCTACTTAAGGGCGAGAGGTTTCAGCAAAAAAGAGGCGGAAGCCCTTTTAACAAAAGCTTTCCTCAGAGAAATCCTTGAAAAGATGCAGATTCCCGAGGTACAAAGAGATTCATTACAGGCTGTCGATCAATTTTTGAGGTTTTAGTATGGGGATTAACCCCTCCGACTTTCCAATGCTTAAACAAAAAATGCATGGAAAGCCTTTGATTTATTTGGATACCGCAGCCACAGCCCAAAAACCTCAGGTTGTGATCGATGCCATCACCGATTTTTATCAAAATGAATACGCTACCGTTCATAGAGCGATCTATGAAATCTCTGTAGAGGCCACCCGTAAATTTCAAGAAGCTAGAAAGATCGCGCAAACTTTTGTAAATGCCTCTTCTACGGATGAAATTATTTTTACAAGAGGGACTACGGAATCTATCAATTTGGTCGCCTATTCTTTTTGTAAAAGATTTGTGAAGCCGGGAGATGAGATTATTATTTCGGCCATGGAGCACCATTCTAATATCGTTCCCTGGCAAATGGCAGCGGAAGAAAGAGGAGCTATCTTAAAAGTGGTTCCCTTTGATGAAAGAGGGGTTCTGATCTACGACGAATATCTGAAAGCGCTCACCCCCAAAACTAAAATGGTGGCTATCGCGCATATTTCAAACGCTCTCGGCACCATCAACCCGATTGAAAGAATGGTTATCGATGCCCACAAAGCGGGGGCAAAAGTATTAGTCGATGCGTGCCAAAGTGCGCCCCATATGCGTTTAGATGTTCAAAAAATGAACTGCGATTTTCTCGTATTTTCCGGACACAAAGTGTACGGTCCTACAGGTATCGGGGTTCTCTTTGGAAAAAAAGAGCTCTTGGAAGAGATGCCTCCCTATCAAGGAGGAGGCGATATGATCGATGTGGTCACTTTTGAGAAAACGACTTATAATGTCCTCCCCCTCAAATTTGAGGCAGGAACTCCGATTATTGCTGAAGTGATCGGCCTTGGACGGGCTTTAGAATATCTAATGAATATCGGCTTAGACACAATTTATGCCCATGAGCAGGCTCTTTTGTTAAAGTTGAACCAAGCGATGGAATCGATCCCTGAAGTGAGACTTATCGGTACAGCGCCTAACAAAGGGGGTATCGTAAGCTTTATAGTGAAGGGAATTCATCCTCTTGATGTAGGTACAATGTTAGACCTTAAGGGAATTGCTATCCGCACTGGTCATGTTTGTGCGCAGCCGGTTATTCGCTATTACAATGTTCCTGCCATTGCAAGGGTTTCATTAGGACTATATAATACTGATAATGATATTGATAATTTTGTTTATAATTTAAAAGAAATTATTAAATTGTTCTGAATTATAATTTTGTTTATCATATTTAAATGATTATTGATCTTGATCAGGCCGTCACCCTTCTTAAAAAATCGGTCGTTGCCCTTCCAACAGAAACAGTCTATGGCCTCGCTGCATCGATTAACTCTCCTGAGGCGATCTCCTCTATTTTTTTGTTAAAAAATCGCCCTCCGCAAAACCCTTTAATCATCCATGTCTCTTCGGTAGAGGAGATCTACTCCTTTACAGAAAAGAGCCTTCCCAAAGAGCTTCTCTCTCTATGGCCAGGGCCTTTAACGCTCATCCTTCCGGTCAAAGGCGTTTCGGAAAAAATAACAGCCGGATTAAGCACGGCGGCTTTCAGAATTCCTCGTCATCCTCTTACTCTCGAGATTTTACGGAGAACAGGGCCCCTTGTTGCCCCTTCGGCGAATCTCTCCGGCAAACCCTCTGCCACCCACCCTTCGCATGTCGAACGTGATTTCGGGAAAAATTTTCCTGTAGTGGATGGCGGAGCCTCTGAGAAAGGGTTAGAATCGACCATTCTCGCAGAAAAAGAGGGCCTTTGGCGTATTTTAAGAGAAGGAGCGATCCCTCAAGAGGCTTTTCTTCCCGTTTTAGGCTATCTTCCTGAAATCGTGAAGCCCGCTTCCAAGCCTGAGTGTCCGGGTCAAATGTTTCGCCACTATTCGCCCGATGCAACTCTAGTGTTAGAGGGTGACTACGAGGCAGTTTTAGGTTTTCGTGAAAGAATTTACGATAAGCCAACGATTTTATTGGGTTCTTTAGACCATGCTGAAGAAGTGGCTGCAAGGCTTTATCATGCACTTAGAGAAGTTGATGAGAAGGGTTATCAGACAGTTAAAGTCGATTTCGATTTTCCGACTCATGGTTTATGGAAAACCATCCGCGAGCGCCTCCAAAAAGCTCTCAAAAAATAATTATTCTTTTTACCACAGAGTCACTGATCCAGTTCACCTATTCGAGTCGTGGAGGCCTATATTTCAGGTGAATCCTCTACGACTGACATAAGTAAACAATAGGGCATAAGATCACAGAGAAGGTCTCTTACACCTTAAGTTCTCTCTCCATACAAGTGCAAAATAGTTTATAGAACTGTCTCTTCTGTGACCTCCTCTATTCTCTATGTCTCTGTGGTAATGCTACGGAGAGGATGAGGCAGGATTAATAGGCTCAGGGATGCCGGACGGACTATTTTCGTCAGCCGTCACCGCTTTCGTGAGCTTCAGAATTTCATTCATTTCTTTTATGTATTGCACAGAAATTTTACTGAACTGGCCTGTTAGGACGGTAAATCCAAAAGTGACAATCACAAGGCCTAAGAGTGATTTAAGGGCCATTCCGAGGAAGGTAATTTGAACTTGGGGAGCGAGTCTATTTGCAATCCCTAAAAATAGATCGGTCATCAACATAATAAGAAGGGCAGGCGTGGCAAATTGAATCGAGAGGACCATCACTTGGTTTAAAATAGCAAATTGCAGTTTCCAGAAAGGGGTGTCTTTGTCAAAAAACTTCTCATTGAAAAACTGATCCGGCGGAAAGATATCGTAGGAGGCCATGATGGAATCAATCACAAGAAAGGGGCCGTCGATGGCAAAAAAAACCACAATTAATATGTAGTTAAAAAGCTGGCCTAACGGAGAAGACTGGTTCTGAATAGTAGGATCGTTCACCATAAGGGCAGCTCCCCCTCGTTGGTGATCGATGATAATCCCCGCATTTTGGACGATTGAAAAGGGGATCGAGATGATAAATCCTAGCGTAAAGCCGATCATGAGCTCTTTTAAGATAAGAAAGACAGTCCATGCGTTATAACCGATGGGAACGGTTGTGATGGCAAGCAATTTCGGGAGAAAAACGACAAATAGCGTTAAGGCAAAAAAGACTTTTACAGGGTTTGGTAAAACACGCGCTCCAAAGAAGGGGGCTAAAGCGATAATGGGTAAAATACGGGCGAGAAACAAAAACATGAGGGCAAGGGGGCCTAAAGCCTCTCCTTCGGATAAGGCGCTATTTACAAACAGCTCAACATATGAGTTAGCAAAATTGCTATCCGGTGCCAAAGGTTGCAATTCCTTTGAAGATGTTGGTCGAAAAGGCCATGATTTGCGCCCCTAACCATCCTCCCATAAACATAAGCGTTAAGGTCACGGCAATTAATTTAATGGTGAAGGAGAGGGTTTGCTCCTGAATCTGAGTCGCAGCCTGAAAGATCGAGACTAAGATACCAAAGAATAAACTGATTAGAATAGGAGGGGCGGACAGAATCAAAATAAGTAAAAGGCCTTGGTAAGCATATTGAACAACTTGTGTTTGAAACATATCGCTAACTTACATCCTATTGCTTAAAGGTGTTGACCAATCCATCGATCAAAAGGGTCCATCCATCCAGCATCACGAGCAAAAATAATTTGAGAGGCATGGAGATTGTAACCGGCGATAACATCATCATACCCATTGCAAGAAGTACGTTAGAGGTTACAAGGTCGATCACAAAAAACGGAATATAAATTAAAACGCCGATTTCAAAGGCGTCTTTGAGCTGGCTTGTGATATAGGCTGGAACTACAATCATAAAGTCATCAGGTTTCACCTCTTCCCTATGCTGCTCAGGAAGTGTTCGAAGAGCCATGCCGTAAAAAAGAGCTTGGTGCTTGGCAAGAGAATTTCTTTTTAAAAACTCTCTTAAAGGCTCTTTCGCCTCGTCAGCGACCGCCATAATGTAGGCGGACGAATCGGGCGCAATCAGCGAGTCGGGTGCTTTTGTTCTCTGAATTGTGTTTTGAGCGGCATCATACATCTTCATGACGGTCGGATACATGACGAACAAGGACAGCATGAAAGCAACACCGTTAATAATCTGGTTTGGAGGCGCTTGCTGGACTCCGAGCGCCGATCTTAAGAGCGAAAGAACAATTACGATCTTTAGAAAGGAGCTCAAAATCATCACAATAAAGGGAAGAAGAGAGAGAAGCGTGAGTGCGGTTGCTTGGGTGATTAAAGAGGGTCTTTTGAAGTTATCGAACTGCGTTAAATTGCCGGGTGAATTTTGCGCTTGCTGCTGCGCCGGCGTGAGTCTAGGAGTGGATGATTTTTCTATCGATTTCACATCGACAGAGAATGCATAAGAGGGGATCGAAAATAAAAAAAGCAAAAGGGAGAGTAAAACTAATATGCGCTTCATTTTTCCACTTTCTTGTGAAATAGGTTTTCGAATGCCTTCTCAAGGATTGCCCACTGATTGTCCAGCTGGGCATTGATAATGCCCCCTTCCGTCTCAATAATGGATCCGCCCGGTAAAATATCGGCTCTTTCGCGGATTTGAAAAATTTCAAGCTGCTCAAAATTTTCCTTCAGCTTGTTTTTATTGGACTCAATGATGCCCTTCTCTTTAGGGCTTACATAAATGGTTATTTTCTTATGGGTCGATACCGCTTTTAAGCTATTTCCGATGATATCTACAATCACATCCTGACGGTTTTCAAGCTCATGCCCCACTATTTTTTTCACCGCTTTTAAAAGAACGGGAACCAGGATCTTTTCGTAATCTTTTCTGACTTGCGAAATTTCTTTTTCAAGCTTGGCGATATGCTCCGCCCAAACTTTAAAACCCTCCTGGTATCCCTCTTGAACCGCATGCGCTTTAATATCTTCAACCTCTTTGATCACTTTTTCACGGTAAAGATCGGCGTCTTTCTTAATCGTTTCAAGAATTTCCTCCCCTTCCATCGCTTGGGAGAGGTCTTTAGCTTTTAGAATTTTGGAGGTTGGGTCGAGGTGAATCGAGCCCCCATTGATCAGATGATATAGTTTTTTCTTAGCCACGGTTCACCTTCTTCATGGTTTCCAGAACTTGTGTAGAGAGGGTTTGAATAATATGAGGATTGATTTCTTCGGTAATCGGTTCTGCTAAAAGCTTGCCCCTTCCGATATCAAGCGTTCTTGTAAGAAGCCAGATTTTGGAAGGATGCTCTTTATAAAGCGCTAGATGAAGCCTTCTTAATCCTCTTTTATGGATTCTATTTTCTAGATCGCGAGAATCTCCTTGCCAATCGGAGAGATCAAATTTAGGGGTTTGAATTTTTTCTTTTACCCCTAAATACGATTTGATGATTTCTACTTTTTTTGGACTCAGGACGCTATAGATGGCTTTTAATTTTTTGGTATCGACCATTTTTTTGACTTCAAAAGAAAGGTCGATAAGTCCGAGATAGCCGATCAAATCGACAAGATCATTTTTAGAAAGGGTGTATAAGGGATCCAATTCAGATCTCGGTAAAAAAGGGAGAGGAATAAAGTCTTTTGGAACAAGATGCTGAATCCATTTCTTCTGGATAAAATCTTTCACAAATCCGGTCGATTCCGTAAGGCTTTTATCGATCGGCAGCACCTTCAAAATCTCGTCTCTTTTCTTCTTATCAAGGGCCGATAAATAATAGGGAATTTCCTCTTGAGGAAGAGTTTCTAAAAATTCTTTCAGCCAGGTGTAGTGAATTTTAGAGAGATAGGCGGGAGGATAAATAAGAGTATGGGCAAGTTCCGTTTCACCGGTTTGAATGTGTCTTACAGCTTCTGCAGATTCACGAGGAAGAAATTTGTGGATAGGATCTTGAGGCCCTTTACCGGCACGGTTAAGGAGCACTTTTAGGTAAAGGGGCTTCTTGGAATCCTCAACTTCCATCACGTTTCATCCACATCCTTATCCTGAGAACTTTGGATCGCTTGCTGCCCCTCTTTTACTTTATCGGCCTCTTTGGCGGGGGCTGTTTTATCCTCGCCGTGAGGATTTGCAGTCAGAGGATGCATATGAAAGAGCTCTTTTACCCCCCCTTGTTTTTCAAGGATCGGGTAAATTTTATAGCTTAGCCAAATCAAGCTCAGCAATAAAAGGAGAATCAAAACGACAAAGGTAAAAAAGATGACTCTAAAGCGTGTAAGAGATTCGCGGGCTAAAATAATCGACCATACATTCACATACTGTTTTTCACCTTCGAAAGCCCCTTGGAGCATACCGGATGAAAAATCAGAGAATCGGGCGCGATCAGATATCACCGTTACATTGTCATACTCAAGACCTGTGACTGAAGCCGCAACTAATCGTTTAATTTTGGTGAGAAGATGGGAGTTCGGATCATCTAATACACCATTGTGTTTAATATAAACGGACGAGGTGATTTTTTGCTGGTTTTTAGCTTGAGGATTTAACGGATCTTCTTCCGGAAAAGAGATTTGCACCTCGGCATCTAAAACTCCATCAATTTTGCGGATGGTGGAGGCGATTTGTTCAGCCAAACCTGCCTGATAGCGAATTTTATCCTGCATCTCCGAGGGGACAAGCCCGGTGTTTGCAAAGATTCCCAGGAGGTTCTGACCTCTTCGACGTGGAAGTCCTGCCTGGTTTAAAAGGGACATCGCTTGATTGGCATCTTCTTCATCGACACTGACATCAAATAGAATCACTTTAGCGCCGCCGGTGCCTGCTGCGACCGGAATTTTTTGTGCGGAGATGTTTTTAGAGGATAGATAGACGAGAATCTCGTTGGCCTCTTTTTCATCTAAACCGTTAACAATTGTTTTTTTCGACTCGCAAGCCGTAAAAACCAACAAGAATAGAAAAAGGGGGAAAAATCGCTTGATCGTCATTACCAAAGACATCGGTCACCTAAAGTGTTAGTTTCCTCAATAAACTGTAAACTTAATCTTTTAACCCTTTTTCTGCCAACTTCGAATAATTGTCTGAAAATCAGTTTTCAACGTTTTTGAAATTTTATCTGATTTGGAAAGCTCGATGAACTCTTTTTCATAGGGAGTATTTTCCAGTCCTTCTAAATTCAAGATTAAGTAGCTTGCGAGAAGCTCATGGGTTTTTAGGTTTAAATCTTTTAACACCTCAAAGCATATAGATGCAACTTTATCATTTTTAAAGAGATGGAGCGCCTGCGCCGCTTTTTCATTATCAAGATTGTAGGGCTTGCCTTTTAAAACGCCTAAAAGGAAGTCTTCTGCCGGTTTGCCGATGGAATAAAGCGCTTTTAAAACGACTTCATCGTTGAAAAAATCGCTTTGATTAATCTCCTCGAATAAAGCGATAATAGCTCGTCTATCCCCGATGGCTCCTAATATTTCAGTTGCAAGCTGAGGCGCTTTGCCATAACCGGGAAACAGAGGATCGTAGTAATTTTCGGTTCGAATGACTTCAATCAAAGGCTTTACGGCAGCACCCTTTAATTGAAGGAGAGCTGCCTTAACCTCTTCAGGATTATCGCTCTCAGACAAAATAAGATCGGCTATAAGAGCTTCTGCATTTTTAACTTTTTTGTGGGTTAAGGCTTTTAAAAGCTCATAGAGTTTTAATGATTCTTCAACCCGGTCTTTTTCCTCCTCTTCAAGAATAAGAGGACTTAAATTTTGGCGGCTCTCTTCTTCGAGATCTCTTAAAAAAACAATTCTTTCTAAATCAAAATCATCGTGCACACCTTTTCCGTTTTTTTTGTAGTAATCAATCATGGTTTGAAAATTAGAATGAAAGTGAGCATCCCGGTGCATCAGGATGTCATGATCGATGGGCAGCAGATTATTCATGTGGAGTTAATGGTAAATTGTTTGATGACAAGGTTAGCATTATAGCTAGATCTTACAAAAGGTCCTGAGTATACATATTTTAGCCCCATTTTTTCCCCTTCGATTTTATATTTTTCGAAGGTTTCCGGAGTGACAAATCTTTTGACGCGCAGTTTATGCCTGTTAGGCTGCAAATACTGTCCGATAGTGACGATATCAACACCCGCTTGTTTAAGATCCTGCATCGTTTGAAGGACCTCTTCATCGGTTTCTCCAAGCCCTACCATAAATCCGGACTTAATGAGACTCTCTTTTTCCCCTTCTGCCAAGTAATTTAAAAACTCTAAGGTGCGATCGTAGGTCGCGGTGTGTCTTACTTTAGGTGTCAAAGCTCTTGTGGTTTCGATATTGTAATTAAAAATTTCCGGTTGAATGGAAAGAACTGTTTTCCAGGCTTCCTTATTACCCAGAAAATCGGACGAGAGAATTTCAATCGATGTGCCAGGGTTTATAGCTCTGATTCTCTCAATCACCTTTTTAAGTTGAGAGGCGCCTCCATCCTCAAGATCATCTCTTGCGACCATCGTGATCACGACATGGTTTAATTGAAGCTCTTTAACCGATTGAGCAACCCTTTCCGGCTCATCTTCTTCTAAGGGAGGAGGTTTTTTTGAATAATCAATATCGCAAAATCCGCAACTTCTTGTGCAAGCTTTTCCCATGATTAAAAAGGTGGCCGTATGTTTGGACCAGCATTCAAGAAGATTGGGACACTTAGCCTCTTCGCAGACTGTATGAAGGCGATGGGTGTTTACCGATAACTTGGTTTCGCTAAGCCCTTTTCCTTTTGGCATAGGCCTATGAAGCCACGAAGGAAAGCGTCCGAGACCGACTGCGCTTTCAGGATCGTCCTGTTCAGGATTGGGAGGAAGAACGTTAAGCTTCGATTTGACTTTTGGATTTACATCAAAGAGATTCATTTTTTTGACGGCGGAAAGTGGATTGGAAGGTTGATTGCGAGCAAAGCCGATTCAAGCCACGCTTCTGCCATGGTAGGATGGGCATGCACCGTATCGGCTATGCACTCTACCGTAAGCTCATTCGCGATGCTAGCTCCCATTTCAGCGATTAATGAGGAGGCGTCATAGCCTGCCACTTGAGCGCCTAAAATTTGGCCGGTCCTTTCGTCGGTCACTATTTGAGCGAAACCTTCAGTCTCGCCGCTTGCCTTGGCTTTACCCAAAGCTTGAAAAGGAAAAGAAGAGGCTTTGGCAGAAAAACCCTTTTCAAGGGCTTCTTCGAGGGATAAGCCGCAGGTTGCAATCTCAGGATGGGTGAAAATGACAGAAGGGATCGCTTCATAGTGTATGGAAGCTTTTTTGCCGGCCGCATTATCGGCTGCAATAACGCCTTGGTGGGTCGCAACGTGAGCAAGCCACCATTTGGAGGCGATATCTCCGACTGCGTAAATACCCGGAGTGCTTGTCTCCATCTTTTCGTTTGTAAGGATATTGCCTTTCCCGTCAGTTTTTACCCCTGTGACTTCCAAATTAATCTTTGAGGTATTCATCGACCGGCCGACAGATACTAAAGCGATCTCGGCTTCAATCGATTTTCCCCCTTCCAAATTGACTTTGACCCCTTTGGAGGTTTTGTCAATCCCTATGACTTGGACGCCCGTTTCTAATTTTATCCCGCGAGATTTAAATATCTTTGTCAAAAATTGGGAGACAACTTTTGCCTCCATGGGAAGAAGGGAGGGGAGAAGCTCGCAAATGGTTACATCGACTCCTAAAAGGTTGTAAAGAGAGGCAAATTCACAACCAATCACCCCGCCCCCAATGATTACGATTGAGGAGGGGAGTTTTTTAAGCTCTAAAAGGGAAGTGGAGTTGAGAATTTTGACGCCATCAAAGGGAAAAGCAGGAATTTCTCTGGATTCGGATCCCGTGGCGATAATGATTTTATCGGCACGAAGAACTTGGTCTCCCACTAAGACTTCCTTTGCCGATTTAAAGGTTCCAAAACCTTTAAACACTTCAATGCCATTGGCTTTAATTAAACCTTCAAGTCCTTTTCGAACGTCGGTGACCACTTTATCTTTCCGGGCTGCCATGAGCTCGTAATTAAAAGTAAGATCCCCGATATGAATGCCGAAATCGCTCATTTTTTTGGCTTTATGATACATTTCGGCAGAAGAAATTAAGGCTTTGGACGGAATGCATCCTCGGTTGAGGCAAGTTCCTCCGATCAAGTGGCTTTCTATGAGTGCAGTTTTTTGGCCTAGCTGCGCTGATCTAATAGCAGCCGGATAGCCTCCAGGTCCTGAACCTATTACAATGACATCGAAATTTAAACTCATATTCTCCTCAGTGTAGAGTGAAAATTCATGAAATTCAAGATTTAAGTTTTTAAAAAATCCTGCACAGGAATATGAAAGGAATAAAGGAAATATTATGAAAGCGATTGATGTTCTTGCTGCTATTTTGCTTGTGATCGGTGGTCTTAACTGGGGTCTTGCCCTGTTCGATATCAATCTGGTCACATCTTTATTTGGAGCCTATCCACTTGTTGTGAAAACGATCTACGGGTTAGTAGGTCTTTCAGCTGTATGGCAGATTTTCCAGTGGAAAGCTATTCAGCACAGATGGAATTGCAAAGGATAAATATCTTCAGAAGCCAAGAGCCTTAAAGCTCTTGGCTCTCTTTTCTTCTCCGAAGGCAGCATTTTAAGCCAAAATTCCCCCGTTCCCTCCAGCCTACATACATGTCCCATGAGGTATTTTCAGATCCTAACCTCAGAGAGATGAAAGGTTTAAGTCCATGAAGCCCTATGAAAAGACTGGTAGCTTTATCCGCAAATACGATCGATCCTCTCGGTGCTTCACATAATGCAGCCACTCCTTTTTTAGAAGCTCTAAACAGTGTGATTTCGGGATTATCTTTACCCGCTGACCCGATCACATAAAAAGTGAAGTTATGAAGGGGATTTCTAAACCACCAAGAGGTCGCTTTCCATCCGTTATTTGGAAGTTCAGGTTTATAGCCGCTCTCTTCGCCAAAAATGCCGTCATCCTCATTTCCAAAAAGAGCCCATGTGGTGTAGTGAACTATATCTCCAGGGGCGATATCTCTTTTATGACGCGGTATCAAATCATAAAGATCGCCCGGGCAATCTTTTCGATAGGCCATGCAGCTCGATAAAAGAATAAGAAGAATGAAGCAAAAACCTTGCTTGAAATTATAGTGATCAGACATACACAATATTTATCTCCCTTAACATTAGGTGGGTATGGCGAGCCAAGAAAAGAAGAAATTGTGTTGGAACTGCGAAGGCAGCGTTTCTAAAAGCCAAGAGACATGCCCTTATTGCGGTGTTTATTTAAGCCCTCAGGGCCTAGATAACGATGCTATCACGACTTCCCCTTTCAAGAAAAGTAAAGTGGAAGAGGAGATTCCGGCCCCTCCCTACCAGCCTGAAGAGGCGATTCATGCCGATGCCTCTCAAGATGCCCAGCAGGAAGACAAAGAGCTTTTAGTGCCTTTAGCAAGCCTTATGGGAGGTGTTCTTCTTGCGATGTTTGGGTTGGTCATCTATTTCTTTTCGACCAATGGACGGCTCACTTTATCTTGGGATAGCGATTGGGGGCTCATCTTTTTGGCAGTATCGATTCCGCTGCTTTATATTGGCTACCGCGGCTCCACTCAATAAATAATTCTTTTTCTATAGAGTGTTGAATGAGATTTTCCATTCGTCAGGAAGAAGGTAGTCGACTTCACTTGCAGTAATGCCTCTTTTACGAAGCTCGGCAGGATTGTTTTTCAAACTATTTCTCCATTTCTCAAGTTCCCTATAAGGGCCATCGAGAAGGTAGTAGGGGGACGTATGATGGAGCTTTTTCTCATCCAACAAATCACTGAACGATTTAAAATAGCGGCTATCGCCCTCTAAGAGAGGATTAGGTTCAAATCCTCGATACCATGCTTGGAAAAGGTTTCCGATGAAAACTAAGGCGGTAAAAAAAACATCTGCCACTTTTTGATGAATATGCTGGAGGGCTTCATAAACCCATGTAGCAGATTTAACCAATGTTGGATTGCCAAAGACACGCCAAAAAGTCACGGTAAAATCGGGCACTTTATATCCTGCCATTTGAAGCCTTATGAGAGCTTCGTCCGTGCAGTTTTGATTAAGATTATGGAAGGTATACTGCCCTTTTTTGCCGTTAATCAAGTCGGTATCATGTTGATACAGTTTTTCAAACTGCTCTTTAGTGATTTGCAGAGCGATTTTTTTATGGTGGTAGCCCGGAGTGTATTCGGAAGAATCGGGGTT
The DNA here is from genome assembly GCA_964460985.1 of uncultured bacterium. GTDB lineage: Bacteria > Chlamydiota > Chlamydiia > Chlamydiales > Parachlamydiaceae > CAZABG01. The sequence goes on from CAYWQX010000015.1 coordinate 14,501, forward strand.
TTGGGTTCTGGCCTTTTGCAGGCGGCTATCTTTGAAGCCCCCTTTTTGACGATACTTAGAGTCGCTATAGACAACCCCTTCAGGCGTTTTGTAGCGCCACCAGCTATGATTGCCGGTAATTCCTGCCCCTTCGCTATGAACGCAAATTTCAAGAACGTAGCGATCGCCCCATTTGTGATTTTCTTTCTTATCGCGAAAAACGCGTAATTTTTGCGTTTTACCCTCTTTAGGCTCACGGTAAAAGGATTTGAAGGTAAGGCCGCCGTCTCTAAAAAAATAGTGGGAGAAGGACTCTTCTCTAAACTTTTCCATCTTGGGAGCTAAAGAAGCTTTAATATCGCTCCATTGAGCTTCTGAGGTTCCTTCAGGAAGATTAAATTTCTTATCGGCTTTAGGAGAAAGGGGGCAGATGATAACTCCGTCTTTTACTTTCAATTGAAGCTTGTGGCGAGACAGATAGATCCCCATGCTTGTCTCTCTAGCAAAAGAAAGAAACCCTTCATTTTTTTTGCAGGTGTCTAGTGTAAGGCCGACGCTAAAGGCAATTTCTGCCTCTTGCAGCCTTTTAAAAATCGCGCTTGGCAAACACCGGGAGGCGATTTTTTTTCTAAAAGCACGCGCTCCCTTAAGCACCTGACTTTTTTTAGCTTGATGAGGGGGCAGGCGGTCTAAAGCATTTAGATCTTGAAAAATTTTTTCTGCGATTTTTTCAGCCTCTTCGGTACGATAGCTTTTGCTCCATTTCCGAAAAGTGGTAAAAGGGGAGTCGAGGATCACTTCACCCTGATTATTCAGGGTGAAAGAGTGGCGCCCTTGAAGGGCGCCATAAATGTCAGGCGATGTCATTCGAGTCCGCAGCACTTTTTAAACTTTTTGCCGCTTCCGCATACGCAGTCTTCGTTTCTGCCTATTTTAGGCCCGCTTAAGACAGGCTCTTGGATCTCTTCTCGCCGAGTTTCAGGCTCAGGCCGAGAGGCAGGCGCCGGAGCTGGCTCCGCTTCCATCTCAAGCGCTAAGTTGCGGTTTCTTTCCAGTTGAATCTGTTTAAAGATCTCTTTTAGATCATCTTGGCTTGGGACTAAGATCTCAAATTTAAAGAGATCATGGGCGATTTCAGTTTTAAGCTCTTCGCTCATCTTGTTAAAGAGCTGAAACGCTTCATGTTTAAACTCGGTCAAAGGATCTTTTTGGCCGACCGCTCTTAAGTTAACATCCGATCTCAAGTGATCCATCGCGAGCAGGTGAAGCTGCCAGATTCGGTCGGTTTTGCGGATCATCAGCTGACGGATAGCCTCATCCATCGAGGGGAGATTGGTAATGGTCAAACCTTGATTTTGAAGGTTCTCCACTTTAGCAATCTCTTTTCGCATTTTTTCCTGAAACGCCTTTACCACCATGTCCGCCGCTTTTTGAGCTAGCTGATCGGCATCGCTGAAATCATCATCAAACGAGCCTTGAGGGATCGAAACGGGGAATCGGGTGATCAGCCACTCGCGAAAGGCTTCAGGCCTCCATGTGTCCACACTGGATCTGCTTTCAAAAAACTTCTCCGCCTGATTGTAGCAAACCTCTTCAATCACTTGCGCTGCAAGATCCATCACCTGATCGGTGTGAAGAAGATCGTTTCTAAAAGTGTAGATCTCTTGACGCTGGCGGTTCATGACATCGTCATATTCCAGCGTATGCTTACGGATCATGTAATTTCTTTGCTCGATCCGCTTTTGCGCAGTCTCAATCGATTTGTTCAAGATCTTGGCTGAGATGGGCTCTCCCTCAGGCGGTCTAAACCTTTGAAGCACGGTTGTGAGTCTGGGTGATGCGAAAAGACGCATGAGCTGGTCTTCAAACGAGATATAGAATTTAGAGCTCCCCGGATCGCCAAGACGGGCGGAGCGTCCTCTGAGCTGACGGTCAATCCGGCGCGATTGGTGGCGGGTCGTTCCTACGACATGCAGCCCCCCAAGCTCGGCGACCCCTTTTTCAAGCTTAATATCGGTACCACGGCCTGCCATGTTGGTGGAGATCGTGATCGCTCCTCTTTTACCGGCATTTGCGACAATTTCAGCCTCTTTATCGTTTTGTTTCGCATTCAAAACGGTATGGGGAAGATTGTTCAGTTTGAAAATACGGGAGAGTTTTTCAGACACATCCACCGATTCGGTACCGATCAGGATAGGCCGCCCTTTAGCATGCTCTTGGGATACATCTTTGAGGATTGCGTTATATTTTTCCCGTTCGGTCATGTAGATCTCATCATTCGCATCCCCGCGAATACATTTTTTGTGGGTCGGGATTTCGAGAACTTCCATTTTGTAGATCTGCTTCACCTCATTGGCTTCGGTCGTAATGGTACCGGTCATGCCTGCCAGTTTCTCATACATACGGAAGAAATTTTGAAGGGTGATCGTGGCATAGGTTTGGGTTTCACGTTGAATGGAAACCCCTTCTTTCGCCTCGATCGCTTGGTGCAGTCCGTCCGAAAATCGTCTGCCGGGCTGCGCACGGCCGGTGTTTTCATCGATGATGATGATTTTATCATCCTGCACCATGTAGTCGATATCCCGTTCCATTAATAGGTGGGCTCTTAAAAGCTGGCGAAGATTATGGGCCCGCTCTTTTCTCTTTTGATCCATCTCCTGAAGCTCCAAGCGCTTTTTAATGCGCTCTTCTTCCGGAAGGTCTAATTTATCGATCAGGCCGAGTTCATGGCCGAGATCAAGCATCACAAAGTCATCCTCAGCCCCTTCCCCTTTGGTGCACTCAGGCCAAGCATGAATCCCTTTATCGGTGAGTTCAAATTCATTGCTCTTCTCATCGATAATGATATAAAGAGAGGCAAGAACTTTTTGTTTTTCGTCTTTATTAGGCTCTGAATAGTAGAAAAGATCCCATTTATCGATACCGGCTCTTAAATCAGGGTCTTCTTTGATTTTCTTCAAAATTTTGTTGTGAGGAGTTCCTTTAGAGACAAGCCATAGCTTATGTAAAGCCTCTTTCAGCAGCTCTTCCTGCTGCTTGTTTTTATCGGCGGGCAGGCTGTCGATCACTTTTTTAGCTTCGCTTGCCAGCTTGTTGCAAAAATCGCGCTGTCTTCTGACAAGCTCATTCACCCCTTCCTTCAAGTCGGCATAGAGCTGTCTTGAGATGGGGCTTGGACCTGAGATAATCAAGGGAGTTCTCGATTCGTCGATCAGAATCGAGTCGGCCTCGTCGATCACCGCGAAATAAAAGCCTCGCTGAACCTGCTCGTTTTTATTGTTGGCCATGGAGTTATCGCGAAGGTAGTCAAATCCAAATTCCGAAGAGGTTCCATATACCACATCTCTCGAGTAGATCTCCCGGCGGTTTTCCATCGGGGTTGCGTTCGTCAGAGTGCCGGTCGTAAGACCGAGCCAGCGAAGGATCGATCCGGTCCACTGGCAGTCCCGTTCAGCCAAATAATCGTTTACGGTCACAAGGTGCACCGGTTTTCCGGTTAAGGCATTGAGGTAAAGAGGAAGTGTTGCGGTAAGGGTTTTTCCTTCCCCGGTCATCATTTCGGCAATCGTTCCGTTATGGATCGCAATGCCTCCCACGAGCTGTACGTCATAGGGAACCATATCCCAGCTTTGGTTATAGCCCGATACGTGCACTTCCATACCGATCATGCGGCGGCAAGCATTTTTAACGGTCGCGAAGGCCTCGGGAAGGATTTGGTCTAAACTTTCACCGTTTTTGATCCGTTCCTTGAATTCAAGCGTCTTCGCTTTGATTTGGTCATCGGATAAAGCCTTAAACTCTTCATCATACTTGTTAATTTCTTTAACGATTTTAAGGTACTGTTTTACCTTTCGATCTTGGGCCGTTCCAAAAATTTTCTTTAAAAATCCAAACATGATGCTCCAAAGAGGGTATTAACTTCTAGTAGTATAGCAATTCAAAGCTTAGCTTGCAAAAAGAGCTTGTCAAAAGCTTCTAGGCAAAGCTGAAGCTCCTCCCTAGGTTTGCCGGCTAGTCTTTCAGCCAGGTATTTAAGCTTCTTTTCGACGTCCAGATTAAAGAAATCATCATCCTCTTTACAAGCTGGCTGATTGAATTCGACCGATTCTATGCTTCTGATCTTTCTGAAAAAAAGATGAAGAACGGCTTCATGGCGTAAAAGTGAAAGCTTAGCTTTCATAATTTTTATCCTTCCCTGAAGAACTTTTGACTCAAAATAGAACTGGTCGGGGACTAGTAAAATCTGTCTTAACGCCAAAGAAACAATCTCGGGATCAACTCTAACAGGTAAGAATCCTGCACCTCGGTGCAGGACTCCAGAAGCTTCTTGAATCAATTGCGGCTCCGTAATTGGGAAAGTAATCTCAAGAATTCAACATATAACCATACAATGGTTACCATGAGTGCGAAAGCTCCATACCATTCAAGGTATTTAGGAGCGCCTACTTGCGCGCCTCTCTCAATAAAATCGAAATCGAGAACAAAATTGAGGGCAGCAACTCCCACTACAAAGAAGGAGAAAAGGATGCCGATCAGGCCGTTGCCAAAGATCGATCCCATAATGTTTACGCTAAAGAAGGAGAGGACGAAGGAGATCAAGTATAAAAGGGCAATTCCCATGGTGGCGGAAACGACAATCATTTTAAATTTTTCGGTCGCTTTGATGATGCCCGACTGATAAAGAAAGAGCATGGCAGCAAGGGTTCCAAACGTAGCTGTGACGGCTTGCAGAACGATCCCAGGGTATCCTGCTTCAAACATGCCTGAGATGCCGCCGATAAATAGCCCTTGGGCTACGGCATAAAGAGGGGCTGTAAACACGCACCACTCTTTTTTGAAGGCGGTGATCACAGCAAGAACAAGCCCCGAAATCGCGCCTCCCATCATCCATAGTTGAACAGAAGCTGGATTCATGCCTGAGTTCACAAACTTAAGCCACACCCAGGCGGCGCTCATCATACAAAGCAGGAGCAAGACGGCTGTTTTTAAGACAACACCGTTGATAGTCATCGTATCGCCCACGCTTCTTCCATAGCGTGCGCTGAAAGTATCATTGGTTAAAACCGGATTGGATGTTTCCATTTTATCCTCGTATTAATCGGCCAAGGGATTCTCCCATGTGGCATTTTATCTCTAAAAAATCTTTATTCGGGCTTAAAAGATCCGAATCAAATGCGATCATATCGGGTTCAAAAAGAAGAATCAAGCTTGACGCGCCAAATTCAAAATAACCCTTTTCGTCTCCCTTTTTAACCGGGGTGTTAGGAATAAAAGTTTCACGAATCGAACCTACGTTGGTCGCCCCTATTTCAAGATAAAGGGACTCTCCCCATTCGGAGTGGACGGTAGTAATTACCCGCTTATTCTGAGTAAAAATAGTAATATCTTTTTTTAAAGCGATAGGGTTTACCGAGTAAAGATAGCCATTAATCAGTTTGGGTTCAGAGGGGCTGCCATCATGGGTGAAATGAAAACGGTGATAGTCAAGAGGGCAAAGCCTTGCGATCACCATGCTCCCCTTTTCATATTTTTGGGCGAGCTTTTCATCTTGCAGAAGAGTTTTAAGATTGAAATTTTCCCCTTTCACATAAAAGCCATCCGACTCATGGATTTTGGGGAAAAAGCGGTATCTGCCGTCGGCTGGGCAAATAAATGTTGATTTAGAGAGCACTCTTGGTTTTAGCTTTCGAATAAAAAAATCATTGAAAGTTTTGAAGTTCCCAGGTTTTTCAACAAATTCAGAGGGGTCTATCCGGTATTTTTCAATGAAAGGGAGGATCTTTTTCTTCGACGAGGGCCTTTTCATGAGCCAGCCGTAAAAAGCGGATACAAAAGGGAGCCTTGCGCTTAAAAAAGCGAGCCATTTGCCTGAAATGGAGCCCCCATACAGCCAGCTAATCGCTTTATAGCCATAGACAGGCTCGATTTCTTCTTCGCCTTTTCGGTTTAAAATTTTAATCATTTTAAGGCCTGGGAATTCCCTTTTTTTGGGCAATCTGGGAGAAGACGGTCAGCTCAGAGATAAAATCGGGCTCGAAGGTATCGATCAGATGAGCCTCTTTAATCTCATTTAAAAGAGCATCGGCTTTCCTTGCGACCGAAAAAACCACTTCCTTATCAGAAGAGTGCTCCATGTAAAGGGCAAGGCCCTTTTGATACTCGAGGATATCTTGTTTAATCTTTTTTTGATCGATCAGGTTCTTTTCCGTTGCATGGATGAGAGTGTCTATCAGTTTGATCTCATCTTCCACTAACGAAGGAGATTGAGTCGGCTCCGGAAGGGTATTTAAAACGGAAGTAACAGCTAGAAGGGTGTAGAGAAACATAATTGTACTTTAACTAAGTTGTATATTAAAATATTATACACAATGTCACTTTTATGCACTCATTACAAACAAGGATGTTCAGGTTGCTTATTTAACGAAAACCTTGCCCATCCCCCGATTTTTAATGAGGTTAAAGACTTTTTTAAAATTCATTTTGACAAAGAGATCTCTTTTTCGACCGGGCACCTCACCGGCTGGAGATCGCGCGCTAAATTAGCCGTTCGAGGAACAGCTCAAAACCCCCTTATCGGATTATTTAAAGAAAATAGCCACGAAGCACTCCCGATACCCTCCTGCCCTATGCACAAAGGGCCTATCAATGAAGCGGTAAAAAGAGTTCGCGATTGGATCATTCAGGAAAAAATAGAACCCTATAATGAATCAGGCTCAGGTCAAATTCGCTATATTCAAGTCACAACCAATTACAAACATGAAATTCAACTCGTATTGGTTTTGACAAGACCTGTTTCACTCAAAGCCATTCAGGGGGGCTGGCACTCTCTTTGGGTTAATTATAACGCCTCTAAAACAAACACGATTTTTTCTGATAAGTGGCAATTGATTGAAGGGGAAGAGTGGTTAGAAGAGTCTTTGAACGGTAAATTATTTTATTTCCATCCCTCTACTTTTGTCCAAGCTAATCCTGAAATGTATAGCGAGGCTTTAAGAGATATGCTGACTCATTTCAAGGGGCCTCGGGCGGTCGAGTTTTATGGAGGAGTTGGGACTATAGGCCTCACCCTTCTCTCCAAAGCCTCCTCGCTTCTGGTGACAGAGTATAATCCCTTTTCTAAACCTTGTTTTGATAAAAACAACGAGCATCAGAAAGCTCAATTTAAAGTGATTAAGGCAGAAGAGGGAGCTTCCTTATTGAACACCGATACGATCATTCTAGATCCGCCAAGAAAAGGGGTCGATCCGATTTTTTTAGGTTCAATTTTACAATCAGACGTCAAGCAAGTGATCTATTTAAGCTGCGGCTTTGAATCTTTTTCCAAAGAGGCTCTTCTTTTCAAAAAAAATGGGTTTAATCTCACCCTTGCCAAAGGCTATCTTTTCTTCCCCGGCACGAATCACATTGAAACCCTTTCTATTTTTGAGAGAGCAGCATGAACTTTATCCATACGCCCTACCAGCCTGATGAAACAATCGCTGCCATATCCACCCCGCCCGGCGAAGGGGGGGTTGCCATGATCCGAATTTCCGGTAAAGACTCTTTGAAGGTAGCTAAAAAGATATTTTCGAAAGATCCCACTGCCTTTAAAAGTCATACAGTCCATCATGGGCATATCCTCGATCAAAAGGGAGAAAAAATCGACGAGGTTCTTCTTTTGCCGATGCTGCAAGGCAGGTCTTATACAGGAGAAGATACGGTAGAGATTTTTTGCCATGGCGGAAGCTTAATCACGAGAAAAGTGTTAGAAAGAATTATCGAGGCCGGAGCAAGGCAGGCGCTTCCGGGCGAGTTTACCTTCAAGGCCTACATGAACGGTAAAATCGATTTGGCTCAGGCAGAAGCGGTGCAGTCGCTTATTCATGCCAAAAACGAGAATATGCTTGCACAAGCTGAAAAACAATTGGAAGGACGGCTGTCGAAACTAGTCCTTGAGAGGCAATCCCGCCTCACTCAGATTGCAGCAATCTTAGAAGCGTGGATTGACTTTCCCGATGAAGGGCTTGAATTTGAGCCGATGGAAAAAGTCATACTCGATCTTAAGGAAGAGGTTAAATTTTTAAACCGTCTCATCCAGACCTATCATGACGGCAAAATTTTATCGGAAGGGCTTAAAGTCGCTCTGATCGGCAGACCCAACGTAGGAAAATCGTCCCTTATGAACGCTCTCTTAGATAAAGAGAGGGCGATTGTTTCCGATATCGCCGGAACCACCCGGGATATCTTGGAGGATCATTTAAAGCTAAATGGAATGAACATCTTATTGACCGATACAGCGGGTATTAGAGATTCTTCAGAAGTGATCGAAAAAGAGGGGATTAAACGCTCTAAAAAGGCGATGGAAGAGGCCGATCTCGTTCTTTTTGTTTTGGATAGCTCATCAGGCTTTAGTCTTGAAGATAGAGAATTGATCGAAAGCACCGATCCGATGAAATCTATTGTGATCTATAATAAATGCGATTTAAACCCGGCTCCAACTCGTCTTCACCACCCGCACACCGTCTCTCTTTCAGCTTTGCACAAAACCGGACTTGAGGAGTTAAAAGAGATGATTGATAAGGTGGTCTGGAAAAAGGGGCCTCCTTCTAAAGAAGAGATAATTATTACCCATATCAGGCATGAACAGGCTTTAAAAGAGGCGTCAGAATTTCTTCAAAAAGTCATTCAAGGCTTGGAATCGGGTGTCTCCCCTGAATTTGTCTCTTTTGATATGAAGGGAGCTTTAAAGGCCCTTGGGAAGATCATAGGAATGGACATTACGGAGGATGTGCTGACCTCTGTTTTTAAACAGTTCTGTATCGGTAAATAGGTTATTTTATGAATCGTAAGGAGAGAGCTTCCAGGATCGCAGCCATTTTAGATGAAACTATCGGCGAGCCTGAAATCCCTTTATATCATATTAATCCCTACACCTTGCTCATCGCCGTTTTGTTATCGGCGCAGACGACCGATGCAGGGGTCAATAAAATCACCCCCGCCTTATTTAAATTAGCTCCTACACCTCAGAAAATGGTAAAAATTCCCTACGACAAGTTGCTATCTCTGATTAAAACGTGCGGTTTGGCTCCAACTAAGGCTAAAAATATCTTAAAACTTTCTCAAATCTTGATAGACAAGCATGATGGAAAGATCCCCAATACATTTGAGGAGTTGGAAGCGTTGCCGGGAGTAGGTCATAAGACGGCTTCCGTCGTCCTGGCGCAAGCTTTTGATATTCCAACTTTTCCGGTCGACACCCATATCTTCAGATCGGCGAGAAGATGGAAGCTGAGCCGTGGGAAAACGGTTGAGGCCGTTGAAAAAGATTTGAAAAAGCTATTTCCGCAAAAAGATTGGAATAAGATCCATATTCAGATCATTCTGTTTAGCCGTCAATTTTGCCCGGCGAGAGCGCACAACGAAAAGGAGTGCCCTATCTGTAAAGAGCTTTTATAACTTCTTTAGAACGATTTGATAATCGTCGATAAACTGCGTTTTAAAGCCCGCTTCGCAGTAGGAGAAATAATAAACCCATTTGCGAATGAACGCTTCATCAAAGCCTAGCTTTAAAATATCTTCTTTGTGGAGAAGAAAGTTATCTCGCCAGATGGCCAGCGTTTTGGCATAGCTTAAGCCGATGCTATGCTGAGAGGTAATTTTCAAAGAGGTATCCCTCTCTACAATTTCATGGATGATTTGAAGGGAGGGGAGGTGGCCTCCCGGAAAAATATGTTTTTTGATCCAATCGGTGCTTTTTTTGTAGCGGTCATACGCTTGATCGGGATAAGTAATGGTTTGAATGACCGCAATGCCGCCCGGTTTTAGGAGTTCATCAATTTTCTTAAAGTAAGTGGAAAGGTATTTTTCACCCACCGCTTCTAGCATCTCAATGGAAACGATGCGGTCATATTGACCTTGCTTTAAGCGATAATCGGCAAATTCGAGATGGATTTTTTGATCTAAACCTTTCTCGTGTACTAATTTTTGAACATAATTTAACTGATTATTGGATAAGGTAATACCGGTTAAGTTACAGCCTGTTTGTGAGGTGGCTTCTAGGGCAAACCCTCCCCACCCAAAACCAATCTCAAGGACTTGAGAAGTAGGTTTTATTTCGGCTAATTGAATAATCCGGTTAATCTTGTTCAGCTGCGCCTCTTCTAGCGTTTCTTCTTCACTATGAAAAAGGGCAGAGGAATAAACTTTTCTTGAATCGAGAAACAAAAAGAACATTTCATTCATGATGTCATAGTGTTCTTTAATGTTATCTTTCGCTTGATCGATCGTGTTCTCTCTTAAATAATGCCGGATTTTATCGATCACCGAGTTTGGAAAGGAGATAATATTTAAAAAAGCGGAAGCGTTTTTAGCATTTTCCGAGAAAAGGGTTAAAAGGGCCGTCAAATCATTGGTATCCCAGTCTTGATCAACGTAGGATTCGCCAAGACCGATTTCTCCCCTCGTGATCAACTTGTAGAAAAAGGCGTAGTGATGGACATCCAGGAAATTGGTTTTTGCTGAAACCTCACCAAATGAATGGGTGGAACCATCCGGTAATTTTAAGGTTAAATGACCTTTCTTTATGTGTTTGAAAAATGAAAGGATCGCCTTCATGGCTATTTTTTCAAGTGTAGTGGGCTTTGCAGGAGCTTGACGGATCGTCTTTTCATTCATGGGTTGAGGCCTCGAATAGAAAGGTAGTTTTTTATAAAATAGAGTCTTCCTGCTTGCTGCAAGATTCTTTGCATAGTGAGCCATGCTGTAAATGGGTTGTGAATAAGTGTTTTTACGAGGAGGTTAAGCTCTGTCAGAGGATAGCTTTTTTTCCCGGTCAGTTTAGCTTTAAAAATAGTGTTACTCTCATTTTGCATATCAAATTGTTATCACCAAAGGTAGTGTTGAGCTCAATTAAACAGTATCTTAATGTTTCATCTTTCCTAAAACAGTAGCATGCACTCATAGGATTAAATACATACTTCAGATAACGAAGATTGGTCAAGAGGATGACTTTTTCAATATCATCTCCGCATCCTTCTTTAGCAAGCAATTCCAAGAGTTTTTCTTTGATAGCTAAAGGTTTTTCAGTTAGATAGTCTTTTTCCCATAAAGAGACTAAATTGAAACCGTTATAGCTAAAGGAAGGAATCTTTTCGTGAGGGTTTCGAAGCTCATCCAAATCAATGGTATACATGTAAAGAGGATAGGTGAAATCGTTTACGACTTCTATTTTACGCAAATGAACGATGATTCCTGCATAAATGTGTGAACTCATAGTTCAACCATGAAGCCGGATCTGACCGCATCCTCATGAAAGCCATAGCCAAAGTAGCTTCCGTAGTAGTAAGTGTTTAGAGGCCTGTTTAATTTTGAAAGATGCTCTTGGGTTTTAAGAGTGCTTTTAGTGTAGATGGGATGATGGTATAAAAATTCCCGTATAATTTTTAGCGGGGTGATTTCATCCTGGGTTGCGTTCAGGGTAACAAAATAATCTTGGTGAGTCTGAAGTCCCTGTAATCGGTTCACATGGTAGGTCACTATGCATAAAGGCTGCCCCTCTTTTCGATAAAAATTCCAAGAGGACCATGCTCTTCTTTGAGGAGGCGTGATGGTATCATTTGTATTGAGGACAGTCCGATTAGCTTCGTATTTGCACTCCGAGAGAAGCTCAAGTTCGCATGGAGCGGGATCGGGAAGAAGGTTTAGCGCTTCATCTGCATGAGTGGCTATCACAATCTTGTCAAATTTCAAAATGTCCTCATCTTCAAATACAATAAAAGCGGCTTTAAGGCTTATATATATTTTACTAACCCGCTTGTTAATAACTTTTTTTCCTTAGAAACTCTTTTTAAATGCTTAAATGTATTCTTGACTACCTCCTTCTATTATCTGCCACCTTGGACGATCAACTAAATTAAGAAGACCGTGCCTTACAAAGAAGTGAAGGAAGGAAAGGGTGGGAAAATCGAGGAGCTTATCTGAAGGGATAGACCAAATAGCTAAGCCCATAGGCGAGCCATTCTTCTACTAAAACAACCCCAAAAGCTTTTTCCCGAATAAAGCGGGTCATTTTTTCAAAATGATCGATGTTAGAAAGTTAAACGATGAGAGTGCAGTTCCAGTGATATGTTCAACATCATTAGGATGGATAATTGCTAAAAAACGGATTATTTAAAGGTGTTTAAGGGAGAGGGTGATAAGGTCCGTTAACTCCAAATCGTCGCCATGAAGATCGCATGTTTTCTTCAAAGCTTTTTGAGAGGCTGAGGGAGTAAAGCCTAGGTTAACAAGCGCTGAAACGGCATCCTCCATTTTAGGAACCGCTATCTGGAAAGATTTGACACTGCCATAGCCAGGTAGTTTGTCTTTTAATTCAACAATCAGCCTTTCCGCCGATTTTTTACCGATGCCCGGAATTTTAGAGAGAGAGGCAATATCTTGGCTATGGACCGCTTCACTTAAGTTTTCTAAAGAAAAAAAGCCGATCACATTTAAAGCCGTTTTAGGACCTATACCATTGATATTTAATAAAAGATGGAAAAGGTCTTTATCCTCCGCTTTTAAAAATCCATAGAGAGTGTGAGATTCTTCCCGGATTACTAAGGATGTATGAAAAAAAATCTCCGACCCTATTGGAGGGAGGTTAGAGGCAGTGGATAGGGGAATCAAAATATCATAGCCCACTCCATTTGTTTCAACGACAGCTTTTTGAGGAGATGAAAAACAAAGTTTTCCGCGAATGAAGGCAATCATATTTCCTCTTTGAAAAATTGGTGGGCATGACAAACCGCGCAAGCAAGCGCATCCGCCGCATCTTCAGGCTCAGGCTCCTTTGAAAGGGAAAAAATACTCTTTAACATCGTTTGAACTTGGTTTTTCTCAGCGGATCCAAAGCCCGTCACAGCAAGCTTTATTTTAGTCGGCGCATATTCATACACTTTGAGGCCATGATTTTTTCCACAAATATAGACGATGCCTCTTACCATCCCGACTTTTAGGGCAGTTTGAACATTTTTTTGCACAAACTGCGTTTCTACCGCGAGCGCGTGGGGTTTATATTTATGGATGAGAGATTCAAGGCCTTGGTAGATCACATGCAGACGGTCAGACAAGAGCATTTTAGGGTTGGGGCGTATACAGCCGTAATCGATCACTTCAAAGCAAGGCTCTTGTTTGATGACGCCGTAGCCTGTCACCCGAGTGCCTGGATCGACCCCAAGGATTACTTCGGGCATTAGAATAGCGATCCTTTGAATCGGGGAGGAGTGTTATCAAAAAGCGGCATCTCCTCGGGCTTCTTCTCCTCTGCCATTTTAGGGCTTATATCCATGAAGTTAGGAGGTGAAGCTTCTTCTGCCGGCTCTACCTTTGTCGCAGGAGCGAAATTGGAAAAACCTCCAAAAAAGGCTTTAAGCTCATGAAACTTCTCTTCCATCTTTCTAAGCTCTTTCGCTTCACTGACAGCCTCTCTCCATTTTTCATGAATTTGGAAGTATCTCTCTTCCAATCTTTGAATTTGAGTGTCGGCGCTTTTTCGAAGTTCCATCTCCCGTTCAAGCGCGCGTCTTTGATGCTCTACTTCCATGCCAAGGGTGCTTTTAAGCTCTGTGATTTTGGTATGCGCCTGATGAAGCTCTTCGCTCAGTTCTCGAATTCTTTCTTTATCGCTCTCATTTCTTTCGAGGATGAGCGCCGATTCACGAACTTTCTTGGCCAAATGGTGTTGCGCTGTTTTAAGCTTTTGCTCAAGTTCCCGTTTATCTCCCTCAAGCTCTTCTTTTTCTCCTTGGAGGCGGTTCAAGGCGGCCTTCATTTTATCCTGCTCAGCTAAAACAAGATTGCGTGTTTCGAAGGCGGCCTGGACTTCCAATTCTTTTAATTCATACTGATGAATCTCTTCCTTTTGAGCGAAAATCGTTCGTTCGAGACTTTCAATTTGAGCCTTATACTCGTTTTCAGAGGAGATAAAATTCTCCTCCATCTCTTTTTGTTTCACTAGGAGGGAAGCTTTATTCTCTTCTACCTCTCTTAACATCGCCTGTTTTAAGAAGAGGTACTCGCGGTTTAGGTGGAAATGCTCGTCCGTTTTCTTTTTAAGCTCTTCTTTCAGCTCTTCTACCGTATTTTTAAGATGTTGGTTTTCTTCTTGAATCTCGATTAAAATAAGTTTGGTAGAATCGGCTTCTTGGCACTTCTGAGAGGTCTCTTCAATCGTTTTAGCGAGATTTTCCTTTTCTTGATTCAGCTGGCCGATCAGCTCTACATTCTGAGCGGTGACTTTTTTAAGCTCTTCTGAGAGTTGCTGGTTTAGTTCTTGGAGTTGGCTGAGTTCCTGGGCGAGCTGATTCGTTTCAAGATGCGCCTCTTCAGATCGCTTTCTTAAAAATTGAATGACACGCTCAAGCTGCGTCTCTTTGAGTTTTACCGCTTGAAGCTCTTCGATCGCTTTTTTAGCCTCTTCTTCATGATGGCTAAGCTCTGATAAAATGGTTTGATGCTGCTCGGTCAGCATCTTCACCTCTTTTTCAAAATCGGCTGCCGCCGATTCGGATGAGGATTTCTCTTTGAGGGCTGTTTTATATTTATCTTCAAGATCATGCAGTTCAACCAAGGTTTGGTTAAACTTTAAGGTAAGGGCATTGATCGTCTGTTTAAGGGTGCCGTTCTCAGCCGCATATTCCCTGTTTTTCTGGTCCAGGTTATAGGCTTGAGTAACGGTTTCCCCATATTTTTTTTTGAGAGAATGAACCAGAAGTTTTAATTTTTGCGTGTTTTCACTATCTGAAAGTCCCGCTTCAATCGAGGTGTTTATCACTTCTTGGTTATCCGACATAGTATTACCGAGTTGCGGCTAAAAAGTATTCTTCGAGACCCTCTTGGGTAGGCTTCATGCTGCGTTTGCCAAGAGTCCAGTTCGCAGGGCAAACCTCCCCATTTTTTTCATGGTAGGTGAGTGCATCGATCACCCTTAAAACTTCGTCGACCGAACGTCCGATCGGAAGATCATTGATCACTTGATGACGGATTATTCCGTTTGAGTCAATCAAGAAAAGGCCGCGGTAGCTAATCCCTTCTCCCGGCACCAGCACATCATAGTCCCTTGAGATCGTTTTATTGATATCCGAAACTAAAGGGTAGCTAATCCCTTCGATGCCGCCTTTATTTTTCGGGGTATGCAGCCAGGCTTGATGAGAGAAGATGCTATCGACCGAGCATCCGATCACTTGAGTATTTCTTTTATCAAAATCGTGAAGTCTCTCTTGGAAAGCATGCAGTTCCGTCGGACAGACAAAAGTAAAATCGAGAGGATAGAAGAAAAGAACGACATTCATACCCTGGTATTGCTCTAAAGAGAAATCGGGAATGATTTTGTTTTTGTGAATCGCTTTTGCTTTAAAATCGGGGGCCGGTTTTCCAACTAGATGGGCCATTGAATCGCTCCTTATCCAAATATTTCTTCAGCTCGGTCTAACCAATTTTCTTGTCCGATGGTGGTAGGATCACCATGTCCAGGAAATACCGTCGTATCAGGCGGCAGTTTAGCAAGTTTCTTAAGAGATTTCCACATCATTTCAGGATTCGCGGTTGGAAACGACAGGTTGCCGATGGTTCCTTGAAAGAGGGTATCGCCCGAAAATAATACTTTTTCTTTTGGATCGTAGAATCCAACGCCGCCCGGTGTATGTCCCGGAAGCTCAAGGACTTCGTAGCCTTGAATAGTGTCGCCTTCCTTCAGATACCGATCAGGTTCTACTCCATCGATTTGAATCCACATAGGAAGACCATCCTCTCCCGGATTTCTTAAGTTAGGCGCATCCTTTTCGTGAACCGCAATCTTCAGTTCGGGATAAGCTTTTTTAAATTTGGAAACGTCGGCAAAATGATCCCAGTGGGAATGGGTCAAGAGGACATGCGTTGGAACAATTCCTTTTGCTTTCAAAAAAGAATGAATCTCTTCAAAGCTGCCTGGCGGCGCATCGATGAGGGTAGATCCGTGGAGATAGGCATTCGTAGCAAAGGGGCCGGCTGTAAAAATTTTTATCATGAAAGCAGGATAGCAGAAAGGGGAGAAATGTGCACCGGAGAGGATTTGAACCTCTAACCGCCCGGTTCGTAGCCGGGTACTCTATCCGATTGAGCTACCGGTGCAAAAGACTCATCGATCATCGCACAAATCCCCATTATCTTCAAGCTTTAGAACGATTTGTCTTTGGTTGTCGGAACAAGTGCCTTTGGCCTTGTTCCCGCCCCTCTTGAGCTTGGCTCGCTTCCTATAATCGCTTTGCAGTCGGGGGGGTGGGTGCTCCGCCTTTATACCCTACCCCCCGCTCCTTTAAAGCGATTCTAGTTTGCGATCCAAGCCGCAGTGTTTCTTGGTAATACAATGGCCCCTTGAAGGGGCCAATCAGTTACTTTCTAATGGGCGTAAGTTTCGATGAAGGCTTGGCCGAGCGCCTTGATCACTTCTTGATAGCTGTCTACCGACATAGGATGGTCGGAAAACGGGATTCCCAGGGTCCAGAAATAGCCCACAAAAACCGTGTTACCCTTTCCCTTGAACCGAGCTTTAAAATAGCGCACCGGATCGAAGAAGCAAACCCCGTCTCGCACGCTCACATAATTGGTAGCGGTATAGTACCCCTCTTCCGGGATGAGGGTTGCAGAGCCGATCGTTCGAATATCGATCATTTTCTGCTCATCGGCTGTCATAAAACTTAAAGCCGTATAGGTGTCGGTTCCGCCTAAACTGTGGGCGTAGTGGATAATCTTTCCTCCCCCTTCTACTCCCCCCATCTCCTCGATCAGCCCCTTCCACATCCGGACAATTTCTTTAGCTTCAGGAGAGACCCATCCGAACTTGATAGCCATGCACTTCAAAATATCCCACGCAAAGCCTTCGGTCGGACGATAGACGTAGTGAATATTCACGCCCCCATGAGAAATCGAAAGCTGCCTTAAGTTGTCAACCAAATCAGAGCGAACATTTAAAATGCCGTGGGCGAAAGAAATACGCACCTTAGGATCGATCTCTCCCTCTCCAAAAACCCCTGATTGCGCGCTTTCAGGGTAAATGCCGCAGTAGGCGAGAAAGCTTTTGCCAAGCAGTTTGAAAGAGGCTTGCTCCAGGTAGTGATAAACGGTCGTAAGCCCTGTGAAATTGTTAACCCAGTCGCGATACGATTGGATGCCGCTATAAAAGGCTTTAAGGACATTCATTCCAAGGTGAAGGGCTGATGAGAAAGAATCTAGGATAGAAGTGTGCCCGTAATAGTCGGTGTAACTATTGGGATTATTCTTAGCGAAGGTGTAAAGGTTTAATCCATCTACAAACCCTTTCGGATCGGTATTGATAAATCTTCTCGATACGGGGTCAAAGTCTCTGTCGCCGAAGTGAATAAATCCGGTCAGAGGATCTACCCGTTTTGCCTGGAGGCCCCAGGGTCCATCTTCCCGCTTCTGGCCTGAGGAGTCGATATAGATTGCAATCGAGCCTTTAAAATCTTTTTGTACAGCTAAAAGCTCATGGTTTATCTCAACAAAGGCGGTTTGAGAGCCGGCTAAAATTTTTAAATCTTCAATCCCGTTTCGATAAGATCCGATCTCTTCCCTGCCCTCCCAGATATAAGCAATATCCCCACGATGCATTCTTCGGCTGAAAGGATCATAATTATATAAAACCATGCCTTCAGAAGTTTCAGCAAAGACAAGGCGATTTAAAGCGTCATAGCCAAGTTTTGTTGTGGGTGTTTCAATGAGATTTCCGTTCAAGTCGTAGAGATAGCCTGAATTATCAATCTCATTTAGAGCATTATAGTGAAAATGTTCGGAGTCAATAAGTGTTAAGTTATCATTTTCGTCATACTGATAGCGGTGCTCGTTGTCTAAAGCGAGGCGATTTAAAGAGTCGTAGTCATAAGAATGGACTCTATTCCCATCCACCTTGATCTCTTTCAGCTGTTTTTCATAAAGGTACTCTTCTTCTCTAAAGGGAGAGGCTATTTTGGTGATTCGTCCTTCATCGTCTCTGAAAGTCGTGATCGATCCTAGATCATGAATCATGGTTTCTGTCATGCCATCCAGGGTATGTGTCGCAAGCACTCTTAGATCGGCGTCAAGTCTTTGTACGGACTGAAGCTTGCCGTTCGTGTAGCTATATTGAATAGCCGAGCCGTCAGGAAGCATTAATCTTATAAGATTGCCTTGAGAGTCATAGATTTTTTCCGTTTTAAGCCGGTTGGATTGAATTTCCGTAGTTATCTGCCCAAGAGAGTTGTAGGAGCGTTTGGTGGAGAGGCCTGTATTTCGATCAAGAGCCTCTACAAGTCTTGAACCATCGTAGATATAGACGTAGTGAATAGTTAAATCACTAGAAGTTAGTTGAACGATTTCATCGCCATCATATTTGAAGTAGAGAGAAACTCCATCCGGTTTGATCAGTTCCACGTGATTTCCCAAATGGTCATAACGGAAAACTGTTTTTCTTTGTTTGGAGGAGCCATATCCTTCAATCATCTCTTCCAACCTTCCCATGACCCCTTTTTTATAGATGATGGTTTGATCGGATGAATTTTCTTGAACCACATCCCCGTTTAAATTGTAGAGGGTTTTTTTATGAGAGAGGATTTCTCCCATGAGGCCTACTTTCCTTGTAGATTCAAGCATTCCTCGCGCATTATAGGTTTTTATAACCTTCACGCCCGATTGAAGGGTTAACGTGGTCTCAATAACCGTTTGATTGAGCTCATTGACGATTGGATGGGATTCGAAGGGAAAAGAGGGAGCTTCGCCCTTCTCTTCAGGGGTTGGATACTCCAGGTTTTTAATCTCGAAAGTATCTTGAGGCCCGCTTACCCACACTTTTTCAAGCTTTCCATCAGGATGAAAGACCGGTTTAGTAGTGTAATCAAGGCTCGTTTCAGAAGCGATCTTATCAAGGGAGTATGAAGTGATTTTTTTAGAAACTAGTCTGGAAGCTGTTTTTTCACTCGTTGAAATGAGCCTTCCAAGAGAATCGTACTCATATTCAAGCGTTTTTTGATTGCGCGTGAGCGCTTTTTTTAATTTACCATTCGGGTAGTATTCAAAGGTCTCAAAGGTTTGGTCGGGATGATCGATTCTTTTGGTCTCGCCGCGAGCTGTGTATTGGTAATAGGTCGTATAGCCCATAGGATCGGTTTTAGAAAGAACGCGGTTCATTGCATCATAGGTGTATACTGTCCTAGCTGAAATAAATCCCTCGGGAGTAAGAATCGGAGGTTCAATCGTCTCGATAAGCCGTCCTAATGCGTCGTACATAAAATAGGTCGTGTTGCCGCATTCATCTGTTTTAGTGAGAGTATTGCCATAGGCATCATAGGTAAAGGAGTTTTGTCCGTCGGTTGAGATAAGCCGGTTCATGAAATCGTAGTTCATGGTGAGTGGCTTTTTAGATTGAATAGAAAAATGCTCTAAGATATTTCCGTGCTTGTCGTAAATAAATTTTTCAATATGCCCTTCGTGATCGGTCTTAGATAGAATTCTGCCCGCGCTATCCCTTTCATAAACTTCTGATTTGACAAGCTTGCCCTCTTTATAAAGCACCTCGCTTAAAAGCCAGCCTTCTGAAGAATAGGTGAAAGACTGATCTTCGATTAAGAAATTATTGCGAAACTTTTTTATTGAAAGAGGCTCTCCCAAAGTATTGTAAGGACCCGTTAGAGTGGTCAAGGTGGTTAAGCCATCCGTTACAGTCTCTTCAATGGGTAAGTTGCGTGAATCATAGCGAAAGCGAGTGACAATCAAGCCTTCGATCTTTTCTTTCACAAGATCTTGATCCCACTTAAACTCAATTACCCTATCTCCTTCTACCTGTTTAATAAGGTGCCCTTTTTCGTCATAGGTGTAAGTTGTGGTAAAAGTGTCCTGATTGCCAAGCCCTGTTAGATCTCCAACCCATTTTTCTTCAATTACTCTTAAATCGTTATCAAATTTTTTCTGGTTAGAAAGGAGAAGTTTTCCTTGGCCATCAAAGATGGACTGCTCTTTTAATTGCCCTCTATCCCAGAGAAAGGTCTCCTTTTTTACCGTTTTGCCATCCATGATATGTTCAATAGAGGAGACTTCCGAAAAGGCGTTAAATCGATAGACTCTTTTCGCGTGAAGGGCATCTATTACTTCAGTGTAATCGGGGTAATACACGAAGGTTGAAACAACCACGGGAGAGGAGTCGTTTGAGGCGGGAGCTAAAAGGGCGGCTACCCTTCCCATTTCATCATAGCGCCACTCGGTATACCTCCCGTCGCCTAAATCCTTTTTCTTAAGGACCACTTTCTTGGTTTTACCAATTTTTTCGTAGGTGTAGGTGATATCGGGATAGCCAGGCCTCACAACCTTTTTTAGCCGTTTTACCTTATCGATTTTTTCAAACTGATAATGGATTTTTTTCTGTCCGGGAAGGTGGAGAATGAGGTTTAACTCGTCTGGCCTTTTCACTGTAACAAGTTGGCCAAATTTGTTTTGTGCTGAAACGAGCTGTTTGTGCTGATCATAGGTAAACTGATAGCCTTCCATCTCAAAAAGCGGAAGACCGGAAGTGTTTAATTGCGGAAGCGTCCACTGCCATTCAGGGGAGAGCTCGTCCGGGTGGCGGCCGATGTCATATAAAATTCTTTTGATAGATAAAGGGTGGGGACCTTGAGATTCGTAATCGGAGCACTGTTCAACCCACTCGCCTGTTTTTAAGTTAACAGAGTTAAGAGAGGCAAGGGAGAAAAGCTCGGTTAAATTTTTCTTCTCATCGCTGTATAAACACTCCGAATAAACACATAGTAGAGTTAGCAGCAGAATAATTCTTTTCATTATTAATTATTATGTTATTAATCATTCAATCTAGCTAATTATTAAAATAGTCTTTAAGAGTACCATATGATTCCCTTAATAGCAAGTTGTAAGCTCTCGACAATCTAGAGCGCAATCTGCTAAATTTTTTTTATGCTTAATATTGTAATTATTGGCGCGGGTGAAGTGGGAAGATATATCGCCGAGCTCCTTTCTAAAGGGGAGCATAACGTCATTGTCGTAGATAAAAATAAACAAAAACTTGACGCTCTGGCCTCCCAGGCAGATATTGCCGTCAAGGTAGGATCGGGGACCGACTGGCAGCTTCTCGATGATTTGCTCGAGCTCTCTCCGGACGTGTTTATCGCTTTAACCGATGATGATGAGACCAATTTGGTCTCCTCTTCCGTGGCAAAGCACCTAGGCTATCCTTTTACGATCTGCAGGGTGCGCGATAACAGATATTTAAATCGGACGCGGCTTGACTTTGCAAGACTCTTCGATGTGGATTATTTTGTAGGGCCTGAGCTTCTAACCGCCCAAGATGTGGCAAAATATATTTTTAATGACGGCTCTCTTTTGGTCGAGCATTTTGCCCACGGAGCCGTTCAGCTAAGAACCGTTCTCATCCCTGCTAAATGGAAAAAAGGGGATAAAAAGCTAAGCGATCTGAATGTTCCGAACGGAATTATTGTCGGCCTTATTTTCCGAAAAGGGAAGGGAAAAGAGGGGGGTCAAATCATTTTCCCCCATGGGGAGGACACGATTCGTCCTGGCGATGAGGTCACATTTATCGGCGAAAGTGATGCAATGAACAATCTTCGCCATTTTATCGGGATAGAGGAAAAAGAGGTTCAATCGGTAGTGATTGCAGGCGGATCGGTCGTGGGTATTAACCTTGCCCGTATTCTTGAATCTAAGACAACCCAAGTCAAAATTATCGATAAAGACTATGATAAGTGTGTAAAACTTTCCGAAATGCTCCCAAAGGCTTTAGTTCTCAATCATGATGCGACCGATATCGATTTTCTCCGCTCGGAAAAGATAGGGCAGGCAGATGTAGTGGCTTTTTGCACAAGACATGATGAAGTGAATCTTCTTGGGTCGGCCCTTGTTAAAGAGATTGGGGGAGAAGATGTGGTGGCGGTCTTATCGAATACAAGCTATGAGAGCATCGCCGACAAATTTATGGTCAATCATGTCGTCTCGCCGAGGATTGCCGCGGCTAATCGAATCATCTCACAGGTGCTTTCAGGTAATGTGACGTCCTTGATTTCCCTTTATGATAATCAAGCCGAAGTGATTGAAGTGACCGTTTCGATCGATTCAAAGTTGGTTGGCATTCCCCTCTCAGAGCTAGGCCCCCTTCTTCCGAACGATTTTTTGATCGCAATGGTTCAAAACCGAGGACGCATTATGGTGGCCAATGGAAGCCGGATCATATCGCCCGGAGATACTGTTATTCTCATCACCTCTCCAAACCATATCTCGGAACTGGAGAAAATTTTTTAAATGCTGTTTAAAGAGCTCTCCAGATTGCTGGGTTTATACTTCATCGGATTTGTATTAATCCTTTTAGCGCCAACCCTAGTGGCTTTTTACTTTGAAAATTTTGCTTTTGGAGAGCATCCGCAGCTTCATTCTACCCTTCCCTTTTTATGGACGATGGGAATTTCATTTTCGATAGGAATCATTCTGCTCTTTTTTGGAAGGACCGCCTCAAAACAGCTTTATAGACGAGAAGGGATTACGGCGGTGGTTTTGATCTGGTTTTTGACTCCGTTTATAGCAAGTCTGCCGTTTCTTATAAGCGGAACGCTAACCAATCCCGTGCAAGCTTATTTTGAAATGGCCTCCGGATTTACCACCACGGGCTCCTCTATTCTGCAAGCTAAAAAATATAACAGTTCCGGAAATGAGGTCCCGATCGAAACAGTGGTTCCGGGAGTAATCAATACAACCTATACCTATTATGGAACAGTTAACCCCGTTAGGGATGAAGAGGGAAAAATACTGTATGAAGGGATAGAGGCCGTCTCCAAAGCTCTTCTATTTTGGCGCAGTTTTACACAGTGGATAGGGGGTGTTGGGGTTGTTGTACTCTTTGTAGCCATTCTTCCTGCCTTGGGAATAGGAGGAAAAGTCTTATTTCAATCGGAGGTGCCGGGGCCGGTCAAAGAGGGGGTAACTCCTCGCATCAAAGAGACTGCAGGTCAACTGTGGAAGGTCTATCTTGTTTTGACTTTCATCCAATTTGTGGTTTTGCTTTTTGCAGATCCTCTTCTGACATGGCTCGATTCAATCACCATTACCTTTTCTACCTTATCGACAGGTGGATTTTCGATTAAAAATGCAAGCCTTGCTGCCTATAAAAGTCCTACGGTTGAGTGGATCGTCTTATTGTTCATGATTTTGGGCTCTTTAAACTTTACACTTTACTACTACACTTTGAGAGGTAAAATTTATCGTTTGAATGACCCTGAATTAATTCTGCATTTAGTATTTCTCGTTTTCTTCGCCTCTTTTATAACCCTCTCTTTAATCGGAGCGCCCAAAAATACTTTGTTAGGAGAGGCAGCCGGAACTTATTCTTCAAGCGATGCTTTTAGGTATGGAATGTTTCAAAGCGTCTCCGCACTGACCTCGACCGGATTCAGTACGATTAACTACGATCTTTGGCCCTATCTTCCTCAAGTGCTTTTGCTTATAGCAATGTTTGTGGGGGGGATGTCAGGATCGACAGCGGGCGGTATCAAAACGGTCCGCTTTTACATGCTTTTCAAAATAGCCCAGTACAAAATTGAGTCTCTTTTTTCCCCCGAAACGGTTCGCTCCTTTAGAATCGGCGGAAAAGAGGTCGATCTACAGGCATCCACTTTATCGCTCGTCTTTTTTGCAACGATCATTGCGATTTCTACGGCAGGGGTTCTCCTATACCTGATCGACGGGATTGATCCTGAGACGGCGCTTGGACTCGTCGCTTGCATGGTCAACAATACAGGCCTTTCATTTAGGGCGGCAGGCCCCTTAGAAAGCTGTGCGTTTATGAGCGATTTTAGCTTAGGACTATCGGCTTTTTTGATGATTCTTGGACGTCTCGAATTCTTCGCCTTACTTGCTCTACTAATTCCGGCTTTTTGGCGTCAGGAATAATTGTTCTTTCTTGTCCTATAAAAAAAGGCCGCTTTTTTTAAAGCGGCCGAGGATTATTTGGAGAAGAGGACTTGGGTAGAGCCTGTAATAATCGTGCAGTCCATGTATTCGTGACGAAGGTAGATGCCGGAGAGAGTCGAGTCGATATAGTAGAATGGGTTTTGAGCGATGATAACCCCGTTATAATTCGATACGATTTGCAATCCATAGTAGGGGCCCGAAAAAACGGTTGTGATGACGGCGTCCGTGTAGAAGGCCACATGGCATAGGGTTCCATCCACATACTGTTTGCCTTGGCTAAGAGGAATTGCGGTGTATCCGCCAAAACCTTTTTTGTGGGATTCGATTTTCCCAAGTTTTGCAAGAAGGGCCTCCTTTTCGGAGGTAGGGCATTTTTGCACTTCCTCAAATTTGATCTGATCTAATTTGGCTTTTTCAGCTAAAATTTCTTGCATTGGAGCAAGATCGGTAGCTTGTAAACAAGCTGCAGTCATAAGTAAGAGACATGTTTTTTTAAACATAAAAACCTCTGTTAAGAGACAGTTAGTATTAACTTATAACAATTAAATATCAATATGTGGGCAAAATTAAATATTAAAACTAAAGTAGATTCTGAAATAATTTATTCACAATTGATTGAATGGGGGTTTCCTGTTTTGTGGGTAGAAGAAGAGAAAGGGGTTAAAACTATTTTTTTCGATAAAGTGGAACAAGTAGAGAATAATGTGGATTGGGAGGCCCAAGCCCGATTGCACTCGCCCTTTTATCAGGATGGAAAAATCGAGTTTGAAGGCCTTTCTTTAACTCCCGGGGCTGGATTTGGCGATCTGTCACACCCAACCACCCAGCTCATGGTAGAGCTGATGCATCATCTTTCGGATGAAGTCTATGATCTTGGGACCGGGAACGGGGTTTTAGCCTGCATTGCCAAAGCAAGAAAGGTTCAACATGTGTCGGCCTGGGATATTGACCAAGAAGCTCTTAATCTTGCAAAACTCAACGCAAGCAGAAACCAGCTCTATATTGACTTCAATCCGGTCGAGAAAACTAAAACCCTTTTAATGAATATGACTTTCGGGGAGCAAAAAGAGGCTTTTAATGGGATAAAAGCGGAGGAGATGATTACCTCCGGAATCCTTTCGTCTCAGAGGGATGAGTATTTAAAATGGCTGAAAGATTTTAATGTCGTTGAAGAGAAGGAAAAGGAAGGATGGCTTGCCTTTCGTTTAAGAGCTAAGTAGCTAATAATCAGTATTTTAAAATATATTTTTAAAAGTCGGGAATTTATGGGATAATAGTAGTTATATTAGGAGATAGTTTGGGTGTTAAAAGAAACTATAAAGTCCTATAAACTCAATGAATTGCCTTTTTTTAAAGAAATGCCCTCCGATATGCGGGATCTTCTTTTAGAGGAGATGCAATCGATCCGCCTGACTTGCAATGAAGTTCTTTTTAGAGAAGGGGATTTATCAGACGATCTCTATTTGATCGCCTCAGGCAGGATACGGCTCTTGAAAGGTAATCAAATCATTGCTGAATTAAACAGGGGTGAAGTTTTAGGGGAGCTAGCTCTTCTCACGGCAAGTCCTAGGAGTGCGACTGCCATGGCCATTAAAGATGCGCTTCTTCTTAAACTCTCGAAGAGCTCTTTCAACCGTTTTTATGATAAAAACTCTAAGAACTTTCTTCCATTAATTAAGTCCTCTATCGTCCGTCTATTAAAGCCTAAAAGTGAAAAAGCTCCCGCCGGCGATTTTTGCATTTTTTTTGACAGCAGTTTTGAAAAAAAGGAATTTTTCATCGAAGAATTTAAAGGAGAGCTTTCAAAGTACGGCAAAGTAGCTGTGATAAGAAAAACCGATCTCGAAGGACTTCTTGAACATGAGCATGTCATTGATAATCTGTTAGAACTTGAAAATCCTATCGACCACTGGCTCACCGTGCAAGAGATTGAACATGATTTTGTGATCTATATAGCCGATGAAGCACTCACTCCATGGACTTTGAAATCGATTCGTCAAGCTGAACGAGTGTTGATATTAACCGACTCCGAAAACAACTCTTTTCGGAATCCATTTACGCTTTCATTTTTAACAGAGTGTCAAGCGCTCAATAAGCAAATCGATTTAATTTTGTTGCATAGGGTCCCGGAAGGGTTTGCCAAAAATACCATGAAATGGTTTTCGGTTCTTCCAAAAGAGACTTTCATCCATCATCTTCGATTGGATAAGTCTCAGGATGTCGCTCGTATTTCCCGCTTGATTTCAGGACATGCGGTTACGTTGGTGCTAGGCGGCGGCGGAGCTCCTACGATGGTTTATGTGGGCGCCTATAAGGCTTTAAGAGAGTTAGGAGTTCCCATCGATGCAATTGGAGCTTCTTGCGCAGGCAATTTTATTGCAGCATTTATAGCGATGGAGTACTCCGTGGAGGAAATCGCAGAGGTTTCTCGGACTAAAGCTCCAGGAAGTGTGTTTCAGCTGATGGATTTAACGATCCCTCTTTTAGGCCTCATTAAGGGGGGAAAAGTAGAAAGGGTTGTGCGGGATTTTTACGGCGATTTAAACATTGAAGATTTATGGATTCCTTTTTTTACGGTGGCGACGAATATAAGTAAGTATAAAGCCGAGGTGATTACAAGAGGCCCTTTGTGGAAAGCTGTCCGGGCAAGCGTCGGAATACCCGTTGTAATGCCTCCGGTATCCAATTTAGAAGGAGATCTTTTAATTGACGGGGCTGTGATAAACAATCTGCCCGTAGATATCATGGCCGATTATATCCAAAAATCGGCCATCATTGCAGGAAAGCTTAAGAAGGGGGATATCGATGCTGTGCAGCTTCCGCATGGAAAGCTGAGGTTCTGGAAGCTTTTGAAAAAAATCATTAAAGGCGATTTCTTGATCCGAAAAGTTAATATCTTTGAAATTATAGACCGTACCTCCATGATGGCCAGTCGAAAGCATTCAAGAGAAATGGCTGAAAAAGCGGATTTAGTTCTTGAATTTGATGTGCAGAACATTGCTTTTTTTCAATACGACACCGTTGAAGAGTTGATTGAAATAGGCTATCAAGCGACGATGAAAAAAAAGGAGGAGCTATTGAAGCTCCTCCATAAATGAGGCAAGAAAGACCGGGTTACATCCCCATCATGCCACCCATACCTCCCATGCCTCCCATTCCGCCCATACCTCCCATGCCGCCTTGAGGCATTGCAGGAGTCTTGGATTTGGGTTTGGGTTTATCGGTGATAAGCGCATCCGATGTCAGCATTAAAGAGGCTACTGAAGTTGCATTCTTCATGGCAGAAATCGTAACGAAGGCCGGATCGATCACCCCTTCTTTAATGAGGTCTCCGAACTCTCCAGTTTGGCCGTTATAGCCAAAAGCGCCTTCCTTCTCATACACTTTTTCAGCGATAAGGGCACCTTGAAGACCGCAATTGTTAGCAATTTCAGTCGCAGGTGCAAAGCAGGCTTGTCTGATGATTTTTCTGCCGATTTCCTCGTCGCCCTCAAGTTTTAATTGATCAAGCTCTTTGGCAGCTCTTAAAAGGGCAACCCCGCCTCCTGCAACAATCCCTTGCTGAACCGCAGCTCTTGTCGCATGAAGGGCATCTTCGACCCGCGCTTTCTTCTCTTTAAGCTCGGTTTCAGTCGCAGCGCCAATATTAATAACGGCAACTCCCCCGATCAACTTGGCGAGTCTTTCTTCCAGCTTTTCTTTGTCGTATTTTGAAGTTTTGGGGTTTTGGATTTCGGCTTTAATCTCGTTTTGACGCTCAGCAATTTTTTTGGAGTCGCCAAGTCCGTCGATAAGGGTGGTGTGCTCTTTCGTAATTTTAACGCTTTTAGCACGTCCTAAAACTTCCGGACCCACCTCTTCAAGCTTTAAACCCACCTCTTCAGTGACTACGGTAGCTCCTGTCAGAATCGCGATATCTTGAAGCATCGCTTTTTTACGATCGCCAAATCCCGGAGATTTTACCGCAGCAATCGGCAGTCCCCCTTTCAGTTTGTTGACGACTAACATGGCAAGAGCATCCCCTTCCACCTCGTCGGCAATCAGAAGGAGCGGCTTAGGACCTTTTTCCATCACTTTTTCAAGAAAAGGAACAAGCTCTTTCACATTATTCAGTTTTTTGTCGGTCACAAATATAAAGGCATTTTGAAGTTCGACCGACATGTTATCCGGGTTTGTAATAAAGTAGGGGGAGACGAAGCCTTTATCAAACTGCATCCCTTCTACTACATCTAAAGTGGTGTCGATCCCTTTCGCTTCAGCGACGGTGATAATGCCGTCCTTGCCCACTTTATCCATCGCTTTTGCAATCATCGAGCCGATATCGGAGTCGTTATTGGCGGAAATGGTTGCAATTTGCTTGATCTCTTCGTTGGAACTCACCTTTTTGGCTTGGCGCTGGATGGATTGAGTCACGATATCTACCGCTTTATCCATCCCTTTTTTCAAGAGCATAGGGTTAGCTCCGGCAGCTACACTTTTTACGCCGCTTGCATAAATAGCTTCCGCCAAAACAATCGCGGTAGTGGTTCCATCGCCCGCTTCATCGGCCGTCTTGGAAGAGACTTCCTTCACGAGTTGAGCGCCCATATTTTCGAATTTATCTTTAAGGGCGATCTCTTTGGCAACGGTGACCCCGTCTTTAGTAGACAGGGGGGCGCCGTAGCCTTTATTGATAACTACGTTTCTTCCTTTGGGCCCAAGAGTCACCTTTACGGCTTTGGCAAGTGTTTTAACACCGTTTAAAAGCGATTTTAATCCTTCTTCATGAAATTGAAGTAATTTAGCCATACAGACTCTCCTAGTTTAAGATGCCGAGAACGTCATCTTCGGAGAGGATGAGCTCGTCTTCATTATTGATTTTGATTTCAGTTCCTGAATAGGCGCTAAATAAAATACGATCGCCTACTTTAACGTGCATGGCCTCTAGTTTGCCAGAGTCATCATATTTACCGGGGCCCACAGCTAGGACCGTCCCTTCTTTCGGTTTTTCCTGGGCGCTATCCGGGAGGAGAATTCCCCCTTTTGAAGTTTCAGCTTTAGATCTTTTTACAAGGATTCGATTGCCTAAGGGTTTTATCTGTGACATAGAAAGCTCCTATTTATGGCTGAATTGTAGGGAGAGAAACGAGATTTTGTCAATGGTTTTAGCAATTATTTCAGCTGAGTGCTAAAAGTGTGGGTTGTTACGATGTAATTTCCGATTAGAGTCCCCCCTAAGATGAGAAAGTGTGCCCCCGTCCGGTAGATGGGATCCTCGATCACTTTGACAGACCCGGCTAGGAGAGCGGATGCGGCCATCCATACAAGTCCAATCCGGCAGCCATGATGAATATTATCAATCAACGCCAAATCGGTATCTTCATACAGGTTTTCATCACACCGAGAGAGTGAGGGTAAACTCATCTTAATTCTCCTAGTAAGGATAGGGTAACAAATATTTTTTTCGAGCCTCTTCGAAAGCCTTTCTTTCGTTATTATAAAAGTTCAAGGTTGTCAGCCACTGGTTTTTGCTTTGCATGGTTGTGAAAATAAGCTCGGTTCCATTCACTTTGTTGAACATGGCAGGAGGCGCTGTTTTAACCGCCTCTTTAAACTTTTTAGCATATAGTTTTTTCAGTGTATCGATAATGGCATATTGAGTCGTTACCGGCTTATAAAGGAGCGGTTTAGAGACAATAATGAGCGCCCCTTCGCAATTTTCATTTTTGTACTTTCCGGAGAAGGGCCTGAAATAAAAAGGGCGAAACTGAACGCCGGGCAGTTTCAATTTGTTGAGGTGCTCTGCAAATTTTTCACCTTGAATCCAGGGAGCTCCCACCAATTTGAACGGAAGGGTGTAACCGACTCCTATACTGACTACGCTAAGTTCTCCTAGAATGCCGGTCATTGGATAGTAAAGGGGCGTGTCTGATTCGGGTACATTCGGAGAGGTAGGAACCCAAGGAAGCTTGGTGTCTGCAAAGGTCATCCGTCTTTGCCATCCTTTCATTGGAATCACTTCTAATGGGCAGTTAATCTTGTACTCTGCATTAAAAAACCGCGCAAGCTCGCCAATCGTCATCCCATGGCAATAAGGCACGTTGATGTAGCCTACAAAAGATCTAAATTTATGATCGAGCATAGGACCATCGATGGTGACTCCATTGATCGGATTGGGTCTATCCAAAACAAGAACTTTGATTTTGTGTTTAGCGGCCTCTTCCATTAGGTAAAAAAGACTCGAGATAAAAGTATAGGATCTGGATCCGATATCTTGAATGTCATAGATGATCAGATCGATCCCTTTGAGCATTTCGGCGGTGGGACGTCTGGTCTTTCCATATAAACTGACAATAGGAATGCCATCCGGATCCTTTGAATCGGCAATCGGATCGGACGCCCAGCTTTGACCCTTTAACCCATGTTCCGGCGCAAACAGTTTTACGATCTTAAAATCTTTAGCCTTAGATTTCAAAACATCGAGTGTAGATTCACCCTTCCTAGTGATGCCCGTTTGATTCGTCATGATAGCAACTCTTTTTCCTTTAAGGCGTTCTAGTTCCTCAGGAGCGCTAAGCTGGTCGATGCCGGTTAACACTTCGGCATAACCAGTTGAAATCAATAAGGCTAAAATGAGACAAAAAAAGTATTTCAACATGAGAGATAAGGTACTTTTCAACCGACATTTTCGCCAAAGGAAAAAATGACAAAATCAATGCAAGCCCATGAACTTTTTCATCGTCTTTCTGAATCGAAGCTTGAAAACTCCTCCGAGATGAGGGC
>CAYWQX010000016.1:0-43065 GCA_964460985.1 uncultured bacterium
CGCAGGGGTTTAGCGGCAGAATAGGTACTTGTTGGAGTTTCCAGGTGCTATCGCAGGGGTTTAGCGGCAGAATAGGTACTTGTTGGAGTTTCCAGGTGCTATCGCACGGGTTTAGCGGCAGAAGAGGTACTTCCGGAGTTTCCAGGGAAGCGGGCACGCGCACGGGCAAGGGCAAGCGCACGGGTTTTAGTTTCCAGCGAAGCGGAAAAGGTGGCCTAGTTAAAGCCGCCTTTAATGTAGAAATATTTATCCAATCCCATTTATAGTTAAAACTCATATGTAATTGGGATGGATAATGAGTTTGCCAAAACTTTTAATGTTTACCGCGGTAGGATTAAGCCTTCTTCTAGGGGGAATGATCTGGGCCAAGCAGTCAAAAAAAGAATCTCAAACTGTCGCAAACAGCCAATTTGTTGTTCAAACTGCCATGGAGCCGGTTGAAATTGAGTTAGAGGCTGAGTCAAGACCTACCCAGAAAGAAATTCCTAAACCGATCGAGGTTCAGCCTGTGAGGGAGGATCCTAAACCGCCCGTTGAAACACCCAAACCTGTTCTTAAAGAAAAGGTTTCAGAGGCTCCCGAAGCGAACCGGATTGACGAGCTGTTTAAAAAGGGCGATTCAAAATTAAAATTTATAGACACCATTACGTATAAAAGCCGCGTCAACTGGCTGAAGGGAAGACCTGCGTGGCTCTCGGACTACGCCTCTCATTACGAGACTTCGCGCCATTTTATCGCCCGCAGCTTAAACAATAAGCCGGACTATTTCAAACAAGATATCGCGGAAGGCGATCGCTTTAACGTGCTTAAAGAGGGGGTCGATTTAAAATTTCACTTAGTGGTCGACACCTCGCAGTGCAAAATGTGGCTTTATGCCATCGATAACACCCACAAAGAGAAAACCCTTTTAAAAACTTATACCGTCTGTCTTGGACGGCCCGATTCCTCCAAAGCATCCGGCCTTCTAACTCCCCTTGGCACCTACTCTTTAGGCAATCGTATTGCCATCTATAAGCCAAAAGTGATGGGTTACCATAACGCTAAAAAAGTGGAGATGGTAAGGATTTTTGGCTCCCGTTGGATTCCTTTTGAAAAAGAGATTGCTAATACGACCCTTCCTGCAAAAGGATTCGGCATCCATGGGGTCCCTTGGACAGATCAGGGCAAAGACCTTGTGCAAGACAAAAGCAGCCTTGGCAAATATGAGAGCGACGGCTGTATTAGGCTCTCTACAGAAGATATGGAAGAGATTTTTGCAATAATCATTACTAAACCTGCCACCGTTGAAATTGTGAAAAATTTTAACGACACCACACTATTTAAATAGGAGCTTGCAATCTTGGACCCACTACCTCATGAAAAACAAATCCAAGAGTATGTTAAAACGATTGAACACCTGAAGAAGCAAAATCAGAACAATCCGCTTTTCAATCAAGAGATCAAAAAACTAGAGCAGAAGCTCGAAAAATTAAAAGAACAAGTTTATAGCGGTTTAACTCCCTGGGAGCGGGTTTTGATCTCGCGCCATCCTCAGCGCCCTCATTCGATTGACTACATCAAGCATATCATGGAAGAATTTCATGAATTGTCAGGGGACCGGTTATATAGCGATGATCACTCGATTATAGGCGGTCTTGCCAAGATAGGCCCTCATAAAGTGGTAGTCATTGGCCAGGAGAAGGGTAATGACACGGAATCAAGGGTCTACCGTAATTTCGGCATGCTAAATCCTGAGGGGTTTCGAAAGGCTCTTCGCCTCATGAAGCTCGCTGAAAAATTCAATTTGCCTGTCGTCTCCTTTTTAGATACCCCGGGAGCCAACCCTATTTTAGAAGCCGAAGAGCGAGGGCAAGGGTGGGCGATTGCGTTAAATCTTCGCGAGATGGCTCGTCTAAAAGTGCCGATTGTGGTGTTGGTTATTGGAGAGGGCTGCTCGGGAGGTGCGCTTGGAATGGGTGTCGGCGATTCGGTCGCTATGCTCGAGCACTCTTATTACTCGGTTATCTCACCGGAGGGCTGCGCCTCGATTCTTTATAAAGATGCTTCTAAAAAGGTGGAGTCTGCCGAGGCTTTAAAACTTACATCCGAAGATCTTTTAAGGCTAGGTGTCATCGATACGATTATTAATGAGCCTTTGGGCGGCGCTCACCACAACCCTGAAGAAGCTTACAGAAATGTTAAACGCTTTATTACCGATGAACTGTCGGTTCTTAAAAACTTGGACCCAGATCTTTTAATTGAAAAACGTTACCTAAAATTTAGGCACATAGGCCAATTCTCGTCATGAATTTAATTTTAAAGAGCGCTCTTCGCTATCCGGCGATCCGGACTCTCATCTATTTTTGCATTGTTACAATTCTTTTGATGACCCTTGCCAATACCCTTGAAATCATAACGATTGGTTTTGTAACCAAAAGGGGCAGCGACATGTCAGGAGGTCTTCTAGATCGATTGGCTGACACCTTTAATCATTATATTCCTTACCGCGAAAGCATGTGGGTCTTAGGTTCTTTGATCTTATTTACGACTCTCTTCAAAGCGAGCATGCTATTTATCCATCGTTTTACGGCAAGGAAAGCCTCCATTAAGCTCGCAGAGAACCTAAGGCTTGATTATTTTAGGCATATCCAAAAACTTCCCATGTCTTTTTACCAGTCGCACAACATCGGATCGCTCTCCTCAAGAGTGGTGGGCGATGCGGCTATGATTTCGGAGGCAATGCAAGCCACCCTTGTCAACTATGTGGCAACGCCTCTGGCTGTGATCTCCTCTTTGACCATGTGTTTGATTACTTCCTGGAAACTCTCGCTTCTTATTTTCATCGGTTTTCCTCTCATCCTCTTTCCGATCGCATTTCTTGCCAAACGGGTGAAGAAGGTATCAAGGGATATTCAAAACAATCAGGATCGTTTCAGCTCAGTTCTTATCGATTTTGTGGGGGGAATCCAAACCGTAAAAGTGTTTGCGATGGAGAAATTCTCCCTCAAAAAATATGCAGAGCTCAACCATCGAATGGCTGAACTTGAAAAAAAGAGCGCGAAGTATGATCTCTCGACAAGACCAATAGTGCATACGCTCGCTATGATTTTTTTGATTTTGGCGCTTGTCTATGGTCTTTACATCCTTGAAATGCCGATTTCCGATGTATTGATCTTCTGCGGCTTTCTTTATCTTTTTTATGAGCCAATTAAGAAGTTTGCCGAAGAAAACAGCCATATTCAAAGAGGCGTTTCGGCCGCTGAAAGGATGCTTGAGGTGATCGAGATTAAGCCCGATTCTTTGCAAGAGGAAGGGCAGACCCTTTTTCCGGGTTTTCAGCATGAGATCGAATTTAAAAATGTCTCTTTCAGGTATGACAAAGAGCCGATCCTCTCTAATATCTCCTTCAAGATCAGGAAAGGGGAGATGGTGGCCCTGGTTGGTCCTACCGGAGCCGGTAAATCAACCTTAGTGCAGCTTCTTCCAAGACTCTATGATCCCACCGAAGGTTCCATCTTAATCGATGGAAAAGACATTATCGATATCAATCAAAAGTCTCTCAGGGAAAATATAGCGTTTGTTCCGCAAAAACCTTTTCTCTTTTTGGATACTGTTGAAGAAAATATCAAGTTTGGCGAGAAATTTAGCCACGATGAGGTGATTGATGCCTCTAAACAGGCGCACGCCCATGAATTTATCGATAAGCTGCCTCAGAAATATGAGACGATGCTTTCTGAAGGGGGTAAAAATCTTTCGGGCGGCCAGCAGCAGCGGCTAACCATTGCAAGGGCTCTTATCAAAAAATCACCCATCCTGATCATGGATGAGGCCACCTCTTCCCTCGATGCCCTCTCCGAGCATTATATCAAAGAGACGATTCAAGCGTTGAAAGGGGAGACGACCCAGATCATTATCGCTCACCGTCTTTCTACCATTGAAAACGCCGATAAGATTGTTTACATGGAGAGAGGTCTTATCCTCGATATAGGCACCAAAGATGAGTTGCTGGGAAGATGCCAGGGTTTTAAACGACTCTGGGATTTAATGAAGCTATCCAGTTAACTTCGTTCCCTCACCTAGGAGTTTTACTTGCAATTAGAACGTCTTCCTTACCGCTCTCTTTTACTCGTTGATAGCTTTCTTGATCCCAGGGAAAAGATCGCTTTAAGATTAAATAGAGCTCTCTATGCTATTTTTCATACTCGAGTCTGCCTTTTTAAAGAGCCGCCTAAAGAAGCTCAAAGACTCTTTCAAAGAATGAACAAAATCGAATGTTTGATAATTGATTTTTTTCATGTTGAGTTTTCCACTTTTAATCAATTAGCTTTCGCGTCACCTTCAATTTTAAAGCTGTCCGTCTCAGGCTATCGTCCGTCTACTATGTTATTTGAAAGCCTGCCCATTTTGAGGAAATTGAAAATCAAAAGTTATAGCGCTCATGCGAAAAGAAAGTTGCCGCCACCTCATCCAGCTGTTGAAAAAATTACTCTTGATAAAGCGACGGATGAGTTTTTTCACCAATTTCCCAATTTAAAAAGAGTGAGCTGTTATTCCTTTGAAACAAGAGCCTTGTTACAAGAAGGCTCAGCCACTCATTGGGGGGTAATCATCAAGGTGAAGGGCGAGGCTCCTAAGACATTTGCCCAAGTGATACTTGAAGAATGGATGCAAGGAAGAAGAAACGATGATGTCATCGAAAAAATGATCGAAGACGGGGTCTCATTAAATCATAAAACTCTGCCAAATCATTATTCGGAAGCGATTTATCCCATTCATTATGCCTGCCTTCTCAATAATAGATCGTTATTTCAAAAAATACTTCCCCTCCAGCTTGATCTATTTCTCGATTTAATAGACTTAACCGGCGGTGTTTTAAAAAAATGTTGTGCTCCACGCTTTCTGAATCTGGTATGGAATAGAGACCTAACGCCGGAGCAGCGTTTGAAACTATTGTTGATTGCAATTCGAATTCAATTTCAACTTATTGATTATTGTTTAAATCGCCCCGAAACGAAAAAAGTCCTCGAAAAGCATGGAGACATCCTTTTTCAGCGGTTGGCTCAAGAATATAAAGCAGCAATCAATCTAGAGTATTTAACGCCTTATCTTCCCGCTTCACCCTGTTTATATGTTACTGCTCTCTTAGCTCGAAACGAATTCATGATAAGAGCTTTATTGGCAGTAGATTATCCGATATCGCAGGAAGCTTTTGTTTTAGCTTTGGACTCTTCAGGAGAAATTTCAAGAGCGTTTGCGAAGAGGGTTAAGGAAGTGCCTCGGCTTGATAATAGCGATCTTGAGACGGTTTATCATAAAGCAGTTAAAAGAAAGCAGTTTGAGACGGCTAAAGAGCTTTTATCCAAAGAGGAGGGACCAGAGTTTATGTTTCCTGACAAAGAGGGAAAAACAGCTTTTGAATATGTTTATAGAGAATATCCTGCCTTAGCGCAATCGATGCTAAAAAAGGCAAGGGAGGCGGGCTATGAGCTTAAATTTGTTAAAAGTGAACCTAGCTCCAGTTTTCTTTAGGTTGCTTTTTGTTGCAACCGTCTTGCGAGAGGAGTATTTGCCGGTATCTCTTTCGCATAATTTTTTACGAGGAAAGAATTTTGAGTTCCATGATCAAGTGATAGCAGCCTCCTTTGTTCATCTTGAGTGAGAAGGGGGAATATATGTTCAAAGAGTCTATTTTTTCCCGTTTTTAATAAGGCTTTTGCCCTGTCGACCGGGTCTGTTTCACCGGTTATCTCTTTTACAAAGTCTAATTTCTCTACCTCACTTTTTGCGATGTATTTTACAAACATTAACTGAACGGCTTCAGGACTAGATTTTAAAAATTGAGCTTGGTGAAGGTTTTCAAGTTCTACACCAAATTGGGGGTTATACTTACGGCAAAATTCGAGAGCGAAAATATTGTTTGAAAAAAAGACTTTTTCAAAAAGCACTTTTTTTTCTGCTTCGTTGAAATGAGCAGGATCTTTAAAAGCCCATTCGTAAAAGGGGTTTAAGTGAGTATGATCTTTAAAAAGAATTTTATGGGATCTCATCCCTGGAAAATTCAAGAATAGATATTTTAAAGCTTCGATATCGGTTTCAATTTTATCTGAGCCTTTGGCTGCAATTAATTGATCAGTTAAAAATTCATCCGTAGGATCTTTTACTATATAAGCGAAGAGTCTTAAGAGGATACGGGTTGCAAGGTCTTCTTTATTTTTAAGCAAAGTCTCATACAGTTTTTTCCAGTCGCCAGAGAGTTCAATTTTGTTTTTTTCCAATTCAGGAATAAGAGCCTTAAAAATTGTAGGATCGAGATCGTTATATTGAAGGGCCTTATTTAAAATGCGAGCGATTTGGTTATGATCTTGGGATAGGGTTTTCCCGGCCGCTACTTCCAATTGAAGGACAATCTTTGCAACCAGCGGATGCTCTTCAAGATCTTTCCTCTCTAAAAATGCCTGCCGTTTGCCGGGATCTTTCATCTCTTCAAAAAATTGCTGCACATTAATTTGATTGAGAGAGGCTAATTCTTTTTGAAATTGAGATAAGTAAACAGGGTCCTTGTTTACAGCGTGCTGTCCGAATAGTTTGTTATAAACATGGCTTTCATTTGGGATAAGCTCCAGCCACTCTCTATTAAAGGGTAAAAAATCCATTTTTGAAAGAGCCTCTAAAGCCATAACCCTTTTCATCTGATCTTTTGAATGTAAAAGAATAGAAATCCCTTTTCCTTGAGAGGCATGAAGAGCATTTTTGAAGTCAGGGGATTTGGACGCCTTAGACAAAAGAAAGTAGGCTAATGTTTTGTTTTCCGGATCTTTTGTGACGAGAGCAAGAAGTGTTAAAAGCTCATCCGGTGAGGCGGCAGGAGCTTTTTTGAGAAGCGCTTCAAAAGAGTATGCTTTTTCGAACATCGTTTGAAATCTTGGGGGGAGATCTTTCGAGTTAACGGGGGAGTTAAGAAAATGGCCCCAGTCTATTTTTAGATCTTGGAAAAAGCGGCTTTTGTTTTCATCTTTACCTCTATATTCATGGTACTGAGAGTCTTTTTCTATAGAGGGATTATAGGCATCTAAGATCGCATTCTTCTTCTCTTTGAGTCTGGAGGTTTTTGTACTGATGTGTAGGAAAGAGCAGATGGCATCCACCCATTTTCGAAGACCCGATCTCTGTTCCAAATAGCGATCAAACGCCCTCACGGCATCTTTTTTTACTTTGTAGAGCTCTCTTGCCCTTGAACCTTCATGAGACGTGTGAAACTTTTCTGTAAAAAGTCTGTGGGCTTTATCGATCGCATCCTCGGGAGTTGCCTCTTTTCTTGATCCGAGAGCAAATTCTTTATCTTTTTTATTTTCGGTAAATATTATTTCATGAGGAGGTTTGTTTAACGGGTTCATAACTATATATTAGCTGATAGATAGTTTAAAAGAGTGGAATGGGGAGAAAATTAATTAAATATTAATATATTTAGAGGTGACTATTTTGTTTCCCCGAAGGGACGATTTAGGGCCATGATCCCAAAAAATCTTCACCCCTTTTTTTAAAGCTATTTCAGTATAAAGT
Source organism: uncultured bacterium (assembly GCA_964460985.1). Lineage (GTDB taxonomy): Bacteria > Chlamydiota > Chlamydiia > Chlamydiales > Parachlamydiaceae > CAZABG01. Next base: position 7,540 of record CAYWQX010000016.1, read on the forward strand.
TCTTTTTGAGTAGGGTGATAGTTTTCAACGATATTAAAGATGCCTGTTAGGCGTTTGAAATAGGCTTTTTCCAATTTTTCCAAAATAAGATCTAAGGGGGAAAAATTACAAAATGCCAAGCCATCGCCTGAAAAGATCGCTCCCTCCACAATTCTATTGGCAGGGCCCCGGCCAGGCCCTGTGATTTCACCTAATCGAAAAATACAAGTGCGCTCAGGGGGAAAGCATTTTTCAGTAGCTATGAGAATTTCATTGTTCTCGGAGGAGGGTTTTAAAAAGGTGTCTTCATCGACAATCTGACCTTGATAGTCTCCATAGACAGAGGTGGATGAGAGATACATGATGTAGGGGGCGCTATGAACCAAGAGAGCATTATCATAATAGGTTTTTTTGTATCCGGCGCCCTCTCGTGGAGCTACAGCCATGAGAAGCGCTTCGGTATCTTGAGGAAGGCGGCCATCCCATAAGAGGGTTTCATCAGCCCAGGGATATTTGGACAGCGCCTCTTTTGTTCGGCAAAGGATTCTAATGGTCTGACCTTTTGCCTTCATCCTTTGGCCGAATTGAGATCCTACGTAGCCTGCTCCTAGGATGGTAAGATTCAATTTAAAAGACCTAATTGGACAAGGGTATTTTTCAATTCGAGATTGTCCGGTTTTTCGAAAGCTCCGGATCCTTTCATCCAGGCGATGTAATCGGCAGGGAGTTCTTTAAGAGGTTTTCCTTGATATTTGCCGAAAGGCATGTGCTGAATTTGTCTTGGCTTATTCAAAAGATCGAAAACTTCTTGGATAGGAAGGTCGTCGATCAGGTGATGAAAGACTTCCGTCAACACTTTAACGTCATCTAACGCTCTATGCGCTTGATTGGAAGGAATGCCAAACAACTCTCGTAGAGTTTGGAGTTTATGCGTCGGAAGGTCGGGGCGATATCTTCTCGCCCATTTTAAACTGCAAAGGGATTTCCATTTAGGCATTGGAACGCCCACCCGTTCAAATTCGGCTGCCATGAAAGGGAAGTCAAACGAGTCGTTGTTATGGGCGACTAGAATGACATCCCCGTCGCAAAATTCGATAAAATCTTTTGCCACCTGATCAAAATAAGGGGCATCCCGTACCATTTCGTCGGTAATGTTATGAATTTGGCTTGACTCCGGAGGAATAGGAATTTGCGGATTTACGAAAGATTCAAAGGTTTTGTTAAGGGTAGGATCATAGGCCGCAATTTCTATAATACGGTCTTTTCCCGCTCTTAACCCTGTGGTCTCCGTGTCGTAAAAAATGGCCCGCATTCTATTTCCTTTTGAGAAGCTCATCGGCACTTTTATTCGATTCGATAGCCGATTTAATAATGCCTGAAAAATGATTGCATAAGCTAGGTATCGCCTTCAAGTATAAATCCAAAAGGTTCTGAGGAATTGCACTATTAAATAACGGAATCATGATCCGGTGGAAAACAAGGCCCATTTTAGCGTCTAGGCCAAAACCGGGAAGATCAATATCGTTATTGAGCTGTAAAAGAACTCTTGCGAGGGTATCGTATCGCTCTTTTTTGATTTGAAGAGGAAAAAAAGTTAATATTTGAAGCTGCTCATTACCCTCATAAATCCGAAAAAAAATCGGAAAATCACCCTTGGCCGTTTTATTGATGATGTAGGGCTGTCCTGTTTCGGCTTGGATTTCAGCTTCTAATTTTTTTTCATTCAGGTAGTGTAAAATAGCGTCAGAGGTCGCTTCAATCGTGTGTTCAGACATTAATAGGAGCCTCCGGGCGCCATCGAGGTATTCGCCTTTTCTTTCGTAATAGAGGGGTTATTGGTGCATGGGATCAAGCAGTAGTCATCCTCTCCCGGCATTTGGTAGCAGCTAGAAAGAGTAATCAGGCACAGTAAAAGTAAAAATTTATGCATCGTTTATTCCTTTATTCTTGAGAGGGGTATTCAGTCAGTCTCGCAAGGCCATGGGGTGTTTCTCCTACCAAAACAGTCCGCCCTTCCACTTCAATGAGGTATACATTAACCCTCGGAGCCAGCTGTCTTCTTTCAATGACTTTTATGATGTTGGTGTCATTGGCTTTTTCAAAACTTGCCTGGTTCCAGCGTTTCACCCACCAGCTGATGGCCAGTAGGACGCCTACCATCGCTCCTAAGATCAAAAGCATTTTAATGAATTCACCCATAAATCGGCTATTATCAAGTTCGATGTCAGGCACTTCTGCGGGAGGAAGATCCTGGGCAACTAGTGGAAGCGCCAAAAAGGTGAGGGCTACGATTGAACGAATCATCTGGCTCCTGAGGGATAAAGGATTAGTTTTAATCGATAGAGGATATTTTCGAAAAGATTGATTTTACCTCGATGGGTTAAAGACACGCCATAGGCTGCGGTAAATTTGCAGCTAAAAACGAGATAAAATGGTAACATCACTCCATGATGAAAGGGTTGATTGCGCTAGATTTAGATGGGACTGTCATTCACTCCTCTGAGCCGCTCTCATTTGAGAGGGCAAGATACTTTGAAAAGAAAGTCAAAGAGGGCTTCCACCTGATGTTTATTTCGGGAAGAACGGCTCAATGGATGGAGGACAAATTAAAAAATTTAAATTGTCCCTACGCTTTAGCTCCTCAAAATGGAGCTGCCCTCGTGTTAATGCCCGAAAAAAAATTGCTTCAAAGCTCGACTCTCGATCACGATATCGTAAACCAAGCTAAAGCGATTAGCGAGGAAGAAAAACTCCCTTTTATTTTATATGGCGGCTTTGAAGAGCAGGATCGCTGTTATTGGGATCCAGAAGCCTTCTCGGATGAAATGAGACAGTATCTTAACCGGCGTAAAGCCAAGACTTTAGAAAACTGGCAAGAAAAACCGCTCCATAAAATTGCCTCAATCAAATGGATCGGGCCCAAAAAACAAATCGAAAGAATTTCTCAAAAAGTGGAGAAGAGGCTCAATCTGCATATCCCTCCGATTAAAGATCCTTTTGATCCGAATTATTTTGTAGCTCAAGCCACGAAATCGGATGTGAACAAAGGTGAAATCCTGAAGTTTTATAAAAACTATCTAGGAATATCCGCCGGAACTATTGCGGGAGGAGATGATATCAACGATCTTCCGATGTTGAAGGCCTCTAGTGTGCGGATCGTCATGGAAGGGGCTCCTGAGCAGCTACTTGATAAAGCAGATATCGTGACCGGCTGTATCATGGATGGAATTGAAAGAGCGATCGCCCTTTTAAAGCCGATTACGACCGTCGGAGTGATGATCTTTTCCGGAAATAAAGTATTATTCACCCGCTCTTACAAATGGTTTAACCGTTGGACGCTCCCGGGCGGCAAGGTGGAGAGCGGCGAGAAGCTCGAAGAGGCTGCCTATCGGGAGGCGTTTGAAGAGACCGGTTTAAAAACCAAAAATATCCGATTGATTAGCGTGTATGACTCGATTTTTTCGGATGAATTTTATAAGCCAAGGCACTTCGTCATGCATAATTTTGCAGCCGATCTTCAAGAGGGATTTTCGGAACAGGATGTTCTTCTTAATGATGAGGCGCATGAATTTAAATGGGTCACTTTAGAAGAGGCAAGAGAGCTTGATCTCAATATTCCGGGTAAAGTTTTGTTAGATAAGTGGGGAAAATGTTAGGCATCATCGGCATCGAAGAGTTAGAAATCCCTTGTATCATTGGTGTGTACCCTTACGAGAGAGAAGCTGAGCAGAAAATTATCATCGACCTGAAAGTCGAAATGGATGTGGCAAAAGCCGGCCTTTCAGACGATTTGAATGACACGCTAGATTATTGCCGTTTGAAAGAGCTGATTCAGGCGTTATCTAGAAATAGGTATAAATTGATCGAAGCCTTGGCTCATGATATTGTAGAACAGCTTTTAGCGGAAATGCCGATCACATGGGTATGGATACGGGTAAAAAAACCGCAAGCCATGCATGATGCTAAGTACACTTTTATTGAACTTGAACAATTTAAAGCAGGAAGTTTCCATGAAGTGGACGCTCATCACAGGTTCAGCCAAACGGCTCGGCGCTGATATTGCCAAAACCCTTCACGCTCAAGGCGAGAGAGTCTTAATTCACTATAACGAAAGTGAAAAGGATGCTTTGGCTTTATCTAAAAAACTGCACCCTTCCGAAATCGTTCAGGGTGATTTTTCTTCGGCTAAAAGTGTTCAGTCTTTTTTGAAAAAGTTAAAAGGAAAAAATATAAAAAACCTGATCCACAATGTCGGAAACTATGCTGTCGAAGGGCCATTGGAAAGTTCCGTTCAAACCTGGGAGAATCTGTTTCAAACAAATCTTTTTGCGCCTGTCGCGATTACAAAAGCTTTAATGGGAACGATCAAAAAAAATAAGGGGCGAATCGTGTTTCTGGGCGTTTCCGGCATGAATTATCAGAAAGCTGACACCTATGCGACAGCGTATGTACAATCAAAGGCCGCCTTGCTCGGCTTTAGCCGTGCGCTCGCAAAAGAATTGGCCTCGTCTTCTGTGACCGTTAATATGGTGTCACCAGGCCTTCTGGAGATTGGCGTTGACTATCAAAGCTTAAAAAAAGAGCTTCCGATGAAGCGTGCCGGCACAACACAAGAAATTGCCGATCTCATTGCCTTTCTTTTAAGCGATAAAGCCTCTTATATAACTGGACAAAACATCGAAGTTGCAGGAGCCTTAAAACTGTGAAGCTTGCCTTAAACGCCGTAAAACAATTCCTAAATCCCCAAACCCATTATGTTCACTATTACTATCATGGTGAGCCACCGCACTACACATGTCCTATATATGAGAATCTGTGCGCTATCTTAGCTCTTTTTAAGACGAGAGAAAAGGAGGAAGTTGAAAAGGGGATTGAATGGCTTTCTCGCCTATTGCATTTTCAAAATAATGACGGTTTTTTCCCGGTCTATCTTCATGAGTATCCTGCTGTAAAAGATCCTATGGCAGGCGTCTATCATCTAAAACCTCTTATGCAGATCGAAGAGAATTTTAAACAGGTTATCCCTTTTCGTGAAAAGCTCAAAACATCGATTGAAACATTGAAATCGGCTCTGAAGGCCTTTTATCTGCAGAAAAAACCTCAAGGTTTTATCGCTTATCAACTCGCTCAATTAATGCCTGAAATTGGACCGGTCTCTCTTGATTTTCCGAGGTGGATGGGCTCAACTCACTTAGCGGAAAGGCTTTTACATAAAGAAGGCTATGAGTGGTTGGAAAAGGTGTGGCACACTCCCTCAGGGCAGTATGTAGGACCGAGCTTTAGAGAGCGCCAGGAGGGCTATTTGCCGGAGATTACCAGTCTTCATTTAATATTGGGAGTTCATCCTGAAAAGTTAAGTCCGCACCATATTCAAGCCTCTTTGTTTAGCGAGGTCATTAAACCTCCGGAGTTTAAACCCCTAGATCTTCATGAAGAGACAGATGGATTTAGATGGGGGGTGAGGCAAAGAGAAAACTATGCATTTAGTGTGCTCGATAAAAAAGAGCCCTCTTCCGTCTATGTGCAGCCTGGCTGTCAACTTTTAAGGTTTATATCGAATAGCCACAGTTTAGTGTTAGAAGGAGCCGATGTGGATCGTTGCTTCTTTGAGCTCACCGAGAAGGGGGTCGATCTATTCTTGACACTTCCAAGTTCAGTCGATTTAGATGATCGCGAGAAGCAGCGGGAAATCACTTTTTATTGCGATGATAAAACTCAAGTTCATCCGGAAAAAGGGAGAAGCACCCTCTTTTATTTAGAAGATCCCATCCTCTTTAAGATGGACGACTTGATTGTAAAGCTCACTTTTTCTCTCTTCGAAGGGAACGGTGATTTTGCCGGCCACTTGGTTAAAGAAAATCGCCCCTCGCAAATTATCAAAAACCAAACGTTTGATAGGGGAGTTCTCCTTAGAACTTTAAGGCGCGACTCGAACGTAGTCCTTAAAGCCTCTTTGACGGTATGAGATGGTTTTTTTTACTTATCCTTGCAGCTTGCTCGTATAAACAAAGCGAGCCTGAAACTGTCCTGGTTAAGAGCGAGCGCTATATTGTTTTTTTAGTAGAAGCAAGACATTTAGACTACTCTACGAACCCAAAGCTTTTACGCACGATCGCCAAACATCCCTCCGATGGAACTAAAAACAGCGATGTGGGCCATGCCTGGATTTTATTTGTCGATGGCGACGAAGTGATTTGCGGCGGCCATTCGGGCGAGACGGGAGAATTCCAGCTGAAATATATCGAGGGAGTTTTTAGCTTAGCGGATCAGGGAGATCCAAATCCTATCCGTTATTTGTTCTGCAAACAAAGAGACGGCTTTTTTCAGGTCGGCTCAGGAGGTCATGCCCCTACTTTTGCGGGTAAAAGAAATCTCACTGAAAAGGAGGCCTCAGATATTCGGGATGTGATCGCAAGCTACCCTTTCAGAAATTATTCTCTTACCCAAAATAGCTGCTGCAGTCTGATTGAAGCGATTGCTTTTAAATTAGGTCTTATCATGGACTCCTCCCTTACCATCGATATTCAGCCCTTTTACAAAGGGATCAAGCTGTGGGAGGATCCTTGCTTTTCAAAAATCACGATTCAATCGCCGGATCGTTTAGAAGTCTGTTTAAAGGATTTAGCGAAGCAAGGTGAGCTTGAAGAGGTAACCTCTCTTGTTAAAGAGCGAAGATGTTTTAGATGTCGGATGAAAAAAACGGGGGAAGATCTAAGGCTTCTCCCCGCCAGAACCGTTCGCTGGTTATTGACCTTTTAAAGTGGGGGAGTCGGTGCTTATCCCCATCGCATGCAGGCCGTTGTCAACGTAGATAACATCTCCCGTTACGCCGGAGGCGAGAGGGGATGAAAGAAAGGCGGCGACAGCGCCCACCTCTTTTGCCTCTAATTCTTTCGTAAGAGGGCTGTTGACCATCGAATAGCTGATCATATGATCGATAAATCCAATTGCTTTAGCGGCTCTGCTTCTGAGTGGACCGCAGGATAACGTGTTCACCCTTAAACCCCATTTTCTTCCGGCTTCCCAGGCTAAAACCTGAGTATCCGATTCAAGAGCGGCTTTTGCAGAGCTCATTCCTCCGCCGTACCCCGGTATGACCCTTTCTGCTGCGAGATAAGAGAGCGCAAGCGCAGAAGAGCCTGAGGGCATAAATGGGCCAAAGTGGGCAAGCAAACTGATAAAGGAATAGGACGAAGCGGAAACGGCCGCCAAGTAGCCTTTTCGGGAAGTTTCAAGAAGGGGTTTATGCACTTCCGGTCCATTTGCCAAAGAGTGAATCAAGATGTCTAAGGTCCCGATCTCTTTTTGAAGGTCTCTTGCGACTTCGGAAATGGTATAATTACCCATCTCTTTGTAGCGTTTATTTTCTTTGATCTCTTGGGGAACGTCTTCCGGGGTCTCGTAGCCAGCATCGAGGGGAAACACTTTCTTAAATTGAAAAAGGCGTCCATCATCGAGCTTTCGACTTTCATCAAACTTCCCATTGTCCCAGGATGTCAAAAAAATCTTATAAAGAGGTGTCCAGGTACCCAAGTAAACATCGGCGCCTGCTTCAAAAAGTGCTTTTGCAATCGCAAAGCCATAGCCCTGATCATCTGCGACTCCGGCCACAAAGGCTTTCTTGCCTTTAAGATTTATCGTAATCATAAGTTTAGAAGTATATGGGATCTGATTGAATTTTGGAAGTCATTCCCTTTTGAGGGTAAGAGATCGCTTGCGTAAGGGGGGCCGATCGACTATAATTTTGCCAAATGAAGTCTTTCTTTGTTAAGCACTCTCAAAAAATTGTTTATTCCATTCTTTTCCTAACCCTCGTATTCGGAGCGGGAAGACTCTACTTTGAGCTCACCGATGGTTTCATGGTTAGAAATATTCAATCCAATCTCCGATATAGCCCCAAAAGGGAGCTGGAGGTACAGGATGAAGTGGCCAAAGAGATTTTAAAACAACCCTTTCACTATTTGGCAAAAGGGTGTCAGTCCTATTGCTTTCTTTCTGAAGATGGAAACTATGTTCTTAAATTTTTTAAATACCAGCGCTTCTCTACCTCTCCCGTTCTTGAACCTTTAAGATTTATACCTCCCATTAATCGCTTTGTGCTTCAAAGAAAAGCGCATAAAATGGAGCGGCTCGATTTTTTTATGCAGGCCTGGACCATTGCTTATAAGTATGTTCCTGAAGAGAGCGGCCTTGTGTATGTTCATTTAAATAAAACCGCTCACTTAAATACCCCTATCGTCATCTATGACAAACTCGGATTGAAGCATGAGCTGGATAGCGATTCGATGGAATTCCTGATTCAGAGACGGGCGGAGCCGCTTGCAAAAGTGCTTTTAAAATCGAGTGATGAAGAAGGGGTTAGAATCATCGATGAACTTTTGGCAACTCTCTTGAAAGAATATAGTCTCGGAATTGGCGATCATGATCCGGCCCTTTTGCAAAACACAGGTCTTTATAACGGTAAACCCTTTCATATCGATGTGGGTCAGTTTTATTTAAATCCCGCCTTTAAGGAGCCTAAAAATACCTATCAAGATCTTTTTAACCGCACGTATGAAATGCGGATTTGGTTAAAAGCCAAAAAACCCGCTCTTGAACCTCTCTTAACCCACAAACTCAGGCAAATCATCGGGGAGGATTTCGATAAGATGAAGCCTTACTTCGGCCGGATCAGGGATTAATTTTACCGTACTTTCAATACGATTTTGCCCCTCGTATGCCCCTCTTTATTCTTCTCTTGCGCTTGAGCGGCTTGATCCAAAGGCCATTCCTCTATCGGAGGAACCTTGAGTTTTTTCTGCTGAATCAGCTCAGCAATTTTAGAAAGCTCTTCCCCGTTTGGCCGCACAAAACAATAGAGCGATGTGATTCCAAGCTCTTTTGCCCTTTCCTGACTTAAAGGGAGAACAATCGATACCATCGATCCCCCTTTTTTAATCAGTTGAGCTGCCTCGTCCATCGATTTTCCGCCGATCATCTCGAAAACGGAATCGATGCCGTTAGGATAGGCCTTTCGGATCACGTCGGTCATATTTTCTTTATCGTAGTTCACGATAAGATCCGCCCCTAAGCTTCTTACATAATCGCTATTTTTGGAGCTTGTGGTCGTAATCACAAAGGCGCCGATTCTTTTGGCAATCTGAAGTGCTAAGCTTCCGACACCGCCGGCGCCTGCCTGAATTAAAATAACATCGCCTTTCTTCAATTGGAGAATATCATATAAAGCTTGCCAGGCGGTGAGCGCGACTAAGGGAATGGAGGCTGCCACACTAAAGGATATATTTGAGGGTTTTTTGGCAACGGCATTTTCATCGATGGCAATGTATTCTGCGTAGGTTCCTCCTTGCAGAAGCTCTTTTCTGCAGTAGGTAAACACTTCGTCGCCTACTTTAAAATGTTTGACCCCCTTGCCTATTTTTTCAACGACGCCTGAAGCGTCCCAACCGGGGGTGATGGGGAATTGAAAAGGGATTGCTTTTTGTAAAAGACCTTCTCTTACCTTCCAGTCGACGGGGTTTAAGCCGGCATAGTGGATTTTAATTAAAACCTCGCTGTCAAGTGGCTCCGGTATGGGAACATTTACAACTTTTAACACTTCAGGGCCGCCAAATTGGCTGTATTGAATCGCTTTCATAATTTATCCGTTTGAATGTGGGAGAGAAGCATCCAGGCGTTTTTATCATGATCTCTTAAGAGTTTAATGTAGAGATCGGCAGTCCCTTCGTCTCCTAATTCTTGCGTCTCTTTTATTTTACCGCTGAGCCATTTGGAGATCGATTGATGATCGAGAGCAAGATGTTTGAGCATTTCGTTGCCGGTCAAATTGTGGCCTGATTCATCAAGACGGGTGATCTCAAGAAAGTGTTTCATGGTAGCAGGAGTTTTTTGTCCAAGCTGTCTTATCCGTTCGGCAATCTCATCTACCTGATCGGCTAATTCTTTATAGAGCTCTTCAAAAAACACATGGAGCGAGTGAAAGCGGGGATCTACCACGTTCCAGTGAAAGTTTTGCGTTTTTAAATAAAGGACATAAGTGTCTGCGAGAAGCTGCGTGAGATCGCTTGCGACCTGATGACACGTTTGAGGCTCGAGGGTGGAGGCGTGCATATTATTTTACTCCTGCTAATTCTACTTTTGGGAAATCGACTTCCGTATCGGTTACCAAGTTGAAATAGTTGGTAAAAATATTTAGGACAACGATGAGTACGATTTCGGTTATTTCTTGATCGGTGATACCGCCCTTTTTTAACGCGTCCACACTTGAATTGTCGACGTGTCCTCTTTTTTGGACGATTTCTTTAGCAAAGTGAAGGAGGAGATTTCTTTTTGGGTCTTTTGAAGTTCCTTGCCTTGCCAAAAGGATGTCATTTTCGGAAATTTTTTGTCCTTTAGCAATCGCTGTATGGGCCGATAAACAGTATTGGCATTGATTCGTCTGAGCGATAGCTAAGGCAAGCTCCTCTCTAAAATCATCAGGAAAGGTAGTTTGCGAGGAGGCGTCCGATAAAGCGGTGTAGGCTTTTAAAACGGCAGGCGAGTTTGACATGTTGCGGAAAATATTGGGCACTTTTCCAAGCGATTTCTCGATGCCTTCTAAAAGGGACCGAGTCTCAGGATTTTTGATGGTCTTGGGATCTCTTGTTTCAACGCGGGACATCAAATGGACTCCTCTTTAAAAGGGAAATTAATTAGACTATCTTCATTCCGTGTACCATTTAAAAAGGGCTTATGTCAACACTTCAAAAGGTAGAATCCTCCAAAGCTCCGCCTGCGATAGGTCCCTATTCCCAAGCGGTTATTGCTAATCACTTTATATTCGTGTCGGGCCAGTTGCCGATCGATCCGAAAACGGGACTTTTGATGGAAGGGTCTATCAGCGCCAAAACCGCTCAAGTGATTGATTATCTGGAAGCCATCTTAAAAGAGGCAGGATCCTCTCTCAATAAGGTTGTTCGTTGCGATGTTTTTTTGAAAGATCTTAAACGGGATTTCGGCGGGATGAATGAGTCTTATCTTAAACGATTTAACTCAAACTGTCCCCCGGCAAGACAAACGGTTCAGGTGTCTGAGCTGCCGCTGGGTGCAGAGGTTGAAATTTCTTGCGTGGCGGTTTTGGATTAACCAAGCTGAATTCCTCAGCGATTTTATCAAGAGCCTGCTCTTTTAAAGCTTCGATTCTTTGTTTGATCGGAGCTTTTTCCTCTTCTTTGGCATAGGTGATATCTACTTCAAGTTTTGTGAGTTCGTCGGGATAGAAACAGCCGTAGTAATAACAGTTGAGAATAGGTTCAAGAATGCTTGTCATTCTTGCACCCTAACAAAAATATAAATTGGAAACAATTGAAAAAAGAGGGGTAAAATCTTTACCCCCTCCAAAAAGGTCTTATCGGCAGTTATACCACGAAAAGGTAGTGGTATGGCCTACAGCAGGAACAGGGCGTACGATGGCTCGAGGGGCAGGATATACATAGCAGGGTTGAGGTGCAGGATAGGCGTAAACAGGGGCAGGAACTGCATAACAAGGGCTAACATAGACTGGTTCACAGACGGCTACGGGAGCGAAAGCGGTGCCGAAGCTGAGTGAAAAACAGCTATGACGGTGGTGACGTGCTTCTAGAGATGAGGCGGAAAATAAAACGCCACATGCTAAAGCGAACATGAGAAGATACTTCATAGTTTCTCCAAGTTCAATTTAGTTGGTTGTTTATAACTAAATTGAATAACTATCGTAAGCTCTTTTATCCTTTTTGTAAAGGCCCCAGAAAAGGAAAATAGAAATATAAATAATAACAAATTCAACTTTTAAGTAGTCGACCTGAATCAATCCATCCACTTCCAGAGGAACCTCGTGTATCAAGTTTAAAATTGAATCTAGATAGTAAGAGTTAAGAAAAAGAACCCCGGGTATGAAGCTTAAGAGAAAAAGAAATAGCGATATTGCGATTAAAGTGGGGTAAAACAGGTTGAAGAAAAGGCTGAGCAAGGGAAATGCTTTAAAAAAATAAAGGGTTAAGGGGATCGCAGAAAAAAGGACTGCCGCATTAAGACTGATCGATTTTCTTAAAAAAGAGAGGATAAAAAGAGCCAATTGGGTAGAAGGGGAGGCCTCTTTAACTGTTTTGAAGCTTCTTGGCCTAAAGTATTTTTTTAAAAGGTCTTCAAAAGGTTTCGCGTAAAGCAAGATGGAAGCGGTTAAAACAAAGCTCAAAATGAATCCTGCTTCGAGATAAGCCTGTGGATTCCACAAACCCACCGCTAAAAGGCCGAGCCCCAAGCTATTTAAAGCGGACGGCCTTTTTTCCTTTAACTCCGCCAAGGAGGCAATCAATATAGCCATCCACGCTCGGATAATGGAGGCAGAAGGTCCGAGAAAAAGAAAGTAGCTCGCTAACAGGAAGATGAGAAGCAGAGGCAAAATTCTATAGGGTATAAACCGGCCTAAAAGAAAGGCGATTCCCATGGCGAGAAATGAAAAGTGAAAACCTGATATGGCAAGTATGTGCTGCAGTCCAAATCGTGCAAAATCTTTTTTGACGATCTTGTTGTCTAAATCGCCTGTGATTAACGCAGCGAGTAATTCTCCTGAGCGTTTATGAGGAGTATATTCAAGGATTTTTAGCTTCGTCCACTCTTTTAAACGAAAGCGATGAAGGGAAAATGAAGTGGTTTCTAAAGCAAGCGGTTTTTTTCTTAAGATGAGCTCCCCGTTTTTCAAATAGCCGTCTACCCATAACTTATCGGTAAGCTCCTCAGGTAGCTCCTTGAGTCGAAAGGTGGTGAAGTGATGCCCCTCAATCTCTCCCTTGAAATAATAGGATGGTCCTTTTTTAGAGATGTGATGAACGAGAAACAGATGCTCGCCATCCGAAGGGGCTTTAGCCGGTATATGGCAGGCTCCCCAAGTAGAGCCGGCTATGACGATCATCCACCCCGTTCGTGGCTTATAGGAAAGAAGAATGAGGAGAAGGGCCGGAAGTAAAAAGTTCTTTGTCAGTGCAAATGAGACGCTTAAAGCAAAAAGAAGACCGTATAAAAGAAGGGGCAGAAGTTCAAACATTGCTTCAAATAGGGTAGCTCAATAGGATGAAAAAAAACGAGGATTTATGCGATTTATTCTTCTGTGTCTTTTTGCGTGTCTTGCGGCGGATGATAACAGCTATATTAACCAGGTTTTGAAAAGACATGATGTCTTTCGAGAGGGTTATTTTAAGCAAAACGAACAAGATTTTGTGAATCTTGTCAAAAACGGGCAATCTCCGAAGATTTTATTCATCGGGTGCAGCGACTCAAGAGTCGTTCCTGAATTAATCACCCAGTCTAAGCCGGGCGATATTTTTGTGATTAGAAATGCGGGTAATTTTGTTACAAAATTTGATCCAAAAATAGCTTGGGATGGAATTTCGGCCACCATTCAATATGCGGTTGAAGCGCTTCAAGTAAAAGACATTATTGTGTGCGGCCATTCCCACTGCGGTGCGATCGACGGTGTCATCGATCCTAAAAAAGTTCAATCTTTAGAGCTTGTTTATAAATGGATCCAGAAGGGTGAAGAGGCCGGTACGGTTTACAGAGATCTTATTGCTAAAGGGGAGAAAATTGACAATCCTAATGGTTTTGTGGGAAGGCTCTCGGTTCTTTTGCAATTAGAGCATCTTCTTAGCTACCCTTGGTTAAAAGAACAGGTTGACAAAGGCGCTATCAGACTCCATGCTTGGTATTTCATTATAGAAGAGGGAAAGCTTGAGGCTTGGGAACAAGATTCTGCAGAGTCCGGCTTTGAGACTTTGAGTTATAGCTCAAAGCCTTAATTCGTTTGGGGTCTCTGCAGTCGGGAAGACCCTGCCAAATCGCATCTACTGCCCCTTTGACTAAAGAAGGGGCAGCTTTATCATGAAACTTAAGGTGTACAATTTTAAGGCTGCCCTTCCATCTTCTTTTAGACTCTGCTTTGAAGCTTGCTTTACATCGGAATCTGATTTCACCGATAGAAGTTCCCTGACTTGACATCCAATGATCTTTCTCTTTGATAAGAATAAAGTATGTAACCTCTTTTATGATGCTAAAATGGTTTGAGTTTTTAATGAAAAAAAAGCTTTTAGTTATCTCTTGACTATCTTTTTTAATATTGTAGCAAGAAGTGCCGGCAATTAGAGGAAAAGTGGTTCTAATTAGAGTGTCGAATTTGGCAAAGGCGCTAAAGGAGACCGCTTTAAGAAGCTTATCATAGGGTGTTGACTCTTGTTTAAAGAACGATTGCAAGGAATTTTGTCCCTCCTCAAACCCATGTTTCACAAACTCTTTAAAAAGATGTGCCATGAATAGTTCAGGAGTTTCGCCAAGGATATCAATTCCATTTACCTGAGCTTCTGTAATAACCTTTTTTTCAACATAGAATGATCTTAAAACATTTTCAGAATGGATCTTTTCAATCGAATGAAAATCTTTCTTCTTTTCATGCCATTTTACTTTTGTAAGCAAGGGAAGCCTTGATTTTTTCCATTCTTCAAAAGAAAAAGGTGTGATAGGTTTTGCAAGATCGGCAAAAAATGTTTCATGAAAAAGACATTCAAGAGTAATGTAAAGGCAATTTCCGCCGATAGCCCAAAAGAAAATGGCAAGAGTTTTTTTGTCTAAATTAGCATCTTGAAAAAAAATTATGAAGAGATGCAAATTTTTTATACTATCAATCTGTTGAAATCTTTTAATAAGTTCTTTAGACCATGTATTCGTATTTTTTTCTTTTTTTAAAAATCTCTCGCAAGCTTCATGAAGTTTTTTAAGCCTTTGTTTAGCAGGCTCCATCAAAAAGGTTTGTTCTCTTAAAGAATCTTTTAAATCGCATATCTCTTTAGAATAGCAAGCTGCAAAGACAAGCCAGGAAAGCTTGTTGATTGTCTCTTGTAAGTCGTTTGATTTAGAAAATTTTTTACAGTTTTTTACCAAAAATTGGCTGATAAGCTGAAATTGGTTTTCAGGTGTCTGAGGTGGGAGGTCTCTATCAATCTTAGCTTTTTCTTCCGTTAGAAACAGGTCAATTTTT
Organism: uncultured bacterium; assembly: GCA_964460985.1. Lineage (GTDB taxonomy): Bacteria > Chlamydiota > Chlamydiia > Chlamydiales > Parachlamydiaceae > CAZABG01. Next base: position 22,559 of record CAYWQX010000016.1, read on the forward strand.
TTTTGACACCGTTTTGGATGTAAAACAATATTCGCTTTAGAAGAACTTCTTGTAAGAGCGTGTGCAGTATCGGGAAGATAAGTTCTAGAACCTCGTTTAAAAAGAAAATCAGAACTCTTTAATTTTGAATCTTCTATGGGTGTTTTTTCAGACCTGTTAACCCCCTCAAAATTCATGAATATCCCCTGTTAAAGGGACATTAGGGTAAAGGAGGTTTTTGCGTCACCACTATCGTCCAGGTTCTCTGAATTTTTATCGATCCTGGATTTTCAGATTCTTTTGGAAGCCATGCTCTTCCAGAAAAGGTGTGTCTTCTTTCAATCAATGGTTTAGGGGTGTTAGATAAACAAATTGAATGTGGGATTTGATTTAATGGGGCTGTCATAGTTATTAATTTTAAGTGAAAAGTAATTAAAGTAAATCGGAAGGGGAGGGATTCGAACCCCCGGATGGACTCATCCATCTTCTGCTTTCGAGACAGACGCATTCGGCCACTCTGCCACCCTTCCAAAAGAAGAGAGGAGTATAAGGTTTTTAGGTTAAAATGGCTAGCATTTTCATATGAAAGAGGGGAGGCCGTATGGATTACGGCCTCGGGTGATATTACTTAATAATTTTTATCGATTCGATTTTGATCGGTTCTACAGGACGATCACCCATCGAGGTCGGAGATTTCTCAATTTTTTGAACGACATCATAGCCCGATGTGACTTCCCCGAAAATGGTGTGCTTATTGTTCAGCCATGGGGTTGGGATGGTTGTGATAAAGAATTGGCTGCCGTTGGTCGAAGGACCGCGGTTTGCCATCGCAAGAAGGCCGGGCTTGTCGAATTTCAGGGAAGGGGAGTATTCATCTTCAAACGTGGTGCCCCAGAGAGACTCTCCTCCGCGGCCAGTGCCGGTTGGGTCGCCCCCTTGGATCATGAAGTCTTTAATAACTCGGTGGAAAATCACGCCGTTGTAATAACCTTTTTCAGCGAGGCCGATGAAGTTTTGGACCGCCTTTGGCGCCACATCGGGGCGTAGAGTCACGGTAATGGTTCCTTTATTAGTAACAATTTCCGCTTGGGTTTTTTGGGTCATATTAGTCTCCGCAAATAGTGAAAAGCAAATCAAAGTAACAAATAAAGTAATTAAACGCATAAAAAATCAACTTCTTGTTAGATTATTTTCATGAAAGCTGTAGAAAGACGCTTATCCAACGATCTTCCTGTGACTATTGAAGAACCAAAGTCCTTCATAGTCAAATTGATTATGGGGAAACTTCCCACCTTTAATCAACTTTTTAATTTAAAGATGTTGAAAAGTATTTTTTGGTCTCCCGATCCGGACTGGCTTAAAGAAGGAAGAGATGAAATACAGTCGATCTTTAAAAGCATTGTAAAATCCAAACCTCCCCTGAATCTTCATTTATATGCTTTTACTAATCGACTCCTTGCGATCTATCCCTATTTAGATCCGGAAGAGGGGCAGAGAATTGTTATTCCCGGAGTGACATCAATCGCTCAATTACAGGAGAATACCTACATCGTCCAAAAGATTGAAGTCACAAACATCCCCTTTACATCACCGATCATTGCCTATGGACTCACTCCTGTTAAAGAGGGGGTTGATCCGATTTTAGTGTTCAAAGGAACGACTTTTCCGGCAGACTCTGGTTTTATACTCTCTTTAATGGCGGATACGGCCCCTCTTCATTCGGTGGGATCCCTCATCATGGAACATCCTTCTAAAGCTTTGATAGCCTGGCTGGATGGTAAAAAAAATGTGCATGCGGTAGGGCAAAGTTTAGGGGGAGCTCTCGCTCAACATGCTGCCAGACTTTTTCCCGATCAGGTTGAATTTGTATCGGCCATTAATGCTCCCCGTTTTATGAGCTATGACAAAACTGAAAAAATGAAGGCTTATGTCATTCGATACGAAAACAAAGGGGATCTCATTTCAAAAGTCGGAAACAAAATTCCATCAGGTGAGAGTCGAATCATTCAATCCGTCAAGCCATATGGCCTTTTCTTGAGCCATATCAGGGCCATTGAAATCGATGAGGGATCGTCTATAGAAGTTGTTAATGATGAGAGTGCGTTAAAGGGCAAAGTGTCCTTTTTTATGACCCTTCTTCATCAGGTGATTGCACCAATTGTTTTCGTCATTCTCGCTCTCACATTGGCAGTCATAATGCTGGCAAGAGCCATCATTGCTTTAAGCTTCGTTCTCGTTTCTACCTTTAAGAGCTCTCATGGAGAGAAGAGTCAGCCAGAAGATCGGCAGTAAAATATCCAGTACTAATGGAGTACCCGCGTTGCCGGGTCTTGTGTCATGGTGCATGGTCAGCTGGATAAAATGAAGATATCCATCCAGCAAATACCAAATCGAAATACCTAGTAGAGAAGCCGTCCAAAAACCGTTTCGGTTGAAAAAAGAGAGTAGACCCAAAATTCCAAAGGTTAAATTGGTGTAACCGACCTCTTTTTGGAAGGGGTTCCCTTTCGGCCAGCCAATATAATCCGCTGTCCAGTCAGACATAAAATTATGGGCATAAAAACCCATAAGGCCGTTTAATCCCACCATAATGGTCAGCTGATAGAGAATAATAATCTCAACCTTTTCCCTCGTGCTCCGAGGCTTTTTTATAATGATATGAAGATAGGCAAGAATAAGACTGAGGCCAAGAAATAGGAGGGAGGGGTTCATAAAATCAGCTTTTGTTTAAAAGGGTCGGTGACTTCTATCTTGAAATGAGTTTTAAACTCTTTGGGTGTCAGCTGGTATAAAATAGCAGATCTTTCGGGATCAAATCCTTCATCGATCAACTGTTGAGAGGCATGAGGGAGTAAATTAGGGACTAATCCAACAGCTCTAAACCCACTTTTTTCTGCCACTTTTTGCGATTTGATATTATTTTTATGGCAAACAAGGGTGATCAAATCGAGAAGAAAATATTCGAAGCCCACCTTTGATATAATTTGTACTCCAAGAGAAGCCAAGCCTCGATTTTGAACAGCTTCCCTAACCCAGTAACCCATTTCCATACTGCTTGGATTTAATCGATAGCCCGGAAAAAGATGGCACGAAAAAAGAAACTCATGAGTCTTTTTATCAAACGCTCCGAAACAGTACTCGAGACCTAATAGATAGTCAGCTTTAAGGGATTGAAGGCGTAGTGTTTGCGATTCTAAATCATTCGGGAAATGCGCCCACTGCATAAATCTCTTTAAATTCCCCCTCGACTCGTTGATAGCTTCATTCAATTTCTCGGCGTCAGATGCTTCAAAAGGCCTCAAAATAAGGTTTGAGGATGAATCTTCATAGTGAATTTCAAGGGGCGGAAGTTTTCTAAATCCCATGAGAGCTTTATAGCAAAATAGGGAATTATGAAAAGAGGTAATCATCATGAAGTTTTTAGAAAGGACTAGAATTAAATACCTTATCCAAATTTTTGAGCCGCACCTTTTCTTTGACCAAATGAAGAGAGCTTTGTTAGTCTTGCTCGAGCAAAAGGACACGGAATGAATTGTACCAACCTTCAAAAATGTGCAAATGAACTCATCCCTCATTTTGAAAAAAGAGCTCATAAAGACAGCTTAAGCTGCATGAGCGGACCTTATGCCGCCCTCATCCAAGGAGCTGTTCTTGCCGCCCTTTTTACAGGAACGAGGCTTCTTCATTACTATGCCCGTGGAAAGCCTGTAGAATGCATCCCTTTAAATGGGGAAAAAGCCTCCATTTTCCTGAACGGCTATTCGCCTGCTCAAAAAGTCTCTTTTGTTTCTCAAGTTGTTTTAGGCATTGTATGCCTGATAGAGATCGCATCTATTCAATTCATACTTTCAATTTATGCGGGGCTTAAAACGCCCGAATACGGCAAAAAAATTGAGAGCGTTTTCCACGATTGCAAAGAGGGGGTTTTGCCATCCAATACAACCGAAATAGTAATCAACATCCTTAAAAATTTTTCGGCCGACTATCAAAGGACTTCTAAAACGACAAGCCTCTTAACAACCTCTCTCTTATTGGTGTTTAGTGCAGTTAGTGTCTTGTCCCTTTTTTGCCTCGAAAAATCGTTGAGGAGCCATATCAGAATGAGTTTATTAGTCATAAGCGTTGTCGCGATTAATTTGCTCTCGATCGCTTTTGAAGCCTTTTCATACGATTTAGCCTTTGAGTGCCGCTATAACCCCTCTTCAGAACTATCTATGTGGAGCGGATGTTATCAAAATTATACTAAAGGAATAGGATGAACTGCACACACTTACTAGATGGATGTTAATCTATTTCATCAAACTATAATGATGTGCCAATATAACCATTATTTTTTAAAGGATGTCTTATGACTATACAAGTGTGCCAGGATCTATCGACCTGTTTAAATCAATTAGCCCTATCGATCGCCACCAAACAGTCGGCCTTGATGGGAAAAAGGTATTTGATTACGGGACAACAGTTAGACTACGTATACCCGCCTGTCAATTGGCTTTTGGTAGGCTTACAAATTTTGGAAACATGTTTTTCCAAAGAATCATTGGAAGAAAGCCAGCCGCTCAATCAAAGAAAGGTCTCTACTATCTCTAATAAGACGATTATCCTTGCCGCCAATTTAGGAGTGCAATTTGTTCTGGGACTCACTGAGCTTTTGTTTGTTCATATCTTTAAAAGTTCTCCCTCTGATTTACAGATGGAGGCAAGAAGTGTTTTTTTAGATACTCAAACGGTTCAAGCTAGTAGTTATTGCATCCCAGCGTATTCAAATCCTGAAGAAGCAAAGAGCGGATTCATAAGTTTTGGAAATAAGTATGTTCCAGGCTATGCAAGTGATTTTAATGATATTGTTGTCACAGCGATACAATTTTCCGCCGGCTTTAAAATGGCGATTTCTTTATGCGCGATTATAGGGGTTTCATTGTTGGCTTTATGCAGTCGAGGACTATCTGCAAAACCCATAACGTTAGGCATCTTTGTTTTAACAGGTTTATTTAACTTAGGCCTTTTAGCCATTTCCATTTACCAGCTCTCCGCTGTAGCCAAAGTAGATGCAGGTGCTCAAATGATAAAAGGGTGGAATGATTGTAAGAATTTAACTTTATCCACCTGAACCCGTTTTAGGAAGGGATGTTATAGTAAATCGCTCAAAGCGCAGCTTGAAATACTAGCTATTAGCAATTATACTTATCTCCATTTAATGGAGATTTATGTCATCAGAATGCTCTTTGATGAGAATATACGGGGATTGTTTTAGAGAAGCGACTGTGGCTGCAACGACCGTTGCAAGCGAGGTGGGAAATGAGAATTATCGTTTGAGTAACCCTTTTGAAAGGGTTATATTACAGACTTTGCCGGATATTGCAACAGAAGCTGGTTTGATTTATTTATGCCGCTCTTTATCCCGAAAAAAAATTAAAAATATTGAATCGGGTTTACCGTGTAAATCAAAGTCTATTTTTATAAAGAGAGGGATCGTCGCTCTTCCATTCGTCTCAGCTATCCTTAAAATCGTTTTATTTCGTCATTTTATCGATCGTTTTCAGGCAAATATCAATCAATTTGCGGTAGATTTGATCGCGCTTACACATATTCACGAGGCAGGCCCTCTTTGCGACGCTGACTATTATCCTTCCGTGCTAGAAACTTTTTCGACTCATTTTGATCAAAACTTTGAACGGAATTTGTTTTACGTCAAGATGAAAGGGCTTGTCCAAGTGATATCGTCATTGGCATTAGCTGGGGTTGCATTATTCATCGCTTTCAATAGTCGAAAAATATCCTGTCAGATGGTGATCACCTTAGGACTTATATTTCTATGTAATGGAGCCATTTTTGCGCACGGCCTCTTTGATGTTCAAAAAGGATCGGTTCCTTATAGATTTGAAAATTATGAAAATGAGATACAAGCCTGCTTGAAAGTAATGGAATGATTAAAAAAATAGGATCAATAGGAGCGATTCATGGTTTTACAAGTGTGTCAGGATCTATCAAATTGCTTGAATCAAGGATCAATGCAAGTAATTGAGAGACAAAAAGTTTTATTAGGAAACAGATATCTAATCATCGGTCAAGGTGTTGATGTGGCTTATCCCATCGTTAATTCTATTTTAAGCTTGGCTTTAACCGTAGATAGCTTTTTTTCTAGATCAACCGAAGAGGTAGAATACGCTTCTCTTGAAACAAGAAGAATTAGCCGATGCATTTCAAAGGAAAAGCTTGCCTCCTTGAATTTTTTAGCTCAATTCATGTTTGGATGGATGGAATGGTCCTTTATTTCTTTAGATAGAATGGCTCCCGCTTTCTTAAAACAAACTCAAGATAATCTGGAAGTTTGGAATAATCGAACCATGCAAATGGTTGTATGTAATCAGAACTATTCTACGCCGTTTGCAGCAAGAGAAGGGTTTATTTACTCCGCCGATTCTTATGTCCCTGGGTTTGCCAATTCCTATAATTATTTTGTTTTAAGCGCTGTAAAAGATTCAGCCTCGTTTAAAATGGCCCTTTCTCTTTTGGCCATCATTGGGCTCGTTTGTGTTCAGCTAACAGGAGAAAAGACTTATAAAAGACCCTTTACTTTCACTCTTATAACAGCAACTTTGTTCTTTAACTTGGCGATACTGGGGCTCTCGATCTATCAATTTACGACCCTTCCTAAAGTGAATGCAGGCGCAGAGCTATTACAAAGCTGGAATAACTGTAAGAATAGTACGGCATGAACCCCCTGAAGGATTAAACCTGATAGATTGTATGGACTTTTAACCCCTTTTCGTTATAACCTTATAGCTCTGGAAGAGTGGCAGAGTGGCCGATTGCGTCTGTCTTGAAAACAGAAGCCCTGCAAGGGGCCGTGGGTTCGAATCCTACCTCTTCCGAACTTTGTGAGGAGGAGAACAAGCCAATAGTTTGGCTTGTATGTAGGTTCGAAGTGAGCATGATTGGCTTATGGCAATCATGTAAACCGGCCCGAAGGGGAATCCTACCTCTTCCGAATGAAAGCTAATTTTGATTAGGAGTGGCCGAAGATCGAACGTCTGTCTTGAAAACAGAAGCCCTGCAAGGGGCCGTGGGTTCGAATCCTACCTCTTCCGAACTGATTTGTATATCGCATTTGCTGTGAATCGGCCCAAAAAGGAATCCTACCTCTTCCGAATGAAAGCTAATTGTGATTGGGATTGGCCGAAGATCGAACGTCTGTCTTGAAAACAGAAGCCCTGCAAGGGGCCGTCAAGTTCGAATCCTACCTCTTCCGAAATGGGCATCATTTTACTATAAAAAATCAATCTATGATCCTCTTCAATCCCTAAAGGGGGGAATCTTAAATTGCCTCTTCGATAGGCAGGTTCATCGTTTTTGCAATCATCAATTCAATATCACTAAGCCCGCTCTTCACTTGATTTTTCTCCCGGCTAAGCGCGGCAAATGAGGCTAAAAGAAGATTTGGATTAAATTGACTGAGCCAAGATCTCATCGGTTTTCTGATATCTTTAGGATATTCCAATGCTGCCGATAAATATCTAAGCTGTCCCTCAAGGAGTTTAAACTCAGACATGGCTTTAAGGGTAGCTGAATCAAAAGTATCACCGGCAACTGCTTCACGGGTGTAAGTATCATAAACAATGACCCCCATGTTTTTTGAATCTTTGTGTTTTTGGAGCATTTTTTTCCAGTGGGTGGCCTCTTTTTGCGTCAGGACCCCCACTTTTAAGATTTCAAGGGAAGAGTCACTTTTTTTCGTGTAGTGAACCACTATTTCAAAGAGATCGCATTGTGTTTTTGATCCAAATTCAGAAAGCGGATCACCGAAACTCTCTCTTGGTAAATAATGCTCTGAAAACCAGATCCGCTTATCCACATGAGGGGCGAGTTCTCGAAGTGATTCGATGGTAGATTTATTTAAATGATCATGCACATAGTAGAAGGTGGGCATTACACTTTGATTCTTCATCTTCAGAAAAGACCATCCTTTTTCAGCGATTTCAAAAAGGGGATGGGAAGAAGAGGTTAGAGTCAAGAATTCTAGCGATCTGGGATTAAAGGAGGGCCACAGGCTTTCTTGGTAAACTTTTTGGAATTTATGCTGTGTGGAGCTTTCTTTCTCTTGGTTAAGCTCGTTTTCCTGCTCACTATTTTGCTCGATTGTAGCTTCTTTTCCAAGTGTGTCATCAAGCTGAAAATCAATTTCCTTGCCATCGGTAAAGACAGTCACCTGATCGGGCATTGGAGGTCTTGGAAGATCTATCATTCGTTGTTTAATAGAAGCCTTTTCTTCCTTAGAAAAATAGCTTGTGGTGGAGTAGATTTTTTCCATCTGTTGGATTAAAAGATCAAGGACTTGGGAAGTATTTTTTTCCTTTTCAATCCATCCAAAGAGCTTGCTTGGAGAAAAATCAATTTTCGGAACGAGGAAGTCTTTGAAAGCATTGAAAATTTCTTTCGTGGCAGAAAGGGTGGGGGCAAAGAGCATTTTATCTATAATCGCTCGACGAATAATGTCGTGCAATTTGTGAATGTAGGCCTGATAGTTATCTAAAGCGGCCTGTTTAGCTTCTAGGTCGGTAACATAGTTAATTAACACCTCTAAGTGCAGTTTTTCTGATCCTTGATTGATTTTATGGGCCGTTTTTTTAGTCACTGCAAAATAAATCAGCTGTTTTTGCCCCTCTTCCACGATTTGAGAGAAGTTTTTAGCCATGAAAAGCTTTTTAAATTCCTTTAAGGAACGGAGGCGAAAGGCATTCTGCAAAAGACAGAATAAGGGTTGATTATCCACAAGAACCACACACGATCCCGCTTGCGGTACGTTTGTTCCAAAGCCGTGAATTTCGTCCAAATAGGTGACATATTCTTCTTTAGGAAGAGGGCATTGGCTGAAGGGGTAGTTTTTACCGGATGCTATATCTCTATACACTAGTAGGTCGCCTTCTTTATTTTTGGTCATAAAGACACACGCTTTAATGTCTGGCCTTTTCATTTTTAACGTTTTGCTCATTCGGTCTACCATGACATCATTAGGTATTCCCTTCAGCAACGCACCTCCATCTACGATCAAGCTGATATCTTTACGTTGAACCAAGTAGGTATCGATGATCTCATGCATCAAATCCTTTGGTTTTTCCGCCGTCAATAAATGGATTCCATCCTGGGGATTTTTAGCTTGGATGAGGTGTAAAGCTTCCCCGATCGTGCCAGGATCCCATAACATTTTAAGGCTTGCATGATAAACTCCATCGTTATATGGAGTGCCAGAATCGAAATATAAAGAGGCAAACATGGATGCGAAGTTTTGTGGATTGGATCTAAGAGCTCTTTCCCAAAAAGCGATCTGAGGTGCGATTTTTTTACGTATATAAAGTAATGCAGCCTCATGGTTACGCTTAATCTTTTCCATCGTTTCCTGCGAAAGGGGGAAATCAAAATCAGCAGAGGGAGCCCATTTTTTTAATATCTTGTAGGCTTGAGTGTTTTCGGGGTCGATTTTTCTTAATTTGACCTCTCTTCGGCTGCTTTCAATCATTAGGGCTACGAGCGACTCCACTTGGGGTAGGGAAAGTCCTTCATGTAGATAGGTCAAATAGGTTTTAACCAGCTCTTCGTAAGGTGATAGAATTGTACATTGTTCAAGAGGGTTGTTGTTGCCGTGATAAGGTTTAATGGTCTCTATTTTTGAATTTTCTAAAGACCGTCCAAAATGGATATTTACACTCTGATGAAGAGCATTTTTAAAGAGTTTTAATAATACCCCACGGATAAGGCATATTTCTTCAAATTGAGGATGTTTTTTTAGAAACTCAGATATTTGTTCTGTTTTTCCCGAGAGATAATCTATAAATAAAAGCCGGTCAGAATCCTTTAAATTGAGTTCTTTGGATTCTGAAAGTTTTTTGGCTATTTTGGGGACGATGTTATTTAAGTAGTATTCCTGATCGACATCTACTAGCTGGTTTTCTGCGATTAATCGGGCGAGCAGAGGCTCTTCTAACAGAAGCCTTATGGCTCGATCGATCGCAAGAATAAATGTCTTCTCGAGTTTTTTCTTATGTCCGACAGGATAGTTTAGCTCTTCTCGTTGATTGAACAAATCGTGTCCTTCATCACCAATTACTTTACCACTCTCTCTAATCTCTCTTAGGCTTGGTTTTAAAGATTCAAGTGCGGTTTCTTGTTTGGAAGTCGTATCTTGGTAGCAAAGATCGAGAAAATTCAGCTCGAAGGCCTGAAGATCGGGTTTAGTCGATGAAAAAATGGCCCTGTCACTTTTTGCGCTTTGAAGAGCGATATGAGCTGCCTGATAATTTTTAGAGCCTCTTTGAGAAAATCGATCCATCGTAAAGGCGTGCACCTTCAATCGATAAGCTTGCCCGTTTCTTTGGCTGTTATCTTGCGTAAACGTAGGGGCGAGGGGCGATGGAAAAATATTGAAGATAATTTGTTTACCGTTGGCTGAAATGGCATCAATGGTAGGAATACCAAAAAAAGTTTTTCCGAAGGCCATTAAAAGTTCTTGGACAACATTTTTCTGTCCTTCAGAATAGAGTCTTTCAATCGCTTTGATTTGATTCGGAAATAAAATAGTTCCTGTCATCCATTCAAAAAATGCGAACTTATAGGTAAGCTCGCTTGGAAGAGTTTGAAAAGAGTAGGAACGTTTTTCTTTTAAGGAAGAAGCTAGCTTTTCTAGTAAAAGGGGCGCTTGTTTAGACTTCACGGCTAAGGCGAGAGTCAAATCATCAATCCATTTGCAGGCTCTATTCATTTGCTCTAATCGACCTTTTAAAACGACATAATGCATGAACATCGCTTCTAAATCGGCAAGCTCTTGCTGAGTCAATTTTAGTTTTTGTCCAATTAGGCCTAATTCTCCCTTGACGAGAGCTTCATGCATCTCAGATAACGTCACTCGAAACGGCTTAGGAATATAAGAGGGTCTGAGTATTTTGAGGAGGTTTCTCTCCCTTTCTTTCAGATAGGCATTCAGGTTATTTCGCTGGGTCTTTAAAGCAATCAACAGCTCTCCCAACTTGTCTTCTCCCAAGAATTTAAAACCAAGTTCTTGAGTGTCTCGCTGTTTAAAATCGATTGAGCTTTGATTGACTCTGGTGACTCGCTCTATTTGCGACTGGCCCTGACTGAGCGCCTTTACGATAATACCCTTTTCTTTTTTTGAAGAACGGTTAAACCAGTGCTCTTCAAAAGCTATGTTAAAAATGCCCTCTAAAAGATGATCAACCGCTAGATTTGCCTTATCCAAATGTTCTACAGGGCATTTCATCTCAACATTGAAAACAGGACTTTCTAGAGCTTCGAGAAGATAGTTAACCTTAAAATCACGTATGGGTTCTGATGTGGTTTGTAAAACCAACTCTTTGGCCTGTTTTAGATTGGTGACCGTATCTTTGGTTTTAGGAAGGAACTGCTCTTTTACGATTTTTAATCCAATATCCTGGACAGTATATCCAATATTTTTCAAAACCCCTTTGGCTGTGGTCGTTTGATGGATGAGACTAAAGAAATTCGTAAAGTAAATGTAATCCTGTTTGTCCAGGGCTGATTGTAAAATGGAGGAAGGCAAACAAAATTGGGGTGAGATGAGCGTTAACTCTAAATAATTGAGAAGAACCGCCTCATCCTCTGTTAATTTTCCTTTGGAGAGAAAGAGTGTCTTAGAAAGTGGCTTTTTAAGGTCGGGAGCCCATTCGCCCATGCAAATGGCGTAATAGGTTAGAAAATATTTTCGAATATTTTCAGGGGTCATTTCCTCATATTTAATCGGTGGATTTTCATTTTTACTACGATCTAAATCGTAATAAATACGTTCAGGTTCTTTGAAGGAGTATTTCCTCTGAATGATCTGCTCTCTGATCATCTTTTTCCAGCACGAGGTGTCGATAGAATGTTCGGTTTTTTTCATTTCGGGTAAAGAATAACCCGTATATTTCATTAAAAGGCTTCCCCCTTGGGTAGCCTTAGAGATAATTTTTGAGGTCGTTTGTGTCCATTGATCTCCATATCCAAATAGATGGCGAAGCGCTCTAAATCGCTCTGTGAGAGTTGGACTGATTTGAAATAATTCGAAGAGAATTTCAGGGTTTAAAACAGCTTGAATCTTTTTGTGAAGCAGGCTTTTCGCGATGCCCTCCATTTTTTCAAACAGAAAGACGAAAAGAAAATATTCTTCTTTTTGAGTGAGCTTACGAAAGGGCTCAGGGATACTTTGAAGTTTATTAAGATCGATCACCGTGTTTGCTACAAACAAAAGATCTACCCAGGAAAATTCCTTGGTTGAGTTCAGTTTCGTGTCCTTGACGGGAAACATTAGCCAGTTCTCTTGAAGAGCGGCAATTATTTTTTGCCGATCATCAGAAATATTTTCAAACTCAGGGGGCATGAAAGTAAGAGGAAAGAGTTTATTCAAAATATTGGAATCCACTCTTCGCAATTTAGCTTCTGCTAGGAACCGATCAAGGGTATATGTAGCTTTCTTTTTTTCACCTTGTAAAAGATAGGTTAGAAGGAGATGTAGTAGAGCATTAGGATCGAAACTATTTAAGTGACCCTCCTGAGTGATCTGGTATTTAAAGGTTTGAAGGCTCACCTTTTCTAAAAACATTCTCTTCGTTATTTCTTCAAGCGGCCTCATTAAGGATGGGTGCAGACCTAAAACATGATAGCTTCTTCCAAGAAAAGCGGAGAACCATTGGTTATCTTCGGGAATAAGAACTTCCTTGTTCCCTCCTGCCCCTTCGATAAGAAGATAGCAGGGGACGCCCATCATCGAAGGATGTGTGGACTCTTTAGAAAGGATGTGGAAGTTCTCTCCATCAAAATAATAAGCGGCCTTGGCATCCTTTTCGATTTTAATATAGCGTTTTTCATCCAACTGGATATACCTTAGATGTTTTTCGCCAGGTCTTTTCCAGCAAGCCGCCTTTTCAAAGGAGAAGAATCGTGACAAACTTTTTAAGGAGGCGGCTGCCTGAAGCGGATCTACCCATTCGAGCTCTTCCTCTTTCGTAATGGCTTTCACCAACTCGTTAGATTCGTTCAGCCAAAATATACAAGGATCAGACTCGAATAGCGTTTTAACCAAAAGCCTTTTCTCTTTCGCGGAGCTTACCTCTTGCCATAAATGTAACGCTTCCCTCTTTTTCTTCGAATGAATCCAGATAAAGGCGTCAGGAATTGTTCCTTTAATTAAGGCGTATTTAACCCCATCGAAGAGGCGTGTCATGGAAAAACTTTCGTTCTCAGGATCCCACTTTAATTCGATATTGCCTTGATCGGCAACGAAGAGATTCTCTTCCTTTTGTAAAAGATCTTTAGGAGAGTGGTGATCAATTAAAAAAAGCTCTGCTTTTTTAAGGAGAAAATCATCTAAAGGCTTTTCCCCCTTTTTTAAATTAAAAATAAGTCCACGATTTAAAGAGAATTGATAGTCACCTTGTAAAAGATCCCCGTTTTTATATTCAGATTTTTCGGAAGGAAGCTGGATTTGTAGATCGGCAAATAAATGAGATATGAGATTTTTACGAGAAATCTCATTTTCAAGTTTCTGATGAATGAGAGGGCCATATTGTAAAAAGCGCTCTAAAAATAGGATATTTTGAGCGATTTTTTTTATGAATCGGCCCCGAATCAGAATCTGGCACGCTTGATCTCTTTCCAAATCTGAAAGCTCCCCTGGATTTTCTGGAAGACTTAAGACATAGGTTAAAAAAACTTTTTCTTTGAGAAGCTTCTCATTTAAAGCAATATTTAGAAGCTCTATCCGGCAAGCTTGGCTTCTTTTGAAATCATTTTTAAAAGCTTGAAGGGAGAGCTCAATTTCTAATAAAGCGAAAGCTATTGGCCACTGTTTAGATAAAATGCTACTGCTAATAAGTTTTTCAAGAATCGAAAATACTTTTTCTGCATATTCAGGAGAGGCATCGAAAAGATATTTGGTATTTTTTGTGAAAAAATAATCTCTTATCTCTTCAATAAAGCTAAGCTGCAATGGCTTTTGTTTTAAAAGAAACTCGCACAAACGAGGGATGACGTCTAAAGGCTCTACTTTTTCTTTATTGATGTAAAACTCGGAATCAAGATAGAGGGAATTCCTCTCCACGCACAAGATATCATGCTGAGTATTTTGAGTCTCAGGGAGTGCATAATTTTGACCGTGCGTTTCTTCGTAGTTATATTCCCAAGTCAAAGGTTTTTCATCTAGAAGGCGCAGTAAAAAATGGCGGCTGTCTTTCTGATAAATTCTTTGGTGATGAAAGCGTGGAGTAAATTTTTCTAAGGTTTCAGCAGCAAGCAAGCTGTTGGCACTTAAAGTGATCTGTTTCAAATAGATAAAGGCTTCGGGCAGAAGGTCGCATTTCTCTTCCACATAAAGAGATTCTTCAAAGAGAGCTTTGTAAGCCGATTGATCAAATTGAAGATAGGTCTCTTGAGTAGGAGGTAGAGGTTGTTTTAATGGAAAGGAGAGGCTCTCGCCTTGATCAAAAACAGCATACCATTGTCTTCCCTGAGGAGTATTAAGAATTCTTCCATAGTATTCCGTTTCCGCAGAGCCGCAAACGTGATCGGAATATTCGAAAAGAGAGGTTTTTCGAATATTTTTGACATAGGATTCAAATAAGGGACCTTTCTCAGGACTGTTAGGATAGAAATAGTTTTTAAGAGCCTCCAATCGGTTCATCTGTTCCAATGAATCAATGAGTGCAAAATCCTTGTTTGCTAAAGAAAGGAGGGGAAGGGTATTGGGTTGCAAGCCTTCTAAATAATTATTTTTGTCCCTTCTGGCTAAACGATCCATTGCCGCCAGTAAAGTGTATAAAGCCAAGCTCGTTCGTAACTTGATGGTAGTTCCACTCAAAGCACTTCTACAAAAAATTATTTTATCGTATATGGAATAGAGCTTCCTGATCTCTTCTTGGGGATTTTGTAGAGTGTCCCAATACCCTTTTTGACCATGTACAGGAAGAGGTAATTTTTCTAGCTTATTCAAATAAAAAAGAAGCCTTGCATCATGGAATCCTTCATCTGCAAGCCCTTTAGAAAAATCTAACAGAGGAGGGGCATTTCTGATTATTTCGAAGGTGTCAGTTTTTACCGGCGGGTGAGTTTTCAATAGGTTTTCAAGAGTTGGAGGTGAAATCTCTCTTGCCGCATGCTGGATTGTAAACTTTAATTCGTTTTCTCCGAGAATAGAGCGTGCCCCTTGCTGAACAAAGTCTTGAAAAGCGGTAAGGCCTCCCTTAAATTGATGGAAATGAGCTTCTGGAAGGACTAATTTGATCGACCAATAAATAACTCTCCAGATGCACTCGGTGATCAATCGCTCTAATGCCTCTATGGCGGACAAATACCAG
The DNA here is from genome assembly GCA_964460985.1 of uncultured bacterium. GTDB lineage: Bacteria > Chlamydiota > Chlamydiia > Chlamydiales > Parachlamydiaceae > CAZABG01. The sequence continues at coordinate 37,897 of CAYWQX010000016.1, forward strand.
CTTAAAATAGGTTCAGGTAACAGATGCTTTAAAAGGGTGTGGCCTCCTTGTATGATCAGGAAAACGGGTATACTTGAAGGGGTTAAACCCGCCGCTCCGAAAGCAATTCTTAGAAGCGTGATCGCGGTATGTATAAAGGCGATGGAGAAAATTTGGCGAAGAACCCCTTTCACAGTGATCGTCGGGGAAGGTTTTGTTGGTAGGGGATTTTTTTCTAAAGAAATCCCTATTTGATCCATCAATCTTCCCACTTCGTCGCCAAAAAGAAAAATTAGGGTGGGTTTAAAATCGGCAATTTTCTGAGCATCAAAACCCATGTCCGCTATAAATTTTTGCAAGGGTTTTGGGATCAAGGGGACTTCATGAATTTTAGCCGCTTTAGAGAGGGATTTTTTTTCCTCTTCAATCAAGAGTTCAAGTTCATTTAAAGTCGCTAAAATCTTTTGTAATTCAGTGCGATCCAGCTTTGATTGGATAGCGGATACATCTTTTTTTAAGGTGTCGGTGAGATCACTAAGGGTTTCTAAGTCTTCTCTCTCTTTGAAATTGAAAGAGCCCTTATTTTGAGCCTGTTTCTGATGCCAGAAATCGAGAAGTAGTTGTTTATGGAGCCGGTAGCGTAAATCCTCAATATCTGTCTCTTCACTTAGCATGAGCCATAAAAGCTCTTGTTCGCTTGAAGGATTAGTTTCTAAATTTCTCGTTGATAGATTTGAAGAGGGTTTTTGATCAAAATATTGAAGGATGCTATCCATAAAATCATCGAGCGATAGAACTTTTTTTTGATCTTTCATCGGTGATAAAAGAAAAGTGTGGATTTTATGGAAAAAATCACTATCCAGCTTTTCAGGGGAGATACCCTGAATCACAAGAGGCCAAATGGGAGACCCTGAGGCTGTTTTTTCATGATATTTTAAAACAGGTCCTGTCGAATAAAGAGTAAGATCGTAGGCACCGTTCACATTTTTAAACTCGAAGGTGATATGGCCCCCTGAAAAGGCTTCATCCAATGGAACTAAATCTAAGATGGTAGATGGAATAAGTTTAAATAGTTCGTTGAGTGACTGTTGAGTTGTATTTTCTAAAGGCTCAAAAAGGTTTTTGTTAAGAGGTCCAAGAAAGAAATCGGTCACTTTTTTTTCAATCTCTTCCAAGCTTATTTTTCGATCGGCAACTATTTCAAGAAGCTCTGCAATTTTTCCTTCCGGTAAAAAGAAGAGAAGGGTTTTAAGAAGACCCGTTTGCATAAGTTTTTCGATCGGTGTTCCTACAAAACGGGGAAGCCACTTTTTTACCCCGTCAGGAAGCGATCTTTTGGGATCGGATAAGAGAACATCCACCATCGGCTTTAGCTCTTTGGGGAGCTCAGGACACTCGCTAGCAAAGGCTTCAAAACTTTCGTGAATTTTTTCCTGAACGAATGTTTTAGGATCGGGCAAATTGCTATTTTCAGGGATTTTGAAATCCGGTTTGAATCCTTGGGGAAGTTTATTAAACAGTTTATAGAGATTTTGAAAAGGAGTTCCCCCAAAGTGGGTGCAGAAAAAAATGGATTCATTTTCATTTAAGCCTGCAATTTTCTCGGCCCATTCTTTCGCCTCATCAACTGACGGAAGAGTTTCTTTTTGTTTTAAATAGTTTCGTTTGAGCGTCTCAAAGAGTTTCTTCCCTTCTTCGACTTTTCTAATGAGTTCAAGATGGTTTTTTTTAAGTGTTTTCCGCTGCCTAAAGAATTCTATAAGGTACTTGAAAGTCTCTTCACCCGATTTGTAAGAAGATTTTAAAATGGATTGGATGAACGAGTTATCTAAAGTGAATTCTGATTTATCTCTTGAGCCGTGAAGATATGAATGCTTTTTAAAATAGGTCTCTCTAGTTTTAGATGATTCCTCACGGATTGCATCAATTCTCAAAGCTAAAGTATTTTCAGCTTTTAATGGCGGAAAATGAATTTCCATGCCCGAGGGTTCAGGCTGTGGGGAAAAAAGAGTGAAAACCTTATTACGAAAATCCAATGAAAATTGCTGAAAGAAAGAGTTCGTAATTTGAAGTTCAGAGAGAGCCTTTTCGAAAACCTTTCGAATTTTTTCCCGTCTTACTAGTTGATTATCTTTCACATTTAAAAAAGTTGATATTCTTCCATGAAGCGAGGATTTAAGCGTTAATTTATCTGAATTGAATGAAATCGCAGGAACGAAAAGACGGGTTAGTTCATTTTCTAAAGGTTGTGAGGGATCATGATGATCGGCTAATAAGGTGAAGAGCCTTTTTGCGTCTTGCGTATTCATGAGTCCAATATTTTAAACTATAAATATTAAGAATTAATGAAGATATGAAATAAATAATTTCAAAATTTATAGAATCTTAATGTTATTTATGATATAATGCCTATATTAAACTGAGAGAATATATGTCATCGATCAATAAGATTCATGCAGTAGACCATGTTTTTGACTATATACCTGTCGTAAGCACTTTTACCAATGCTGGAATACTTCTTCTTAAATTGGCGATGAAAGTGAACTTGGTTGCGAATCCCATGGGCCCCGGTTTGTGGGGGGATCTTAAAATCCATGCGGTTGAGAAATCGGCTCTCGATGCTTTTATGACAATGATTCCGATCTTTAATATTTTCTATACGTTTGCTGATAATTTTACACTCGCAAACCTATTTAACATTATGAATACGCCTTATGATTATTTGATGAGAATAATTGCGGGAAGCGAGATAGATAAGATACAGTGTCATTTGGTTAGATATCCCATGAAGGCGCATGAACTTACTGAATATTTGGGCCAAGCCAATTACAGTTCTAAACCTGAAGTGGTTTTGTTTCTTTTAAACCATTGTGAATGGAGTTGTGATCAAATCGTAGACTCGTTAACCACTGCGGTGCGTGAAACATCTATAACGAACATGAATTTATGTTTAGATAGATGGGGTCAATTTTCAGGTTCAGAATTATCTCAAGACAGCTTAGAAAAATTGCAAAGGGTGATGATATACTTATTTAAAGAAGTGGATAACGAAGAATCTTTTAAACTCGGTCTAAGAGTTTTAGAAAAACTTCCCCAACTTGAGGAAACTGATCAGCTGCAGGAGCTCATGCGATCAATAGCTCAAACAAAGCCCAATTTGTTCGCGCAATTGAATGATAAAATTAGACGATCCTAATCCTGAGGGATCGTCTTTCTTATTCCTCTTTTAAATTAAAGTCCATAAATTAATTTAATTTATTTATTTATCTAAATTTTTTAAATTAATTAAAACATGTCATAATAGTAGATAGGTAATTATCTCTCTTAGATAAGGATCTATGTATGAAAAGGGATGAAAATGAGGCTTTAAGCTTGGTTGATGCGGTCGAAACCTTATCCAATATTGCCGATCTTAATATGGATCCGGCCATCGCCTTGTTTAAAGAGCAAGGTCTTCTTTTAACTCCGAGTGATACGATCAAAAATGTCGATTGGTTAGCAGTCCCTCCTGAAGAGGGGATTGTCATGGTTAAATCAATTTTTAATACCGTCTTAAACTATTTACGGGGTTTTTATAAAGATGAGTATGCTTCGATACACGATATGAGAACCCTTGATGGCATCAAATCGGTGATGGTTCTAGTAGGAGAAGCGGCCAAAAAAATCGATAAGTATCAACAGGAAAATTTGAAAGGGCCCTTTCAAAGCATCACTGAATCAAAAGAATATAAGAGACTTCAAGACTTTTATTTAAGAAAAATCTCTCACACGATTGACGAGGGTGTTTTAGGGAAGTGGATTTTAGCCATTACCAAAAATACCTTTCAAAGGCACAAAAAAGGGCCTGAAAAGGGAGTTTCGAGACACGTTTTTATCGATTTAGATACCATTAAAAAAGATACGGAATATGAATTGTTGCTTCTTAGAAAAGAAGATGGATCAAGGTTTTTTAATCCGCGCATCATAAGAAACATCAAACTTGTATCCGATTTTGGAAGATTTTTCTCTAATGAAAAAAGAGCCGATGCGCTTGAAGCTGTGCCGGTTTGGAAGGATCAGTTTTTACACTCTGCAGCGGTTCACATCCTGAGAGATCTCTCTTCGACAATGAATGAATTTTTCAAGCATTATAAAATGTATAAAGAGGAAAAGACCGCTTCTACGTTAAATAAATGCTTTATGGCTTTGATGATGGCGGCAAACCCTAAACATGCCCAAAATAACTCCGAGCATAAAGGGGCTTACAAATATTTTAATGACGCTTTTCATTTTTTAAAGATCGCTGTGAATGAAAGAGAGTTTCAGAATCTTTTGACCTTCGGTCCCGAGACAGAAAACTCTATCGTTCTAATAGAATCTGTTTTGATGACGGTGAAAAGTTTTTATTCCTCTCCTATAAACTACTCGGGCCTAAATAAAATTCTAAAAGAGCTTTCACCTTGCGAGTATAAAGGATCTCTTAGTCAAATTATCAAATGCGATCTCCAATCGTTGCAAAAATCTTCCAAAGGGCATGTCTCAGGTCCGATTGGAAAAGCGCTCGAAATTTTTGAAGAGGGTCAAAGGATCTTTTTTGAACCTATTCAAGAGGTAAACATTCCAACAATGCCCTACTCGATTCAGTATGGCGAAAAGAGAATCCCTTTGATCCGGATGGGAAGCCCTGTTCTACAAGAAGAGATTCATAAAGCAGCCTTATCACCTGCTTTCAAAGCTTTTTTAAGGACCGCTCCCTCTTCGATTATCATCAATTTTCAAGATAGAAACCACTGGAAAGAGGAGGCAAGGTCGAAAGCACTTGATAATCTGCCGGTACCCATGCTCACCTGGAATATAGAGTCTGATTTTTATCATCAGACAGGCAGGTATGAATCCGAGCATAAGATGGATAAGTTCTCTCTTCATCTGAAAGAATGGCTTGATGAGTGCCAATGCCTTCTGCCTTATGAGGAGCTTTTAAACTATGTTCACAAAGCTTTTTTCGATGGTAAGAATATTTTAAATCGCGAGGAGAGAAAAAGTTTTATTGACCTCTTCATTCTGTTCAACAACTTAAAAGCGATTGATCAGTATGAGCCTGATTCGGTGCTTTATATCTGTAAAGATGGGGTTGATATAGTTCCCGTCCAGATGACTTTAATGAAAGCTTTTTTCATCTTATGGAAATGCGAGGCACTATCTCCAGACATA
>CAYWQX010000017.1:0-42499 GCA_964460985.1 uncultured bacterium
AGGAGGCTCTAACAACTTAGGATATACGGGAGTATAGGAGATATTACCCTTCTCAATATTTTTTAAAAGCTCATCGCCTTTTTTTATGCTGCTTGCAATTTGTTCTGAAAGTTTATCCGTTTCTTCAATTCGAACTTCCATTTGTTTACATAATTCTTCGGTTCTCTTGACAACGTTATCCATTTTTTGATCGAAAGAAGAGTCTGAACTAAAGGCAGCAAAGCGTCTTCCTTCAAACAGTTTACCTGAAGGAGGAAGTTTACTTTTCTGACTCGAGTTAGGAGGCTCACGTAAAAGAGAGCGAACATCATCTAAAGTGGGTGATTTAGCTGTCATAACAAATATTTTCCCACAAAAGCTTATTAAGATAAATAAAAGAAAATATTTTAAATTGTCATTATATTACCAAGTTACTATGCTTAAGAGATGAAATTAGAACTTGCGTACTACGGCGATCCCATCTTAAGAAAAAAAGCTCTTCCTGTAGAGGTCTTTGACGAGAAGCTTAAAGAGCTGGCTTATGACATGGAAGAGACCATGATTTCTACTAAAGGGATCGGTCTTGCGGCCCCGCAAGTTCATCAATCGATCCGATTATTTTTAATCAATTGGTGGGAAAAAGACGAAGAGGGAGAATACCATCCCGGAACGACCCATTTTTTCGTAAATCCTAAAATTTTAGAGGTCAGTGACGAGACTTGGACAGCTGGAGAAGGATGCCTCTCTATCCCTAAGTTATATGGTGATGTTTCAAGACCTGTCTCTATAAAAGTGGAAGCCCAAGATCTCGATGGCCATCTTTTTCAAGCCGAGCTAAAGGGTTGGGAAGCTAAAATCTTTATGCATGAAAATGATCACATCAATGGAGTTCTCTTCATCGATCGCCTGCCTGCTAAGATTAGAAAAGAGATGGAAGCGGATCTTAACTCCATCAAACGTAAGTTTTACCTTAACAAATAATTTTGTAAACTAGATAAACTTCTCAGCAAGAAGAAGTTCGGCGTTTAGAATCCCTCCCCCTGCAGCTCCGCGAATCGTGTTATGGCTCATGATCGTGAATTTGTAGTCGAAAAGGGGGCAAGGTCTTAACCTGCCGATATGGACAGACATCCCCTTATCCAAATTACGGTGCATTTTGGGTTGGGGGGATCTTTCCTGCTCGTGATAGTGTATGGGCTTTAGAGGAGCTGAGGGAAGTTTATGCTTTTGAGGGAGGGAGGTAAAGGCATCCCACGCGTGTATGATTTCGAACATTTCAGGTTTGCGGGTAAACTTCACCGAAACACACTCGGTGTGTCCATCTGTCACAGCAACTCTGTTGCAATGAGCGGAAATTTTGAAGGACTTTCCAAGGATTTTAAGAGGCTCTTTTTCCATTTTTTCCTCTTCACCTGAAATAAATGGAATCACATTATCCACTATGTCAAGGCTTGCAACACCGGGATAGCCTGCCCCCGATATAGCCTGCATCGTAACCACATGGACCGACTCTATTCCGAATTGATCTAAAAGAGGTTTAAGAGCCAGCGTTAGGCCTACTGTTGAACAGTTGGGGACCGTCACCATTTTTCCTTTTTTCTGCTTATGAAGCCACTCGATTTGCTCGGGATTGACTTCCGGGACAAGTAAGGGGACGTTTTCGTGCCAGCGAAAGTTACGGGCGTTCGAAATAATGGTATAATCGGCTTCAAGAAAGGCCCCTTCAATTTCGGTGGCAACACTGGAATCGAGAGCTGAGAAGAGAATGCGCGGCTTTAAACCGGGCTTGCAAGGCTCAACTACTAAATCGGCTACATAGCCCATAGGGGTTGTTTGGAGCCAATTAGTTGCCTCTTTATACTTTTTACCGGCTGATCTTTCGGAGGCAGCGACTGAAACGATTTCAAACCAAGGGTGATTGAGAAGAAGCTCGATAAATTTTTGACCCACCGCGCCTGTGGCGCCTAAAATTCCAACCGGTATTTTTTTCATAATTTTTTTAAGAATTCTACCATTAAGCGAACGCCAATCCCCGTGGCATATTTGGGATAATATTTTTTACCTTCTAACCAAAAAGTGGTTGTCGCGATATCTAAGTGAATCCAGGGCACATTTTCAACAAACTCTTTTAAGAATAGAGCGGAGACTATGGAAGAGGCGACTCTTCCGTTCCAATTTTTAATATCGGCCTGCTCGGTTTTTAAAATATCGCGGTATTCCTGAATGAGAGGGAGTCTAAAACATCTCTCATGAGTAGTATCTCCTGCCTCAAGCATCTTGCTCGCCAACTGATCATCGTTGGAAAAAAGACCGATTCCTTCAGGGCCAAGAATAATGGTCATCGCACCGGTTAAAGTGGCAAGATCTATGATTCTTGTCGGCTTGAAGTGTTTTATAGCGTAACTGATCGCGTCAGCTAATATGAGACGTCCTTCCGCATCGGTATTTCCTATCTCGACCGTTTTACCCGAGTAGCTTTTGTAGACGCTGCCCGGCTTAAAACTATCGGGACCGATCGCATTCTCAACACAGGGTAGGACAAACACAATATTTTTCTTGATCTTCAATTTCTCAAGAATTTTCGCAAGCCCCAACAGAGTCCCAGCACCCCCCATATCGGCTTTCATCTCTTCCATGCCGCTCGATTTAAGATTAAGGCCTCCCGTATCGTAAGTGACCCCTTTTCCGATTAAAACCGTACTGTCAGAGCTGCCTGGCTTCCCTTTATATTCAAGGAGGATGAGTCTGGGCTTTAAATTGGAGCCTCTCGAGACCGCTTGAATGAGGCCAAGCCCCTCTTTGGCAATCTCTTTCTCATCAAGAATTTTTACCGAAAGAGTCGCAGACTGAAGCTTTTTCGCTTCGCTCGCAAGGAAAGCGGGCGTTACCTTATCAGCATCGCCATTAACTAAATCTCTTGTTAATTGAATGCCTTCTTGAATGAGAATAGCTTCATCTAAAATTTTCTGATTCCACTTACCGATTAAATGGATTTCAGCGATCTCTTTTGTTCCCGGCAAAAGAAGCCCCTCTAAAACCCCTTCTTCCACCTCATCGATAGCAGGCTTTAAGATATTTAGCTTTTTCCATTTTTTCTTCTCCGCAAGCTTCGCAAGAACTCCATAAGAGAGTCTCATCGTTTCCAGGTGGATTTTATCACCTAACCCTAATAAAACGACTCTTGCCTCGGGTTGATCACGGGGGTAAAGCACAAGGGTCTCTCCCTCTTTACCCTCAAAATCATGAAGGTTAAAGTGGCAAGATCTATGATTCTTGTCGGCTTGAAGTGTTTTATAGCGTAACTGATCGCGTCAGCTAATATGAGACGTCCTTCCGCATCGGTATTTCCTATCTCGACCGTTTTACCCGAGTAGCTTTTGTAGACGCTGCCCGGCTTAAAACTATCGGGACCGATCGCATTCTCAACACAGGGTAGGACAAACACAATATTTTTCTTGATCTTCAATTTCTCAAGAATTTTCGCAAGCCCCAACAGAGTCCCAGCACCCCCCATATCGGCTTTCATCTCTTCCATGCCGCTCGATTTAAGATTAAGGCCTCCCGTATCGTAAGTGACCCCTTTTCCGATTAAAACCGTACTGTCAGAGCTGCCTGGCTTCCCTTTATATTCAAGGAGGATGAGTCTGGGCTTTAAATTGGAGCCTCTCGAGACCGCTTGAATGAGGCCAAGCCCCTCTTTGGCAATCTCTTTCTCATCAAGAATTTTTACCGAAAGAGTCGCAGACTGAAGCTTTTTCGCTTCGCTCGCAAGGAAAGCGGGCGTTACCTTATCAGCATCGCCATTAACTAAATCTCTTGTTAATTGAATGCCTTCTTGAATGAGAATAGCTTCATCTAAAATTTTCTGATTCCACTTACCGATTAAATGGATTTCAGCGATCTCTTTTGTTCCCGGCAAAAGAAGCCCCTCTAAAACCCCTTCTTCCACCTCATCGATAGCAGGCTTTAAGATATTTAGCTTTTTCCATTTTTTCTTCTCCGCAAGCTTCGCAAGAACTCCATAAGAGAGTCTCATCGTTTCCAGGTGGATTTTATCACCTAACCCTAATAAAACGACTCTTGCCTCGGGTTGATCACGGGGGTAAAGCACAAGGGTCTCTCCCTCTTTACCCTCAAAATCATGAAGGTTAAAAGGGAGAAAAAAATCTTCTTGTCCCAGCTTGCAAGCAAAACTCCCCTTAACGCAGGGAACAATTAAAGCATCCGCTTCAGGCCGCTCTGAAACAATATCGATTTTCATTAGAAGGGAAGCTCGTCGTCAATATTAGAGGTGTGAGTTTGAGCTCCCTGATAGCTTCCTCTTTGCGTCTCTTGAGAGTAGTCATTTGAATAGCTATTCTGGTTCTGATTCGAATAATTTTGATTGGTATAACTAGAAGCTTGACTGCCGCCCTCTTCTTTGCTATCGGGTTTGCCAAAGGGTGAGAAGCTGATATTCCAAGCTGTAAGTTCGTTGGAAAGTTGCGGCTTTCCCTCTTTATCAGTGTAAATACGAGCTTCTAAATCGCCGACTACAATTAAAGCGGACCCTTTTTTAATGTAGGGCATCATATTATCATACTGATCACCCCATACAGTAACTCTGTACCAGACGGTCTCATCCACCCCTTTTTTCTTTCTATTTGTTGCGAGTGAAAAAGTAATAACCTTTTTCCCGCTGGGAGTAAAACGTGTTTCTGGATCTTTACCGACTCGACCGGCAATTTGAGAAAAGTTCATGAAGCTATCCTAACTTGAAAGAGTAATTGAACGATAATTTAGCAGAAAAAATAATTATTGTATTTAACAGAATTTAGCTGAGAGCAGAACGGAGAAAGAGAATGTTCTCAAAAAAAAGGAGCCGCAAAAATACCTTTGCGGCTCTTAAGAATAATTAAATCTTGATGAAACCTTGGCCGGGCTTTCCGCCTGGACCAGGAAGTTGGCCGGGAAGCTGACCTTGGGAAGAAGCTTTAGGAGCTGAAGTGCCCTCTTCTCTTCCTTCAGAAAGATCGGCGCAAATTTTACGCCATTTTTCAACCGTTTCAACATAGAGAGGAGCGAAAGCACGAAGAGCGGATGGAAGCGCATGTTCCATGTCGATGGTGCAGTGAATAAGAATAAGCTCTTCCTTCACAGCCACACCCACGCCGCCGCCAGCCATTTGGCCGCCCAGCATCGATCCTTCAAGAAGTCTCTCATATAATTTCAGCCGAGTTTTGTCATCGCGTGGAAGTCCGTCAAGTAACGGAGAGTAGAGATAAAGTCTTTTGGAATTAGGTTCGTACGTTAAATGAAGCGAAAACTCATCATCAATCCCGAGAATACAGGTGTTGTTTTCGTCGAACTGAAGTCCTTCTAACCCGAGCTCTTTACCAAACTCTTTTAGGTTATCTTTCGCATTTTCTAGTGACATAAATAAGCTCCTCTAATGTGCTTTGGACCTATTGATCCTAAAAAGAATCTAAGGATGAGTGAAGAGGTCATTAAAGTAAACTATTTTCACTCGGTGTTAACAGTCCTAACTTCATTATAACAAGTGCCTATTTTGCACTAAATAGAAGATCGGTTACATAGGAAGTATGAAAACTGAATCAGGAAGCCCATCTCCTTTAGGACCAAGCTTTAAAGGCGAAGGAATCAATATCGCTATTTTTTCAAAAACAGAGCCTGTTTTGGAACTCCTTGAACCAGAAGAGCTTCAGCTTAAAATGGAGAACACCGGAGAGGTGTGGCACCTATGGCTTCCTCTTAAAAAAATATCTTACCGATTTATAATCAATAATTTAAGACTCATAGACCCTTACTCCCCTGAAATTATATTTAGAAGCCTGCAGTATGATCCGATTTCCCATTTTAGCCCTGAAACCTACGACTGGGAAGGAGATAAAAACCCTCAAATAAAGCCGGAAGATTTGATTATCTATGAAATGCATCCGCGAGGTTTTACAGAATCTCCCCACTCGGGTGTTAAGAATCCGGGTAAATTTTTAGGTATTATTGAAAAAATACCTTATCTCAAAAATCTTGGTATTAACGCGATCGAGTTAATGCCGATTCATGAATTTAATGAGCATGAAGTCCTCATTAAAAGCCCTAAAACCGGTGAGCTCCTAGTCAATTATTGGGGTTACTCCCCTCTTTCTTTTTTTGCCATTTCGCATTTGTATCAAACGCATCCCAATGATTTAAAAGATTTAGTCAAAGCCTGCCACAAAGAGGGCATTGAAGTTATTTTAGATGTTGTTTTCAACCATACGGCAGAAGGCAATAAACTCGGACCCACCCACCATTTCAAGGGTTTTGGAAACGATGTCTACTACCTGTTGGACGAACAAGGCGACTACCAAAATCCAACCGGATGCGGAAATGCCATCAGAGCCTCTCATCCTATTCCGGCCGATCTTATTCTGGCAGCGCTTCACCGGTTTGTCATCGAATTTCATATCGATGGTTTTAGATTTGATCTCGCTTCCACCTTTAATCGGGATTTAACCGGAAATCCGTGCCATGCAGGAGCTCTTGTTCAAGCGATTGCAAAAGACCCGATTTTAAAAAAGGCAAAGCTGATCGCCGAACCTTGGGATATCGGTTACTATCAAGTAGGTTCCTTTTACCCCGCTTCCAATCGATTTTCGGAATGGAATGGTAAATACCGGGATAGTGTAAGGAGCTTTATCAGAGGCGACAAAGGGACTAAAAGTGAATTTGCAACGCGTATTTGCGGATCTCAGGATCTCTATCATAAATTCTCCCCTACAGCCTCTGTCAACTTTATTACCTCTCACGATGGATTCAGCCTAAACGATCTTGTTTCCTATAACCACAAACATAACATCGATAACGGCGAGAACAATTTAGACGGGTTAAATGAAAATATAAGTTTCAACTATGGAGTGGAAGGTCCCACATCGGATCCCGAAATCAATAAACTCCGTCTTCGTCAAAAAAAGAACTTTTTATTGGCGCTTCTTGTTTCAAGAGGCATTCCAATGCTCACTATGGGAGACGAAGTCGAACACACTAAAAACGGAAATAACAACACATGGTGCCAGGACAATGAGCTCAACTGGTTTCCTTGGGAAAAAGAAAAAACCTCTGAACTTATGCCTTTTGTTAAAAAGATGATAGCTCTTCGAAAAAAGTACTTTTCTTTACGTGAGGACAAGTTTTTGACCCCTGAGGATATTCGCTGGCTCTCATCATGGTCAAATGATGATCACTTTATCGCCTACGAACTGTTGAAAGAGGGGCTGTTTGTGGCTTTCAACGCCTCAAGAGATTTCAGAGAAGTAGAGCTTCGAGATGAAAATTTTGAAGTTTTAGTCTATACAGGAGAGCATTTGAAGAGAGGCTCCACCCTTAGGATGGAGCCTTTTTCTAGCTTATTGCTGAAGCACTTGTAGGCTTGCATCCGGAAACGCTTTCAAAAGAATTTCGCGGGCTGTCTCACCTTGTTTTGCAAGTCTTTCTGCATCCAAAGGCTTCACTTTTGCGATATCCCAGGAAGAGTCAAAATATTGTCCATTTTCAGTAAGAACCATATTTTTCGTCGTGGCAAGCGCTTTATCTACGCCGTTCGGACGCTGTGCAACAGTCCATCCTTCATAACCTACTTTTGCACCGTCAACTGCCCAATACTTTGTTTTAGGGTTTTGAATTTGCCAGTAAGCTTGGGTTCGGGTGGCAATAGCCATCGCCCCTAAATACTCTTCAGGGTAAGGAGCATCATACTTGACTGACAGAAGCGAGTCCAAGTAGTCTTCAACAGGCAGTTCGTTTACAATCGAAATTTGCCCTGAAACATCATACACATAAATATTTCCGGAGTACTCCACTCCATCAATCAATGTGGTGCTATTAACTTCATCCGGCACGATCAATAACTGATAGATTCCGGGAAACTCTTCGCCCCATTTAATACCGTTTGCGAGGGGTTGGAGAAACTTTCTTTTTCCTACAAAACGGGTCGATATGTGTTCCATATTATTAGGATCATACAATTTGTACTTTCCTTTTACTTCCAGAATGACTCCAGGCTTATTTTGGGCAATCAAAACCTTGATCATTTCAGGTTTGGGCTGGTTTTTCTTCCACATGTAACCAGACCAATTATCTAAAATTCCTGCTTCTAAGGCTGAAAAACACAAGAGACAGCTCAAACAAGCTGCGGTCCATTTTTTCAACATGTTAATCCCTCATATGTTGGTAGGCCAAATCGGTCACTTCACGACCGCGTGGCCCTCTTCTTAAAAAACCTTGCATGATTAAATAAGGTTCATGCACCTCTTCTATGGTGTGAGGCTCCTCGCCAATCGTGGCGGCAATCGTAGTTAAACCTACGGGCCCTCCCTTATGGTGATGAATCAGAGTCTGGAGAATCTTTTTATCGGTCTCATCCAGTCCCTTTTCATCTATCTGCAAAAGGTCAAGCGCCTGATGGGCGACAGCGTCATCCATTTTCCCTTTCGCTTTCACTTGAGAAAAGTCTCTCACCCATTTGAGAAGGTTGTTTGCGACTCTAGGAGTGCCTCTCGAACGATCTGCAATGGCTTTAGCCGTCGTTTCATTTAGATCAATATTTAAAAGCTTCCCCGTTCGCTTTAAAATCTCAACTAATTCTCTCGGGGGATAATAATCTAAACGCAGGTTTAAGGCAAAACGAGATCTCAAGGGGGAAGAGATAAGTCCAAGCCTTGTGGTGGCAGCAACTAACGTGAAATGACTAAGCTTCACCTGGATAGAGCGTGCCGCGGGACCTGAATCAATCATTAAATCGAGTTTAAAATCTTCCATGGCAGGATAGAGATATTCTTCAATCGATCGTGGCAGCCGGTGAATTTCATCGATAAAAAGAACGTCACCTTCTTTAAGCGAAGTCAATAAGCCCGCCAAATCTCCTGCTTTCTCAAGCACAGGACCCGATGTTACGACAAGTTTAGTTCCCATCTCTTGCGAGATGATGTGGGAAAGGGTTGTTTTTCCAAGCCCAGGAGGGCCTGAGAATAAGATATGGCCAAGAGTCTCTCGTCTCCCCTTGGCCGCTTGAATAAAAACGTCTAGCTTATCGATGACCCCTGATTGCCCCACAAACTCTTGCAGAGCTTTAGGGCGAAGAGGCGCTTCGAAAATTTTATCTTCTTTGGTAAACGTCGATTCGACAAACCGATTTTGCATACGGCAAACATATCACAGAATCCCCAGTGCATTCAAGAAGACTAAGAAAATTAATGCGGGCGCCGTATATTTAATAGTGAACCAGAAATAATTCTTCACGATCGGTTTTAATTCATGCTCTTCGGTTAAAAACTTGTAGGCCGGTTTAAATCCCCACACATAGCCAACCATAATTACAGCTAATAAACCGCCTAATGGAATTAATATTGAATTACAAATCAAATCCATCATTTCTAAAAAATTAAAACCAGAGTCTTTTAATACACTTGTTGAAAGAGCAGATGGAACTCCAATGAGAAACGCAAACGCCCCGACCGCCATGGTTGCAGAGTGCCTACCCCACTTCTTCTCTTCCATAAGATACGCAATGGAAGGCTCCATCGCAGAAATTTCTGAAGTGAGCGCCGCTAGCACGACTAATAAGAAAAAGAGCGCAGCGATGAAGGCCCCCCCGGGAATGGAGTTAAACACGACGGGAAGCGTTTGAAATATTAAGCCGGGTCCTTGTCCAGGCTCGACGCCCTGAGAAAAAGCGATGGTAAAAATGGCAAAAGTCGCGAGCAAAGAAACTACCGTGTCCATTATAACAACGGGAACCAAAGAGCCTAAGACAGGCTCTTTTTCTCTCATGTAGCTTCCATAAGTCACCATAGTTCCTTGACCCAAACTCAAGGTAAAAAAGGAGTGACCTAAAGCTGCAAGCCACGCTGCCGGCGTCAAGAGAGTCCAATCAGGGTTTAATAAAAAGGCAAGAGCCGATCCGCTATTAGGCAAGCTAATCCCCTTTAATACTAAACCGATCAAAATAATAAATAGCGCAGGCATCATAATTTTATTAGCCCGTTCAATCCCGTTTTTCACGCCGCAGTATAAAACCGATAAGCACGCAGCCATAAAGAGAAAGTGAAACGAAAGACCCCAAAAAGGATGAGAAGTTAAGGCATCAAAATGAAGGGATGCCTGCTCGGTCGAGGTGAATTGAAGAGATCCCATGACGGCTTCAAATAGATAGCCAAGCACCCAGCCGGCCACTGCACTATAAAAGGTGCTGACCAAAAAACCGGTTAAAATCGTTAACGCCCCCGCTTTTCTCCATTTATTTCCTCCCAGCTTTTCAAACGCTTTGGCGGGATTCGCATGAGTCTTTTTTCCAATTAAAATTTCGGAGATAAAAACAGGAAATCCGATGAGCAACATGCAGAGAAGGTAGATCGCAATGAAAGCTGCGCCCCCATTTTTGCCTACCATGTAGGGAAATCTCCAGATATTGGCAAGACCGATTGCAGAGCCTGCAACGGCTAAAATAAAACCAATCTGCGTCCCCCAAGTTTCTCTCTTCATGTAAACTCCCGTTTTAAATAATTGAAATATTATAGATGAGGTTGCACTTATATCGCAATGAAGCATATATTGATTCTTTCATGAGGTTAATATGGCTATTAAAACGAGTGAAGTAACTGAAGTACAAGCCGCCGCATCGGACCTAGACCTTGAGAATATTTCTCTCGAAAGTCTGATCCTCCTTATCAACTCTGAAAGACTTAAAACCCTTCAAGAGCAAACTGCCGCAGAATTTAAAGAGCTGAAAGAGCGTCAAGAAAAAGTTAGAAAACTCCACTCCATCTTGCAAACCCTTAATAAAGAGACCAATGAAAAGGGGGAGATTGACCTTTCTAAAAAGAAAGAAATTCAAGATGAGCTCAAAACCCTCAAAGATCACGACATTCCTGTTAAAGAGGATAAAACCAAATACAATAAAGATGAGAGAGAGCGTCTTTGCGAAAGCATTAAAATGACGATTGAAGATCTGAATGTCCAAAACGATATGCAGCTTCAAAAAATTTCTCGCCTGACGAACGAAAGATATGAATCGTTTCAAATGGCAAGATCTATTTTGAAACCGCTCCATGACGATAAGCACAATAAAGCAAGAGCACTCGCCGGCAGATGATTGCAAGCTACGATAGGGCATGGGCTTTTTACGAGTATAATCGTTATGAAGAAGCACAAGCGCAGTTTCAGCTTCTTTTAGTGAAACACCCTCATCGCGCTTTATACTGGAAAGGACTCGGCCACACTTTTAAAATGCAGCAAAAATATCAAGAGGCTTTAGACGCCTACCGGATAGCCATTTTGCTCGGCGAAAAAGATCCTCTCTTTCTCATTCACGTGGCGGAGTGTTTAAGATTTACTGAAGACAAACCTAGAATTCAAACCTTTCTCTCCTGGATTGAAAAGAAAATCGAGAAGAAGTTTCTTCCCTGGCTTTCTGAAATCAAAAAAGTGTGGTGCTCATGATAACTAAAATTTCGCAGCCAACTGTTACGACTGAAATTCAAAAGTTAAGCGCTGATGCATCCAATAAAGTCTCAAGCGCTCTTAAATCGAAAGATACGATCGAAACCAAGCCTGCTGAGCAAGAAGCGTCCTTTTGGGGCCAGATTTGCAGCTGGTTTTGGGGCCTTTTCTCTTCCAAGGAATCCAATAAAACCGCCCCCGATTCGGAATCTCTTACGGTGGATCCGAGTCAAATCAGCCACAAACCGCGGCTTGAGCGTCCCGAAAATGATCAGATCCGAAAGATCAATCAGCACTTGTCCGAAACGAGCCATCGCATGAAAGAAATCACCGATGATATCTGCGATGAAATCGGGCTTGAAAAGGAGTGGGTGGCCGCTCAAATCAGACAGATTAATCTTCGGAAGGACTCGGCCCACTTAGATGATGAAGAGATGATTCGCCTGCATACCGCGATAAAAAACATCCGTGAAAAAATCGATGACGTGCTCCAAGAAAAATTGAAAAAAGGGACCACCGGCAGGATCCTCGATATGATCGGCTGGGGTAACGCAGCTCTTTGCTTAGCCACCTTCATTGTGGTCGCAGGCCTTGCGGTCTCCATCGGAACCGGAAATATTCCTGGAGTGATCCTTCTTTTACAAGGAGCCGGCTCTATCGTCGGCGGCGCCGTTCAATTTGCCAATTCGCTAAACAAAAAACAGCAAAATGATTTAAACTCCGCGATCTTTGGCGCAAGAGACGATAGACGTAATGCGTTCGACAAGCTCTCTTCGACCAGCGAGTCAAAAATGGCTCACACCGATGCTGTCTTACAAACCTATAAAGACCTTTCCCAGATTGAATCCAACCGTTTTGAAACCATAAGGGATACACCATGAGATACACGATCGATACCATGATTGAACAAATCACCCTTGAGGAAAATAAACTAAATACCTGCTCTGAGAAAGAGAAAGAGATTATCCTTAGCCGAATCGATCAAATGATCTCCGATCTTTGCCAGCTGATGTTCTTCGAGCTTGGAAAAACTCAAAAAGAGATCGAAGAAAAAACTAAGGAAATGAAGCGCATCTTTCGTAAACAGGTGCAAGATGATATGACCTCCGTCAGGCAGCTTGTGATCGATTCCATTTCCGCTGCCGTTCAAATTGGCGGCGGTGTGGCAGTCGGCTGGGGCGCTTTCTCTACAACAGCCAGTGCCAAACTACTCACTAAAGTGGGTGGAGCGGCTCAGTCGATCGGTCAAGGGGTAGGCCAAGCAGGCAACATTTCACGCGGCTTTAAAGATGCCGAGCAATTTAAAGATCAAGGTCTCTATGAAGACAGCCAGCGCTCCATCAGCGAAAGCCACGATTCCTACCGCGAAGCTTTAGAGCAGCGTAAACGGCAAGCTCAAACCGCTCGCGATGAAGATGGCAAAAAGTTCTCCATCAAACGAGAGCTCACCTCTCACAGATAAAAATTATCCTTTCCATCCTGTTATAAAAAATTTCAGGATGGAAATGTCACCTCAGCGCCTCTGCGTTTTTTTCTTTCCTGAACATAAGATATTGTTCATGAATTAAAAAATTTCAACTTTAGAGGCGCAGAGAAAAGCAACAATTTCTTATTATTTAGTTATTATTACATAGGATAATGTTTTTGTTTATCCTGCGCTCGACAGCGATCCTGCCTATCCTGTTATTATTCAATTTTGAAATAACAGGATAGGCAGGATCGCTGTCGAGCGCAGGATCAAACGAAAGAGGCTAACCGTTAACGAATGTCAAATCAACCCCGTAACGGCAAAGTAAAACTAACCGTCGAATGCACTTTAGACGAAAGAACTTATATCAAAAGATTGGCTGCTAAAAACCATCTAACCATCAGCGATTACATTTTATCGTTTGTAAGACCCGAAATGCCAAAACGTTAAACGTTCTAAAGACTTAGAAGATTTCTGGGCTTCTGTAGGGATTGATCCATATGCATAAAATTGTATGGGAAAAAGATGTGGTAGAAGAGTTAGAAATTATCATTCGAATAGAATGGTTTTAATTCCTGTCGCTCGATCAACTTACCTTTTAATTTGAATATAGACGTCGGCCCAGCCCCATGTGAAGGGGGCAGGAAATTGATGGGTCACGCGGAAGTCGGGATGATAGTCTGTGAGAGGATACGATACGGTGATGATCTTATCCCCTTTCTTAAAACGGGCCGCTAGAGCAGTGATAGTGTCGTCTGAAAGTGCGCTCCCGTAGAGATAAAAGACATTCCCCTTCGAGAGCTGAGTTTTCAAAAAATCATTATTGATAAAGGCGATGTTTTCGAGCTTTTGCCTTTGAACAATTTGATTGGCATACGTTACATAGTCGGGGATCTCTTCGATGGCAAACACTTTGCATCCTAAAACGCCCCAAAGCCAAAAGGCGGTGCGTCCGCGCCCTGATCCGAGCTCATAGACCACATCGGATGATTGAATATCCCCTTTTTGAGCAATCAGATCGAGAGTGGTTAGAGGGGTTTCCCCGTAAACATAGACCTCTTCATCTCCCCTCTTTTGATGGAATTTGCGAGAGATTTTAAAGGGATTTTGGAAGAAATAGAGCGATAGAAGCGCAAGATCGGCGCGGGCAAATTTAGGGTATTTATAGTAGCGAAAAACGACTTGAGCGTATTCCACCCCATTCAGGCAAGCGACTTTAAATTTGAGAGCTAAAAGCTTTATCATACCACGAAGGTGTAAACGAGTCTTGCAACAAGGAAGAACATAAGGGTTGAAAGCACATCATTGCAAGCAGTAACAATAGGACCCGAGGCAACCGCCGGATCTACGCCAAAACGGTTAAAGAAAAAGGGCGAAAGAGAGCCAAGTGTAGTCGCGGTAAGGCAAGCCGCAAAAACCCCTAAACCCACCATGAGGACAAGGGCCACGGTATTTTCCCCGAGCACATGGATGCCAGTCGCATTTAGAAGATAGATAAAGCCGGCCGATAATATACCGAAGATAAGTCCGATCATAATGCCGATCAGCATCTCCTTCGTGATCGCATCGCGTCTTGAGCCGTAGGAGAGCTCTCCTGTGGCAAGCCATCTTACAAGGATGGTGGAACATTGAATCCCGACATTTCCGGACATGCCAGTAATAAGGGGTATAAAGAGAGGGACGAAAGCAAACCAGTTTCTGCCGTAAAAATGGGTCATGGCGGCGACTGAGACTAAACTTGCGCAAAGCGTCACTAGCAGCCAAGGCGCTCTCCACAAGATCCTTTTAAACATAGGTTCATGTTCAGAGACATCTTCAGCGGTACCTGCAATCGATGCGATCGTATTATCGGCAATATCTTCCATCGCCTCCACCACGTCTTCGTAGGTAATGATTCCCAACAGATGATTTTTCTCATCGACGACAGGAAGCGCCGGAATTTTATATCGTTCTACCACGTCCACCACTTCATCTCGGGAAGCTTCTGCCTCAACGGTATGGAGGATCGGCCGCATGACCTGTCTTAGAGGAAGGTAATGGGGGTTGATAATAAGGGTGCGTGCAGGGACGTATCCGATTAACTCCCCCGACTCATTTAAAACGAAGATTCGGCGGGTCAGATCGATACCGGGATTTTCGCGGATTTGCTGGGCCACTTCACCGATAGAAGTATTCAATGGAAAGGCAAAAAACTCGTTTGTCATAAGACGGCCGGCAGAATTACGGTCATGCTGCTGAAGCTCATAGATACGGGCCGCTTTTTTAGGCTCTAGAAGATCCATCACCCTTCTAAAACGGCGATCGGACATATCGTCTAATATCCATACCGCCTCGTCCGGAGGCATATTTTCAATTAAAGATTTGATTTCCTGGTCCGATATTTGACGGAAAATGGCGACACGGGTGCTTGAACCCGTGTTGATCATAAAAATAGTTTTAGCAAAAAGATCGGGAAGATTTTCATAGACCACAACTCTTTCCTGAGCCGGAAGGCGGGTTACCGCATAGGCTAAGTCGACAGGGTCATATTCGCTTGCTATTTTGACGATATCATGGTGAAGAAGCTGCGAAGAGGCGTTATCAAAAGCTTCTTCCAGCTTTTGATTGAGTTCATCGTCAAGCTGGGAAGTCTTCGAATCAAGAATGCTTCCACCATGGACCGGCTCTTCGATGGGATCTTCTTCATCCCTGATCTCTTCTCTCTCCTTCATGCCGAAAGTATAGGAAAAAATAGCCTATAAAACAAGTTTATTGAAGAAATACCTTACAAAAGGCTATTCTTTTAGTCTTTAAATATAAGAAGAATTTATGTTCACACCTGATAAAATCCGTAATATCGCTATCATCGCCCACATCGACCATGGTAAAACTACCCTTCTCGATCAACTGTTAAAGCAGTCCCACGTATTCAGAGACAACCAACATGTCCCTGAACGAGTAATGGACTCTTATGACCAGGAGAAAGAGAGAGGGATTACCATTTTCGCAAAACACACCTCTGTCAGATACATCGATAAAGATGGCGAGGAGTATAAATTTAATATTATCGACACTCCGGGGCACTCCGATTTCTCAGGCGAAGTGGAGCGTATTTTGGGTATGGTCGACTCGGTTCTGCTTCTTGTTGACGCGCAAGACGGCCCTATGCCGCAAACCCGCTTCGTTCTATCCAAATCGCTTAAAATGGGCTTAAAGCCGATTGTTGTTCTCAACAAAATCGACCGTCCCCATGCCGATCCCGATAGAGTCTTAAACGAGACGTTTGATCTGTTCGCAGAGCTCGGTGCTACCGACGAACAGCTGGACTTTAGATACTGCTATGCCTCCGGTTTAAGCGGCTTTGCCTGCCATAAAATCCATGACGAGAGAAGAGACTTAAAACCTCTTTTTGAACTCATTATTGAAGGGGTTCCGGCGCCCAAAGGATCGTTAGAAAATCCTTTCCTTATGCAAGCGGCGACTCTCAGCTATGATGACTACGTAGGCCGTCAAGCATGCGGACGAATCCTTGATGGAAAAGTGAAGAAAGGGCAATCCGTTATCCACTCCGATCCAAATGGCAAACAGACAAGGGCTACCATCTCACGCATCCAAGGCTGGCTCGGCCTTGAAAAGATCGATCTTGAAGAGGCGAGCGTTGGAGATATCGTCGTTCTTTCAGGGGTGCCTGAAGTCATTATCGGCGACACCTTCTCGGATCCGAACCAGGTGCGCATCCTTCCCCCTATCAAATTGGACGAACCGACGGTATCGGTTGACATCACGGTTAACTCAAGCCCCTTTGTAGGTAAATCGGGTAAGCACGTCACGATGAATAAGATCCGTGAGCGCTTAGAAAGAGAAAAACGCTCGAACATCTCGCTTAGAATCGAAGCTTCGCAGTCTGATCAAGACAAAATTACCGTAGCCGGCAGGGGCGAGCTTCACTTAGCGGTACTCATCGAAGCGATGCGCCGCGAAAACTATGAATTTTCGGTATCCAAGCCGCGCGTTCTCATGAAAGAGATCGACGGTATTCAACATGAACCTTTCGAAAGAGTGCATATTGAAGTGCCTGAAGAGTACAGCGGAAGAGTCATTGAAGAGCTTTCCAAGCGTAAAGGGGAAATGCAGCATCTTGACACCAACGAACATGGGATCACCAGTATGGAGTTCTTGATTCCAACTCGCGGACTTATGGGATACCGCTCGGAGTTTCTAACCCAAACTCGCGGTCTTGGTATTCTGACCTCTATTTTTGAAAACTTCCAACCTTGGAAGGGAGCTATACCCGGAAGATCGAGAGGAGTACTCATCTCAAACGGACTTGGCAAAGCCAACGCGTACGGTATTTTCAACCTGCAAGAACGCTCTACCCTCTTTGTCCAGCCGGGCGATGAGGTGTATGAAGGGATGGTAGTCGGCGAAAACTCCCGTGATAATGACCTTGTGGTCAATGTCACCAAAGCGAAGCAGCTCACCAACGTTCGTGCTGCCGGATCGGATGAAAACCTTCTTCTCATCCCGCCTCGCCGATTTACTCTTGAGCAAGCGATTGACTACATCCAAGATGATGAGCTCATCGAAGTCACTCCCGATTCAATTCGTATGCGTAAAACCATCTTGAACGAAGTCGACAGAAACCGCCGTTCCCGTTAATCATCTAACCCAAACGGGCCACTAAACCGCAGAAAGGTTTAGTGGTTCTGCTTGGGTGTATTTAGAAGATTCCTGTCTTAACTAAGCTTAGCGATGAAGTTTTTGTACATGGTGGTCTCGCGGACCCCATCAAGCCACACTTCATTTTCAAGTTCTTCTAAAGAGGGAAGCGCGTGTTGCTCGTCGGCCTTCTCCAAAAAGTGCATGCACTCCGGATAGTTGCTATTTAATGAATAAAGACAGGCGAGCCAATAAAAAGCTCCTTTCGCACCGAGAGCGCCCGCCTGAAGAAGTTTAGCTTCCGCCTCTCCATAATAAGCTTTTCCTTGGGAGAAAGCGTGCGACTGAAAATAAATATCTCCAAGAGTCATGAGAGCAAGACCGTAGTCGGCAAGCACAATCTCATCTTCAGGATCATCTTTGTAGAGCTCTTCATAATGGTGAAGAGCGTTTTCGATAAGCTCCGTCTCCCCTGTCGCATCGCCTAGGTGAGTGAGAGCTAAAGCCAAGTTATATCTGGCTTGTGTGTAGTTAGGGTATTGGGAAAGTATGTGGCTTAAGATGGTTACCGCTTTCTCGTAATAGCTTGGGTCTTGATAGTAATCTCCAAGATAGTCAAGGGCGCAGCCATAGTTATAAAACCACTCAGGATCGAGTTGAGAGGCCCGTTTATTATTCTGGTGGAATGCGATCGCTTGCTCGAATTTATCCGCTGCAATCGTAATCAAATGAAGATCTTGGGTCACTTCGCTCAACTTCATGAGAGCAATGCCCCAGTTGTTGAGGATTTCTGAAGTGCCGGTTTTTGCGATGTTGGCCGCGCTTTCAAACAACTGGATCGATTTTTCTAACAAAATGGCATCGAGAGTCATCTCTCCTAAAGTGTAGTGGGCGATGCCAAGCGACTGCCAGACGGCGGGGTCTTGGGGATTCAAGTGGCAAGCTTTTTCATAATGAGCAAACGATTCCCGAATCATTTTTTCATCCTGGAAATATTTGCCAATATGAAGCAAGCAAGAAGCATAAAGGAATAAAATGGTGGGATCTTCAGGTTTTGTATCTAAAACATCCTCAATCATCGTGCGAGCCTCTTTAATCAGCTCGTAGCGATCTTCCATAAGCCCAAGCACCATGAGGCAGTCGGCCATGAAACATTCGATATCGCGATCGCCCGGAAATAAAGCGTCGGCCCGCTCAAACTTTTCAAGGGCCTGATTGATGATATCGCCATTTCTTTTGATTTTGCCTTCGGTGAGGAGCATTTGCCCCCACGTAAGCCACAAGAATTTGGTGTTTGAATTAATGCGAGCGGTCGTTATGAATGCAGACTCCGCTCTTTCGTAATACTCGTCGTTTTCACCCTGTTCGTAGAGAAACTTGTAGGTTCCCCCTAAATGGAGCCATCCTTCATAAAAATGGGGATCCACCTCAACCGCTTTCAATAAGCACATTAAGCTTTCATGGATAAACTCGATTCTTCCTAGATAAGAGGAGATATCGGCAAGAGCTAAACTATGATCGAAGTAGAGATTTTTATCGAAAAAGCCAAGCTCTTCCGCTTTTTTAAATTTTTCTATAGCCGCGGTAAAATCACACGGCTCTTGCGAAAGTCGAGCGAGCAGTAAATAGGCTTTTCCATAGCGGTAGTAGCTTTCTGCCGGAAGAGGAATCTCTATACACTCTGCTTTTTTAAAGAGGGCAATCGATTCTGCCAGGAGCTCTTCCTTTCTTTCCTGGCTTCCTTGATGAAGGAGCAAGGTGGCTTTTTCAATCCACCCGTCGACAAAAAGAGGATTTACTTTAAGTCCCTCATCGATCGCCGCTTGCGCTTGATCCCACACCCCTAAATGACCCCAGGCTTTTGCAATTTTGAGGTACGTTTCAGGAGCAAACTGGGTAATTTTGAGAGCCGTGTGAAAAGCCTCATACGTCTCTTCAGGAAATTTATGATAATCGAGACTCCCCTTTTTTAAAAAAAGGTTCGCTAAAATTTTTAAATCATCATGAGCCAATGTGCCCCATTTGCTTGAGTCCTTGAAATGAATCAAATCTTCTAATTTCTGTTCAGACTGGATAGCAAGGAGAGTTTTCTTGAGCTGAGATTCATCGTGCATAAAAGTCCTCCCAGTATACTTGATAATTAGCCTTTAAGTATAGCTTCTTCAATCAGTCTTGTGTCGTTTATGGGTGCCTCACAAACACCTTGACGGCAAAGGTATAAGGTTGTTTTTCCTTGTACAGATTTATAATTTTCTAAGCTAGGTATTAATTTTTTTAAGAGCAAATCATCATCTCTTAAATAAATGATCGATCGATGCGGATTGTAAGAAAAGGCAAACCATCCTTTTATTTTAGAAAGATGGGCATCGGAAGTATTAAGCGCAATTATATAAAGGGGAGATTGATTGTCATAATATTTCTTTAAATTCATCACATGATAACAATAACCCGGAGGATAATTATCTAAATATTTCTTTACCGCTTTAAATACATCTTCTGCATGAGTAAGTAGAGCCGGAATTCCGGTCAATTGATAGAGCTTTAAAAGATTTTCTTCCTGGATGGCATTGCCTGACGGCTCCGCTCCATCGCTAAACTGGCATTTACGGATTAAAAGATTGGGATCCTGTCCATCTGTCTGGAAGTATGCCCCCCCTTCAACTTTAAATTTGGTTTCAAGGACATGGTTCATCTCAAGCGCCCACAATAAATAGTCTGACCCCCTATCTGCCTCAAAGAGTTTAAGAGATGCTCTGATCATAAATGCGTATTCATCCAAACCGCCTCGAAAATCGGCTTTTTCCCGATACCTTCTATATAAAACGCCGTCAATCCATAGGTTTTTCTTTATGAACTGAGCCGCTTTTCTGGCAGCATTCAAGTACTTCTCATCATCCAGCGCTTCCCCAAGAGTTGTCATGCTGTAGATCATAAGACCGTTCCAGCTGCTTAAAATCTTATCATCTTTAAAGGGGCGGACTCTTTTCGTCCGCGCTTCAAAAAGGATTTTTTTTTGTTCGATAAGAAGCTCTTTTAATGGCTTTGGATCGAGATCATTTTTATTGGCGTATTCGTTTTCACGCAATTTGATGTGTAGAATATTTCTCCCTTCATAATTGCCTTCATCCGAGACTCCATAAAAATCGCAAAACAGATCCGATCCTTTTTTGCCTAGAATCTTGACGATTTCGCTTTTTTCCCACGTATAAAAAAGCCCCTCTTTTCCCTCCGAATCGGCATCTTCGGCCGAATAAAAACCGCCAGAAGAATCTGTCATATCGCGAAGAATATAGTCTGCGATATCTTTAGCAACTTCTAAATAAAACGGTTTTTTTGTAGCCATATAAGCCTCTAGATAAGCATCCATCAAGAGTGCGTTATCATAGAGCATCTTTTCAAAATGGGGCTGAAACCACTCTTCATCGACACTATAGCGATGAAATCCCCCTCCCACATGATCGTAGATACCCCCTCTTTGCAGCATGTCGAGAGTTCTTTCCGCTAAAAAAACTGATCTAGAATCCAAATGATTGCGAATGAGAAAAGTTTGCTGGTAGCCGATCGGAAACTTGGGACTGCCTTTGAGACCTCCATAAACGGGGTCTGCCAATTTATAAAGTAATTCTGCCAGATGTGGAGAGGCTCCTTTCCCGGGCAATTGATCCCCTGCCGTATGAATATTTGCAGAGAAAAGTTCGACGATTTTTGACGCCTGTTCAAGAATCCTCTCCTTTTCCTCGGAATTCCACACTTCGCTAATTTTGTGGATAAGTTCAGGCAGCCCCATCATCCCTTGACGATCATACGGGGGAAGATAGGTCGCTGCGAAAAATGGCTTTAAATCGGGTGTCAAGAGGACATTTAAGGGCCAACCTGCAGAGCCCGGCATCATGCTTTGTGCAAACTCCATATATAAGGAGTCAATTTCCGGCATCTCTTCGCGATCGACTTTAACATTTACAAAATTGTCATTCATAAGTTTTGCAATGGCAGGATTTTCAAAAGACTCCCGCTCCATTACATGGCACCAATGACAAGTTGCATAGCCTATCGACAAAAAGATCGGTCTATCCGTCTCTTTCGAACATTGGAAAGCTTCCTCTCCCCATGGATACCAGTCGACAGGATTTTCCGCGTGCTGGAGTAGGTAGGGAGACTTTTCGTTGATTAAACGATTTTGAAATGAGTGTTTTTCTGCCATAAGTGCCAAATCTTATGAAACTTGTTAAATTATGTCTTGAGTTTTTATCTCTTTCACTTTATCAGAATACTTTAACTTTGGAGCTTGTTCGAACATGCCATTAATCCCTATGCGCCCTCTTCTTGATTTTGCAGCGAAGAACCATTTTGGCATTCCTGCCTTGAATGTCAATAACATGGAACAGATTCAAGCCATCATGGAGGCCGCAAGAGAGACCAAAAGCCCTGTCATTGTTCAAGCAAGCCGGGGGGCAAGAAAGTATACAAACGATCTTTTCTTA
This sequence comes from uncultured bacterium, assembly GCA_964460985.1. Classification (GTDB taxonomy): domain Bacteria; phylum Chlamydiota; class Chlamydiia; order Chlamydiales; family Parachlamydiaceae; genus CAZABG01. The sequence continues at coordinate 22,042 of CAYWQX010000017.1, forward strand.
CGTAACTTGATTCTGGCGGCAGCAGAACTTTATCCGGAAATCCCGATAGTAATGCACCAAGATCATGGGAACGGCCCTGAAACGTGCATCAGCGCAATTAAACAGGGTTTCACATCGGTTATGATGGATGGATCTCTTGAAGAAGATGGCAAAACCCCTTCAAGCTATGAATACAACGTTGCCGTAACTCGTGAAGTTGTCAAAATCGCTCATGCGGTAGGCGTTTCGGTTGAAGGAGAGTTAGGTGTTTTAGGTTCACTTGAGACAGGCCATGGCGATAAAGAGGATGGCCACGGAGCTGAGGGAAGACTGACTTTAGAGATGCTTCTAACCGATCCTGCCCAAGCGGTTGATTTTGTCAACCGAACCGGCGTGGATGCCCTTGCGGTTGCTATCGGAACGAGCCATGGGGCCTATAAGTTTTCCAAAAAACCAACAGGCGCTGTTTTAAATATTGAAAGAATCGAAGAAATTCATAAGCTTCTTCCCAATACGCATATTGTGATGCACGGTTCGAGTTCAGTTCCTCAGGAACTTCTTGATATGATCAATAAATATGGCGGAAAAATCCGCGAGACCTATGGAGTTCCTATTGAAGAGATCCAGAGAGGCATCAAGGCCGGCGTCAGAAAAATTAATGTGGATACCGATAACCGTCTCGCGATGACAGGTGCGATTCGTAAAGTGTTTATAGAAAATCCGGCTGAATTTGATGTACGAGCCTATATGACACCTGCTCGCCAAGCTATGAAAGAAGTGTGCAAAGAGAGAATGATTAAATTTGGATCGGCAGGGTTTGCACCGCAAGTGCCGATTGTGACTCTTGAACAGCAGGCAGAGGCCTATAAAAAAGGGGTCTATGGCGATGCAGCTAAGCCCCTTAATATCAAAGACGAACTAGCCATCAAAAATTCGAAATAATCGAGAAGGTAAAACGAGCGGTATATGAGCAAACATCTAGACTCAAGCGAGCATTCAAAAAAACGTCGCCAGAGAAGAAACGCTGTGGCATTAAGTGTCGGAACTTGTCTTTTGATGGGAATTGTGGGTTTCGAGCTGATTCGTCATGGAGATGAGACTGCCGCTCAGAATTTAAAATCTCGTGAATTGATTCTTCCCGACCCTAAAGAGGCGAGATATCAGAAAGATCTCTCAGAGCTAGAGTCTCGCTTATACGATATGAAAAGACTTCTTTTCGTAAAAGATAGCGCTCTTGAAAATAACCGCCTTCAAACCATTCGTGAAAAACTGCGCGATAAAGATTCTCTCGTATCAAGCCTAGAAGATCAAAATCGTATTTTAAATCTTGAAATCGAAAAAGAGCGCCATAAACTTCAAGAGCTTGAAAAAACTCTCTCTACCCTTTTGGACACTGTTGAGCTGCATAAAGGAACTAAAGAGCAGGGCCAAGAAAAACTCTATCGTCAACTGGACGAAGTGAAATTTGCTCACGCGCAAGAGCTCGATAAACTGGAGCGAGAGCTTGCCAAAGCTCAGGACCGAGAAGAGCTTTTAAGACAAGAGTTGCATACGCGTTTAGAAGAGATCGATCATCTAGAGGTTCAAAAAAATCAAAGTATTGCCCAGCTGAGAGAGCAAATCAATGAAGCCCGTGCTGAGCTTAAAAATACCTCCGAAAGAGAGAAGCTACTTTCCGAAGAAAAAGTTCAACTCACTCAAAGAATTGAAGACATTCAAGAGAACTTAAAACTCCATGAGCAAGGGGGTCAAGAACAGGCCGCCTTAATCAAAGACCTTCAAGAGAGACATGAATCCGAGCTCAGTCAGCTCAAATCTAAACTGGAATCAGCTCAACTTGAACTCGAAGCGCAAATTGCAAAATCTCAGCTTCAGAGCGAAAAGATATCGGATTTAGAAGATTCTCTCAAAAATCTGATCGTCCGTACATCTGAACAAGAGCTTCATCTGCAGCAGGCGCTTAAGCAGAAGGAAGAGGAGGCAAAAGAATACGAAGTAAAGCTCGCCTCTCTTCATGAGGAGCTCTCCTACAGAAAAAATATCGCCTATGCTTCCGAAGATGAGGTCTCAACACTTGGCCAAAAAGGGGCCGATCTGGAAGAGCAGCTTCAAATCGAGAACGCTTTAAGAGCTAAAATTACCCTTGAGCATGAGGCTTTATCTCATAAATTGAGCCAAACCGAGAGTATAGCAAGCGACTCTGTTCAGACGCTCCACAGTGATCTTGAAAAAGAAAAAGCGAAAGCGTATGCCCTCGAAAAAGATCTGGAACGAAATATCTTACAACTCGCTTCGCTGACCCAATCTTTAGAAGATGAAAGAAGCTTAACTCAAGAATTGACAGGCTTGAAAGAAGAGTTGAGCCAAAAGCTCGCTGAACTTGAACAGAAACATCACACGGTTTTGACAACAACCGATGAAATAAAAATTGCAAAAGATATCTCTGATTTCAATCTTTTTAGCTTGAATCAAGAGCTTTCGAATGAAAGAAACCAGCTTCAAGCTCTTCAGGCGAGACTTAAAGAGCAGGAAGAAGAAATTGCCAAACTACACGCTGAAATCGAAAATCATAAAGATTTACATGAGAACACCCCCCCTCACGATTTAGCCAAACTGAATGAAACGCTGGAAAATGAGAGACAAGATTTAGCTCAACTCCAAGAAAGCCAACGAGCGAGCCAAGAGGTCATTCAAACACTCACTCAGCAGCTTGAAAAAGAAAGAGCGCTAAACCAAGAGTTGGCATCTCTAAAAGAAACCTATACAGCTCAAATCGAATCGGCTGAAAGCGCTCACAAAAACACTCTTGAAGAAGAGAGAGCCCGCCATCAAAAACTGCTTGAGGAGCATGAGGCTAGACTGTCATTAATTGAGACGTTAACCAAAGAGGTGGAAGCGCTGCAAGCAAAACACCTTGAGGCGAGCAACTCCCTTTCTGTAGAAAAAGAACGGTATGCGACCTTAAAGGAAGAATATCAATTTAGAGAAGAGCTTATCAATAAGTTAAGCGAAGATCTTAATGATGTTAAAAATCTTCGGGTAGAACTAGACGGCACGAAAGAGGAGCTTCACTCAAAGATTGCCGCTCTTACGGAGGACAACCTTAAGCTCATCAAAGAAAAAGCACACATCAATTCTAATCATGACGCCTGGATTCTTGAATTAAATCGCCAGCATGATGAAAAAACGCAAGAGATCGAAAGATTAAAAAGCCAACTCGCAGAAACAGACAGCTCGCACCAAGAGACAAGGGAAGCTCTTCGACACGAAATCGAGCAGCTTAAGTCTGAAAATGAGGCCTTAAAAGAGGCAAAAGAGGAGGCTGAAAGAAAGCATAGCCAAGTCGAAGCTCAGATTGAGGAGTTAAATCGCGAGGTTGAAGATAAAAAAGCTCAAATGGATGAGCTCACCCAGAAGTTAATGGATCTTCAATCTCAATCAAGCGGTTTTTCAGAGTTAAAAGAACAGAAAGATCGCCTTGAGAAAGAGATCGGAGAGTTACAAAAGCAAAATAGCGACTACGAACAGCTCAAAAAATCCATTCAGCAAAATACCTTTGATGTTCAAGAAAAAGAGACTCAATTAAAACAGCTCGAAGAAGAGCATGCCGCAAAAAATAAATTGATTGATGAGTTGAAGGCTCGTCTTGAAGAAAATGAAAAACGTTTTGATTCATCCCAAACAGAAATTAATAATGAAATAGATGCTCTCAAAAGTAAAATCGAGTCTTTAAATCAAGAGAAAGAATCTCTTGTGAAGGAAAAAGATGAGATTCAATCTCATTATGATAACTCCGTTCTTGAGTTAAGTCGCAAACAAGATGAAAAAACTCAAGAGATCGAAAGATTAAAGGGTCAGCTCGCCGAAACAGACAGCACCCATCAGGGGACGAAAGAAAGTCTTCAAAAAGAAATCGAGCAGCTTAAATCAGAAAATGAAGATTTAAAAAATGCTAAAGAGGAAGCTGAACGAAAGCATCGGGTGGTAGAAGCTCAGATCGATCAGTTAAATCGCGAGGTTGAAGATAAAAAGGCTCAGATGGATGAGCTTAACCTGAAACTAATGGATCTTGAATCTCAATCGAGTGGATTTTCAGAGTTAAAAGAGCAGAAGGCTCGTCTTGAAAAAGAGCTGGATGAGCTGCAAAAGCAAAACAGCAACTACGAAGAGCTCAAAAAAACGATTCAACAAAACACCCTTGATGGTCAAGAAAAAGAGAGCAAATTAAGACAGCTGGAAGAGGATCACGCGGCAAAAACCAAACTGATTGATGATTTGAATAGCCGTCTTCAAGAAAATGAAAAAAGGTTTCAATCTACCCAGTCAGAAATCAATGAAGAGATAAACGCTCTTAAAAACAAGATCGAATCTCTTAACCAAGAGAATGAATCTCTGATTAAAGAAAAAAATCAATTGGAGAATTCGGCCCTTGAGAAATCAACACGATTGGAAGAGCTTGAATCGCATCATGCGCATAATCAAAATGAAATTGCCGAAATAAGCGATCGTCTTTCCCAAGTTACGCAAGCGAAAGAAATTTCAGAAAAAGAGAGAGAAGAGCGTATCAGTGAGCTCGAGCGTCAAATTGATACCGAAAAAAGGGCTAATGAAGAGCTCTCGCACAAGCTTGCAGAATACGCTGAGCAACAAGACAAACTCCAAACTCTAGAAAAAGATCAGGCTGAGCGCCAAAAGACCATAGATCAGCTGAATGATCAGATTAGGCAAGAAAAGGAGGCTAACCAAAAGCTGAAGGAGCTCCAGGACGAGCTGAATCAGCGGATGAATGAGGCTCGCAGTAAGCATGAAGAGATTTCACGCGAACTTGAACTGATTGCTCAAGCCAAGCAACAAGCGGAAAAAAGAGGTAAAGACCTAGAAGAGCGATTGAATGACGGGGAAAATCGCTTAAAAAGCCTCATTCAAGAGCTAGAACAAAAAGGCCATGCGATTGGCGATCTTGTTCTTAATCTGGAAAAAGAAAAAGCCCTTTCAAACTCCCTCTCAAATAAACTCGCTGAAATTGAAGCGAACCATCGTCTTTCTGAACAGGAGAAGGCCAAGGCTCGCAGCCAAGTGCAAGAGCAGAATCAGAAATTAGAGGCCTTAAAAGTGGAGTATCTAACAACCTCGTCTCAAATTGCCGACCTCAAAAATCTCCTTGAACAAGAGAGAAAGGATAATGAACAGCTGCGTCAATTGAAAAAAGAACTTTTACAAAAAGTCCAGGCTAAAGAAAATCATTCTATCGAGCTAGAAGAGCTGACAGCGAAAGTTGAAGCTTTATCGGATGAGAGAGATTTTTTAAAACAAAAAATTGAACAGCTGTTAAAAAAACTAGATAATTAAACTATCTCGTTTGACTAACTAGAGTCGCTTCTATATATTATTTGTTTATTCTATGAATAAACTAATTATGGGAGCGGCTCTTCTTCTTACAAGCTGCCACCCCATTACAGAAATTCGCGATACGTATGTCTCTACTTATCAAGGTGGAGATCTTCCCTCGAGCGAATCTAAACTAACTTCGACCATCGAAAAAAAACTGCCTCAGGATAATTACACAAAATCGGGCGACTCTGTCATGCTTCTCTTAGATCGAGCGCTTTTACGGTTTATTGAAGGGGATACCGATGGATCTATCCACGATTTCAATGTAGCATTAGATGCTCTAGACTATTACGGCCAAGACCACCTCATGGATTCAGTAGGTCAGGTTTTATTAGAAGATAGTATAGCTCCCTACACCGGAGACGACTATGAGCAGCTTCTTGCCCGTATTTATTTCGCAGCGGTTCTTATTCATAAAGGCGATTATTCAAATGCTTATGCTCTTTTAAGACAGGCAGAAGAGTGGAGTCAGGAGAAGACACGTGAATATGCGTCAAACCATGCAACAGAGCATCTAAAAGTCACCGAAAATCCTTTAGGCAAATATCTATTTGCGGCCCTTCTAGAAAAAAAGGGGGACTTAAGCAACGCTAAAATTCTCTATCAGGAGGTTGAAACACTCACCTGCAAAGAATTTTTAGCTCCCGATCTGAAGCCCAAAAAACCTGCCGTATTAATCATTACACACAACGGAAATGCACCCTATAAATACACTGAATATACCGATGGATCTAAAGTTTCTCTCTTAGCCTTAGAGCTCTTTCTTTGCGGCGCCGGAAAAGATTTTGCCCTTTCCAGCTTGACCGGCCTGCCGACGCCGGCACTCGCCTACTACCCATTTTCTGATCCGATCTTTATCCCTTACAAAATAAATGGAGCTCCCCTTCTCTCTAAACCGTTGTTTAGCGTCGATCTTGCCGCTTCCATTGAACTTGAAGGTAAAATGCCGATCATCGCCGCAAGGGCTGCCGCAAGATACATTTTAAGGAGAGCCTGCGTCATGGAGGCTCAAAGAAAAGATCCTAATGTGGGTGTTTTTGTGGATCTCGGAATGTTGATTGTAAATGCCAGAACTGAAGCTGACACACGCTCCTGGAGTTTTCTTCCCCGGCAAATTGAACTTGCACGCATAGACCTTGAATCAGGGCGGCATACACTTCAAATTGGCTGCGATCTTTTTCCACTTCAACTTAAAGCCTCTGATTTATGTGTCATTCACGTTTTTAATATTCACCCAGGGATTACCAAAGTTTTAATTCCCGACCGTTTTTTAGGAGAATAATCTATGCATAAAATAGCCTGCCTTGCTTTAACCGCTCTTGCTTTAAGCAGCTGCTGTTACAGACATGTAAGAGTTGCTCAAGATGTCACCCCTGGAAATAATACCTGCGGTGAGAAATTTGATTGGCGCTATGGAGCCACAGATATTCGCGTTCAAACCTGTAAAGTGACCCAGACTCTCATGGATCGATGGGTCATAAGAGCAGGCTCTCTTTGCCAGGGAGAAAAACCGCGTATTATCATTACAGAGATTGACAATCGGACAGACTGCTACATTTCAACAGATATGATTCGTGATATCTTTGAAGGAGTAGCTGTCGATGATGGACGGTTTACGGTGCTGGTAGGAGATCAGCAAGATGAGCTCGAGCTTGATTCCGTTGGAGCCAAAATCGTCACTCATCCCAAATATAACGACCAGACCAGAATAAGATTCGGCAATGTGACAGCCCCTCAGTTTCTTGCAAAAGTTAGAATCACAAAATCTAAAACTGCTCAGCCTCGGTATGAGCTCGAAGATTATAGAATGCAGATCACTCTTTATGATATCGAGACACAGGAGATTGTGGACTCTGCCTGGGATGTCCTGCAGAAAAAAGTATTTAGATAAAAGTCCGAAGCTTTCTCACCCATACCCGACTTTAGATGATAGAAAATCAGCGGGTATGGGACTTGCAAGGGAAGAAGAAAAAAATCCATTAGCATAATTTTCGATCACCCCTTATGGTAAATCTGGAGGTGTTCGATGTCAGTCTCTACTCTTCAGATAGCACAGCATAACTACCAAAAAGCCCAACTCAAGGTAGAAAATACCTGGGATAATTTGTGGGCTTCTATATCGGATCCTCAACCGGACAATAAGAAAAAAATTAGCCGGGAGCTTGAACTCTTGCAACAGGCGCTTGCTAATGCAGAAAGATCTCACCAAAACATTATTGAAAGACCTAAACAGACCCCCTGGTATTTAGGAAAAACCTTTTCTTTCATTCTTTTAGGAACATCCCTTTTAACAGTGATTGTTTCAGCGATTGTAAATAGCGTGGACGCTAAAGTTCAAAATAACCCCGATATGAATTGTGTAAGACCCACATGGCTTTTAGTGGTTTTATGGGTATTGAGTGGAATTGTAAGCCTTCTCACGGTGGTTCAAGGTTTCCAAGCTTATTTTAAAAATCAAAACAAAAAAGCCTATAAACAGCATCTGGAATTGGAAAAGAAAAACCAAGGGCACATCAAAGAAGTCAACCAACTGCTCGTTAAATTTATCGGATGCACAGCGGACAAAAAAGAGCTTCAAGATTTATATATAAAAGGGATCGTCGCCGAGTTGAAACAACTTCCATCCAATTATAGCGACCATCATCCGGAAATCCATGACATCTTACTCTACCTTATCAATCTCACTCCGGAAGGAAGCGATTCAAGATTGCTAATTAGCAGCCTAAAAAATGCCTACCACAGAAAAAGAAGTACCTCCCTTCCGGCGCTTCCGCCTACTGGCCCCTCCCCAGATGTTATAGACGAGAACGCAAAAGAAAAAGACAAAGACCCCAAACAAAAAGCAAGAATAGAGCCGATTGCTCCTCCCCACTTCTTAAAAACTTCCGGTACCGATAAAGCGAGCCGTTTTAGATTCGAGTCGTTTGAAGCTTTGGAAGGCAATTCTGAAGCTGAGAAGATCTGGCAAGAGCTCTCTGAAAAATTCGGAGTGGACTTAGCCCTCCTTCGGATAAATGGAGAAGCTTTTGTAAGAAAACGCCCTCCCTTGCTAGGCAACAAAAAATCTCCCAGGGATGAATTAGTCATCGAGATCAAGCCAACCTAATGTCTTCACCTCCTGCTTTACTTGGAATTTCGACAGCTGTTTTTTTGGGATATGCCTATTTTGCAAGAACAGTGTGTGTCCACTCACGCGTTCAGTTATCCGAACAAGAGCGTAAATATAAACAAATCACCGACCGTTTTTTTAAAGGGCAGTCTATTCCAAAAACTATGCGTGAGATGGAAGAAAACGAAAAAAAATTAAAGCAGCTTCGTCAGGATGTAGATGATTGTAAATCGATTCATTTTATCTATGATTTTTTTAAACAGAGAAAAAATTGAACCACACAACATCAAAATTAACTCATCTTTAAGTCTAAGGAGGATTTATGACTTTTCGTAATGCAGCTATCCTAGCCGGGGGCGCCTTAGTCCCTTGTGTTGTATGGCAGGCTTATGCCATTTGCAAGGAGACAAGAGAGTTTTTAGCCGATGCAAGACAAAGGGAAAAAAGGTTAAATTTCCCCTCAAGGCCAATCTATAATTATTCTTATAATGAGATTCACGACAGGGAAATCATTCGAAAGGAAATCGAAGATCTTACCGAGACTGAAAGAAAATGTAATTTTTTCAAAAACTATTTTTCTTCAAAAACCTAATTTAGTTTATACTATTATCTATGTTCAAATTAGGTAATAGTGTAATAAAAATTGTTTTAAGTCCCCCAAAAACAGAAATAAGAAAGCTTCCTAAAGGAAATTTTCAAATTACACGGATGGAAGGGGTTCAAGCTTTTCATAAAAATATTGAAGCCTCCTTCCTAGAGACTTGGTTCAAGGAAAATTTTAAACCTCCCTTCAAGCAAGCGCAAGTATTTACCGAAGAGGCCGATTTTCATCTTCTCCTCAATAAAAAAGGAGAGATGAAAATACTAAAAAAGAAAGCAACCCTAACAGATCATCCGCTCGAGCACAACCGCAAAAAGAACTACGCGCTCGAAGATACTGTTTTAGCTAAGCTTGGCATCTCCTCCGACAAAAGAAAGCAAATCGAAAAATTTATCGAGCTTTGTAGAGATACCCTCGAAAATCTTCCCGATTTCTTTCATATCGTAGACTTTGGTTGCGGCAAGGCCTATTTAACGTTTGCCTTATATGCCTATCTTGAGAAGAGGGGTTATCGATTTGAGATGGCAGGGATCGATCTAAAAGCAAAAGTGATGGAAGATTCAAGAGCGCGTGCAAAAGAATTAGGATTTTCTCATCTTCACTTTTTTGAAGAGGACATCTTGGCTTACAAAGGACCTGTAGATTTATCCCTCTCCCTTCACGCCTGCGATATTGCGACCGATATTGCCCTTGCAAAATCGATTTTATCCAAAGCTAAGGTTATTCTTGCCGCTCCCTGCTGCCAGCACGAGTTTGCGAAGCAAATTGAATCAATCGATTTTAATCCCCTCTTAAAACATGGCCTTTTAAAAGAGCGGTTTTGCTCTTTATTAACCGATACCTTTAGAGGTCTTTGCCTCGAAAGCTATGGCTATCATGTCCAAATGATAGAATTTATTGATTCCACTCATACCCCCAAAAATCTGCTCATCCGGGCGGTTTACAAGCCTCATCCTCAAAAAATGAAAGAGGCCCGTCAAAAAATGGATGAGATGGTGAAAATGTACAATCTAAAACCTTACCTATTAAGTTTATTATGAAAATAACTCAAAACAATTTGGATCACCTTGATCTTTTGGGAGTTTTTGAAAGAATTCCCGTTTTAAGCACAGTCAGCAGCATAGCGCTCCTTATTTTAAAAATTGTTCCAACCTCCGAAAAATTTCAACGCACTTTCACAGCTAAAGTCATTGATCAAGTCCCTATCTCAAGATGTCTACTTTTACTGGTTCCTCTGATTGGTAATCTCATCAATTTATTGATTGACTCCGCAAGAGATGAAAATGATCTAATCATCGAAAATTATTTAGCCAGTAACAGGCTCGATCTCGCGGAGCCTTTAATCATCGAAGAGTTAAGATTCCATAATAAAAAACCCCTTAAAAAACTCGCTGTCTATCAAATTGAAAAAAAATATTACGCTGCGGCAGATCTAACATTAAAAATACTTGGCTTTGAGAAGCATTTGGAAAACTATCTGAGTGGAGAGGATACAGCCCTGTATGACCTAGGTGTTGTTTTAAACCATCTTCCTTATATCCAAGCGATGGCCGACAAAAACATGCCTCTTGCCTGCTGGGAAATGGGCTTGCACCTTGAAAAATCGGATCAAAAAAAGGCTTTAGCGTATTTCCATAAGGGAGCTGCTGGAGTGATTGGAACCTATGGAGTTGCCATGTGCCAGTATAAAATAGGAATGATGGAAAATAATGTGGCCTATTTATGGAAAGCGGCCAAAAGTTATAATTTGGACGCCATTATGGAACTCGAAAAAACACATCCCGGTCACAGCAAATTAAAAAAGCTCAAAAAAACTAAGCTAACCACAAAATCGATACTTTTTGGACCGAAATGTCTGATTTCCGGGGAGGAATCGTGATTTCATCTAAAGTAGGTTCAGGCTGCTGACTTAAGAGTGCAACTTCTTTATCGAAATCTTTTTGAACTGCCTCTAAATCCATTTTAACACTATCGGCATTTTGTTTGGCCATCTCCGCATCTTGCTGCTCTTTTCCGATTCGACCCGCTCTTCTCATCGATGTGCCAGCCTGATTGATCGTGGTGGTGGTCGCTCGTTTACCCAAAAGAGCGCCTAAAATAGTGGCTCCGACCGATAGATAAGTATCAAATTTTTGTCGTCCTACCTGAGCTTCCTGTTTCTGAACTTTTTCATCCGCCTTTTTCATCCGATCTTGAAGCATTTGCATTTTCGCCTGATACTTCTCTTTTATTTTAGCGATTAAACTATCTCTCTTCTCTCTCACCGCTTGATTTAACCTCGCCTTGAATTCATCTTCCGTCTCATCAACTTTGGAAGTGAGTTTGAATTCAGGCGCAGAAAAAAGCTTTAAGCCTTCATTTTGATATAAATTAGCCGACACGTCGGCGGTCAAACTTTTAGGGTCTGTAAGAGATAAGGAAGCATAGGAGGCCTCTTGAGGAGCCTCCATCGTCAGCTGATCTTTGACATCGATGATATCTTCTCCCTCAGTCCATAAAATCGATTTACCATCTTCGCTAAAAGGAAACGAAAGGAGTTTATCTTGCCACGTATCAATTTTGTTTTTGGCATCCACATAGTGAAGTTTTACTTGAGCGAGAAGTCGAGGTTTGAAAATAGCTCCATCTCTTGTAATTTGAGGCTTTAAGTAATATTCATCCACCCTCACAACCGGTTTTGAAGAGACTGTTTTCACTGTTTCAGCCATCACTCTATCGGGAGAAAGCGTTTGAATCTGAGGGAGCGTTAAGGGGCCTTGCAAATAGGATAAAGTCCACCTTGTCTCGAATAAAACGGGTTTAGGCAAATGAATTGAATAGAGAAGAAAGATCCTTTTTGCCGCCTGATTTAAAAGGTTCGTTATCGATTCTGCATCAAGACCTGGAGTGAGTTTCAATCCTTCAATAATGCGTGATTTATCCCTTTCAGTCTGTAGTTTACCTATAAACCAGGTGCCGCAGTTCGCAAGTCCTTTATAATCGAGATCGACCGGGTTTTGTGTCGCTAATACAATCCCTAAACCAAAGGCGCGAGCTTGCTTTAACAAAGTCAACATCGGTTTTTTAGAGGGAGGCTCTGCCGTAGGAGGAAAAAATCCAAAGATCTCATCCATATAAAGCAGAGCTCTTAAACTGGAAGTTCCCGGTTGAGAGCGCATCCAGGCAATAACCTCGTTTAAGAATAAGGTGACAAAAAACATTCTCTCTTTATCCGAGAGGTGTGCAATTGAAATAATACTGTGGCGCGCCTTGCCTTCTTTGGTATAAAGAAGTCTTTGAATATCTAAAGACTCCCCTTCCATCCATACCTGAAAGCCAGGTGCGGCTAACAAGTTATTCAAACTAATTGAAAGGGCCATTCTCTCTTTCGCAGGATAAAACGTTTCGGTATCAAATACTCCAATTTTATCAAAAGAGGGTTTCTGGATTTCAAGGATGAGCTGAGAGAGGTCAAGCGATCTTCCTTGTCGCCATGCCTTTTCAAGGATATTTGAAATGAGAATATGTTCCCGGCTTTTAATAGGATCGATATCCATTCCGAGAAGACCCAGCAACCCTGAAACGGTACTTAAAATACGATCTCTAAAAAGTTCGTTGTCTTTAAGCTCCTCAGAGGTGGGGGCCGAAAAGGAGCTAAGGATTGAAAGGGGGTGGCCCATGAGGCTCGCAGGAGTGTAAATCGTCCAATCGACCGCATCCTTTACTTTTTCAACTCTTGAATCCTTCATGCCCCATGAATTGATCCCTTCTTTCCAGGTCTTGGCGATCTCATGGGCTTTATCGTGACCCACCCAAGGAGCTAAATCGTCTGCCTTGAAATGAGGAAACGTAAGAAGGAGGTTTCCCATATCTCCCTTAGGATCAATAATCAAAGCGGGAATGCCATCTAAGGCAGCCTCTTCCAATAAATCGATCCCCAAACCGGTTTTACCCGATCCGGTCATCCCGACAATCATGGCATGTGTCGTTAAATCTTTGGATTCAAAGAGGATAGGCTGCTTAGTCTTGATCTCTCTTCCGAGGTACAGTACCCCAAGTTTTTCAATATCTTCCATACTCTATTCATGACGGAAAATATTTATTAATTCTAGAGGGACTTTATAAAAGATTTAATGTTAGGTGATAATACACATTCCAGGTTGTCTTCTCATGACGCTCAAATTCACCCTTAAAAAGCTCCTCTTTCCCTTCAACGCTCTGAAGAAATGCCCTTTTCTTCTCCTCGGACAATCTTTTTATCTCATCAAACAAAGGGTTTTGTTCAATCCGTTTTTGCCAGATCAGGTTTTGCGATAAAATAACCGCTCTTTTCTCGCGGCTTTCAATTTCCTTCAAAAGGGCATTTTTAATATTTTCAAGACATAGTGGAGAGATGCCCGCCATAGGCTCATAATCCATATATTGTGTCTCAATAGGCAATTTAAGAGGATCCTTCAACGCTATTTCCATGTAAAGAAACGTCTCGACTTCATCCTTCAATAGAAATTGCGACATAACTTTTTTTCCAACTTCGCGAAGCCGTCTTAAGAGATGATTGCCTAAGATCAATTCTATAAGAGATTTATCATCATTCTTTAAAACTTCCGACTGTTTTTTCAAAAGAGATAATTCATTGTAACCGTTTAAGGCCGCATCTTGGCATCCTTTATTCGACTCTTTAATAGTCCCTATGGCTATTTCAAATAAATCCTTATCGACTGCAGAGTCCAACCAAAGGAAAATGTCTTTCACCCTCGATTTTAATACATCTTTACGATGCTCAAACTCCTTAGTTATTTTGAGTTTTTGAAGCCAGATTTTTAAAAGCTGCTTATGCTCTAAAATTTTTTCAGAGAGTTTATCAAGCCCCCACTCCTTTAAGACCTCCTCTACAGTTACCAATTCAAGGGGCCTTAACCGAATAAAGCCGGGCAAAACTGCAACTAAAGGAGGAACATCGATTAACGGGTTTCCATTCAAAGCTAAAGTTTGAAGGCTCGTAAGCCCTCCGATGTCATTCGGAAGATGCGAAATAAGATTGTGGGATAACTCAAGATCTCTTAAATGGGTCATCCGACCTACAAAAGGAGGAACCTCCTCTATCAAATTGTAAGAGAGGGATAGCTTTTTTAGAGAAGTTAACGAAGTGAAAAAGAGCGGGATTGAATGAAGACGATTAAAGTTCAAATTGAGACTCTCAAGCTTATCCAAACGGTCAAGTCCGTTTGGATAACTCTCTAAACAATTACCGGAAGAGAGTAAAACTTTTAAGTGAGTGAATTTTTCAACGGAATAAGTCCGGATGCGATTAGCCGAGATAAAAAGCTCTTCTAATGCCGTCAGCTTTTCAAGTGAAGCAGGAAGGGCTGTCAATTGATTGGCGGTTAATATCAACTCTTTCAATTGGACTAAATTTCCAATTTCCTCAGGCACCTGGTTTAATCGATTAAACGCCACATAGAGAGCGGTTAAATGGGTGAGGGCTCCTATTTCAGGCGGAAGTCTCTCTATCATATTCAAAGATAATTGAAGGCATTTTAACCGGGTAAAATCAGAAATTGATGAGGGCAAAGAACCTATCTGATTTCTGGCTAAAAAGATTTGGGTAACATCTTGCGGTATGGTATCTGGAAATTGAGACAGATGGGCACCTGATAAGTTATATGAGGCTTCCATTACACTGTTTATCTAGTGTAAAATGATTCTTCGCAAGTAAAGAGGGTAAAGCCCTCTTGCTTAATGAAGAAGGAATCTAGGCCCAACCCTTTTTTTATTCCAAGACCGTATTTTGGACTTTTCAAGTGCGGTTAGAGGATTGTCTAAAAGCTTAATAAGGCAACGATTCGGAAGAAAGAATAAGAATTCCGGAAGGGCTTTGAATCCGCAGCTTGTTAAGTCTAGTAAACGGAGTTTTATACAATGTAATAGCTCTTCCGGTAATGGATTTGAATCAAAGGCTTTATTAGAACTTAAACTCAAAACCTCAAGCTTCGTCAGATTGCCAATCTGTGGAGGCAATCTTTCTATGTCCGTACTTTCCAATTTGAGGATTTTTAATCTTACAAGATGAAAGAGCTCTTCTGGGATAGTTTTAAAAGGATTTCCGGTGAGGGATAACTCCTCTAGCTGAGTGATCTCAAAAAGAGCCTTAGGAAAGGCTTCCAATTTGTTATAGCTTAAATCGAGTTTTTTGAGCTCTTTATAAGCCGAAAGAGGAGGAATGTGAGCGATCTGTTGATGAGATAAATCAATTTCGTGAACCGATTCAGAAATTTTTTCAGGCCATTTGGTTAAAACATCCTGATTTCGTCTTTTAGAAGGAGCCCATTCCTTTTCCTTCTCGATGTTATTATCCCAAGTAAAAGAGGGTCCTCTCCCTTTGGTTGTTGATCGAAGAAGATGTTTCTTTGCACGTTCTGAAAGAGGATTGTTTTCAAGCCTTACCCGGCACAGCCTCGGTAACACGAAAACTTCTTCGGGAGCGTTTTCATACTTATTATCTCGAAGAGAGAGCAAATTAAACTTTTTGCATTTCAAAAGACTTTTGACAAATCTAAAATTTCTCATATAGCTGTTATCTAAATGAAGCTCTTCCAAATTGGCAAGAGACCCAATCTCTCTAGGTATTTGATCGAGGAATGTTTGATTAAAATTGATAATTTTAAGATTCGATAGCTTTGAGAGTCCCGGCTGCAATAGTTGGAGTCGCCACGCGTTCACAAAAATTAATTTCTCCAGCCGTGTGATGCGGTAAACAGGAGTAAGATCATGAATAGCGGATCCGGTCAGATCTAATGTTCTTAAACCGCTATATTTCCCTAAATCCAGCGGAGCAAACATAAACCTGTAGTCAGAGAGCTTAAGCTCGCTTACTCTCTCATCAAAATCGCTAAAAGCCATCTCTTCATGATCGGAATCTTCCCATCCGTCCTGATCGACAGGAGCAGGTCTTACAGGGAAAAAAAACTGAGGCCCTTGATAAGAGTCATTCATCCTTTGAACTGTTTCATGATCTTCTTCGCTAAGCTCACAATCTTTTAATATAACTAACACGGTCTTTGGGAGGCTAAATAGAACTTCAGGCAATCGATCAAAACGACTCCACGACAAAACAACGGTTTTAAGAGAAGTGCAATTCAAAAGAGTTTTTGGAATGTGAAGATTAAAAGACCTTTTTAAACTTAAAACCTCCAACTTTTTAAGTCTTCCGATCGATCGAGGCAGTGATTGAAGACAATTATCATCAAGGCTCAAGTACTTTAAATTGATTAAATCACCTAAAGCCTCCGGAAGGGTTTCTAAGCTATTATTATCCAAATAGAGCTCTTGAAGAGATCGAATTTTGCACACTTTTTCAGGCAATCTTGTAAATCCATTTTGCTCTAAATGGAGCTCTCTTAATTCTTGAAAGTCACAAGTATTCTCGATTTCATATTCGGTATTGGAGAGATCCAAGTATTCAACCCCTTTCAGATCGGGAAGATGAAGGAGCTTTACATCCGCAAAAACCCGCCTACCAGGCGGATGTCTTAAGGGATGAGATCCTTGCTCATAAATAAAACGAGGGCCCTCTTCGCGACTATCAATTTTTTGATCTAGAGGGTTATCCCACAAATAGATTTTGCACCCTTTGGGAAGCCGTTTGAGCGCCTCGGGAACCTGCTTTAAATCCATACGAGTCAAAGACAAAACTTTTAAAGCGGGTAACTTCAGAAGGAGATCAAAATCCTCATACTCAAGACCGTCCAAATAGAGAAATTCAAGATGAGTTAGTTTATCAAGATCTTGTGGCAGCTCCTGGACAAATGTGTAACTTAAATCGAGCCATTTTAAATCCTCAAAATGAGCAAGATCGTCTACATCCCGTATATTGGATCCCGACAAATTCAACTTGGTCAGATCCGTCAGATTTTGGATATTTTTCAATCCAGAAACTTTAACTCCCGATGCATTTAAAACAAGAATTTGTTCGCATTGATTGATATCGGGAAGCTCTTTAAAGCCTAATTCGTAAAGATTCACGATCTCATCTTCATATCCGACCCTTTTGTGTCCATAATGCTTTTTCGGAGGCGATTCATCCTCCTGCCACAGATCATAGGCAGCTTGATATGTTTTAGCAGCCGTTTGATTTAAGTTAGATAGGTTTAGCTCTGTGAAACGATGCACCATTTTATCAAATGACCGGTCAAAATCTTGACAAAAGATATGTTTAGCTATCCACGCATAGGCTTGAACTAAGGCTTTTTCCCACCAGTCCAGCCTTCCGTAGGCCTCTCTTACTGAATTCATCACTCACCTTAAAGAAATTGCAAGGAAAGTATGAAATTCAAAGGATTTATTCAATAACTTTTAAATTCGTGATGTTCGATGAAGCAGCCAGGCATCTGCTAGAACCAACGCCAGCATCGCTTCCACCACCGGAGCTGCCCTGATCGTGAGACAGGGGTCATGCCTTGAGCCCTCAGGGAGTTTAAATTCACTGAATTCCCCCTGCATATTTACGGTGCTCTGAATTTTTTTAATACTTGAGGTAGGTTTGAAATGAACTCTTCCGCAAATGGGCAGGCCCGTAGAAATACCTCCAAGGGTCCCTCCTGAGTGATTGGTAGAAGGATGAACTTTTCCATCCGAATGGCTAAAAGGGTCGTTGTGCTCAGAGCCTTTCATTAAGCTGACTGTTAATCCCTCCCCTATCTCAAACCCTTTAGAAGCGGGGATTGATAGCATCGCTTTGGCTAAATTCGCTTCCAGCTTTTCATAGACCGGATCGCCTAAACCCACAGGAACATTGATCGCCATAAACTCAACGACCCCCCCTAAAGAATCGCCTTCCTCCATGATGGTCTTAAGAAGGGTTTGCATTTTTTGAGACGCATCCTGATCGGGACAGAAAATTGGACTTTGAGAAGCCTCCTCTTTTAGCTCGGAGAATGTTTTTTTATGCTCAAAAGAAACCGAACCGATCTCTTTCACAAATGCGAGAACTTCGATGTGATTTAGCTTTAAAAGCTTTTTTGCCACCGCTCCCGCTGCGACCCTTGCTACCGTTTCACGGGCGGAAGACCTTCCTCCCCCTCGATAATCAAAAACCCCATACTTTTCAAGATAGGTAAAATTGGCATGCCCCGGCCTGTAAAGATCCTTCATCGGCTCATACTTGCTTGAATCGGCATCCTTGTTTTTGACAAGAAAACAAATCGGAGCGCCGGTGGTTTTGCCTTCAAAAACTCCGGACAAGATTTCCCCTTCATCTAACTCTTTACGAGGGCTTGTGAAAGCATTTTGGCCGGGAGCTCTTTTTTTGAGCTCCAGATTAATTTCTTCATCAGAAATTTCAAGACCGGCAGGACAGCCATCAATTACTACCCCCACCGCTTTACCGTGCGACTCACCAAAGGTTGTGATCTTAAAGAGATTTCCAAAACTATTCGAGGCCATAATTTCTCACCAAGAGTGTAATGATTTCATGGGCCATATCTACCGGATTTTTTTCTGATACTTCTAAAACAATGTCTGCATGAGATGCATAAATTCTTTCTCTTTTTCTAGCTAATTCCAGATACGATTTTTCGATATTTTCATGATCCAGATAAGCCGGAAGCCCTTTACTTTCAAGAAGGCGTTTTAATGATTTGAGAGGTTCATCTTTAAAGAAAACCACATAGCCTGCCGGTTTCTCATCCAGAAAGGCGCCTCCGCCCAACGATATTACTCTGTTTGTTTTGGCAATCGTTTGAACCACTCTCTTTTCCTGCTCGCGAAAAGCTTGTTCGCCCACTTTTAAAAAATAATCGCGAACCGGCTGTTTAACTTCATCCTCTAAAGCCTCATCGCTATCGGCAGCCATAACTCCTCTTTTTTGGAGCTCTTGAATAGCAGCCGTTTTGCCGACACCAGGAAGTCCCATCACAAAGATCGGTTTCAATGCACTTCCTCCACATCAACCCCTAATTTTTTAAAGGCCTCCGCAAAGCCGGGATAGGTTTTCTCGACACACTTTGGATCTATAATCTCCGTCTCTCCTTCGGCGGTTAAAGCGGCCACTAAAAGGGCCATCGCCACACGGTGATCGTGATGCGAGTTAACTAAAGCCCCTTTGAGAGGGCTTGGATAGATGATTAAACTATCAGGATACTCTTCTATGCGGGCGCCCATTTTCTGAAGCTCCTCCGACATACATCTCAATCGATCCGACTCTTTTTTTCGGGCGATCCCGCAGTTTTTAAGAACCGTTTTTCCTTTGGCAAAACAACCAACAACCGCCATGATCGGCACCGCATCGATCATTTCTGCCATATCCAATTCAATACCCTTGAGCTCCTCTGAGGGCTTCACAATGAGTTTGTTCCCGATCTCATCGATTTCGATATCGGCGCCCATCCTTTTCAAAGCAAACACGATTTCTTTATCCCCTTGAGGATCATTCATATCGATGTTTTCTATCACCAACCTCGATTTGGTTAATACCGCCGCAGCGAGCGGAAATGCGGCCGAGCTTAAATCGCCTGGAACCGCATACTGGAAGCCGGGATAAGACGTTTTTCCTGTGACAGTAAATTGGCTGAAATTAGTCTGCTTCACTGGAATGGCCAGTTTTTGAAGCCAATGCACCGTCATCTTAAGCCATGGAATCTCGCCGGGATTTTTGACATGGATTTCAGTCTCCCCTTCCACAAAGGAAGCGGCAATCAGCATGGCGGACACGGGTTGTGAATCGTGCCCTTCCATTACAACCCGGCCAGGCTTTAAGGGCCCTTTAACAATGATAGGAGCTGTCCCATCGTGATTGGCCGACTTGGCTTCGCATGAAAGCTGATTTAAAGCGGAGAGCAAAGGTTCTATCGGCCTTTGATAGCGTATCGATGGATCGCCGGTCACAACCACGCTTGATTTGGACAAAGCGCCAATAGCTGCCATGAACCGAAAAACAATCCCTGAATTGCCGGATTGAATCACATCTTCCACTCGATCGACTCGGCCATCAATCCCTTTGACCACTAATTTGTTCTTTAAAACTTGAATCTCAGCCCCCAAATGGCGGCAAGCCTCAATCATTCTTTGCGAATCGGGTGAATCTAAATAATCAATCACTTCCGACTCGCCTTTGGCCATGGAAGCGAACAAAATCGCTCTTAAAGTGTGCGATTTCGAGGAGGGAACTTTCATTTCCCCTTTTAATGCGGATGATCTTACTTTTAAACTCTTAACCATAAGAAATAATATTATCCTCAAGAGCCTGATTTAAGAAATTGCTTTCTCATTATTCTTTCATCTTTAAAATTCAGCCATGCATCCG
The DNA here is from genome assembly GCA_964460985.1 of uncultured bacterium. GTDB lineage: Bacteria > Chlamydiota > Chlamydiia > Chlamydiales > Parachlamydiaceae > CAZABG01. The sequence continues at coordinate 42,400 of CAYWQX010000017.1, forward strand.
CTTCAAATCCCGTACGAGATCGGCCAATTTATCGCCTCCCAAATTCCTTTTTTAGATGAAGAGGTCGCAGGAACACCCTGGGCCTGCCACACCCTCCCCT
>CAYWQX010000018.1:0-41573 GCA_964460985.1 uncultured bacterium
TCTCTCAACTTCAAAGATTATGGCTTTCGGACAACCGACTCACCTCCCTTCCCCCTCAGATCGGAAACCTCTCTCAACTTCAACAATTAGAGCTTTTGGGAAACCAACTCACCTCCCTTCCCCCTCAGATCGGCAACCTCTCTCAGCTTTATCACTTAAATCTCTCAAATAACCATTTCACCGATATTCCTGAATGTTTATTTAGCTTGCCTCGAACCTGTATTATTGATATCCAGAACAACCCTATCCCGATTGAAAGACTCAGAGCCTTGCAGACTAGGGTTAACACTCCTGGCTATAATGGACCCAGATTTAATTTTAGCATTCAGGAGGAGGTTCAATCTAGCTCTACGAAGACAGCCGATGAGGTTATTCAGGAATGGGGAGGAGATCCTAGTAAGCTAAAAGATAAAGAGAGTCTTAAAACGTGGCTGCAAAGGCAGAAAGACACGAAAGATTACAAAGATCATCCGAACAAGGTTAAAGAGGAGATCAAGTCTATCCTACTTTGGATGGGTCAGTTGAGTGAGGGTGATACGAAAGTTCAAGCTTATCTCATCATTCAAGAAGCTGTCGCGACCTGCGGCGACCGTGTCGCTTTAGCGAGAAATGACCTCTCGTGTCTCAAAAAAATATCGGAAAGTGGTGATCTTTCACTAGACCAGCTCAAAAAACTCCTCATTGGACTGCACCGACTAGAAATGGTCAAGAAGGCGGCCGAGTTAAAATTAAGCTCTATGAACGGACGGGATGACATCGAAACCCACCTACACCTGATGACCGCTTTAAAAGAGCCCCTTAATCTCCCCATCGAAACAAACAGCCTTCTCTATCAAGGTATGTCTGGCTTTAGCGAGGCTGAGATTGAACAAATCAAAATAAGCATCCTGAACGAAACCTCTTCGCCCGAACAAATGATATCGATCCTTATTGCTTCACCCCTCTGGAAGAAAAAGCTCGACACTCTTCCCGAAATGGCCCCCCTCCGCACAGAAATAGAGCAAAGAAAAGCCGCCTTTCAAGTAGCTGTCGAGGGAGAAGAAGCCGAATACCATGCCGAATTCCTTCGCCTCGAAAAAGAAGATTGGAATCCCTACCTTAACCTAACTACAAAACTACTGCAAACGCTCGAGACAAAAGAGGTTTTGTAACAACCAAGTTTGCAAGTGAAAATTGACTTCTAACAGCGTTTCGAAAAAGCATCTTTTGATGTAATTCATCATGCTCTTTTTTTATTCTACTCTCTCCAATTAAAAAACCAATAAAGATCGACTCTCTATTGTTCTATCTACTCACTCTCTATCTAAATCTTGGAATTTTCTTGGGAAGAGAGACCTTTAAACGAAGGTATTTTCGCGCCATTTTCTTTCAATGCGACGCCGCCTGTGTGACACACAGGCAAGGCTAGCAGTGGAAGAAAAGGGCCGAAAAGACCGAGTTTAAAGTGCCCAGGAGAGGACTCGAACCTCCATACCTTGCGATACCAGAACCTAAATCTGGCGTGTCTACCAATTTCACCACCTGGGCAAACAGAATGGCTTGAAGTTCCTTAATATTATCGCTTATAAGGCAATTTTGCAATCTTTAAAAAGTCTTAATGATTGGATGTTAAAGTGATGTCGTTATGAGAAAAGCCCTGCTTACCCTATTTTTGATGTGTGCCTTTGCCGAGTCGAAAGAGATCGAGGCCTACAAGCTGCAAAATGGCTTGCAGATCGTTTTGAGGCCCAATCTTGAGAATGAAGATGAGGTTGCATTTGCGATGATGGCAAAAGGGGGTTTTTCGGCTTTGCCTGAATCGGAGCAGATATCGGGAAGGGTAGCTTCCGACATTGTTTGGGAATCAGGGTTTAATGGTCAGTCTGCCGACAAAATTTCTAATATTTTATATGATGACTACTCGGAAATGGTGCTTTCGATCGATCCCTTCGCAAGAAAAATTGAAGGATCGACCTATGAAGAGGGACTTTTGACCTGTGTGAAGCTGATTCAAGATATTTTCACAAAGCCTAATCTAAATCAAGTTGATGAGGCCTTCACCCGTTTAAAACCGACCTATAATCCTGAAATTTCCGATGAAGATCTTAATTTTGACGCCCAAGTCAATTTGATTAATACCAACGACTTTCCCCCCTTCAAGCCGATTTCTAGAAAAGATTTAAATCAAGTGGACCTCAAAGTTGCCTCCCAGTTTTTTAAAAGCGCTTTTTCCCATCCTGAAAATTTTGTTTTAGTGATAACCGGCGATTTCGATCCGGATAATGTCCGTCCCTGGCTCGATAAATACTTAGGCGAGATCCCGAACGAGGGGAAAAACATCTTTTTGCCTCCCCAGATGCCTTTATTTCCTAAGGGCATCACGACAAGAGAGGTTCAACTCAAAAATCGGGGGGTACAGGTTACAAGACTGACTCTTCCTCTCGACTTTCAGTTTTCAGAAAAGCATATTCATGAGCTTGAATACATTTGCGAAGTCATTGAAGCGAGGCTGAGAAAATTGAAATCAGAGAATTGGCTCCCGTCCGGCATTGATGTCGGCTATCAACTCCCCTTTTATCCCTACACCGACTCGACTTGGCTCTCTATTCAAATGCATGTGCCGAATCGCTATTCGGATGAACTTACAAAACAGGTATTAAAAGAAATTGCAAAACTCATAGAAACGGGTCCTACAGAAGATGAGCTCTCCAAAGCCCTCAGCCAAGTTCAACGCTCCGATGACTTTTGGCAAAAAGATAACAACTATTTAACCGGCGAGCTGATGAATCTTTTCTTATGGGGATGGGATTTGAACTCCCTTGAAAGGCATCATCATCCGGTCTTTTCTGTTCAAGGGGTTCAAGTCAAACTCAAAGAATGGATTCATCTAAACAACTATTCAAAGATATCTACAAAATGAAAGCATCCTTCGGCATCGTTTTAAAAGGTCAGAATATTCTCCTCACGCAAAGAAAAGATGTGCCCGTCTGGGTCCTTCCGGGCGGGGGCGTTGAGCCCTATGAAACCTCCGAGGAGGCTTGCGAACGAGAAGTTTTAGAAGAAACCGGTCTTGAAGTGAAAATTCTAAGGCAGACGATGCGGCTTTCGCCTGCCAATTCCTTAAGCCAGCCCACCAATGTTTTTCTTTGTGAACTGGTTGGAGGCGAGCTTACCGTAACTGAAGAGACAAGGTCGGTCGCCTGGTATGATATAGATAGCTTACCAGATGATCTATTCCCGCCTCACCGTCAATGGATTCAGGAATCGCTAAAACATAACCAACTGATTATCCGCGACTTAACCGAAATCAATTATACAGCCCTTTTAAAATACTTTATGACCCACCCGTGGCAGGTCATAAGGTTCGGAGTTACAAAGCTTTTAGCTTAGTGGGTGTGGTCAATCCCCTCTTGATGCATTTCATCATGCGTTTTTTCATCCGTCTTAGGAATTAAGCCTTCGGCTTCTGCTTTGCGACGCTTTTCTTCCCACTCTTTCAAGGTTTTCTTCTCAACCGCGCACTGGTAGCCGGCTACGTGGAAGAAGAGCTTGAATTTTTCCCATTCACTATCAAAGGCGCTCACGGCCTTCAAGTCGACAGTTTGTTTAATCTGAACGAGGGTAAAAATCAATTTATGACATGATTCGAGCTTTTGGGCTGTATCAGGCTCATTGGGTTTAATCTTTTGCTGTAAAAAGTAAGTAAGCAGAAGCTCGCCGCACTCGTTGCACATCCGCTCTTTATTCATAACCCATCTGGTGAATTCGTTTCTGTCTTGAACCGTCTTAAATTCACTATCTTGCAACACTGTGACCCCTTTGATCATCGTTTCAACAAACTGATCGATTTGGTCGAATACCATCCCATCATGGTAGATCCCGCAAGGCATCTGGCAGTGGGAAGACAGGGGAGAAAAAGAACAACACAGAGCTATCAAAGCGAATGGAATAAATTTTTTCATGAATCCTCGATTTTTCAATAAATTTTTAAAGGTTAATGATTTTTTCAACAAGAAGATAATCAAATTCGATTAATAGCTAATGGAGTTCTTTCATTAAAAAGATCTTGTCTAACTTCTTCAGAACATTTAAGCATCAATTGTTCGAGCTGTTCCGGTTTTGCTTCTTTAATAAAACGCTCAAGACGATCCAATCGTTCTTTAATCAAAGATAGAGCATGCTTTTTATCCGCCAGACTAAATAAACCTAATTCAATCATTTCGTAGAAAGCCTTTGTAATTAAAAATGCGCAGGCTATGGTATTTGTAATGGTTAAAAAACTATTACTCAGTGATTGCTTGGTATAAATATTTGCGAGAGCATTTTGTTCATAGTATTGCCAGAACGAAAAAAACAATGCTGAAATTTTTAAACATTTAGACGTGACGGGAAAAACATACTCCCCAAAGGTTTTCTGTTGATGAAAGAAAAGGTCAATTGTTTCATTGGATGCTTCTACAACGCATTTAGGAGCTCCATATAGCATAGGGAAAAGCGTTAGAGTAATTCCCAATATGACAAAGAAAACCTCTTTTGAAAAATAATTGACGGCCGTTTTAGAGAGAAGTGCATCTAATATAAAAAGACCGATGCAACTAATCAAAACAATAGACCCTAAAATTATTTTTGAAGCCAAAAAAACATGTTCTGAAGTTCTTTTTGTATTCTCTATTCGTGAATATTTCCATACACAGGTCACAACCTCTTCAATGGATGCATGCGAACGTAATAAAATAGAAAAATCGCTTTTCTCTAATAATGCTTTTTGATGCATCTGGTAAGCCTTGTTTCGAGCTTGCATGACCCATTTTATAAGTTGGTTTCTAGAAAATAGAATTTCATTGGTCAATAACTTGCTTCTATATATATCTTCAAAAGTATTAAATAAAAATAATGAAGGCAAACCTGCTTCTATAATAAAACTAAAGAAAGCTAAAACTCTCGCAAAATCTGGGTGGTCTTTATTAAAAATTAGCGCTTCAGGAAGTGTCGGAAGCCTTTGGGCGAGTCCAAATATAATACTTGTTAAAGCAACCGTCGTAAAAGCTTTTTTACCGAAAGTTGGTTGAAATAAAGTCTTCTCTTCTTCAGACCTGTTTTGACACATTCGAACAATAAAAAGAGCTCCACCATAAATACTCAATGAAGACCAGTCGAGACCTACAATCACAGCAGAAGAACCAACTTTTATTTTATGAAATAAAGTGCCGTCTAACTGTGAAAGGGTTGCTTTTACTGAAGGGAAGCTTACAAAAATACTAAGCGCACTCCATAGCCCAACCGATCCCGTTCTAATCCATTTCCTAGCTGAAGATAAATGAGTATCCTGACTATAAATATAATGGGAGAGCGAATCTAAGCGTACTGTCATAGCTTCCTTTAAAGAAGATGAATTATATAAATACTTAATCATTATTTGTCTATGAACTCATGGACAAGAAAATTGGGCGATAGTAATCTGAGTTTCATGCTCAGAGATAATCTTAAGTTAACCCTCTTTCTATTTGCTGCGATCATTGTATTTGAGTGGGGAGTTCATTCTGCGAATCTTCAATCCGAAAAATTTATCGAGCAAAAAGAGAGGCTCGAACTACATATTACGAAAGCCACCTTAAAGCAAGAGAGATTGAAAGCAATGCTTATGAGCGAATCGGATCCGGCATGGATTGAGCTTACCCTCATGAGGGTTCTTGGCGTAATCCCCGAGGGAACTAAAAAAATCTATTTCAATGATTAGTTTTCTCATAATCCTCTTTTTGTTTTTGATGTATGCCGGAGCCTATGTGTCGGCAGCCGAAACGGCACTGTTTTCCTTATCCCCGTCCAAAATAAAAGCATTTAAAGGCGACCGGGATCCCACCAAGCAATTGATTTCAGAGCTTCTCTCCAAGTCACGCGATCTTTTGGTCACTCTCTTCATGCTCAATACGATCTGCAATATTTTACTCCAGAACGTAGCTTCAGCCTTTTTTGGAGGAGATGCAAGCTTATGGTTAAAAGTCGGTATTCCGTTAGTTTTGACGCTCGTTTTTGGAGAGATTATCCCTAAATACTATGGCCTTCAAAACAACGTTTCCTTATCGATGAAAGTGGCTCCGACTATCTCCTTTTTAAAAAGGACTCTCGGACCCATCCGGCGCTTTACAGTTTACGTGACCACCCCCATTTCCCGGGCGATGTTCTTCTTTCTTCGAAAAGAAGATCAGCTAAGCCGGGATGAAATCACCGAAGTTGTAAAAACGAGCGAGAAGCAAGGGGTGCTAACTTCAGAAGAAAGCCGGCTTATCGGAGGCTTTCTTGATCTTCAAGATATCGAGGTCAAAGAAATTATGTGGCCAAGAGAAGATATTCTATCCTACGATATCACCCAGCCGCTCTCTAAACTAACTCACCTTTTTGTAGAAGATCATTGTACAAGACTTCCCGTCATAAGAAACTCGATCGATGACGTCATCGGCTTAATAGACGCCTACACGTTCTTCATGAATCAACCGAATATAAAAAAACCGGAAGATGTCCTTAAATTCATAAAAAAACCATTCTATGTACCGGAAAATACTCATGCTAAAGTCTTGCTGAGACGATTAAACAAAGAGGATCGGGAGTTAGCTCTTTGCGTAGATGAATACGGATCCATTACCGGCCTTATCACAAGAGAGGATTTGCTAGAGGTTGTAGTTGGCCAGATTGTCGATTCAAGAGATCAGGATACCAATTACACAAGGCAAAATGAAAATGAGATCATTGCTTATGGCAAAATGGAGCTTTTAGAGTTTAACGATTTGTTCGAGGCCGATCTTGAAAGCCAGGAGGGTTTAGTTACACTTGGAGGCTGGCTCACTGAGCAAGCAGGAGACATCCCGAAGCCAGGGTACAAACTTGAGAAAAAGGGGTTTTTATTTCAGGTTCTTGCTAGCAGCCCGACTCGCGTAGAGAGAATCTACGTTCGTAAATTGCAGGGGACAGATGGATAGTATCTTTTTCTGGTTTCTTCTTAACCTCATCGCCACCTGCTTTCTCGCCCTTTATTCTATGGGGGAGATGGCCTTAGTCTCTTTTAATAAAATAAGGCTGCAGTTTTATCTTAAAGAGGGTTCTAAAAGGGCCGAATGGCTGAATTTTCTTCTGAAAAATCCATCGAGGCTCTTTGGCACGACTCTGATCGGAGTGAATGTCGCCATGATGTTCGGCTCTGAATTTGGACGGGAATTTTTCTCGCAAATGGGAATCGATCCCGATTTCGCCCCCCTTTTCCAGGTTCCTTTTGTCATCATCTTTGGAGAGCTCGCTCCCCAATTCGCCGCCAGAAGCTTTTCTGAACATGTCGCAATCCTTTTATCTCCCGTTCTTTATTTTAGCTCCAAAATCATGGCTCCCTTTGTGATTATCCTAGGATGGATATCCAAGCTAGCTAATCGTTTGCTCGGGGGCCATGAAACCCACCATGAGATGTTCTTAACTTTAGAAGAACTTCAAAAGATTCTGGAAGAACAAGAAGATGATCGTATTCACGGACAGAATCGAGACTTCGACTCGCTCGTTACAAGTATTTTTCGCTTAAGAGGTAAAACCGCTCGCAAGATTATGACGCCTCTTAATGAAGTGTTTACCCTCTCTTCAAACACAACGGTCGCCCAATTTAGAAAAAGCTTAAAAAGACCGGTCGCCTTTATCCCCATCTATAACAAAAATCCTCAAAATATTATTGGCATCACCTTTATCAGAGATTTAATTCGTGCAGGAGAGACCGATAAAGTCAGAGACTATTCTAAGGCGCCCTGGTTTATAACCGAAAACACCCCGCTTCTTCAAATTCTTAAGCAATTTCAGAAAAACAGCCAAACGGTAGCCTGTGTTTTAAATAATAAAGGTCAAGCCCAGGGTTTCTTAAGTTTAGATGATCTTTTAGAAGACATTTTCGGAAAAAATTATCACACCCACACCAAAGCCCGTAAAGTCATCGATGTAACAGTCTCAGGCGATATGACGGTCCAAAAATTCAATAAAGAATTTGGAACGAACCTTCCTTTTGATGAGGAGGAAGAGACCTTGTCGGATTATCTCAAAACTCATTTCGATCATCATCCGGAAGTGGGTGAATCGTACCTTGTCGCTCCCTACGAATTGATCGTAAAAGAGTCAACCATTTTAGATATTAAAAGCATCCAGGTGAAATCGAGGATTTAATCGGACAAAAGAGTAAAGCGCGATGCGACTGCATAAATCCAACGAGCCGGCTTAAAAAAAATTAAGCAAAGATTTTTTACACAATTTTTATAAATTTAAAAAAATATCATAATGCAACAATCTATCAATATCCAAGATAATTTATCTACTCCATCAACTTACGAATATCTTTCGAGGCCCCATGTAAATCCATTAGCTAGTAAAACTACTTCTATTGCAGCCCTTCATCTTAGCGCTCAACATAGCGATAATCATCTAGTTGAATTAGCACAAAAACTCCGTGTTTCTCATTATGAACTTCAATCTAGTTCCGTAAATTTAGCTAAATGCAATTTAACAACTTTACCGGTGACAATCGGCTATCTCACACAACTAGTAAAGCTGAAACTCCACCACAATAAACTCACATCAGTTCCAGAAACCTTAGGTAATCTCACACAGCTTGTAGAACTCTATCTGCACGAAAACCAACTCACATCTATTCCTGAAACCTTCGGTAAACTTTCACGGCTAGAAAAGCTTACTCTCTACAACAACCAACTCACCTCAGTTCCTGAAACGTTCGGCAAACTTTCACACCTACAGGTGCTTTCTTTCGGCAGAAACAACCTCACCTCAGTTCCTAAAACCTTAGGTAATCTTTTACAGCTACGATCGCTTTATCTCTACAACCACCAAATTAACTCTCTTCCTGATTCGATAGGACAGTTAACTAATTTAGAAACACTTGATCTACGATGTAACCGTCTTACTTCTGTTCCTGACTGTTTATTTAAACTTTCAAGCGGATGCACCATTCATCTTCAAGAAAACCCCATTTCAAGAGAGGAGGCTGAAAGAGTCATCAATCTCATGAATGCTAAAGGCTATAAAGGTCCTAGGTTTGTATTTTCTTTATGATTTATCGAATAATTGGCGTAGATAAAAAATGAAAGAGCGACTGAAAAACAAAAATAAATCACTCCTTAAATAATTTAATTATCATTTTTGCTATAGTTTTCTGATTAAACCCAACATGTATTGAATGAATACTTCTAACAACACCCAAAATGTTTTATCTACTCAATCAATAAGCTCTTATCTCAATGCTCAAGATAGTGATAATCATCTGGTTGAATTAGCGCAAACCCTTAGAACATCTCAAACGGAACTTCAATCTGATACCTTACAATTAAGTAGTTACAAGATTACAACTTTACCGGCGACAATAACCAAACTCACACAACTTCGAAAAATTTTTCTCAGTTATAATCAACTTTCATCAATACCTGAAACCATAGGTAAACTTTCAAACCTACGAGATCTATATATCAATAGTAACCGACTCTTATCAGTTCCTGAAACCTTAGGCAATCTCTCTAAGCTAGAAAGGCTATCGCTCATCGAGAATAAACTCACAGCTTTCCCTAACCTAGGCAATCTATCGCGGTTAAAAGAACTACGTCTCAATTGCAATCAACTCACAGCTGCCCCTGAAAACCTAGGCAATCTTTGGCAGCTTGGAGCGCTATCTCTTTGTCACAACCTCCTCACATCAGTTCCTGACACTATAGGCAATCTCTTACAGCTTGAAGCGCTATTTCTCGATACCAACCAACTCACATCAATACCTGAAACCATAGGTAAACTTTCAAACTTACGAGATCTCTATCTCAGTAGCAACCAACTCACATCAGTTCCTGACACTATAGGCAATCTCTCGAAGCTAACCACGCTAACGCTCAACGATAATAAAATTGACTCTCTTCCCGATTCGATGGGACAATTAATTGATTTAAAAGAACTTGATCTTAGACATAACTTTCTTACGTCTGTTCCTGACTGTTTATTGAAGCTTTCAAGGAGATGTACTATTAAGCTTTATGGCAACCCGATTTCAAGAGAAGAGGCAGAAAGAGTCACCGATCTAATGTCAAGGGATGGCTACCTGGGCCCTAGGTTTCTATTTTCTTTCTCCTCTCTCCAAAAATTAGCGTAATTTAAAAATTGGTACTTCATGTAGATGTGATTGAATCGGCATGAAGTCACCTCTAAACTGAAGCGTTGGTTACAGGGTGAGCTCAGCTTTTTAAAATTCACTACCTTTCAGGGATTGATGGGTGAAGCGATTTAACGATTTTAATGACGGTAGCGGCCGCAGATTCAGCCTCTTGAATGGTGTTATTTCGACTGAAAGAGAACCGAAGAGAAGCCTTGGCTTCCTTGTAAGATAATCCCATCGACAGCAACACACGAGAAGGTTCAATCGCACCTGAACTACAGGCAGAGCCTAGGCTAAAAGCCTTGAAACGGAATCGGGCACACAAAAGGCAGGTAACCTTTTCAATAATAATACTTGCGGCTTTCTCAGTTAGTATAAACTAATCTACATAGACTATATGTTTTAAAACTTACTGAACTTACCTAGGCAACTGCCTTTGCAGATATAATTTTCTTGCTCTACCCGCTCTCGTATTAGGACATTCAGCTATTTGATCTCTTAAAAGCTCTATATTTCTTTGCCATCTTATTACAACAGCTCCTAAAGGTAGTATTGGCAATCGTGCAAAAAGTCCGCCCTCTCTTAAAACCGGAAGTACTGGAGGACGGGGAGGTAAAACTCTATGATTATTTATTATCACATCAATCGGCACTTCCTGTGCTCTCGGTGGAAGTACTTCAAAGGGATTTTCATGAATAGGTTCTATTGGCTGGTTATTTAACAATATATCATTAGGAACTTCTTGTACCGCTTCAATAGGATTTGGCAATATGGGTGCGGCAGGCCGGATATTTAATTTTACATCTATCACCGATCTTGGTGTTTTTTTTTGGAGCCTCTTGAACGGGGGCCGGCTTAATAACATTTTTTGGAATCACGAGTGTGTGAATCAAGGGAAGATTTGTCGGCTGTAAGGCAGGTGCCATAGGTGGATCAATAGGATTGGGTCTAACATTAAATTGAGGAACATCTACCTTTACGGGTTGCGGCTTTGATTGTTTTTGAGCAGCTACCGCTTGAGGTTCTTGAGGGGCAGCAGCTGGAGGTATTTTAGGCTGAGTATTCATTGCTGCAACATGATTGCCAAACGCTTTATTAACGCTCTGCCTTTGTTCCGGATTTAATTTAGCTAATGCTTCCGCTTTGACATAATCGATAGGTTCTTTTAAAATTTTTGCTGATTCATGATGATTCTCAAGCTCAGCATGAACCTCCAGCTCACAATCTTTTTTTACATTCTTTATGACCTGATACCTTTCTCTTAGGGCTACAATATCTATTTTAGGCTCTATTATCTCTTTTTCAAACTGTCTCTCTTCAACAACAATCCCATCCCTTATTTTTTTAAGATTATTTCCATCTTTAATTATCAATTGATTATGATGATGGTGAGTCCATTTGATTTGCTCCCCTTTTAAAATCTTCACAGCTAAAGCCTCAACAATCAAATCATTTTTGTAGGTGTCTTGTTTATAGTGATCTCCTGAAGGATGATAACCAGCTTCTGCTAGCTCAAGAATCCATTTTTTAACGATACCTTTAGCTTCTTCCCATGTTTTACCTTCAAGTGAGGCCAGTTGAATTTCATTGTTTATGGCCTTCATGGCATCAGTAATAACTTGATTAATCTCTTCAGGGGATGTGCATTTTTCAATATCCTTTAACAGTTTGTCTTTTAAATCTTTAGGAAGCTTAACGTTTTTAAAACGGTCAAGATAAACATTTTTTATAATAGGATTTACACCCGGATTTTTCTTTTTTAAAGCATCTTTTTGTTTCTTTTTTGCGCATGGCGAGATATTTTTCTTATCAATTGCGGCTAATTGAATTTGCAGCTTTGCCTCATTTAAAATGGTATTGATTTCAGCAATGGTATTGGCTGATTGAATTTTTGCTTTAAGTTCTTTTTTCTGATTTTTGTTAAGAGATTTATCGGAATCAATCTTACTACAAACCTCGTTTTTGAATGATTGAAATTCCTGAGCATTTAGCCTATTTTGTTTTATCTCATCTGCCACTTGATAGACAAGAGCCCAAAAAAATCCTTCAAGACCTTCATCTAATGTCTCTTTCCAAAAGAGAGCGTTCCAGTTGCCGTCTTTACGTACAGCGTTTCCTCCGCAATAAGCCGCAGCTTGCTGAACAAAACCGGCAATCCCTTTTGCAAAAACACGCCCTATGACGTTTTCAATCTCAAAAGAGTACTTTTCAATTCCATAGCTGGCGGCAGCCCCACAACTACCGGCGGCAAGAGCATAGACAACGTCACTTGACGAAACATTTTCTTGTAATATTTTTTTTCTGAGGAGTGTTCCAACCGCATTCAAAATAGCCTGAGAGAGTGCCTTTCCTATCACGTCCGCCGTAATGTCCAGAAAATGATGCGCTTTGATAGCAGCTGCCGCACAGGCAAAACAATCGGCACCTTTGAATATTTGTCCTAATTTGTTTAAAACAAGGGCGGCTCCTTTCGAGATAACTACATGTGTAACTGCCCCTGCTGCAACATGTCTTAAAAATTTCCAACCATCAAAAACCTTAGGCCCCGAATTTTCAGATCTAAATGCCGCATATTGAAAGCCTGGCAAAGCTGCGCCGATTCCAAAAGCTGCAGGACCTGTTGCTAAAGGCAGCAAACAAACACTTCCAACAAGAAATACCAAGGAGGCCACAATAGCAAGATTTCTTTTTTGCTTTACATCTCCAATTCCACCACCCATATATTGAAGCTTTACGACATTAAAGCCATCATTTCCTTGAGTAACGGGTCCGCCAAATTTTTCTGATAGTTCAAGTCTGAAATCTTCTTGCTGACTTAGTTCTATGAGTAAAGTCGTTAATTTTTTACTTCTCTCAGCTTCATTCAATTGAGAAAGTTCGTTTAAAAGCTCAGCACCTTCTAGAATTCGATTTTCCGCGTAATCATGCAAAGACTCCACGTGCTCTTGAATGGCTTTACACTCCTCTATTTGCTTACTTGAGCATTCAATTTTTTTATCGATTACTTTCTTTTGAGTCTCTTTTGCTTTAATTTGTTCATCTAATTTAGCATCAAAATCACTACTTATCTTTGATAAATTCTCCACCCTTTGAAGATCCCCAGAAAAAGCTCTATCAAGCTCACCCATCTGACTGACTCTTAATTCACTCTGTTGACGAATCGAATCAACAGACGAAGCAAGATTTGATAATACGCTAAAGAAATCTAAATCAGATGAATCAAGATATGTTTGTCCCTTGGGACCTACTGGATACATAATAAAACCTTAATTTGAGAAAGTAATTTTATATATTTTTATTTCGAAAGTCAACCAAATAATCATTGATTTAAATCAACAATTTAGTTTAAAATTTGGTGTTTTTATTTTACTTTTAACGGGTTATTATGCAGCCAGCAAACAATCAATTTCTAAATTCTCTGTTAGCCAGAGCACAAGCTTTAAATAACGTCCCCTTAACTCCTGATGCGAAAAAAGCAGTAAAAGAGATCGTAAGCCAATTAGCTTTGTTATGTTTTGAAGAAATAGAAATTCAAAAAAAGGCTGCAGAAAGAAATTATAATACCTTGCGAGATAACTTACTTACCAAACAAGAAGCTTTAAGAGTTAAATTGTCTGACGAAGAAGAAAAATATAATCAACAAGTTAAGAAAAACAATTCTTTAGTTATTCATAACCAAGACTTGGGCGAAAAAATTAAAATTTTAGAAGATAATAATGCTAAACTAGCTCAAGAAAAAGGAGCCCTCGCTAAGCGTATAGAGGAACTTGGACCCAAATTGAAAGATCAAGATGATGCCATCAATAAATTACAAGAGGCTATCAATAAACAGAAGGCTGAAGCACAAGAAAAAGCTCTTCAGGATATTTTCAAAGAACAAGCCAAAAAGCAGGCTCGAGTCTCAAAAATTTGTGATGATCTTTGTGCAGATGAAAAATATTGGAGAGAACAAGCTACAAAAGAACAACAACCACACTACAAACTTATTCCTAATCCGATGTTAGACTCTAATATACAAAGATATAAAAGATTTGAAAAATATTACTATGAAGTAAGACTTACTTTTCTTCATTTTTACAACAACTTACATATGGAAATTGATCAAGCTCTTTCAGAAGCTCGTAAAGAAAAAAAATATTTAAAGCCTGGCTTTTTTGGTTAATAAATAATGTTTAATTACGAACAGACTCGATTACGATTTGAGCGGCTTTTTCAGCTTCGCCTAAGGTGTTCATGCGGCTGAAGGAGAAGCGGAGGGAGCTTTTCGCGAGTTTGTAGGACAGGCCCATCCCGATAAGGACGCGGGAAGGTTCGATCGCGCCTGAACTGCAGGCTGAGCCAAGACTTGCGGCAAGTCCTTTTTGATCGAGTTTGATTAGAAGTGTTTCACCATCGATTCCAGAGAAGGTGATATTTGTTACGTTTGCTACTCGATTTTTCCCATTGACTTGCGCATTTGGTAAAGCGTCTAAAATCCTTTTCTCAAAAAGATCACGCGCAGAAGATTCAATAGGAGTCAGCTTTTGGAAAGCTGCATAAAGTCCCATAATTCCAAGCATATTTTCAGTGCCGCCACGCATTCCAAACTCTTGCGCGCCGCCTACAATAAAAGGATTTTGTTTGTGACGGATGATTGCAAATCCGATACCTGGCGGGGCATGAATTTTATGCCCGGAAAAACCGATGCCGGTCACTTGGGGAGGAAGGGATATCGGCTCTTTCCCAAGCCACTGCACACCATCGACAATAAAGGGAACTTTTAGCCCTTTAGCAATTGCATCGATGTCGGTTTTAACCCCGGTTTCATTATTGACAGCCATCAGAGAGATGAGAATCGTATCGGGACGGATGGCCTTAAAAACTTTTTCAGGAGCTATTTCTCCGGTTGGTTCGGGATTCAAAAAAGTAGTTTCAAAAGGGAGGCTTTTAAGCAGATTGTATACAGCCGAGTGCTCTGCCGAAGAGGAGATAATATGCCCTTTTTTATGATGAAGCGCACTACGGATAAGAAAATTCATCGCCTCAGTCCCTGAAGAGGTAAAAATGATCTCTGTGGGTTTTACTTTGAAATAATCTGCGATATATCTTCTAGCCTTATCTAAACGCTTTTTGGCTTCCTGACCATATTTGTGCATGCTGGAGGGATTATCAATGAGATAGGTCATTTCCAGCTTGATCATTTCTTGTACAAAAGGATCGAGGGGTGTAGAGGCATTGTTATCAAGATAGATCATGCAGCAAGGCACCTGATGATCAGGCAGGTCATGTTATCATAACCGCCTCGCTGTTTACTCACCTCGATAATGCGAAGACAGAGAGCCTCAATTTCAAGCCCTGAGGATAATATCTCCTCGAGCTCCTTAAAAAGGACAAGATCGGTAATCCCATCGGTTGTTAGCAAAAAGAGATCGTCCGCTTCCAGATCGAAGGTTTGAACGTAAGGCTCAAGCTTTTGCTCGGTTCCGACAGCTTTTGTGATAATATTTTTATAAGCAAATTCAGGAGAGTGCTCTTCGCTTAATTGGCCTAAGTCAACAAGCTCTCTAAAGAGAGAGTCATCGCGGGTCAGCAATTTGAGCGTATTATTTCGCAGCCTATAGATACGGCTATCTCCGACATTTCCGACAATGCAGCCATCCTCTCTTAACATGATGCATGAAAGCGTTGTCCCCATGCCGCGCCATTCAGGATCGGATTTGGAGAGCTTAAAGACTTCCCTATTGGCAAGCTTGATCGCAGCTTCCATTTTTTTTACGGCTTCATCGATCGAAGTGGGACTTTTAAAGCTTTTTTTAACCGCTTCTAATAGAAAGCTGACCGCCTCCCTCGAAGCGACTTCTCCCGCTCTGTGACCACCCATCCCATCCGCTAACGCGAAAAAATTCAATTTTTCTATTTCTGCCCACACATCTTCGTTATTGGGTCTGACAAGACCGATATCGGATAAACCACACGCATCGAATCTATAGTGGGATGTTAAGTGGGACATATTAGTGATTATACCTCATAAATCGTTAAAATTCAAGGTTGTAGGATACGTCCTATAAGGATGATTTGATTTAGGTTGTTGTCGATCACAAAGAATAAAAAGGGCCTGTCTACAACAAAATCTTTCACGCCTTCACTTTTCTGGATTGGCGATTGCGCTTGGGAAATAGAGACTTGCGCCTTAGAGTCAGACCCTCTTTCATCGACATTGAAAAATATTTTTTGCACTATTTTGGTGATAAAGAGGTTTCCGTTGCTCGAGATTAAGGAGAAATTAGCTTCAGGTCCGAAGGGATTTCGAAGACCCATTTTGTCAAATATTTCTTTAAAAGAATGGGTTTGGTTCACTCTGAATCGAGGAAGTTTTACAGAAACTTGGGTGGTCGAAATTTGAGAGAGCCAATTAGACAACACCTCCATGCCGAAAGACTCTTCCACTTTTTTCAAGCCCTCTACTTCTTTAGGAAGAACAATAAATAAAGAGAGTCTCGCCTCTTCGCTTTTAGCATTGGTGTAAGGAATTTCACACACTTTAACCGTTTCGTCTTCCAGATAGGGAAATTCATCTACCCTGGACATCATGGTCACCCTTCTTTCGCTTGCTTTCGTAGGAAAGAAGTTCTGAGAGCTTGTCTCTCTTAGATTAAACGGTTTAGCCCACTCTGTTTGTATACTTAACGAGGCGAGCAAAAGCATTTTGGTGGCGGAGGAGACGTCGCTTACGCTAAGATAAGAGGGTATTTTTTTGGAAGTTCTAGCTGCGACCCAGCTGTTAATCTCGTTTCTGGAAGAATCTGTTCTAAGTTGGAAATCGGAGATATTAAAAAGCCCCGGAAAATTATCATCGACGCTTTTTCGAAAAAAATCGTCTACCGTAAAGCTTCGATCGATCCAAACCGAGGATAAAAGAGACAAATTTTTGTCCGAGGATAAAGCCTCGTTGATCCTTTTAAAGCTTGGAGCCAAATAAATCGGGGTTAAGGGAAATTTCAAAACGGATCCAATCTCTTTCAACGTATCCCCTTCGGCGCCCAAATAGACCATTGCAAAAGCGGATGATACGGAATAAGGTGAAACCAATAAATTCCCCCTTTCTTTCGAAAGAACCCGGTAGACGTCGAGGGTAAACTGATTGTTAAAATTGACCACTTGCTGGACAGGAACCCTTGCGATAGCATGAAGGGAACTGACCGCGATCAGCAACAAAAGCCATCTTTTCATGCTAAGCCTCGGATGATGAAATAACTGGAAATGGAATTAAAGGTCATATGCAGTCCCATAGAGCTCCACAAGCTTCCGGTTTTCTCGACGAGGTATCCCATAAAACAAGCAAGAGCAAAAAGGGAGGCGATGATGGTAATATTAGAAAATCCTTGTCCGCCTGCATAGTGAAAGAAGGCAAAAATTAAAGAAGAAAGCGCTATCGCAAAAGAGGTTCGCATCACCGACTTCAGCCCTTGCAAAAGGAATCCCCTAAATAATATCTCTTCAATCATCGGGATAAAAACTGTCACAAATAAAATGAGGCCAAAGTTTTCTTTTTGGGTTTTTAAAACCTGTATAGCTTCTTGCTCAAGGGCATCGATCCCAAAATAAGTTTTTAGAACAAATTCGATTCCTTTTGCCAAAACAAAAATGAAGGGATAGATAAGAAAATAACTAAACGACCCAAGGAGCCACGATGAAAGGGGATTTTTAAACGGCAACCTGTGTAGAAGGGTCAAAGTAAAAATAAAAAAAATAAAACCAAATAAAGCAAGGCCTGAAATAGCCGGATCTAAGGGGAGGAAGTCTTTGACTAAAGGGATGAGAAGTCCATAGGACAAAAGAAAGAGGGTGAACGCGAGGATGGGATACCCCAATGAGATCGGCTGAGGGGGGTTATTTGGAAGATTTATCAAATACCTGTAAGTTAGAAAAGAGATCAACCCCCAGACAAAAACAAAAAGTGGAAGCGTAAAAGGATTCAAGGGTTTAAACTCCATTTCATGAAAACAGTTCTAACCATAAAAATGAATAATACTTTAAACCATTTTTTATGACCACGAGCGATCTTTCCAGAATTGCGGGAATCATCTATCCCG
The DNA here is from genome assembly GCA_964460985.1 of uncultured bacterium. GTDB lineage: Bacteria > Chlamydiota > Chlamydiia > Chlamydiales > Parachlamydiaceae > CAZABG01. The sequence continues at coordinate 18,220 of CAYWQX010000018.1, forward strand.
ATGTGCTTCAAGTAGAGTCCCTTGTTCCCTCTATGTTACGGATGATGGGACAAGGACTTAAAAAAGAGTTGGACACTTTCGAATTTAGAAATGTCCAAGGGGGCTCTATTGGGAAAAAGCTGGGGGCGAATAGTAAAAAAAGCATTCTTTGCGGCCTGGACGGGTTTCTCGAAAATGAAGAGTCTCTGATTAAGGATGTGAAACACCACGGATTTCCGGAACCTAAATCAAGCGAAGAGATAATCGTCAGCCTCTATGAAATTTATAAAGACAAGTTTCTTGAAAAGCTGGATGGCTCTTTTGCTCTTTTTGTTTTCGATCAGGAAAGCGAAACTTTAACATTAGCAAGAGACAGAATCGGCAAAAAACCGCTCTATTGGTTTCACGACAGCCGCCATTTCATTTTTTCAAGCGAGTTGAAAGGGATTTTAAAATCAGGTCTAGTGCCGCAGACTTTGTCGCTTGATGGAATGGCCATGTATCTTTATTTCGGCTTTATCCCGCAAGATCTAAGCCCTATTCAAGATGTAAATAAACTCCTTCCAGCCCACTATTTATGTTTTAATAAACGGCAAGGGATCCAAATTCGGCCTTACTGGTCCTACTCGAGCTTTTTTGAGAAAAAACAAAATTCCGATCCTTCCAAAACCAAAGAACACTTAGACGATCTCCTATCCAATGCGATCCGAAAAGAGAGGACCCAAGATCCTCAAGGGTGTTTCATTTCAGGAGGCTTAGGATCTGCAACGGTTGCTTATGAACTGAACAAACAGTCTCAAACCTTGGGCTTTACAGCCGGATTCAAGGAGGTGAGCCGGCAGGATATAGAATCTGCTATTACTGTTGCTCAAACCCTTAAAATACCCCAGGAAGTAAAAGAGATCGTTCCATCAGAAGTTGCCGATGATTTAATCTCGATCATATGGTCCTTAGATGAGCCTTTGGCAGATCCTAACATCATTGCCACTTGGAATCTTGCCAAAATGGCTAAAACAAAAGTTCAAACTGTTTTCTCCGGCATGGGCAGCGATGAACTTTTAGCAGGCCACAGCCGCTATTCAATGAATGAACACACTTTTACAACGTTGAACCGCCTGAGCCTAATCCCAAGTCCGATTCTTCGAAAAATAGTCGTTCCTCTTTGCAATTATCTCTATAAACCTGCCGCGTACAACATTCTAAAAATATCCCGCACCAATCCCTGGCAATTCGATTTTCTGCGCCATAATGCGATTTTTGATGAAAACGAATTGAATGAAGCGGCTCCTCGTATCTGCAAACTATTTGATCCCGATACGTTTCTCCATAAATTCCACAACCTCTCAAAAATTAAATCGACGGTATCGACGCTTCAATATTTCGACGTCAAATCGCGCCTTCCCGATTTCTACATGCTCCAATTTGACCGCATTACAAAAGTGCATGGGCTGTTGTGGCAGACACCCTTTTTGAATCGCGACTTGGTTGAATATGCTGCAGGGCTGCCAGAGCCGGAAGTGCTGGAAGAGAGCCACACCGCTTCCTATTTAAAGCCCATACTAGAAAAAGTTTTGCCGGAATCCTTTATCAATCGTCCTAAAAGAACCCGGAAAAATTTTCTCTCCGCCTGGAGCCATGAGCGGGATCTCAAAGAGCTGTTCCCCCTTTTACTGAAAAGCTCTCTCGTTGAATCGGGCATCATCACCGAAAAATGGATTAAAAATGCGCTTCAAGAGCCCGAGGAAAAATTTAGAATGCTCTGGTCTTGTCTCGTTTTAGAAATTTGGATTCAGTTGTATATCAATCGACCCATCGACTTAAAACCGCTAAATTTAACCTTGAAGGAACTTATCCAAACCGCATGAGCCGATTTCCGATCACATCAGCTACACACTCCGAGCCTAAACTGTCTCAAAAACAAAAAAATCGGATTCAAGCCGAAGGAAAGTATGAAAGGCTTTGGAAAACTCATCCGGAGCATTTCAATCCGGACCGAAACATTAAAGAAATGACCCGCATTGAAAGGACTTTAGCCCTCATCGATATGCCCCCTTGCAAAGGGGTCGACCTTGGTCTTGGATGGGGTAGAGTAGCCGATCGCTTGATCGAAAAAGGTTTCGAGATCGATGGGGTAGATATCTCGCAACTTGCGCTTGACCACTACAAAGGGAAAGCCAGAAAGATTTTAGACTTTATCCCTTACACCAAGTTAGAGGATCATCACTACCAGCTCGTTATGGCGCTAGACTTAATTGCTGAACTTCCCGAACCTGACAGAAGACTGCTGATTTCAGAGATGACAAGACTGGTTACAGCGGATGGAAAGATTGTGATCACAACGGCCATCGATATCGATTCGGTTGATGCGGTAGCAAGATTTTTAAATCTCGTCGAGACAGAGATTGTCATTGAAAGAATCATCGCCTCCTACCACGCGTTTTGGATCAGGCTCTACAAATATCGATTATTCCGCCCTTTGATACGCCAAAATGGACTTATTTTAAAAACCCTTGAAAGTTTGGCTAGATTCTTGAAACAGGACGATGCAATCTCGCATTTGATGGTGATCGGTAGACGAAAACCGATTTATGTTCCTCCAGTCGACCCCCCTATTGAAAGAAAAGCCAAACGAACGGTTTGGGAGTAAACTTTAGAAAGTGCCGGAGAGTATCTTTAGGCTTAAGAGAGGTTCCTTAAGGCTGCTACATTCCTGTCCTGACCTGGTTCGGATTCTCCCAATCCAAAAGGTCCCCGGCAAAAAAAGAATATCAAATAGACGTTTGTTTGACAAAAGAATTGTAGAGCGTCTCCCCGCTCTCTGAACGGAGACAAGCGCCTGTTTCACAGGTTCGCATCAGAGGACATCTTCTTTCAAAGGTTCTCCCGTAGGGACAAGCTCCCTGGAAGGTAAAGGCGTTTTTGCCTAAGGGTTTATAGCGCTCCGCATTGGAAGGGCCAAAGAGTGAGAAGGTGGGAACTTGAAGATCTCCTGCAAGATGCAGCGCCATCGAATCCATCGCAATCACGAGATCCATCTCTTTCATCCGTTTGGCAAGTTCAGGAATGGGTCTTCGATCAACGATCACAGTGTTTGGCACCTCTTTAGCTATCAGTTCACAGGTGGCTTTTTCAGCTGGCGATCCCCATACCATGTGAAAATGAAAGCCATGTACACTTAAGCGAGATAAAAAATCTTTCAGGCACTCGTTAGTCAGCTGTTTGTTTGGCCAGGCCGATCCGGGGCACACCATAATGTTCTTAATAGGCTTCATGGGAAGCTCCTCAAAGAGAATGGGGGCTTCAAATCCGATCGTCTTTTTTACGATCTCAAAATAATCTTCTCTTTGATTATGCCCAGGCTCAGGATTCACATGGATATTAGTAAAAAAAGTGTTTACCTTCTCCGGAGCCGTCTTCCAACCGTAGCCCCCTTTTTTACCTTTCGATAGCCAAGTGATGAGTCCCGATTTGATATTTCCTTGAAGATCGATTACAAAATCGTAAGGGGTCGATCGAAGTTTTATGACCGTTTCCTTCAATGTCTTTAAAGACTTTAATTTGCGCCATTTCCTCGTTTCAATCAAAATGGCGTGATCAATCAATGGATGGGCTTCAACGATATCTTTGAAAGGAGCTTCTACCACCCAGTCAATCTGACAGCCGGGAAATTGTTTTTTTAACGGCGCCAAAATTTGGAAAGCTTGAATGATGTCGCCGAGCGCAGAAGATTTGACGATTAGAACTTTCATAAAAATAGCTCCTCGATTTCGGCAGGTATGGGGGCTTCTACTTTGACCGATTGGGACGAAAAAGGATGGGTAAATTTTAATTCAGAGGCGTGTAAAAGGATTCGATTCGAGGGAGTGCTAAAAGGCTGTCTCTTGCTGTAGGTGTAATCGCCCACAATGGGGTTGCCAAGATAGGCCATATGCACTCTAATCTGGTGGGTTCTCCCCGTTTCAGGCAGACACAAAACCAAAGCTCGATTTTTGCCCTTCTTGAGGACTTTATAAGCCGTCTTGGCAAAAAGGCCCTCTTTCACAACACCCCAAATAGACTGCCCTTGAAAGGAGCTTACTTTGCCCATAGGCTTTTCAATCACTCCCGCAGCGGGATTCGGCATCCCTTCAACCACTGCAAGGTATCTCTTTTCAATTTCACGATTTTTAAAGAGCTCTTCCGCTTTTTTTAAAGCCTCTTCATTTTTGGCAAGTAATAGGCATCCGGAAGTCTCTTTATCCAAACGGTGGGCCAGCAATCCGCGCGTAATCTTTTCGGAAGGAACACCCGAGGGTTTATTGATCACTAGAAAAAAGTCATCTTCGAAGAGACACTCCTCATGAAGTGCCGGACGCGGTTTTTCAAGAAGCTCAAATTCGACCTGATCTCCCTTGCCAACCAGGGTCGTATGAAATCTTTCGACTTTACCGTTCAGGGTACATCGATTAGATTCAATCGAGCGTTTGATCTGGTTTAAAGAGAGGTGGGGAAGATGGCGATGCAAGAATTGAGATAACTTCTCGCCCGACTCCCCTTCTTTCACCTGGAACTTAGACAGAGGCAAACTGCCTCAGGAATTTAAGGTTGTTTTCCGTAAAGAGCCTAATATCTTTAATGCCGTATTTTATCATGACTAAACGCTCGAGCCCCATTCCCCACGCGTATCCGGAATAGACCTCAGGATCGATCCCTCCAGATTTCAACACATTCGGATGGACCATGCCGGCTCCTAGAACTTCTAGCCAGCCGCTGTACTTACAGATAGAGCACCCTTTACCGCCGCAAATGATGCAACGAACATCGGCCTCCATGCCAGGCTCCACAAAGGGAAAGTAGCTGGGGCGGAACCTCGTTTCCAGCTTGGTATGGAATAATTTTAAGAAAAACTCGTCGAGCGTTGATAAAAGGTCTTTAAAAGTGACTCCCTTATCAATGTAAAGCGCTTCAACCTGGTGGAAGAACACATGGGACCTTGCGGTGATCGTCTCATTACGAAACGCTCTTCCGGGAGAGGCAATACGAATCGGCGGCCTTTCAGACTCCATCACCCTTACTTGCACGTTCGACGTGTGAGTTTTCAAAAGACGGTCAGGCCCGACATAAAACGTATCTTGCATATCGCGCGCAGGGTGGTCTTTCGCAAAGTTCAACGCCTCAAAATTGTAATAATCCGATTCGATATCGGGCCCATACTGGACCGAGAAACCCATACTGATCATCACATCTAAAATTTCATCCATAAAGGAGGTCAGGATATGTTTAGCTCCGATAAAACCGCGCCTGCCCGGCTCGGTTACATCGATTCTTTCTTTTTCAAGGCGGATAAGCTCTTCTTGCCCGGTCAGGCGTGTCGATAGATCGTCTAAGGCAGAGGAAATGGTCGCCTTTAAATCATTGACTGCCTGGCCAAAAACAGGCTTTTCTTCCGGCGAGAGATCCTTCAAGTGTTTCATCAACTCTTGAACAGGTCCTTTTTTTCCCAGATAGCGGACTCTTAAATCTTCGAGATCACGGTTCGTTTTAATATTCTTTAAATCGGCGGTAAACGCTTGAAGGAGGTCGTGGATAGGTTTCATAGTAAAATTAGATTATCAGATAGAGACAAAAAAAGAAAGGCGTGGAAAGTGTTTTACACTTCCACGCCTTTACAGCATGCACAGCCTTCGTTTTTACACTAAAGCTGCTTTCGCTTTTTCTACGACAAGACCGAAAGCCTTAGGATCGGTCACTGCCAGATCTGCCAACATTTTGCGGTTCAATTCGCACTTAGCTTTATTCAAGCCATTGATTAATTTACTGTAGGACAACCCATGAATCTTCGCTGCTGCGGAAATCCGCACGATCCAGAGACTTTTAAATTCACGCTTTTTAAGCTTGCGGTGGCGGTAATTGTAGGCCAGCGCTCTTAAAACCGCATCGCTTGTAAGACGGAGGTGATTTTTACGATCTCCGACAAACCCTTTAGCGAGTTTGAAAAGTCTTTTTTTCCGACGATGGGATGCTACTGCGTTAGTTACTCTAACCATAGCTCATCTCCAATACTTTAATAGTTTTTCTAATAACTCTACATTCACCTCTAACGGGTGAATTATACACACATCATTTGTTTATAAGTTGCGATTTTAGTTTCGCTTAAAACACCTGCTTTACCAAGCTGACGTTTTCTTTTAGACGATTTGTGTGTCAATTTATGGCGTCTACCGGGGCGGTTAAACTTAAGCTTACCGGTTGCGGTTACCTTAAATTTTTTCGATACCGCTTTTTTCGTTTTCATTTTAGTCACAGTACTAATTCCTCTTCCGTTACTTCCGAGCTGTCCCCTCTTCCGGATTAGGTCCAGTAGAAGGTTTAACAACTTTCTTTTTCGTACTAGGCGCAACGACAACAGTTAACATTTTCCCAAAGAATTTAGGAGGCGCTTCCGCTTGTGCAATATCCTGCATCTTATCGAGCATGTAATTGACAATCTTTTCCCCAAATTCCGGGTGCATCATCTCCCTTCCTCTGAAGGTACAAGTAATTTTTACTTTGTCACCCTCTTCAATGAAGTCTCTGGCGTGATTCAGCTTAGTTTCGAGATCGTGCGCGCCAATATTTGGCTTCACTTTTACCTCTTTAACTTTAATCTGATGCTGAGCTTTTTTATTCTCTTTCTCACGCTTGGTCTGATCATAACGGTATTTACCGTAATTCATGACTTTGCAAACCGGGGGATTAGAGTTAGGAACAATCTCTACAAGATCAAGTTCCGCATCTTCTGCAAGTCTTAACGCTTCATAAAGTGCGATAATACCTACTTGTTCGCCGGCAGCTCCAATAACGCGAACCCGAGGTGCCCGGATTTCTTTATTAACTCTCAATGTCGCTCCTGTTTAAAAGCTTTTGCTCCATCATTTTGAGTGCCAGCTGATCTAAATCAGGAACTAGACTTCGAACCATAACCACCATCTCCTCTGCAGGAGCATAACGGATTGTCCGAACCTCTTCTGACGCTATGCAGTCGATCCGAAGCGAAGGGCCTTCAAAAGCTGCCCCTAGCTCGTCTAATAGTGCTATCTTAATTTCAGGACCTTTTGGCTCCCCATACCGGTCTTCCCGGTACGAAATTCCCTCATTATCCAAGACATTTTTCAATGCTCGAACACCCTGAATCCACAGCTCTTTGACCCTTTCGCTCACATCATTTGGCGGGCGAAGACCGCATAAAGTCACCTGGGCCTCAAAACGTAAAATATTAACTGTTTTATGAATCATTTGCAAGGAGGAACTGCATAGGCTGGCAAGTTCTCCCCATCTGTGAACATGGAGGGTAAACTCCCCTTTATCGCTCCAATTTTGGACGACGAGAGGCAGTTTTTTAGGCCTCAATATCTCGATAAACCGGGCCACCCCCTCTTGATCAAGCCCTCTTGCCTTTAAAATCCCCTCTTCAAAAGGGATTTGCGAGAGAACCTCTTCCCGGAAAAGGACGCCCTTGGGAAGGAAGATCAGATGATCCCTCTCGTCAAAAAAAACGAGCTTTTCCCTGGAAAGATCTAATTTTTCCCATTTTCTCCATTTCTTAAGAAAAGATTTAAGGGCCTCTTCACTAGAAAATGCGACCCCTTCGATTTCATAGCCCTCTTCTAGAGGCTTTAAACTTAAAATTTTAAAGAATACAGGACCTCTCTCAAACTCTTCCAAGGCAAGATCAAAGGTGTTGCCTATCTTTACAAGACCGACCACCTCTTCCTCTTCCGCCCTTTCAGCTAAAAGGGGCTGACCCTCTTCCCTTAAAAGATCGGCAGCGTTAGAGCCGACCATCTCTTGAAAACGAATCTCTTCCACCGATCTTGCCTGAGCGCGCATCGTCTCTTCGAGATAAGGGGCAAAATCTTCTGGAATAGGAGCTTTATTGAAAAAACGATATTTAAAAGTTACGTCGGCAAGCTCACCGCCTTCCCGAATACAATCGGGGAAATGGTGATCTAGCGCATAGGCTAATAGATGGGCCGCGTATGAATTCATAAAAAAGGATTGGGATATAGCTGACTCGAACAGCTGACCCCCACCATGTCAAGGTGGTGCTCTAACCAACTGAGCTAATATCCCAAAACAGCAAAAAACATAGCGTTTTATACAATTTTTAGAAAGTAAAAAATACCCTATTTCAGGATTATCGGGATTATGTCTATCGGCTCGTATTGGCTCGTAAAATTATTAGACTTTCGTAATCCTCGTCTAAATGATCGGGATTCGGCATGGCACATCCGCAAAATATCGGTCCAAATACCCCTCGGCTTAAATAATCTACTCGCTGCCATCGAGACGATCGTTTATGCGGCCTTTCTTCTTCTTCTCTATCCTGTATCTAACTTGGCTCCAAAAAAATACAGCGCCTTAAACCACCTTTTTCAGATAAGCCTTCTTACCACTCTTTATGGGTCGATTGCTTTTATCACAGGTTTTGCGATGCGATCTATCCACATCGATCAAAAAGCTCCTCTCTGGGAGCTTCATCTAGATGAAAATGTGACTCATACTCCTTCCAGAATAAGAAAGGGGGCAAGCGAGCTTGCAAAACTGATCCATGAAGACGACAAAGATGATAGAGCACTTACCCAAAGACTTTTAAATATGGATCGTCCATTTTATGGACTGACGTACTACCATCAAACCGGAAAGAAAAATCCTGAAAAAGAGTTAAAAAGTACGTTTCAATCCTATTTAACTGCCGCAAGAAAAGAGAAATTATGAGTTTAAGCCAAGTTTGTTTACCTCAATTAGTCAGATGGAGAAATCCTTGGGAGGAGGAGAGCTATTCTCAAAGACAGTTCAGAAAAGCGACTGCTGAAGCGGGCTTTTTAGGAGCCGCCTTGATAGCCACCATCGAAACGGTGGGCTGCGGGGTGATAGCTGAGCTTATCCATTTTTATCATTCAGACACCTCTTTGGAAAGATGGCTTTTTAGACAATCTAAACTTGGGATGGAATCTTTGGTAAACTCGCTGATTGCACTGATTGCCAATCCATTTTCTCAAACCATCACTTTAGAAAAAACAGAAACCTGCTTCAGAATTATTCTTGATGGCAATTCAATCGACTTTTGCCACACAGGCATCAAAGGGGCTCAATTTACAGCGCTATTGAAAGAACTTTTAAATCCGCTTGAAAACAGAGATGAGCTCTTTGAAATGATTAAAAATAATGAAGATGTGATTTATGAGCCGGTCATGTTCATGCTCTTTTTTCACTATTATCAAACGAGAACCCCTTTTGAAGGATTAAGCCTAGCTGCGACTGAAGAAATCGATCAAATCCCTTATGTTTCAATCCCACTAAAGCCGCATGAAATCTTTATCTTAAAAATGGAAAGCCGCCTGAATTCTCTCAAGGAGCACCAAGAGCTCTTCAATCGGATCGGGAAGCTCACAACGGCCGAGATTTATGGCCCCTTAGCGAAAGAATATTTGCCTATGGCTGCGAAAAAAATGCAATAATGAGTTCGGCATCTTTTTTTCCCACGATCGCTTGAAGCTCTTCCCGAGTAGCTTCGCTCACCTTCTCAACACTGCCAAAATGAATGAGAAGTTTTTTTCGCTTCACAGGCCCAATTCCTTTAATCTCATCTAAAAGCGATTTGATGAGCGCTTTGGAACGACGTTTTTTCTGGAAAGTGATCGCAAAACGGTGCGCTTCATCCCGGATTTTTTGAAGCAAAAACAAGACCGGTGAATTAGATCTGAGAAAGATGGGATCTTTGACGTTGCGTAAAAAAATTTGTTCCTGGGTCACCCCCTTATCATGCCGCCCTTCTTCTTTGGCAACGCCAATGACATCTACGGTTGCGATATCAAGCTCCTCTAACACTTTCAAAGCCATATTCAAATGCCCTTTTCCCCCATCTACGATGAGAAGATCGGGAAGCCCATTTTCTTCTTTGGCTTTTCGATATCGGCGGGTCAAAACCTCCTTCATCATACCGTAGTCGTCAGAGGCATCGGCTTCGCGAATTTTAAATTTACGATACCGGCTAGACGCTTTAAGGCCCTCTTCAAAGGCAACAAGGGCAGAGACCGGTTCCGATCCACTTAAATTAGAATTATCGATGCACTCGATTATTTTAGGGTATCTTGTTAAATGCAGCTTTTCTTGGAGCTCCTGGAGCGCTTTTTCACGCAGCAACGCCTCATCTTTCACTTTTTTAAAGGAAGTTTCAGCATTGATGTAGGCTAAATCTAAATACTTGCGTTTTTCACCTCTTTGAGGTTTGTGAATGGGAGTGCCTATAATTTCCTCGAGACTACTTGCCTCTTCCAGATCCAAAGGAACTAAAATTTCATCCGGTTTATCTTCCTTGCCTTCATAGTGCTGGAGGATAAATGAGCTATAAAGCTCTTTATCATCTTCAATGATTCGTTCAAAATTATGAGGATGCGCCGCAATCAGCTTCCCTTCCCGGATTTTCAGCTCGCTTAAAATCACCTCATCACCCTGACGATAAATTCCAAGCGCATCAAAATCGCCGCCCAAGGGATTTTGCACTTTCTGGGCCTCAAGAGTCCTTTCGATTTGCTGAATGGAGGTCCAGATAGCTTGCGCCTTTTCAAATTCAAGCTTTTCCGAGGCTTTTTCAAGTTCAACGTAAAGAAGAGCTAAAACCTCTTTTCTCTTGCCCTTTAGAAAATCGATGGTGTTTTCAACGAACTGATTATACTCTTCTTTCGTGCACTTGCCGACGCAAGGGGCAATGCACCGTTTCATGTCATAAAGTATACAAGGCCTTGTTCTTCTTAAAAGCTCCTGGTCGCTGCACTGTCTTAAGGGAAAGATTCTCTGCAAAATCTCAAGCGTCTGCCTGGCTGCATGGGCGCTTGTATAGGGGCCGAAGTACATCGCATTTTTTTTGGCCTTCTCCTTTAAGCGTACAATTTCAACTCGCGGCCAGGGATGCTTGACGGTGACTCTAAGAGCGATATAAGATTTATCGTCTTTTAAAAGGGCGTTATAACGGGGTTTATATTTTTTTATCAGGTTGTTTTCGACTAAAAGCGCCTCTTTTTCAGAGGTCACGACGATCGTTTCAATCTCATCTACTTGGGATACAAGATAGGGAATAATCTCCCTCCCATCTCCCCCCTTTACAAAATACTGACGAACCCGATTTTTAAGGTTTTTAGCTTTTCCGACATATAAAACTTCATCCCCTTTACGGCGCTTCATAATGTAGACGCCGGGAAGGGTCGGAAAATCAGCTATTTTATCGGGATTGAACATGGAATTTGATTATAACAAAGAAACCATTAGTCACAAGAGGGGTAAAATTTGCAAAAAGGTTTTAAAAAAATCAACTTTTCAGGCTAGTATTTTTTCGACTTAACCTCTAAACCGTCCAAAATAGATAAAATTATGCAAGTATCAATCATCACCTTTGAGACAAAAGACAATGGATGGAGTGTTGCTGAGAAAATATTCTCAGACGTCAAGCCATCTAGCTCTATCTTTCCTCAAACACGCTATATTTCGTCTGGATATACAGATGAAAAAACAGCAGAAATTGCAGCCAATACAATTGCTAGCCTTTCTGATCAAAACGTTGTGCCACCCGGTGCATGTTATGTTTCTTGTCTCATACCTAGTGATCAGGGTTTTCTACCCATTCTTATGACGTCTGAGAAAATTTCGGCCGAATCAGGGCTCGCCAAATGTTTTACAGATGTTTTAGATATTATTGCTAATATTAGCAAGCCACACTCAGCTGTATTTATAGATATTAAAAAAGGCAGCCTTGTAAGAAAAGCTAATTAAATATCTGCTCCCATAATCGGGAGCAGTCTATTCTTTTTGATTTTTTAGGCTTTAGGAGGTGTTTCTTTCACGATATTGAGCTTGTTTTTTTCGTGCAGGCTGAGCTGACCGCAGGCGGCAGCAATATCGTCCCCTTTGGTGTAGCGGCATGTGTTATTGATATTGCAGCCAAACAATACAGCTCTAAACGCTTTAACGGCTGTTTTATCGGGTCTTTTTAGCCTCAAGCCTTCAACCGGATTATAAGGGATCAAATTTACGGTGCATTGACGCCCTTTTAAAAGCTTTGCAAGCTCATAGGCATGATCCGGATGATCGTTGATACCGGCAATTAGGGTGTATTCATAGGTAATATCCCTTTTCGTGGACTCGGCATAGTAATCCATGGCAGACATAATCTCTTCCAAAGGATATTTACGGGCGTAAGGAATGATTTTTGTCCGGATATGCTGGTTCGGCGCGTGAAGAGAGAGAACGAGGTTGCACTTTAAGCCTTCCTGAGCAAGCTGACGGATACCTTCAACCACACCGACGGTCGATACTGTGATGCGTCTTTCAGAAATATTCAGCTTCGTTTCATCCGATAAAGCACGAATAGAGCTTACGACGGCGTCATAATTTTTAAGAGGCTCCCCCATACCCATATAAACAATATGGCAAACCCTCTCCCCTTTTGATTTGAGCCAGTGATTGATTTGCACGACCTGCTCAACAATTTCAGCGGAAGAAAGATTACGGAAAAAACCCTGCTTTCCTGAAGCGCAAAAAGCGCACTTGGCTGGGCAGCCTACCTGGCTTGAAACACAAACGGTTCTTCGTGACCCGGAGCAGATTAAAACCGACTCGACCAAGGCCCCATCGGACATCTTCCATAAGAATTTGAAAGTTTCTCCGTCGTCCGAATCTTGCACTTTCTGAAGCTCCAAAACGGGAAGTCTAAAAGTGTTTTTCAACTTCTCTCTTAAGTCGACCGAAAGGTTGGTCATCTCATCGAAAGAAATCACCGATTTGGCATAGACCCATTCAAAAATTTGCTTAGCATGGAATGGTTTTGCATCTTGGGAACTTAGCCAGGATTTGAGATCTTCTAAATGGAGTTCAGTGAAAGCTTTCATCCATGCAATTATAGCCTGAAAACTCTTCTCAAGCAATTAAATAATTTACTTTACAAAAGATCTTAAAAAAGAATTAATATTAATCATCTAAATTAACCAAAAAGAATGGCTCGCTTTTACAATGACTCCCATTCTAATACTAAGAGCGCCCTTTGAACCCATAAATCAAAATGATTGTCCCTTGAATTTATCTCATCCGCATCCAAGTCAATTAATTGTTGTTTTAATTCTTGAATCTCTTCAGAAGTAATTCTTCTCGCATCAAGTTGGTCGACCGCCTTTTCTGTATCGGATTCCTTTGTCATGAAGCCATTAAATTCAGGCAGACTGACTTCACTAAAATGCTCCCTTAAAAAAAGTTGAACCGATTCGATATCGATTTTTCTTTTTGGTTTAATTAGAAGAGAATGAGCTTTTCCAAATGAGGCTAAAACCTCGGCCTCTTCAAAATGAGCATGACCTGCCAAAAGAAAGACCACCCCTTTCGTCTCCAATGCCTTCCTGATAAGGTTTCTGTTTCTTAATGGATTACAGCTTTTAAGGATTTCATTGCAGGCTTTATCAAGATTGATCAAGATCTCATAGTAGTATCTTGATATTTCTCGATAGGCTAAATCAACCATGCGAAATCTTTGCCTTTCCGTTAAAGGATCATTTTTTAAGGCTCGTATAGCTGGCAGATTTAAAACCGATTCTCGGTGATTAGAGTTTATAAAGTTATCGGCAAATTCTGAGATATGATCAAAGGTTGTATGAGAATCTGTCGGAAAATCGGATAAAAAATTGCCCACATCATTGAGGGCTATTTTCATATCGAATACGATTTCAAAAAATTTGGGCGACAAAGAAATATCCCACGTTTCAAATGACTCTACTCCCGTATTTTTCACATATGGCAGATCATCTGGACTTCGAGCACCCCCTTCACAATAAAGAGTCATTTCCTGAGCCGGAAACAAGTGGGTTATAAGCCCATTTAAGTAATGATCCGACTCAAACAAGTGAATATCGCCTAAGCCTATAATAACTTGGCTTCTTGGAAGAAGGCTTTTAAAATCGAGAGAGCCTTGAATAACATCAAAATAGGTTTCGATAAAATCTTTCAGCGATTTGAAATAATCATCTCGAATCTTCTCTTCTACTTTAATAAAATGAGTTTGGCAAAAAGGATGAGTTGAATCCCATTGTAAAATATCCATCGCGATGCCAAACCAATAAGCAAAATGATTTTGGCCTTCTCCAGTTAATTCAACATTAAAACGGATGAGGCGACTTTTCAAAGAGATGATCACATCTTCAGTGATTGCAGGTATGTGAGGTGTTTTAGCCACGTCACGCAAAATGGCGTCAATTGGCTTTGAATCGTTAAACAACCCTTTAAAATGCTCTTTCAAATAGGAATAAACTTTCTCAATGGTTGAATCCTCTTTTGGAACAACAATTAAATGAGTAGAGCCTTTTAAGCCCTCTTTAACCCGTGCTGAAGAGACATGATCGGCCCCCGCGACCACAAAAACCGATTCAGAACAGTGCATGGTTCTTGAAACAAGCGACTCTTCACGAGCCCTTTCACTTTGAAGGATCAATCGATTAACTTCATTATATTGAGATTCTAAAGCGCTGTAGAGAATTTGAGCTATTTTTGAGTAAATAATACTAAAAGCCTTTATCTTCTCTCTATCGGAGGCATCTACATTCCAGTTTTTTATCTCCTCGATGCCATAGACTTCTTTTTTATAATCGGGAAGATAGGTCTCAACAAATTCGGCAAACTCAATCAAATCAGTCTTTGGAATCTTTGGAAACTCTTTTAAAAAGCTTTTTACAAGACTTATTGACAATACTAACTCTTCAATAGCTTTATTCAAGGGAGGAATACACTTATCCCAACTGGAAACTTTTTCTAAAAAATCTCTGTTCACGAAACTCATCTGATCATGGGCGCATTCCTCTCCCCCTTCACCCAGAATTTTTGAGGATTCTTTTTTAAAAAGAAGGTTGATGAGCTGGCCGTTGAGATAACGATGCTTAAGATGGAAATGATTTTCACCTAGAACAACTATCACTTTCTTTTGAGATAACAGGTCCGGTAAATGAGTGGGCGGCAAAGAACTCTGAATGATTTCAAAATAAGTCTGAATAAACTGGGCCACCTTATCAAAGAAAGGACGCGACTTACTATCGCAATATGAATTTACTAATACAGGCTTTAATTCTGGAAACATGCCTATATTATAGGCAAACAATCTTAAATTTTTAATTAAAAAATCGTTAAAATAAAGAATGACAATAGAATTAAAAAAATTTATTTAATCGTTCGCGAAAGAATTGAATCTTCCCCCTAAAAAAGTATTTTTCAAAGAGTCGAAAGATGCTTTTCAACTTCTTCTTTCGAGTGAAAATCTTTTGCAACTTCGGCCACAATGGCCTCTTTTAAGTGACCATTGATTTGAGGGCGCATCAAACCCATCATTTCAGGAGAGGCAATGAGGTAGAGCCTTCCGAACTCCCCTGCATTAAAAGCTTGGATAAGTTTTTGAGAGAGCTCTTTTGCAAATTTCTCAATTTCACGGCTCTTTGGATCAGTTTTAGTTTCATAAGCACTTCTTCTCGTGCCGACACTTGCAAAAGTTCTTCCGGGAGGAGATGAGACGAGATCCTGATCTTTCAGACGGCTTTCAGGGTGTTCAAAAGAGTGAATTTCTTCAATCTTGGGAAATTGTACAAGCTTATAGATTTTGGCCTGGGCATCGCAAGCTACAAACACCCAGGTGGGTTTTTGTCTTACCATAAAAAAGTCTCCTTAGAATTTAAGGTAAACTTTTAAATGATAATTAGGAAGGACTTCTAATCTTCCTTCTAAACCCTTAAATCTTACTAAGCTAGAATTAACTCACATTTTCCTTTAAATAAATAGAAGTAAAGAGGAAAACAATAAAGGTTCTATTAAGATTTGCCGAGAAAGGCAACTTTAAGAGATCTAAACCAGAGTTTAATGAAGCGGTTTGAGTCCTTTTGTTTGAAAATCCAGGCGATCGTGGTTCCTAAGCCGAAATACTTAAAAAGAATTTTAAAAGTTTCTACAAAGTGGCGGATAACCATTTCACGCGTAACCGATCGAAGATCGTAGTCGGTCAGCACCCTTGAAATAGAGGCGTAAGAATACTTGCCCTCGAGCATCAACCTGCAAAGGAGATCAAATCCCCCTCTTTGCTCATAATCGGGATTGAATTTACCGATTTTAGCGAAAACATCATCCCTAAACCAGCAAGACTGAAGTGAGGTGGGCTGCCTGCCCGACTTTAAAAGATCAAGCGTCATTTCGCGATAAAGAAGCTTCACCTCCGTTCGGCCATCCCGTATTAAGGCTCCCCCATAAACTAACGCGGGCAGTTTTTTTTCTATAGCAAGGCGCATAATCTCTCTTAGACTATGCTTATAGATGTAAAAGTCGCCCGGAAACAAAAAATTAATATAGGTTCCCTCGGCATGGGTGATCCCTTTGTTTAACATCGCATAGCGGCTATAGCCCGAAACGGCATAAATTTTGATTCGATGGTCCTTCAAGCTTTTTACAACTTGGATCGTCCTATCGCTTGAGCCGGAGTCAATCACCAACACTTCAAAATCGGGATAGTCCTGTTGCAAAATCGATTCTAAGGTCGTTCCCACTAAAGAGGCGGAATTGAGGGTCGGAATGACGATCGAGACCTTGGGAAAATCGGCCTCCCTGATGGCAGACTCTTCAAGAAACAATTTATTTAAGGTAGGATCGATCACCTTGGAATTCATAGTTGAATGTTGCTTCAGCCATCAATTTTCCTCAAGCAGTAAACCAGGGCTATTTAAACCCCTCACGGATTGATTGCAAAATGACCTTTTCTTTGATATTCTCTCCTCTTTCCTAAAAGAGGCAGCCATGAACTTTCAAGAAATGTTATTACAACTTACCCAATTCTGGGAAAAGCAGGGGTGCGCCATTCACCAAGGCTATGATCTCGAAGTGGGGGCAGGGACTTTTAATCCTGCCACGTTCTTGCGCTGCTTAGGTCCAGAGCCTTATTCAGCTGCCTACATTGAACCCTCGAGACGGCCAACGGACGGAAGATATGGCATCAATCCTATTCGTTTTCAGCACTACTTTCAATTTCAAGTGATGCTTAAACCTTCTCCTTTAAATGTACAAGATCTCTGTTTACAGTCGTTAGAAGCCATCGGGTTTAACCTGAATGAACACGACATCCGTTTTGTGCACGACGACTGGGAGTCCCCCACCCTTGGAGCCTGGGGTCTTGGATGGGAAGTGTGGATGGATGGTATGGAAGTGATTCAGTTCACCTACTTTCAAAGCTGCGGGGGCCAAGAACTGAAGCCGGTAACGGGAGAAATTACCTATGGGCTTGAAAGGCTTGCGACCTATCTTCAAAAAGTAGATAGCGCCTATGATCTTAAGTATAATGACACCCTCACCTATGGAGACATTTATTTCAGAAATGAGGTGGAATTCAGCCACTATAATTTTGAAGAGGCGAGCATCGAAATGTGGCACCGCCATTTCCAAGACTATGAAAAAGAGGCCATGAAGCTTATACAAGCCGGCTATCCGATCCCGGCGTACGATTTTGTGATGAAAGCCTCGCATGCCTTTAACATGTTGGATGCCAGGGGGGCGATTTCGGTCACTGAAAGAACCGGATATATTGCCCGTATTCGCGATCTTGCCAAGGCCGTTGCCGAAGGCTATGTAAAGAGCCGCGAAAAACTGGGTTTTCCTCTCCTTAAAAAAAGTGCACCTAAAAAAGAACTTCCCAAACTCCTACCGGTTAAAGAGGATCCAAGAGAAACGGGCGATTTTCTTTTAGAAATAGGATCAGAAGAGCTGCCTGCCACCTTTGTCCCCATCGGACTAAACAATTTAGAAAAAGCTATAAAAACCTTTTTTGACTCCAACAAACTCTCCTACAGCTCGATTAAAACCTATGGCACCCCCAGACGGCTTGCCTTATTAGTAGAAGGATTAAGCTTAAAACGAGCTCAAGAAACGATTGAAAAAAGGGGGCCGCAGCTCGATGTCGCATTTGATGCAAACGGTGAGCTCACCCAGCAAGGAAAAGGCTTTTTTCAGGCAAACCATCTCCCCTTTGTAAAAAAAGACCAACTCCATACTGTTAAAGGGCTCAAAACTGTAAAAGTCAAAGATAAAGAAAACTTGACGGTTGAACTTGTCAAACCGGAGGAAAAAACGGCCGTTCTTCTTCAAGAAGCTCTTCCCGGCATCATTCTAAATCTTGATTTTCCCAAAAAAATGCGCTGGTCCGATCTCGATATCACCTTTGCAAGGCCTCTCCGTTGGATTGTAGCTCTTCTGAACGAACATGTAATCCCTTTTGCCGTTGGAGATCTTGTTTCAGGAAATGCATCTAAAGGACACAGACAACTTAAAAATGAAACCATTCTCATTAAGCAAGCGAAAGACTATTTAGCCGCTTTAAAAGAGGTTAAAGTGATGGCAGATCCCGAGGAGCGAAAGCGATCGATTCAAGAACAGCTTGCACGCATTGAAAAAGAAGAAAACGGCAAAGCCGTTTCGCAGGAAAAAGTGATTCCTCAAGTGCTCTACTTAACAGAGTGGCCGATGCTGACCGTTGCAACTTACGATCCGAACTTTCTCAAAGCGCCTAAACAAGTTCTAATTTCTGAAATGGTAGAACACCAAAAATACTTCCCGATCGAAAATCTGGATGGAACCCTTAAAAACCGTTTTGTGATCACGGCTAACAATACTCCAAGCGACAGGATTCGTCATGGAAATCAAAAGGTGATATCGGCCAGATTGACCGACGGGGTTTTTCTCTATGAACAAGATTTAAAAATCCCGCTTGAGAAGTTCAACGAAAAATTAAAAACGGTCACTTATCAGAAAGAACTGGGAACGGTTTACAACAAAGTAGAAAGAGTCGAAAAACTCGCTCAAGAGCTGCAAAAAATACTTCAATTATCAACGCCTGAAAAAGTGGCTGAAGCAGCGCATTTTTCGAAAGCCGACTTAGCTTCACATATGGTCTACGAATTCCCTGAACTGCAGGGAATCATGGGGAGAATTTACGCTGAAAAAGCGGGCTTGGATAAAGAAATCGCTCTTGCGATTGAAGAGCACTGGATGCCCAAAGGTGAAGAGGCGCCACTTCCAATCTCCCCCACCGGAATTGTATTAAGTTTAGCTGAAAAGTTCGATAACTTGAACAGCTCCTTTAAAGTAGGCCTCAAACCGACTTCCTCATCAGACCCTTATGGATTAAGAAGGCAGGTCTTAGGAGTTATTCGGATTCTCATTCAAAACGAACTAAGGCTGCCCTTAAATCAGTTTGTACAAGATCCTGAAGCGATGCAATTCATTGTACAAAGAATCAAAACTGTATTTATCGATTACGGCTTTGGCAAGGATGAGATTGAAGCCTCGTTAAGCCAGGGTGTTAATGATATCTATGATACTTTTTTACGAGTTCAAGCGCTTCACGACTTCCGCAAAACACGCTCTGAATTTGGACAGCTTACCGAAGTCTATAAAAGAGCCAAAGGCCAGCTAGACGGTCAAAAAATCAATCATTTTGATCCATCGCTTTTGAAAGAGAAAGCCGAACAGTCTCTTTATGAAAATTTAAAAATGATGGAAAGCCCCTTTAATCAGGCCTTGATAAAACAAGATTATAACTTGGCCTACGAAAAAGTGGCCTCCCTGCAAGAGCCTCTGAATAGATTGTTTAGCGAAGTTAAAATTTTAGATGAAGACTTAAAAGTAAGAAATAATAGGCTTGCTCTTCTTACGCAGGTGTTTGCCCTTTTTGGAAAACTGATTGATTTTAGCAAAATTCAAGCATGAGCCTCTATTTACACCTCAGCCAAATCAAGGACAAAATACTCGCGGCAGAGTGTATTGAGGACCTTCAAAGTCATCAAAAACAATGCAACATTAGGGTTACTGATCACTCTCTTGCTCGTCTTGTATTAAAAGTGTGGGGATTAAGACATCATCGTTTTTCAATGATGCTAATTGGGCCTGACATTTCATTTTATTTGAAAAACACCGACCCCGAAGATTTTAAGCTATTTATTGACTTAAGATTTCGCCTCTACTTTTCCAAGATCGTAAAAGGCTGGCATCAAAACACACTTGATACCAGCATGAAAGGTTTTGTTTCCTTTCAAAGACAGACAGACGACCAGAGTCTTATCGATTTCTTTGAAGAAGGCTTCAAGTTTCTGTTCAAAACCGCTCGATCCCATTCGATTGTAAAAATCGACTGCTCAAATGGAATGTTGATCCTGTCAGGCTACTTTTTTCATATCATGCAACTATTTGACAGCCTCCATATGAGCCCACCGGTGAGAGACTTAAACCATCTCTCTCAATTAAGAATGAGTCAGATCATCTTCTACGAAGAAGAAATCAAAAGAGCCAAGGATTCGGGCACATCGCCTGAAGTTCTTCAATGGAAAGAGACTTGCGAAAATCGATTAATCCAAGTTAATCAAGGAATGGTTTTTTTTCCTTAAAGTCATTTTCATAGTCTTTAAAAGGGCGGACAGTGTGTCCGCCCCAGAGAATTAGTTAACAGTTCTCACTCTAAGTGTAAAGACTTGAGAAGTCGATCCACAGGCGTTCGTAGCAATCAATTGTACGGTATAGTCGCCCAATTGAGCCAACTCTTCACCGGTCACAAGAATCGCACTCATGTTATCTAACAGCGAAACTCCCTCAGGAAGGCCTACGGCTGAGAAAGTAAGATTTGGACCGCTAAAGAAACTTGTCAAATCTAAAGAATCTTCAAACGCGATGATAGTTTGCTCAGGAATTTCCGAGGATGCAGGAATGTCAGATTCTGGGCAAGGGCGAGAGCTTCTTTGATCAACAATCGCAAGAACTTCAGGCATCATGACAGCCGGTGCTTGTACCCATGATTGAATATCGCAAGCTGTCCAAAGAGGAGGGCAGGCGTCTCTTTGTACGCATCCGCAGCTGTCAAATAGGTAGGCGAATTCGATCCCTGCAGAAGTCGATCTTGGAAGATGGTATTTTCCGGCTGTGTAACCTGCAAAAAGACCCACTGTCCAGTTGGGATCGCGATGCCATGCAAACTTTAAACCATAGTAGTTGTAAGGACGTCTAAATTCAGCTTTCAAGTTCACATCTAAACAGCACTGCAGACGAAAAGTGTAATCGATCGTTCCGCCGAAACCTTGGACTGTTTTGTCGCTTTTAAATTGTCTTCTATATTTAACGTGATCATAGGCAACTGTCACATTTAAAAGATCTTCGCAAAAAGGGGTTGCGACGCCGCCAAAACTTACACCCCACGCATTGGATCCTGCGATTCTTCTTTCGATGATATAATCATCGCATGTGCGATTGCTTAAATTTTTAGAAGGCGCATAAGAATAAAAGCCTTTTAAATCGAGCGCTTTGAGAGCTTGACAATCTAGAAGATGCTGGTAGTGTGCACCAACGGCTCCTTGCTGAACCCATTGATGAGTTTTGCCGCTTGCAAAATCATACGTTAATCTCTGGGTCAAATATTCACCGGAGACTTTTAAACGGCCCATCTCCATCTGAGTTCCCAGAGTAAGATTAGCTCTTGCATCTCTTAAGCCCCCTTCAAGCAAAAGCGATGTCGCATAATGATCGCCAAACGAAGGTGTCACAATAAATCGTCCGATCGGCATTAGGAAGGCGTTTCTTTTATGGGCGTAAGGATCGCTACAATCAGCCTGTAGAAAGGCTGCTACAAGGAGAAATACTCCAAGAAGTTTTTTCATCTTTCAATTTCCTCAAAACATTAGTTTTTTGTATATCTTAGTGAAAGGTGATTTATGAAAAAATATCTTTTTAGCTCTCTTTTTTTAGTTTCTACAAACTACGCGCTTCTTCCTCCTCTTTATGAAACGCTGCATCAATTTCAAGGTCTCTTGAATGATCCTATTTTGGTTGAAAAGCTTAATTCAGGTGAGGCGATTGAATCGATTCAAAAAGAGGATGATCAGTTTATTGTAACAACGAATAAACAGGTCCTAAAAGTAAAGGTGGAAGTCCTTCCACAAACCATGCCGGGACCTGCACATTATCAATATGTTTTTGGGGAACCTGTGACACGCTAAAAAGCTATAGACGCTTTTTAACTTGCTCCCACATATTGCACAAGCGTAAAACTTGGCTTTTGTCATGACAGCCAAGAATGATTATCTCTCCACTTTCAACTCGGCACACTTTATTCTCGAAGCGTCTTAACAGCTCCCCTTCTTCCTTCTGACTTACTTTAGTCGCCAACATGTAAACTTCAGGTTTGACAACACCGCAATGAGCGCAAATTTTTTGCGACACATTCATTTCAACACGAGATAATAAAAATCTAAGGGGAATCATTTAACCTTTTTTCCCGGACCGATAATAAACCAACCCTCTCTGTTCAGAATTTTAATCCCTAAAGCATTAAGGCTGGCCGAATGTTTTAAACAACAGGGTATTTCTATCAATTCTTTAGAGACTACATTCACGCGGCCTTTTAGGTGTTTAACTAAAATTTTCTGCTGCGATGAACTCACATAAGCTTTTAATACGAATAAAGCTGGATTTAATGACTGGCAAGCATAACACACACCGTGTCCATTAACCAAAGCACGCTCAACCATCATCCACACGGCGTTCATTCAAGTACCTCAGGGTTTATTTTAAAAAACTATACTAGAGATCTTGAGAATATTAATAAAGACGATCGAAATCAAAAAAATCGATCCCTACCTCGTTTTTCTCAAATAATTTTTAAACATTCCCTTTAAGAATAAAAGATAATATAATAATCATCATGTCTTCTGATGTTAGAACTTACATTGTAGATTTTATCACCTATTTTGAATCAAGACCGGTAGAACTTGTCTCTTGGATCGGTAGAAATCCTTTGAGAACTCAAGCCTCCAAACATGCGAACCATGACATCAAAAAAATTACCCATCTTTCAAATTCTGCCGCGTATCTCCTTTTTGCCGCCCTGAACACGCACGCAACCGAACATCAAATAGTGTTGATAAATAACCGATGCATCAATGAAATAAGAACTTTTTACGATACTCTAGAAAAAAAAGGGTGCCGAATATTTCTCTGCCATCTTCATAAAAAGACACGTTATGGACAAAAGTTTGAAACCCTTCACTCCTTTATTGTGCAAAAAATCAACGAAGAAGAGATCTACTTGTATCAGGCGATGGACGAGACCTACCCTGTTTCGCACTCTATCGCCGTCTATGATAAGGATCCCAAAAAGATCACCGAGTTTAAAGCGCGTCTGATGGAAGTATTATCCGAAACAAGTCCATTCACTCATAGAGATCTCGCCTTTAGTGCCCTTTTTCACAGAAAAAACTTCTTTGAGGATATTGCCCGCAATCTCTCTATTTCAAACGAATCGCTGATTTTCTCAGCCT
>CAYWQX010000019.1:0-39547 GCA_964460985.1 uncultured bacterium
GGATCATCAAGGGATTATTAAATACAAAATGCATATCGAGCAGCATCCCAACGGACACAAAAAAGAAGCTCGTGAAGATATCCCGAAAAGGGAGAATATCTCCAATCGCCTCGGTACTATACTCAGAGTCCGAAATAATCAAACCGGCCAAAAATGCACCGATCGAAAGGCTCAGGCCAATTAAAGAAGAAAGGTATGCAACTGAAAAACAGATCACAAGCACTGTAAGCAAAAAAAGCTCTTTTGATCTTGTTCTTGTAACCAAATCGAGCAGACGAGGGACCACGCTGATAGCGCCAAAAAAAACACCTGCTAAAAGGGTGAGACCCCCTAAAGCTCTCGCAAGGAAATTCAAATCGAACTGAATCGTCTCTCCCCCAAGAAGCGGAGTCAAAAGCATCATAGGAATGGCGATCACGTCTTGAAAGACAAGAATTCCTATGATCGCTCTGCCATGCGGCGTTGCCCCTTCATTTTTTTGCTGCAAAAGTTTAAGAATGATGGCGGTCGACGAGAGCGAGATCAGAAATCCATAGAACAGGGACTCCCCGGCGGTGCTTCCATAAAATTTGAATAGAAGAAAGGTAGCCAGGGTCGTAAAGATAACTTGGAGAGCGCCTCCAACAAAAAAATACCTCTTGAACTCGAGGATTTTTTTAACTGAAAACTCTAGCCCTACAGTAAATAAAAGAAGGACAATCCCAATTTGTGAAAGGGTTTCTACATTTTCAATTCCCCTTATCAGCTTAAATCCGGCAGGACCTGCCACCACCCCCGTGATCAAATAGCCTACGATAGTTGGCAGCTTCAAACGATGGCATAGAAGGAGCACGAGACAGGACAAGGAAAAGATAATTAGTATGTCTCTTAAGAGAGGAATTTCCATAGCTTTTTGGTTTTATACCATTTTAGCGAATGGACTTGAACTAAATTATTTGGCAAACGGTGCTTGATAAAAAGGAGATGGCCGTTTGATGAAGCGTCCTATCGGATGGGCAAGTAGAGACGATAGTTTTTAAAAAATCTTGTCCCAGTAAGTTATTATGGTGCGTGTAGCAATCTGATAGGTAGGGGATAAAAGCAAACGAAAGAGCCGACTCTAAAGGATCTCCTAGCTTCATAATCTTTTTATCTAACAATTTAATGATCAACTGCCACATTGTTTTAACGATTAATGCTTTAACATTTGGGCTCTTAGTTAAGTTATATAAAACTTTTAGAGCATCAAAAGTAGTTTCAATCGATTTAGATCCTTTATCGATTTCATGCATAAATCCCCCTTTACCAAAATAAAAAGGAATAATCGCCTCTATTACATCGCCTCGTTCAGTGCCTGATTTAATAATCGATACCCAGCGGTTAAAAAGCTCCGTGATCTCCTTTTGCTTGCCTTTTCTGTATTGCTGCGATAAAGATCCCACCATATAGAGCGCGCGAATCAGATCATTTAATTTGTCCGACTCAGATAACTTTTTCACCGTTTCAAAAAATTGATCCGAAAATAGAGGTGCTCTTGTAGATGGACAGCCGGTCACACACCACAAAAGAGACAATACGGGTTTAAAATCTTGAGAATGATCGAGCGCCAAGTAAACTTCTTTGAGAGCCCATTCAAAATGTCTGAGATAGAGTTCAGGATCTTGGGGAGCAGACCTTATCCAACATTCAACAAGGTTGGTAAAGTCGTTCATGTGCTCCAAACGGACCTGTTTGCAAAGCGACAAAAGAATATTAAATAGGTAATCATAATCAAGCGCGCTTAAACTTCTTTCCACGAGAATTTTCGCGACACTTAAATAATACGTTATAAAGAGTTCTCGATCTTCCTGATGCGGCTCAATAAACAAGCAGGGTTGCAAGGGTTCGCTTTGGTATACCGATCCTCCTTTTATGGCTCGAGGAGGATGTTTGGACATCAAAAGGAAAAGATCCTTATCTTCATAAGAACAGATCGCGATAGCCTGAACCACGGACTTCGAAAGCTTGTAGCGATTCGATTTTAAGAAGCCTTTGCAATCATCCACAGTTTTAAATCTAACTGCAGGATTGAGAAAGACAAAAAGCTCTTTGAGCTCGGTTTGAGGGAAAGCTTCAAGATAGACTTTCGCAAGTCTTTTAGCAAAACTCATCTGTTCAACTAAAAAGGAGCGTTCGATCAAAAGAGTAAATTTGGAAGGATCCTTTTTTAATCTATCTTCAATTTCCTCTAAAAAGAGACCCTCTTTGATGTAGGGTATTAAATGCTTTAACGCCTCTTCACTATTTTTAATCCACCCATCTATCTTCATTTCGAAATACAGGGCTTCCACATCCGTTAATCCTGTGGCCTCTTTAAGCTGCTCTTTCGTAAAAGGACGTGTCTTCAAATAGTCGCAGGCTTTTTCTTTATCAGGCTTTTTTAAGAGGAGATCGAGTCCGACTCCTTCGCTGTCAGATTGATTCAATGAGGTGAAGTAATCAATGGCAGGATTGTAGTATTTTAAAACCTCCTGCTTTCCTAAACAGCCCAGCAAATAGCCTTGAAAAACAAACTTCGAGTAGGGCAAGGAATTAAATCGTGTCAGCCATTCTTTTAAAAGAAAGTAAGTTTTTTTATATTGCGATGGTTCGGCTAGAATCCCTTTTTCAATGAAAAACTCTTCAAAATCTTGTCTTTGTCCATAAGAGAGACGAGAGCGCACTTCAGAGGCTTTCCGAAGATTTTCTTCATTAAGAGGAAGAGAGCTAAAAAAAGCTCGCGCTCTCTCTAAAGTAGGGTGCTTTAAAAGAATCTCGAATTTAAACCCTAAGGAGAGGGACGGATCGTTAAAATCATACTCGATTTCTTGAGCGGAGTGAGAAAGAGCTTCTCCTTCACTGATCCATCCTTTTTGAAAACTCTTGTAGATTATCTGTAAAACCTTAAGAGAAAATGGAATTTCTAATTTCATCCCAAGTTTATAAAGTTCAATAAACTTTTCTTGAAAATCCTGAAATAAAATCATCTTTTTTTCTAGACGATCGCTTAAGTAATAGCCGAAACTCTCCTCTTCAGAAATGTCTAATATTTCCCTTAACTCTTTTTCAACGATTGTGATCCCCTGAGGCATCGACAAGAATAGAAAGAGAGACAAGTGTCCGACCGGAAACTCAACTCTTATCTGATCATCAAAATAACGGATATGGGAAGAGCCTGTTTTAACGAGTTTAAAGAGGAGTGCAAAGGCAAGCGCCCCCATTTTATGCTCAAAATCTTCCTGAGGAAGCTCTTTTTGTAACCAATTGATCAGCTTCTCTTGCCAATTTTTAGGCTCTTTAAAAGCGCTTAAAGGAGAAAGGGGCACTCCCTTTTTGTAGAAAAGACGAAACTGCGTAAAAAAGAGGGTTAAAGTGAGCGTGCTGGATTGAATATTCTGAATCGCCCGATCTAAAATTTCTTTTAACGACTTAGGAGGCTGAGTCCTGTGCAGTTTAGGGGTGTTTAAAACATCTAAAAACTGCGCATCCTCATTGAAAGAGCAGTAAATCCCCTTTCGTCTGAGTTTCATAAGCTTCATACAGGAAACTTCATCGATAACGACAGAGGGATTAACGCTCGCCCGTTGATTGACCCATTTAATAAAATTGGGTATGCAATTTTCAGGCTCAGGATAAATTTCACGGCTGCCCTGCAGATAGCCTTCCATCGGAAGTTTAATTCCTTCGATATCGAACAGCTGGGGAAGAGCTACTTCCGAAACAACAAAATCAATAGAAAATTCGGATTTGCTATTCGTATCTTCCACAAAAAATGAAAAAATCGCAAAACGGTGGTGGTCATATCTGCCGCTGCCATCTTTGTTCCAGAAAGCTTTAAACAAGGTTTTCTGCACATGCTCAAGCGCTTTATGAACCTCGAGATCTTTTAAAAATCCAGGATGTTGGGATTTGATCTTCGTTAAAGCAAAATTTAAAACCTTGGTAATGACTCCATGCCTGTTTTTATGTTCCACCGCCACATCGATGTCGCCTGGTCTCTCTAAAGAGGGTTTCGGAGGAACTTTGAAGTAAGGTGATGAGTAAGACCTGTCGCAATCTAGAAGATACTTAACAAAACTGCCATAAAAGTAGGATTTAACACCTACAATAAACATTAATTCTTTTAAATCGGTTAAAAAACTGTAAGAACTATCACGGCTTCGAATTCTTAGACTTCTTTTAAAAAGATTGTCATAACGGCTTAAGACCGCCTCTGAAACTTTATAGCGTGTGGGAGCGCCTTCTTTGAGTTCTAGCTCCTGGACTCTCTCATCGTCAGAAGCTAGAAAAGGGTGAAATGACTCTTTTGAAATATCGGGAGGGTTCAAACAAAACTACTTCTTTTTGGAAGATAGCTCATTCACATGGTGTAGTATAGCTTGAGTGTAGTTGTGATAACCCGATTGGATATCATCAACCGTTAACTTAAGCTCATGATCAGGTGAAACACCCAAATTTTCAATCGGCTTTGAATTTGATCTCTCAGCGATCGAAGAGGTCAGAGAATAGGCCAGAATTCCGCTTCGATTGATAAAAGAGTTTCCGCTTACCACACCTCCGGCACCGGCCGTTTTTGTGCCAATGATTAAAGCCCGCTTATTATCCTGAAGGATAGCAGGCATGAAGTCGCCGCCTGAAATATCCATTTCATTGATCAGAAAGACAATCGGTTTTGTGTAGTGCACCATAGGATTTGGCTTGATTTCATTAATACCGTAGATAGAGACGGGATCGGTAAAAGTCTTTCCTTCATTCCACTGGCTAATTTCAAACTCGTAAAAGCTTTTGAGGTTATTTACAAAGTTTAAGTTAACCGGAAGCCCAAAGAAAGAATTGCCGAATACCTCGCGGGCATCTTGATCGCTTTTAATCTCTTCAAGCGTTTCAAGCATGGTGACCGCCTCCATGATCTCTCTTTGCGTGAGAGTGAGCCGATGCTTAGGTACATGAAGGGGCTTATTGGTTAAAAATGAAGAGATCCCATAAACAGCAAAAACGTAGCCTCCAGGGTTGTTCACCTGGTCGATGACAAGCGCTTCGGTACTTTGCTGGAATAAGCTGATAATCGGCTTTAACTCTTCGATTTCATGATCATCGGCCACATAATTAGGAATTCGGAGATAACCGATCGTTTTATGCTCCGGGGTCTCGAACAGGTAGGCATGAAAAAAACTATCGGAGTGCGATTCCCATATTTTTTTCCCTAATCTAGGCATGAAGCTCACTCTGGACCCTGGCTGGTCGGTATCCGATAAGCTATAATCTTTGACTACCTTCAAACTAGGCGCGACCATCTCTTTTTTCAAGGCTTCAAAGCTCTTTTTTTGAGGTGCAGGCGTGGAGGCCAATAAATGATTTTTATAAAGATCTTGAATCTTTTCGGGATAATAAATCCAATCAAGCTTCCAGGTTACTTCTTTCCCCTTTTTATTTTTACAAACAATTTGACAAGGCCCTTTTGGCACCTCCTGCCCTCTTAACCCAAGCCTCATGGTCAACAAATTTAGGGCAATCACCCTGTCTGTCATGGGTGAGGCAGACGGCGTATCTGTCAGCATGATTTCATCCACCACCGATTGAATGGGTCTTCCATCAAATAATATGATCTCATCCCCTACTTTCACAGGGGAAGACTCCCCTTTATGAATGGCGCTGATGAAATATCTTCCCTCCGCCTCTTTCACTTCAAAAGGGAGAAGGGAAGCTTCTGTTGACGCAAAAAAAATACTGACGTGGTAGTCGCGGCAAGAATTAAAAAATTTTTTGAGCTCTTTTTGAGCGGACTTCAAATTATTAATGGACAAAAGAGCAAGCTTCACTTTTTCGATTTCGTGATTGATTTGCCAGCCGTAGTGCTCTTCTTTCCATTTATAGGGAGCATAGGAAATTTCAAAAGTGTTGGAGATCGTTAAGAAATCTTGATCATAAGTTGTTTTGTTTGAGTGAGCGGCATGGGTTGCAAAGCATAGAAACGGAGCTAAAACAAGAACAAATTTGTAAAGTTTCATAATCCTCCCTTGAAGGTCTCAAGTAGTATAATTTAATGTTAATAAAAACTCTAGTACTATATAGTATCCGCATGCCATCTCAAAGATTAAGTAAAATTCTCGCCCAAGCGGGTGTTGCCTCCCGAAGAAAAGCCGAAGAGCTCATTTTTAAAGGTAAAGTCAGTGTAAACGGTGAAGTTTGCCTGATACCTCAAACACCTGTAGACCCGGAAAAAGATAAAATTGCAGTAGAGGGTAAATCGATATCCACCGAAGAAAAAGTTTATTTCATGCTCAATAAACCAAAAGGTTTTCTTTGCACATCGATCGAAGCCGACCCCGAAAAGTCGGTCCTCACCCTTTTCGACAAGGATAAACGCTTGTTTACCGTAGGGCGGCTTGATAAAGATACCGAAGGCCTTTTAATCGTAACCAACGACGGCCATTTTGCAAACAATGTGATTCATCCGTCCAAAGAGATCGAAAAAGAGTATCTTGTCAAAGTCAATCAAGAAATTACCCACGATAACCTTCTTCAAATTCATGCCGGAACTTACATTGAAGGGACATTTGTAAAACCCCTTAAAGTGACCAAAGTTCGCAGAGGCACTTTAAAAATCGTGATCGCCGAAGGGAAAAAACGAGAAGTGCGAATATTACTCGAAAATTTAGGCTTAAAAGTTCTTGAACTTACTCGAATTCGTATAGGCGGACTTGTCCTTGGCAATCTAGAAGTTGGCGAGTATCGAGAAATGAGTGAAAATGACAAAAGGGCTCTTTTGAAATTATGAATGAAAAATTGGATGAATATTTACGCCTGCTCATGTCCTCTTACCGCAAATTATCCAAGGAAGAGGGTCCTTTAGACAAACTGCAGACCCGTGAATTTAGACGTCTTGTGGCGGAATTAAAAGGTTTTAATAGCGAAACGCTTGAGCCTTTTGCCCCTTACATGCTCTATCACCACTATCTTCACCTGCAAGAGGGCCTATCTGTTCTCGGAGAAATTCCTGGAGAGATCCACTCTGTTCTAGATGTAGGGGCAGGCCTCGGCGCCTTTAGCTTGGCCGCGCTTCTCCGCGGCTTTAAAGGGGTTGTCATGCTCGATAAACATGAGATGGCACTAAATGTAGGCTCCGAGCTGATTGGGAAAATGGGCTATCCGGTAACGCCCCAAAAATGGAGCTATCCCTCCCCTCTTCCGGCCCAAAAATTTGATCTTGTGATCCTTGGCTACTCCCTTTTTAATCTGGGGGGAAAACCGGAAGAGATCATAAAAAAATGTTTAGACCGCGTGAATGAAAATGGCTACCTTGTCATCGTAGAT
Source organism: uncultured bacterium (assembly GCA_964460985.1). Taxonomy (GTDB): domain Bacteria; phylum Chlamydiota; class Chlamydiia; order Chlamydiales; family Parachlamydiaceae; genus CAZABG01. Next base: position 7,312 of record CAYWQX010000019.1, read on the forward strand.
AGCTCCCAGTCGGAAGAAAATTTTGAAATCTTAAAACTGCGTGATCAAATCGTCTCATCGGGCTTCGCAATCCAAGCGCCTTGCGTCTGGAGAGGGGCCTGCCCTGCATTAGCCTCGAAGGCCCCCTGCTACGCCCAAAGAGAATTTTATAAGCCTCACGTCATTAAAGAAATTCAAAGAGCCTCATCGATCAATCTAAATTCATTAAAGATGAGCTATTTGATTGTTAAAAAGGGAAACTGGCCGGTTTCGGATGAACTGCCTCTATACCGAGTGATTTCTCCTCCCGTTGAAGGGTATCAAGGTAAAATGTACTACCTTTGCGGCAAAGGGGGCAAAAAAACTTTAAGCTCAAGAATTCAGGAACACCCCAAAACAAGCCGGGCGTTTGAATACCTTAAAAGGGGCGAGTTAATCGAAGTAACCGGCTGTCTCGAGTCGAGAAACCACTTCGAAATTATCCAGGATGCTCAAGTCCTCGCAAAATCCGCTGTCGGCAAACCCGTTAATTAATTACTATCGGGGTTATGTCTTCAAAAGACGATGAGTTAAAGAAAGCTTTAGATCAACTCGAGGCTTTCAAACAGGCTTCAGAAAAAAAATCATCTCGCCTTGAAAAAGTTGCAGACTTGGTTCAAGGCTTTTTCTCGTCTGACTACAAAGTCAAAAAAGAGCAGGCCCTTCTACAAGTCAAAAAAGAGCTCATCCAATCGATTGGCGTTATCAAAACCTATCTTCCCCTCATCGATAAATATCGGGAAGGGAGTCCGGAAGAGCAGAAACTCGCCGAGTTTGCCCTTAAAACGATTGAAGGATACAACCAGATACTAACCTCTGAAAATGCTCTCAAAATAGAAATTCATCCTGCCATTCAAAAGTTTAAAAACTCTAAAATCGATGATCTCTTCAAGACAAAAACCCAAGCTCAATCTTCGCAGGAGGAGAGAGACACTCTTCGAATGAAGGCGATCCGCCTAATTGAAAATGACTCCGGAATAGGAGAAGTGGGACTACATGAATCGAGTATTTCGGAAGTAAAAAAAGAGGGCAAAACCGTCACGCTCGTCCAAACCTGGAGCGAGCTTCCCGGAGAAGTCACAAGAATCGTGGGAGCTTTTAGAAGAGAGTCCAACCACTCGATTCCCATTAAAGACAGCTTCAAGCTCTACCTTGAATCGATTCAACCGGGGCATCCTTATCCTCCTCAACATATGGGCTGGTCTCTCTCCCACTGGCTCGTTCCAAGCTCCGTTTTGTGGATCGATCAAATACCACTTCTGAAGCCTATTATTGAAAGAAAAAAACAAACGGCTCTCGACCTTTTGCCCAAAGGCAAAAAAAATCTGAAGGCCAGAAAATACTACCGTTTCAAAAGAGAGCTTTTTGACAGTCTTAAACTAGAATACCTCTCCTTTCATCAAGAGCTTGCCCACAGCATCGTACGCGCCCATCCTTTAACAGATGATTTGGCACACGAAACGATCAGCCGATTCTTTGAGTTTATAGGTGAGGTTTCCAACTCCTTTGATCTTCTTTGTGAAACAAACGATAAGTTAAACAAGCTTTTTATCGACTACCCTTATGAAGCGATCGAAGACTTAAGGCTTCATCGTGAAATCAAGAATCTAGAAAAGCAGTATATGGAAAAAAGAGCCCTTCCCGAATTAGAGGATCCTGAGCCTATAAAAAACTATCTTGTAATGATGGGAACTTTAATCGGAAATGCTGCAGAAAATCTTTTAAAAATGCAGCTCTCAGAAAAACTTCAAATAAAGCCCCCTGAACTCTCCGATTTCGATCTTAAAATTCAGGCAGCCTCTTTTAAACATCTGATAGAGTTTTTAGATGAGCTAGATTTAGAGATTGATCTTAGCAACCCTCATGAAAAAGAGGCGATGATCTCCCTTATGCGTAACGAAATCCATTCAGAAATCGAATTGTTTGAGGCACACGATTTTGACAAAATCGACCCTTACTTGCAGGAGCTTGTCGATGAAACGGTGAGTTACTTTCACGCTCAGTACCATGCGAGTTAAGCTTATCCGCTTGGCCTCGCTTGCCTTCTAAACTAGACCCGTTCGTATTTTGCAGAGAGGAGTCTTGACATCGTAATGGCGGCAAAGACACACAATGCCGCAGACAATACCAAGACCGAATGGGCCCCATAGGTTAAACACATCAGGGTTCCAATATAGGGCACAAAAACACCCCTTAAGCCTTGGGTCAAGATGTTAGTAGAGGAATAAATCGAGCTATCTTCCTCTTTGGCAAATGCAGGCCCCGATAAATGCCAAGCGAGCTCAGAGCCTGCCTGCATGACTCCGTAGAGGAGGTAGGCCACATATAAGTAGATAAGATCCCACTGCGAGAGAGCTAGAATCATCGGGAAAATAGCAGCAAGCGCGGTCACAACGCTGCAAAAGATAAAGATGTTTGTCTTCTCAAACCACTTCGCCCAGTACATCGAGGTGAGGGCAAAACCAATGCCTTTGCAAAAAGCAATCGCGTAGGACATTTCCTGATAAGAGAGATTTAAAGTGGTGGTAAAGAAAACCGGAAGCGCGGGCTGAATTATCATCAAACCTGCTCCTCCCAGCATAAATCCTAGTTGAAAGTGGGCGAAATCGGGACGTATCTTTAAAAGCTCGAGAGTTTGCTGCCAAGGCTTTAAAATAATCCCTGGAGCATCTACAGGTGGATTTTCAGTTAAGAATTGTTTAGGGATTCTGAGCAAAAATAGAGTGGATGCCATTCCGAGCAAAGCTGTCATCGGAAACAAATATCTCCACCCCAAAGCATACGTATCAAGAGCCCATCCCAGCGCAATCGGAAAGAGGGCAATTCCCAAATAATCGAGCGCCTGACCCCAGGCAAAAACTTTTACTCTTGACTCGGACGGTATGTTGAGTTTAAGAAGCTCCATCCACGCCGGTATGACTCCCCTGCCCAAAACTAAATAAATCAAAGAGGCTAAAAGAAACATCCATATCGAGTCATTCAAAGGAATAAAAAGAAACGGTACAAATTTTAGAATGTTAGCCCAAATTAAATTAGACCTTAGACGGTCAGGCCTTCTGTAAATCGACAAGCTCCAATAGGGAGCAAATAAAGAGATGGCAGGTTTTAAAGTGATGAGAAGAGTGACCGCAAATAACCCTTCATTCAAATCTTTGTAGAGGATGATCGGAAGCAAAATAAAGAGGGCGTAGAAAGGGGTCGATAAAATCCTTGTCCAGAGGAACGCGGTGCGGGTTCTTTTAAGTGTCAAATCAGCCGGCATGATCGTCAAATTATATCAAAAATAATTCTTACCTGGAATAGCAGAAAGGAGGGCTTTGGTATATTCATGTCTAGGATCAAGAAATAATTCGGCAGTTTTCTCTTCTTCCACGATTTTTCCTCGGTTCATCACAATTACACGGTCGGCGATCGCTTTCACAACGGTAAGGTCATGCGTAATAAATAGAAAGCTTAACTTTAACTCCCTTTTTAACTTAAGAATTAAATTTAAAATTTGAGCCTGAACCGAGACATCTAGAGCCGACACCGGCTCATCGCATAAAATAATTTTAGGATCGATCATTAACGCCCGCCCCAAAGCAAGCCTCTGTTTTTGCCCCAAGGAGAAAGCGTGCGGGTAGCGGTTAAGCATTGATTTATCCATCCCTAAAAGCTCGATCACCTTTTCCGCTTTATCCAAAGCCTCGTCGTAGTTTTTTACTAAATTGAAGTATAAAAGGGGTTCCGTAAAAGCTTGAACTATTTTTTGCCTTGGATTAAGAGCTCCCCCGGGATCTTGAAAAATCATTTGAAGAGTGTGCTTGCCATGAAAAACAATTTCTCCCCCTGTGGGCTTGACAAGCCCGGCTATTGCTCTTGCGAGGGTAGTTTTTCCAGAGCCGGACTCCCCCACCACCGCTAAAATCTCTTCCTCAAACAAATCAAATGAGACATCATCCACGGCTTTAAAGGTGCCTTTAACGGTTCTAAATAGCCCTCCATAAATGGGATAGGCCACCTCCAAATTTTTAACGCTGATGAGGGTCATACAAAAAACAGCGCGCCTCTTGATCGGGGTTAATAACAAAATAAGGCACTGCCTCTTTTTCACAACGATCCCACTTGTAAGGACATCTAGGATGAAAAAGGCAGCCCGAAGGCTTATTTTCCAAGGAAGGAATAGAGCCTTTAATCGGCTTTAACTCTTTATTTCTTAAAGGTAGAGTGTCGATCAATGCTTTTGTGTAAGGGTGTTTGGGATCCCTTAGAACTCTCTCTTTTTTTCCATATTCAACCCCTTTTGAAGCGTAAAGGACCAAAACTTCGGTCGCAATTTCTGCCACCACACCCATATCATGGGTAATAAGAAGGGTTGCCATCCGATGTTTAAGTTGAAACTCTTTAATTAACGAAAGAATTTCCATCTGAATGGTCGCATCAAGGGCAGTGGTAGGCTCATCGGCAATCAAGATGTCAGGTTTTACCATCCAGGCCATGGCTATCATAATCCTCTGCTTTTGGCCTCCGGACAGTTCATGAGGATATTTGCCTAAAACCACTTCAGGATCTCGAATTTGCACCTCTTTTAAGGCCTGAATCATCCGATCATAGCTCTCCTCTTCATCCCAATAAAGATGCAGATCGATGACCTCTTGGATTTGATCGCCGATCGTAAAGACCGGATTCAACGAGGAATTAGGGTCTTGAAAAATCATGGTAATCTTGGAGCCCCTAATCTTCTTTAGATCCCTTTTTGATAAGGTAAGAAGATTACGCCCTTTATACATCGCCTCACCTGTCGGCAAAAGGGCCGGCGGTTCCGGCAAGGCTCTCAATAAACTTAAAGCTAAAGTGGTCTTTCCAGAGCCGGACTCTCCTACCACCGCAAGTGTCTCCCCTTCAAAGAGATCGAATGAAACTTGATCGACTACAGGAACTACTTTTCCATGCAATTGGAAAGGAACCGTTAAATTTCTGACTTTTAAGATAGGGTTTGACACGAAGTTTAACTTAAATCATATCAAATAATAATCACAAGCATCGCAATTCCTTGTTGCATTCGAATTCAAAAAAATTATAAGCGAATACTATGCAAGTAAATCTAGAAATTCAGGGCGAATTAGCCCCTTTGTTTAATTTAAGCCGAGCAACTACGGCTCAAGATTTATTTGGTCAACCCGGCTGGTATAAACACCCTTATCTGAAAAAAATTGCCCGTACGATTAAACAATGGAACGAGAATTTGGATTTAGCGCTAGAAAACGCAAGAGGAAGCAGACTTGAATTAAAGCAGCTCCAGGCTAGTATAAAACCGTTGTCAGACAATGCTAAAGTAACTTTACTAAGAAGCATTTTAACAAGTAATCTTACCCCTAGCATTGATAAAGCGATCACAAGGCTTGAAAGGCTCATCCGAAGAGTGATGGAAGCCATTTCCCACGAACCTACCGGCTATACTCTAAACTCCCCCTTTGCCTTTCCCGCCTATCTTTTAAGGCAACCCTCCCCTTCCATAGAAAAGGCCCAAAACAAGCTAAGGGAAGAGGCAAGACACAGCTATATCACCAACAAATTTAAAGTTTTTATAGAAAAGGATAATTGGTTCGAACCATTTATTAAGGAGTTTATCAAGCTCAGCGATACAAGCGATGTCATATCAGCTGTGTCTATTTTGGGACTTGTCCATCTTATAGAACTGGTCAATTACCATTTAAAGCAGCCGGATAGATACTTTAGGATCCCAAGCATTCTTTTAGGCATCAGCGAAAGTTTGATCCTAGATTTTTTAGCTGATATCGCCGCAAACGAATTAAATTTATTAAACATCGCCTTAATCAAAGATAACAACACCACTCTTTTACAAGACTTATTAAATGCGTGGCGTGATGTTCTTATTAAAGAATCCAATCGTATACGCGATGAGATTGATTTCGTCGCAGAATATTTAAGAAACGTAGGTCTGACCACTTTAAAAATCGATGAACTCGAATCAAAATTAAGGCCCCTTCAAATCAGCATCGGAAGAATGCGAAAAATCGGCACTCATTTTAGCGATTTAATGAAGAACATAAAGCTCGATGCTGAGACCAAAAAAATCCCCTCCGATATTGATTTAGAGTGCGATAATCATTTGCAAAGAATTACAAATAGCTCCAAAGGAAACATGCAGGGAAATGTTTATCACATCCTTTTTAGAAGAGCTTTTGACGATCTAGATATAGAGGATGACGCCATTGAGATTATTTCTAAATGGAACCTTTTAAGCGCGGAAAATTTTCCTGAGATTTTTGGCAAGCAGTTTGAAGACAATAAGTCAGCTCATGCTTGGCTGGATGGAAAATTCAAAGAGAGTAAGATTAAAACGATCGGCGATATCAAGCAAAAGCGGCTCTTCAACGCCCACTTTTTCAAAAGATTTCTCGACCAGCAAAAAATGCTGTAGACAAATCGAACCTCTTTTTCTTAGACTCTCGTTTTATGCATAAAGAAAAATTAAATTATTCCACAGGCAGCCTTCACCAGGAGGGCATCGTCTTTACCAAAGATCCTTCTAAGAAAGCTCCTCTTGTCCTTGTGGCGCACGATTACAAAGGGAGAGGCGATTTTGCAATAGCCCAGGCTGAAAAACTGGCCTCTTTGGGCTATGTAGGAGTTGCAGTCGATAACTTTGGCTCTGCCAAAGTGGTTACAGATGATAATGAAGCGATGAAACTTATCGAACCTCTTTTTATAGACCGTCAAGAGCTTCAAGCACGCATGTCAAGCGCTCTTCAGTCAGCTCGTAAACTCCCTTTTGTAGAGGCATCCAAAGTTGGGGCTATAGGATTTTGCTTCGGAGGCCTCTCGGTCATTGAACTTTTAAGATCGGGCGCCGATATCAAAGGGGTGGTCTCTTTTCACGGGGTTATTTCAGATACCTTAAGAAATACCCACGCGAAAAGAGCTCCTAAACAAAACATGAAAGGCTCGCTTCTTTTATTGCATGGAGCGGAAGACCCTATGAATTCCTGGAAGGATCTTGAAAATCTTGCAAATGAACTCAAGCAAGAAAAGGTCGATTGGGAATTTGACCTTTACGGCCATGCCGTGCATGCCTTTACCAACCCTAAAGTCCATGACAAATCGACAGGTTTAGCTTTTGATGAAAAGGCGACGGCGCGCTCGTTTGACAGAATGGAACTATTTTTTAAGGAACTTTTCGCATGATGAGACTAACTCTTGGTTTTGGAATTCTCGTTTTAATCGGAGGGCTGATCGGCTTCTTCACCGCTGGAAGCGTCGCCTCCATCATCGCCTCCTCTATTTTTGCAGCCCTTTTATTTGTCGCATCCTGGGGCCTCTCAAGCGGTGAGCCATGGGGATATTACCTTGCTTTCGTGACCGGTGCTATCCTTGCCCTCTTCTTCATCAACCGCGCTTTTCAGACGCACGCTCCGGTACCCATCATCATGGCCCTCTTAAGCCTCCTCTTCACTGCCTTTTTGTTTTACACCAAGAAAATGTAAAAATGCTGGGATCTACGATAGTATACGGAGCGTTTTTAGCGCTCCTCTCTTTCTTAGGAGAGTCTTTCCCGCTCGCCCTCTTCGCGGCTCTCCAATTGTCTTCCGCGCTCGCCCTTTATCTAAAAAATAAATGGGCTCCTTTCTTGGCTCTCGGGTTTGCCTGCCTCTCCTCCTTTTACCTGCTAGTCCGCTTCCTTACCCTTGAACACCCTCTCCTGCTTATAATTTTCATCCTAAGCCAAATTTACATCGGTTTTATGGCTTATAAAATGAAGCTAAATCGTTAACAGTTAGCTCCTCTACAAAACCATTTACTAAAAGTTAAATAAAAATTAGTTTAAGGTTTAATTAAAGAGGTTATTTATGAAACACGATATTTTAAATTTGTTTATCGAAGAGCTCTATTCCATCCGAGATGCGAGAGTTCAAATTGCAAAATCGGTTCCGGTGTTGATAGAAGCCATCGACTCCCCTGATCTGAGACAAATTTTCGTGAACCATCTGAAAGAAGGCGATGCCCAGATCGGAAGAATCGACGAAATATTAAAACTGCTCGAAAGTCCTCCGCAATCGATCCCTAACTTACCGATGCAAGCTCTTCTAAAAGATATCGCAGAAACGGCTTTCAAATGGCCGAAATCTCCTGTTCGCGATGCAGCGATCATTTCGAAAGCGCAAAGAATTGCCCACTACCAAATCTCAGCTTATGGAACGCTACGAACCTTTGCCAATGAACTTGAGCTTGATGAGGTGGCCGAGCTTCTTCAAGATTCTCTAGACGAAGAGGTCAAAGCCGACAAAAAGCTGACCAAAATTGCGGAAGGCGGCCTTTTTGCAGCTGGCATCAACCATAAAGCGAATGAATAAATTTCCTATTTGTGTACCTCTACCCAATCCTTGACCTTTTTGACCAGCTCATCGCGAAAGTGGACAAAAAGGCGGGGATTCGGTGTAGGGTTCTCCCAATCAAACGAAGCGCACCCCGATAATAAACACTCTTTCGTGCAGTATCTCCCCAATTCCCTTAGACCGTCATAACGGTATTGATCATTCTCAACTCTTACTAACAATACAGGCGTCTCAAAAGCCAAACAGGGTAAAAAGGCATGCAACCGCGTAGTAACAACCGCTTTGGCATGCCTGTAATTTTCAAGCAGCCTTTCAGCCATTTTTTCTCTTACTTTAGGATGATGCCTTGTCCATTCATCCACATCATGAGTAAGTCTTACCACAGGTGTTTTAGTTGTAGAGGCTATATATTGATAAATTTTGTCGTCGACATCCACCGCATAGATCACATCTTCTCTCGCATTGTCCCCTTTTGGTAAAGTAAGGGTGAGGCAAGCTGAAAAATAGGCATCAATACCGCGGCTTTTTAGCTCCTCCATCATATCGATATCGCGAGCCCCAATAGGCTCATGTTTCTTGAACCACTCTAACCCTTCTTCATTAAATACAGTGGGGTACATATTTTTTGTGACATGAAAGGAAATAACCAATGGATGAATGGAAGGAGCCGGAGGCCAGCATGTTTCAGGAGGAGCCTCCTCTAAGTACCAATGATAGTCTTTTCCATACACAAACCACCCATTTATGATCGCATGGATGGGATCCCCTGGATAAACCGATAAAAATTCTCGCTCTATAAGCTGGGAATTTGCAGGAAGGAATTGCCTGGCTGCAATGGTTTGAAAATCATCGCCGATGTTATAAGTGTTAGCACCAACATAACCAAATGTTGCTTCTAGATTTATCGAGAAAAATAAAGATAGTATTAAGAATTTCATTCAAACCTTGAATTGCAAATAAATTTTATATATAATATTTCTATGATTAATTGTTTACATAAGATTTCTTGTGCCTATTTAAGATGGGAAAAACCTAAAACAGCCAAAGATGTCGTACTCATCGCTTTAAAAGCGTTAAGCTACTTGACTATTCTTTTACCACTCGCGGCTTTTGCCCTGACCAAACTTTGCCAGAAAAAAATTGCCCCTACCCATACAAACCAGGCGTCAGAAAAAACAAAGTTTTATTTCCCCCTCTTTTTGCAATTAAATATTCCTGAAACTACTTTTCCATCTAATTTAGGCATTACTGACTTATCTAAAAATATGAACCATTCGATGGAATACGTGACGGTTCCAGAAGGTCCCATGCTTTTTTTAAAACTTAAGATAAGGTTTCAAAAGATAGATGAAGCCGCACAAAGAAGCATCGAACATACCTACCAACTCCCCTCTACAGAAAATGAACAAGAATTAAAAATTTGTGTTCATCCCGATCTTCCTGGTAATCCGCGCCTTTTGAGGATCGTCGCTCCTCAAATATTAACCAACCATCGGGGGCAGGTATTTACCTTAAACCAAGTTGTAAATTCTTTTTCCGATAATTCAGAGGAATTACATCCTGAGCGTGAAGTTCAACAAGATTTTAATTTGAAATGGTTGCTTTATAGATTGGTCAATAAGCAACCTGTTCAACTGATTGAACAGACTAGTCCCATAGAAAATTTTAAAGATGTTAAAGGGATTTGGCACGTCAAACTAGCTTAAGGCTTGAGCCTCTCAATCGCAATATGATGAATGGTTAGTTGCGAGGCATATTGAAGAGCTATTTGATCATTTAGCCATTTCCCCTCATATTTTCCATTTATTTCACAATAAAGACCGTGTCCATGGCGCTTGTCATGATCCCAATCTCCGTCATACCAAGACATCGGATCATACTTCATATAACCTTTCCCATGGCGAAGGAGTCTCCCCTCTTGCAGAATCACCTCTCCTTGATAATAAGAGTTAAAAACAACGTACGAAATTTTCCCCTTCAAGGGGAGATCCTCTTTAAAAAAACCCTCAAAGATATAGTGGGAATGGATGAGATGGCCGTATCCTTCTCTTTTACCATTAAGGAATTCTCCGATATAGCTGTGGCCATCCGGATAGTCGGCTCTTCCTCTAGATAAACAGGGAGAATCATTCAACGGAGGGGAACTAGGTGTTTTAATATCGATAGGAAGGCTCATACAAAATTCTCATAGCCTGTCCCTCTTTCATCAGCAATCAATTTCTTGCTCTCTAGAGAGGACTTACTTTAAACTATCTGTATGAATATACAACTACAGCAAGCGATCATCAAACGATCCGAGGAAGAGCAAACATTAAGAGCCTTATGGAGCGAATCGACTGAAGTTGAAGCCAAACAACTCAGAGCTCAAATCGATGCCCTCGATCTTAAAAACGCCTCTTTGATTGAAGAGGTGATAAATAAATATGGCTGGCCTGGATTTTCTAAAGTTGGAAAAGAGGGATCGCACGGTTTTTTTATATTGGTGCAGCACACGCCTAATCTAGCCTTAAAAGAGAGGGCTTTAAAGCTTTTACAAGAAGCGTTGAAAAATCAAGAGGCTCAAAAAGATCATTTTGCCCTCCTAAAAGATAGAGTCTCTGTATCAAAAGGCCTTCCCCAATTGTACGGCACTCAATTTCAAGATGATTTTATCACACCTTATCCTATAGAGGATGAAGAGCATTTGGAGGAGCGGAGGAAAGAGATGGGATTAAGCTCCATGGAGGAGTATCGGCAAGGGATGAAGAGACTCTATCTAAATCGCATCGAAGGAAAAAAGTAGGCTAATCTACCCCCTTTTTCTAAAAACTTTTTGATTGTTTGCCTGTTTTAGATTACCTTTTAAAGTCTATGGCGAAAATCGCGCTTAAAATGTTATTCGGAGATCGAGCGAAATACCTTGGTTTGATTTTTGGCGTCACTTTCGCAACCCTCCTCATGTCGCAGCAGATCTCTATCTTTGTAGGGATCATGGCAAGAACGGCCGGCACTATTAACTCCGTTAGCGAAGCCGATATTTGGGTCATGGATAAAAGAGTTCGATATGTGGATGAAGTCGAACCTATGCGTGATGTCGAACTCTCGAAAGTAAGGGCGGTAGAAGGAGTTTTATGGGCAGTCCCCTTTTATAAGAGTCTAATCACCATCAGAATGCCCGATGGCTTAACCCAACAAGTGCAGCTTTTGGGTATTGATGATGTAAGCTTAGTGGGAATTTGCCCAAAAAGAATTCTGGGAGATCCCCTTTCCATCAGAAATCCCGATACAGCCATGATGGATTTAAATGGCTATTATTTCACCTGGCCAGGGGAGCCTTTAAAACTTGGGAAATATGTCGAGCTGAACGACAATCGTTTAATCATCAATGCTATTTGCAAAGTGCAGCCCACTTTTTTAACGTTTCCAATTCTTTATGTCTCTTATAATACAGCGCTTGCCATCACTCCTCCCCAGAGAAATAAGCTTTCTTTCATTCTTGTTAAAACCAAAGAGGGTTTTACGAAAGAAGAGGTCATTAAAAATATTCAAGACAAAACCGATCTGCAAGCTTTAACCCAAAGAGATTTTGCGTGGAGAAGTATCAATTATTACCTCACCCGAACGGGGATACCGATTAACTTTGGCATCACCATCATGCTGGGAGCGATTATTGGCGCTGCGATCACAGCGCAGACGTTTTACATATTCGTGGTAGAAAATCTAAAACAGTTTGCCGCCATGAAAGCTGTAGGGGTTACAAACCAGCAGCTCTTAAAAATTGTTCTCATCCAGGCGTCTCTTGTCGGAATTATCGGCTACAGCCTTGGAATTGGCCTCACAGCTCTTTTTTTCTTTATCACTCAAGATATTCCGGCATTAACCGGTTTTGTTCTTCACTGGCAAGTGATGCTCTTAAGTTTTGTGACGATCGTTGTCATCATCCTCTTTTCTATCCTTTTCTCGCTTAGAAAGGTTTTTAAACTAGACCCAGCTATTGTGTTTAGAGGCTAGATCATGAAACCTGCCATCCAAGTTAAAAATCTGAGCAAAGACTTCCCTGTTGAAAGTCAAATGATTCGGGTTCTTTTTGATATCTCGATGCAAATTCAGCAAGGAGAGATGACGATGCTGGTCGGCCCGTCGGGCTGCGGCAAAACGACTCTCATTTCAATTGTTTCAGGGATTTTATCGGCCACGGACGGAGAAATTCATCTTTTCGATCATCTTCTTAATCAAATGAACGATCGGGAAAAAGTTCTCTTTAGAAGAAAAAATATCGGCTTTATCTTTCAACAATACAACTTACTCCCATCCTTAACTGCTGAAGAGAATGCTGCGATGCCTTTAATTGCGGACAACGTCTCTTACGAAGAGGCTTTATATAAAGCCAAAGATATTCTAGAAAAAATCGGAATGAAAGGGCAGACGGAAAAGTATCCTCGCCAACTCTCAGGAGGCCAGCAACAAAGAGTCGCGATTGCAAGAGCTTTAGTCCATGACCCTAAGCTTATCATCTGCGACGAGCCGACGGCTGCTTTAGACAAAACCACAGGCCATGCGGTGATGGAGAATTTAAAAGATATTTCCAAAGATGATAAAAGAGCTGTATTAATCGTAACTCACGACAATAGAATCTATCATTTCGCCGATCGCATTTTAGAGATGAGCGACGGCAGAATTATCGGCGATTATCCCGCCAAACTCTTTTTGGAGAAACTAGGTAATGAAACCTCTTAAAATTAATTTTTTTAGCCATATCATCCCTTTGATAGGACTCATAGGCCTCTTGTTTGCTCTTTATTCGGTGTTTAGCGTGAAGCCTGCCGAAAAAAGGGATCCTATCGTCACCCCTCCTATCAATGAGTTTGAAAATACGGTTTCAGGGATCGGTGTGGTCGAGCCTCAAAGCGAGCTGATCAGTCTTGGGACTGAACTATCCGGCATTGTTCGAGAAGTAAGAGTTGAGGTGGGAGATATCGTTAAAAAGGGGGACATTCTTTTTCAGCTCGATCAAAGAGATATCGATGCTGAAATCAAACGGTTAGAAGAGAGTTTAAAAGCCGCCCAAATCCAAGCGCTAGACAGCCAGAAGCAGTTTAATCTCGTTGACGCTGTCAAAGATAAAAGGGCCATCTCCATGGATGAGTTTGATCGAAAAAAATATGCCTCTGAGCTTGCTGATGTAAGAGTGAAAGAAATTGAAGCAGAGCTCAATAAGGCTAAAACAACCAAGGAGCGTTTAAATGTGACGGCTCCCATCGACGGGCAGATTTTAGAAGTGAATGTAAGGCCCGGAGAATTTGCTCCTGCCGGCGCCAATCAAACTCCGCTGATTCGCATGGGCGATGTAACTAGGCTTCATGTGAGGGTGGAAATTGATGAAGAAGACTCCATTAATGTGTCGGCTAATAGTGAGGCGTATGGATTAAAACGGGGAGACACCCAAAAAAAATATCCCCTCTCTTTTGTCCGCTTTGAGCCTTATATAAAGCCTAAGCAAAATCTCGCCGTTTCAGGACAGCGAGTAGACACCCGTGTTCTTCAAGTCATTTATGCTCTTCCTCAAGATCAAAAAGACATTTTTGTAGGACAGCAAATGGATATTTTTATAAAAAAATAAATCAGTGGCCTGCAAGATAGCCGGTTGTCCAGGCGTTTTGGAAATTAAATCCCCCGGTCACTCCATCGATATCCAAAATTTCTCCTGCAAAGTGAAGTCCCGGACAAATTTTACTTTCCATATTCTTGAAACTGACCTCCTTTAAAAGGACCCCTCCCGCCGTTACAAACTCCGCTTTATAGGGTGTCTTGCCGTCGATCTGATACTCGCTTTCATGAAGTTTAAGAGGATCTATCGCCTTAGCCAAATTTTTTGGAATAGGAAGCTCAGGATCCGGCTGCCAATCGATCGTAAAGGGTGCTTTATAGTTGACGGAGTGCAAATATCTCGCTTGAAAGGCAGACATCTTGAGGATAGCCGGCCCCGAAAATCCCCAGTGGGTCAAAACCATCGGTCCTTCAGTGACCATCTTGCCCAATTTTACACGTACTTTCTGCAAAGATATTCCGCTCAAATCCAGGAGCGGCGAGGTCGGGCAATTAAAGGAGAAGAGGGAGGGCACAGGATCTACAATGGTATGGCCAAGCGATTTAGCTAAAAGATGTCCATTCGGGTTAGAGCCGGTGGCTAATATCACTTTATCCGCTTGAAGAGACTCTCCATTTTTTAAAGTTAGAGTAAAACCGGGCTCTATTTTTTCTACAGCGCTTTCAAGTTTGATAACAATTTTAAGCTTCGCTGCCTCTTTTAAAAAACATTGAATGATCGTTTCGGAAGAATCGGTAACCGGAAACATTCTGCCATCTTCTTCCGTTTTTAACTTCACCCCCCTTTTCTCAAACCAGGCTAAGGTGTCCTGAGGCTGGAATCTGTTAAAAGGGCCTAAAAGCTCAATCGATCCCCGCGGATAGTTTTTAATGAGCTCTTTAGGCTCAAAGCATGAGTGGGTGACGTTGCACCTGCCGCCGCCTGAAATGCGAACCTTTGAAAGAAGCTGCCTTGTTTTTTCTAGAATGACAACCTCATCCTCCGGATGGCTTTCTTTATGAACTAAAGCCGAGAAAAAGCCTGCCGCTCCCCCTCCAATCACGATCACTTTCAACATAAGGCAACTATTATACCCTTTCTCTTGAAATAATTGCTTGCCTTTTGCAAATTACTCCCTATGGTATCGCTCATTTTCCCCCATCAGCTCTACGAACATCACCCGGCTTTACAAAAGGGGAGGAAAGTTTATTTATGCGCCCATCCCCTCTTTTTTCATGACAAGGTCTACCCGGTAAATTTTCATAAAATGAAGCTGGTCCTGCACGTGGCAAGCCTTAAGGCCTATCATAAAAAACTTGTGAGTGAAGGCTTTCAAGTTGAGTGGATCGAGCATTTAAAAGAGATGAAGGCGGATAAAATCATAACCTGCGAGCTTACCGACTTTATTTTAGAAAAAAGGCTGAAGGAACTTAAAATACCCATTCAATGGGTTAAAGACCCCGGTTTTTTATCCCCGATCGAATTTCTGGAAGATACCTTAGGGGATAAAAAACATTATTTGATGGCCTCTTTCTACATGGCTCAAAGAAAAAGAATGAATATCCTCATGCAAGGAGGAAAGCCGGTCGGAGGGAAATGGTCTTTTGATGCCGAGAACCGCAAAAAAATGCCCTCTTCAGTCCTAATCCCCCCTCTTCCGAAAATCAAAGAATCGGAAGAAGTTGTAGAAGCTAAAAAATGGGTCGAAAAAAACTTCAAAAATAATCTTGGTTCGGCAGAAAACTTTTTCTATCCCACAACCCATAAAGAGGCCAAGAAATGGTTAGCCGATTTTCTTGAACAGCGCTTCAGCCTCTATGGCGAGTACCAAGACGCTTTAACCAATAACAATTCTTATCTTTTTCACTCTCTATCGACCCCTATGTTGAATATTGGACTTTTAACACCGGATGAAGTCGTTCAAAAAGCCTTATCCTATACAGGCAAAGTTCCGCTTAATTCCTTGGAAGGATTCATACGGCAGGTCATCGGATGGAGAGAATTTATGCGGGGGGCCTACCTTTTTAAGGGGGTCGAGATGAGAAATAGTAATTTCTGGAAGCACGAAGGAGTGATTAAAGAAGCTTTTTATACCGGGAAAACAGGGATTGAGCCGGTCGATCAGCTGATTTTACGCCTTAATACAACCGCGTACGGCCATCATATCGAACGGCTCATGGTTATGGGAAACCTTTTTTTCCTGTTGGAAATCAAACCAGATGAGGTCTACCGATGGTTTATGGAGTATTTTATCGATGCCTACGATTGGGTGATGGTTCCGAACGTCTACGGGATGAGCCAGTGTTCGGATGGAGGATCTATCACGACGAAACCCTACTTTTCCGGATCCAATTATCTAACCAAAATGAGCAATTATCCCGATGGAGCCTGGAAGGAAATCTGGGATGCCCTCTTCTGGCGGTTTGTCTATAAACACCAAAGCTTCTTTTTAAAAAATCCGCGGTTAAGCGTTATGATTAAGACGCTTAATAAAATGAATCCTGATGTTTTTAAAAAACGACTTGATCTAGCAGATAATACTATTTCTCGGCTTACTAAAAAATAAATCAGCCATCCCTTGAGAATCAATAATCGGATTGCTAACATTTCGACATGTTCAATCATTCAAGCGGATCGGTCCGGAAACAGATCTGGGGGCTTTTAACCCATAAGTGGGCCCTCGCATGCTTTACCATGCTTGCTATCATGGAAATCATTTCGGCCTCCTCTTCCGTTTGGCTGGTTAAAATTATGGAAAGCATCACCTCGGGATCGGAGTTTTTCCCATTCCTGATTTTGTATTTGTGCTCGCTTCTTCTTCCCACAGTCCCCTGGTGCTTTGCTTTTATCTTCAGGACAAGCTGGAGGCAAGAGGCTCAAAGAGCTTTTATCAATGCGTTCGTCTCCTCAAACCGCAATCAGATCGGCGAGTGGGGCAATAAAGGCATCCGCGAACAAAAGATGTCGATCTTAACCTCCGAGGGGCCTCAAGCAATCAACCTCCTCATTGATTACGCTTTTGATGTCTCAAGCTACGCCCTATCGGTTTTTTTTAACATCGTGGCTTTATCGGTCGTGGTAGAACCCCTTTTCCTCGTCGCTTTTTTTGTGAGCTTGGTATCGGTCATCATTGTCATGAAGCTCAGAAGACGAGCTCAAAGACAGCTTACTCAAAAAGCCCTCACAGCACGTATAGACTTAGGGCAGTCGCTCCTTGCCGCTTGGGATAACGTTCTCATTGGCAATGACTATAACTTTAAACTCTGGCTCGACAAGACCTACAAACGAACCAACCGCTGCCTGCAAAAAAATGTCGATCTAGAAAGATTTGATCAGATCATGGCGATTTTCGTCTCTCTCATCACCATGATACCGGCCCTTTTAGTGGTCGTTTTCTATGTCGTTAAAAACCACAACGACACAGTCGCCCTCGCCTCCTTCTTTGTCACGGTCCCAATTCTATTTTTGATTTTATCTTACACCTATCAAATGCTCGCCCACTTTTTCAGGTGGGGCATGCATAAAAGCAAACTGATAGCCATCTACCGCTCGATTCAGCCCAATCACGGGGCGTGCGATATGACGAAAAAAATCAAATGGGAAAAAATCCAATTCACTAAAAATGAAAGTCTTAAAGAGAAAGACTTCCCCGGCTCCAGGAAGTTTTCTCCTCCTGTGAATCTTGATTCTCACCATGATATCATCCAGCACATCGGCGAGCCTGGAAGAATCACGATCCGAGGAGAAAATGGCTCCGGAAAATCGACCACCTTGATGCTTATTAAAAAGAGTCTTTCTGAAAAAGCCTTTTTACTTCCAACCCACAGCCAGCTTAGCTTTTTCACGGAGACCAACAAGTACTCGACCGGTGAAAATTTAAAAAATAGACTTACCGAAATCCTTGATAAAGTGCATGCCGATGTCCTTCTTCTAGATGAATGGGATGCTAACCTAGACCGGGAAAACCGGGAAAAACTCTCGGACCTCATCGATGAGATTGCAGAGAAAAAGTGTGTGATTGAAGTACGCCATAGATAAAGAATTCTCTGAACCCTATAATAACGCCGATGCCGCAGGAATACATTTCTTATCTCATTTTGAGCTCTTCCAGTGGACTTCTTCTGGGAGCATTTTTCTTTTGGCTCTACAATAGGGCCAAAATAGGGTCGTTCGACAAGCTCGCCAAGGAAATTCTCGAAAAAGCCGAACACGAAGCTGAATCTTTAAAGGCCGCCTCCCAACTAAATTTAAAGCAAAAAGAGATCGAGCTGCAACGAGAAGCAGAAAAATATTGGCAAAATGAAAGAAAAAAATTTCAAATCGAAGAGGAAAGAATCAAGCTGCGGGAAGATAAAATCGAAGGACGCATCCATCTCGTCGAAAAGAAGTTGTCCGACATTGAAAAAAGAGAAGCTATCCTCATCGCTCGTAAAACACAGCTCGAAGAGCTCAAGAAAAAGCTTGAATCCGATGAAGAAAAATTAAAAAAGGAATTTGAGCGAGCCTCCGGCCTCTCCCACCAGGAAGCCAAAGATGCTTTAATGGAAAGACTTAGCCAAGAGGTGAAGCACGAGTCGGCGAACCTTATCCGCAAAATGATTCAAGAAGCCAAAGAAAATGGCGAGCAGGAAGCGGCAAGAATCATTTCTATTGTCTGCGGACGTATTGCAAGCTCAGCTGTCTCCGATTGCACAGTGTCCACAGTCCCCCTGCCAAGCGAAGAGATGAAAGGTAGAATTATCGGGCGGGAAGGTCGAAATATAAGGGCGCTTGAGCAAGCGACCGGAGTGAATATCGTGATCGACGAGACACCCGGAGCGGTCGTGATCGCCGGATTTGATCCTGTGAGAAGATATATAGCCAAAACAGCTCTGACCGAACTGATTGCAGATGGAAGAATCCATCCCACCCGCATCGATGAAGCGGTTCAGAAGGCCTCATCCAGAGTGCAAAAAGAGATACGTGCTCGAGGTGAAGAGGCCGCCCTTCGTGCCGGCGTGCATAATTTACACCCTGAAATACTTGACCTTTTAGGAAAGCTTTCATTCCGCTATAGTTTCGGCCAAAATATTTTAGAGCACTCGATTGAAGTGGCCCACATCATGGGCATTATGGCAGCGGAACTTAAACTGAATGCAGCTCTAGCCAAACGAATTGGCCTTCTTCACGATATGGGAAAAGCAGTCTCCCAGGAGATGGAAGGAACCCATGCGATGATCGGCCACGACCTTGCATTGAAGTATGGGGAAAACGAAAAAGTCGCAAACGGCATTGGATGCCACCATTTCGAGATAGAAGCTGAAACGATCGAAGGATCGCTCTGCTCTTCCGCGGATGCTTTATCGGCTTCAAGGCCGGGAGCTCGTGTTGAGGCAGTCGAGCAGTACATCAAACGGGTGCAAAAGCTAGAAGAGATCGCCTTTGAATTTCCGGGTGTTGAGAAAGCGTATGCTTTACAAGCCGGACGTGAAGTAAGAGTCGTTGTCCTGCCTGATATGATTGATGACGACGGCCTGATCAACCTGGCAAGAGATTTAAAAAAACGTGTAGAAGGGGCTGTTGAATACCCCGGTAAAATTAAAGTGACAGTGATCCGTGAAAAGCGGGCTGTCGAATATGCAGTTTAGGAGAAAGAATGCGTCGATCGATTTGTTATGTTGAGCCCCAGATTGCGGAAGCGGGCGAAAAAAATACCTGGGCTTTTGTCTATACTCCAGCGCAAAACCTGCCAAAAAATACTAAACTTAAATTCGACTTGAACTCCAAAGGAAGAGATATCGACTGGGAGACGCCGGACACGAATTTGAAGGCTAAATCAAATGTGATTTATGCCGTTCTGGAAAACAACAAAGTCCTTCCGATGAAAGCGGTTGAAGCCAAAGATTCGGTAGTTCCCAATTTTGAATTCGTTCTTCCTCAAGCGGTCCCTGCCGGCGAAAATATCACCATCTACGTGGGCGCTCCCAAACCTACCGGCAATCTTGTTTTCACCAATGGAACGAAAGCCCAGCTCACCTCTCAAAGAAGAAGACCTTTTTTCCTGTTTGTCGATCCAACGGGAAAAGGCAAGTATGGGGAGCCTGAAACCTTTCAAATGGACATAAGGGGCGCAGAGCTTAGCACGATTAAAATCATCACCCCCTCCTATGTCTCAAGAAATAAGCGTTTCGACATCATCCTCCGTTTCGAAGATGAACATGGCAACTTAACGAATAACGCCGCCGAAGACACACTGATTGAGCTTTCTTACGACAATTTAAGAGAAAACCTTAACTGGAAACTCTTTATCCCGGAGACCGGTTTTATCGCCCTTCCAAACCTCTACTTTAATGAGGCTGGCACCTACACTATTAAGCTTCGCAATATGAAAACCAAGGAGGAGTTTTTATCCTCTCCCATCCGTTGCTTTAGCGAAAACGTGAAAAGTTTGTACTGGGGAAATCTTCACGGCGAGTCGGAAAGATACGACTCCACCGAAAATATTGAATCTTGCTTAAGACACTGCCGCGACGAAAAAGCGTATAACTTTTATGGCGTCTCCCCTTTTGAAAGCGTCGAGGAGACTCCGAATGAAATCTGGCGTTCGATCTCCCAAAACGTGGTCGATTTTAACGAAGAAGATCGTTTCGTCACCTTCCAAGGCTTCCAGTGGCAAGGCGATCCTAAAGTGGAAGGGAACAGGATTTTTGTCTTCAGTAAAGAGAATAAACCGATTATCCGTAAGAAAGACGCTAAAGCCAATCTTAAAAAGCTTTATAAAGGCTTCTCTCCCAAAGAGTTGATCGCCATACCCTCTTTTACGATGGCCAAAGGGCTTGAATACGACTTTAAAGAGTTCGATCCCGATTTTGAAAGAGTGGTAGAGATCTACAACTCTTGGGGATCCTCTGAAAATACAGCCAAGGAAGGAAACCCCCTTCCGATTGAAAGCGAGTCCAAAAAAGGGGTGTCTGAGACAGCCGACGGATCGATTGTAAGAGCGCTTGACAAAGGATGCCGCTTTGGATTTATCGCAGGCGGCCTTGATGACCGTGGATTCTACACAGACTTTTATGAAGGGGGACAGGTTCAATACCCTCCGGGTCTTACGGCCATTATCGCCAATGAATACAACCGCTCATCCCTTTTCGAAGCTCTCTATAATAGAAGCTGCTATGCGACGACGGGTGAAAGAATTATCATCGGCTTTACGGTGGCAGGTGCCGGCATGGGCCAAGAGCTCTCCACCGCTGATAAGCACGGCCTGAATGTGATCCGCCATATTGCAGGTTTTGCGGCCGGCAAACAGCCGATTGCAAAAATCGAGATCATTCGAAATGGCAAAGTGATAAAAACCTTCAATCCAAACACGAAAGATGCCGATTTCGAGTTTGATGATCTTGAACCGCTCGTAAAAATTACTCTTCCCGGAAAAGATAAGAAGCCTCCTTTCGTTTACTACTATCTTCGAGTCACTCAAGAAGATGGACATATGGCTTGGTCTTCCCCAATTTGGGTTGATTATGTCCCTGGCAAAGCGGTCTCCAAGCACACAGGCAAAAAACCGGTGAAGCCGGTCCCTGTTAAAGCTCAAGAGCCTGTAGATGTCGAGGAAGATGATTTTGATGACTACGATGAGGAAGATGACGAATAATTATGCAACCGGAAAAAGTAACCCCTTTTGATTATTTTACAACTCATTTAGGGTTTCAGCAAGAGGGTGAAGCTCATCTCCCCTACACTTCAATAAAAGTGTTGTGGTTTACTTCCCCTCAATTTCCGGCAAAAACCGTCTATTTAGTCAGAGGCAATCGCGAATCTGAGATCGCCTCCCTTTTTTTTAAAATTCCCAAAGACTGCTTTCTTCTGGTTGGCAGCAGTCTAAGGATCAAAGAATACGCTAAAATTACTGAACTTCCGATGACGAAGCTTCCCGAGGTTTTGTCATCAAAGAGAGTGATTGATTTAAGGGCCATCATTCAGTCCGAAGAAAACTTAAGACAAGTTTCAACGATCGTTCAAATCGATCCTCAATTTCATTCTCTCTTAAAAGTGTTTGAATCACAAAACATGACCGCTCAATTAAGGATCGATCGAGAATGGCAATTTTTAATCGTCCAGTATAAGCCCTCCTCTCCTGCTACCCGAGCTGATTTAATCCCCCCCAATATATTCCCCATCACTTTTTGTCTAAAAGCCCCGGTTTCATCGGACGAGCTAGACAACAGCTTTTATAAATACGCGCTTCGTGACGCTTTTTATTTTAGAGCACGTACGAGCGATGTTTTTCCTTTAGTCCTTGTCTCCTGGTATTGCAAGAAAGCTATTCCCGTTAAATGGGATTTTTCTGAAGAGGGTAAGAGCGCAAGCTGGACCTACCGCTCCTATTTTAGTGCTGAAACTATAGTAGTAACTACCACCTTTGAAAAAATGTTAGATGAAAATCTAGCCTACCAACCGGCCTATTTTAGAGCCTTTATTCCTTCGATGCTTTCATGAATCCTGTGATCTCTTCATCCAACGGTCTTGATATTCCGCTTATAATGAGACAGCGTATTCTAAAAAGAGTCCAAAAAGAATACCCTTTTTCTTCAATTAGCCTCGATGAGATCAATGTACGCATTGAGACGGCTACTTTTGCCACAGAAAAACTTTCCAAAAAATTTAAAGGAACTTACAAGAAAATCGAAGGGCTTAAAGGATATTCAACTTTTCGGGCAAAGCCTTATACTTTGTATTGCAGTAAAGAGGGGGACTTTCTCGAGCTGCAAAAAGAGGAGAAAATTGAACCATTACCTAAAAAAGTGCTTGCCTCCTTGAAAAAAGAATTTTCTGGCGAGATCAAAATTCTCTCCGCCACTTCGGAGATTGAGATTCATCTCATAAGTGATGCGATGGACTATTATTGTACGTGCGAAAAAGATGGTTACAATTTAAAAATCTCTCGAGGAGGCAGGCCTTAAATGATGATGACACAAGCTCAAGTTGATATAAACAGATTAAGACAACCGTTAACTCAAGCGCTAGTAGAAGTGATTTCTAAACGCTGCCCTTTTAAAACCATCGAAGCCAAAGATCTCACTGTCACCCTTGAAGAAAAACCTCACTGGTCATTAGAAAAAGTAAATTGTATTGTGGCATCAACACTCTTTCATCAAATCCCCTTCGAAATTATTGTTGATCCCATTTCAGGTCAATTCAAGACATTAAACTTTAGAATGGTAGATTTACCCAAAAAACTTCTTGAATTCATCCACTCGACTACAGGCGTTCAAACGTTTATCTATCGAGCGAGTTTAGCGAACGGCTACTTTGCGGTGAGTGTTCTTTGCGAAAATAAATCTTATCAATTTCTCTCCGATCAAACAGGTGATAAAATTTCCTTTTACAATCTTCAGGACAAAGAAATTCCTTCCTCTGATCCCATCTATCAAACAATGAGAGATCACGCGGTTCAGAGAATAAAAAAAGAGTGGCCTTTCAAGGAAGTCGATGAGGCAAAGCTTGAACTCAAAGTATGCAGACGAGAAACAACCGGAATGTATTTTGCGAATTCATTTAAAGGCTATCGCAGCCATGAATCGATCGAAGGAGCTATGGTCGGCTGGTGCAAGTTCAATAAAGAAAGTTATCGAATAGATGCCGATCCCTTCGGTGAACACGTAAAAGCCCTAGAGCTCTATCATATAGGCGAGCTGGGAGAAAAAACATTAGATTATCTTAAAGATCATTTCGGATCAGAAGTTCGAATCATTAAAACATCGCTTGAATGCTATGGAAGGGAAATAACCATAAAAATAGGGGACAAAGAATTTTACGTATTTGAGACGAATAAAGGTCTTAGCCATACAGATCAGTACCCCTCTTATCTTTCGGTATAATCAAAAAATCGGCCTCCATCCCGACCGTTAAAGCGCCCTTCGAAACGTTTAACAGTTTTGACGGTGTGAGGGTGGCTGATTCCACGAACCCTGTCTTTAAAACCGCTTCCAATAAAGTGACATCGCTTCCGGCAAGATCTCCTTTTTTGAAAGTTTTATCCCCTAAATCAAACTCTCTTTTGTCCGATTTCATCTGAGCGGAAGAATCACTCACTAAAATCATCCCCTTTGGATTAGCTTGATAAGCCATTTTAATAGCGGGATAGGAGACATGTTTCCCGTCTGCAATAATAGTATAGTAAACATCTTCCGTTAACGCATACTCGATCAGTCCTGGATTTCTATGATGAAACGGCATGGCGTTAAAGAGATGGGTCACGCACTCGATTTGTAAATCTTTCAGCAAATGAAAAGAGGCTCTGGAGTGGCCGGCGCTCACAATAATCCCCTGATCTTGCCACTCCATCAAAGTTTTTGGGTTGACGTTTTCAGGAGCGCACGTGATCATCCTAACATTTTCAAGAGGAAGCTCTCCCGATCGGATAAGATATTTTTCGTTATGAGCTCCAGGAATCGTCAGGAAAGGCCCCTCGAGGTGAGCCCCTAAAATCTCTGCGCCCCCACTAACTTTACGCGGCTTAAAATGAGTGAGTATTTTTTTGTAAGCCGATAAGGGCGAGCTGATAACTGTCGGCAAAAAAGCGCCGATTCCAACCTCATAGAGTTTAACTGACAGCTCTTCCACTCTTTCAGGCTCGCGGGTCAAATCGATCCCAAACCCGCCATTTACTTGAATGTCGATCAATCTTGGAATAATAAGATCATCCTGGACATCAATGACTTTATCGGTGTGAGCGGGAGCTACAATCTTGCCTCCTTCCACATAAATTTTTCCGGGACTAAAACCCCCTTTTTGAAAAATCTGATTTGACTTGATGCAGGTGATCATTATATGCTCCAGGCCATGTCAACACTTATCACTACTATAATCCTCGCTCTCATTATTGTCATAATCTGCTTAGGCTTCCTTGGGCTTGGCGCTCTTTTAACCGGTAAATCGAAGATAAAACTAGGCTCTTGCGGCCGCGATCCTACCAAAAAGGATTGCGGAGAAAAAAAATCATGTGGTGTATGCGAAGATGACGAACATAAAAAACATTGAGTACGAAAAAAGCGATCCCAATACGATTAAACTAATGTTTGGCGCCATCGCTAAACGCTACGACTTTGTAAATGGTGTTCTATCCTTCAATTTGCATAAGATTTGGAATAAAAAACTCATACAACACACTTTTAGCCAAAACCCTGCAACCTTTTTAGATCTGTGTGCAGGAACCGGCGAGATTGCCTACACTTGGCTGAAAACAACCAAAACTCCTAAAAAGGGTTATTTGGTTGATTTTTGTAAAGAAATGCTCGACTGCGCCCGGGAAAGAGCCCCTAAAAACCACGATCTCGAATTGATAGTAGCTGACGCTCAAGCCATCCCCCTTCCCGATTCGTCGGTTGAAGCGGTATCAGTCGCCTATGGGATCCGAAACGTGAAAGATCCCTCTCTTTGTTTTAGGGAAGTCAACCGAGTTCTACAACCGAACGGCCTCTTCGGCATTCTTGAGCTGACAGAGCCTAAGAATCAAATAATCGCCTATCTTCATCGATTTTATTTAACAAAAGCACTTCCTTTTTTTGGGGGGCTTCTTACGACCAATCCGAAAGCCTACTCTTACCTCTCTAAAAGCATCCAAAACTTTTCAAAGCCTACTGAGATCAAAGAGAAACTTGAAAAAGCCGGCTTTACTCAAGTAGAGATTATTCCTCTCACTTTTGGCATCGCGCACATCATCCTCGCCAAGAAATAAAAGAGTTTATGACGAGATAGGCTCGTAGGTTGTTGCCGGTTTCATACGGAGTATTTTAAACACAATCACCATAAAAGCAATTGCAAAACAGCCTGTGATGCCAAAACAGATATAACCCGTTAAACGATTTCCTTCATAAGCATTCACACTATACCCGATAGCCGAGGCGATTGATAAACCCGAAAACAAACAACAAAAAGCGGCGGTAATGACTTTGGTTTGATTATGAGTGGGTTGAAAAACACATTTCGCCTCACCCGAGGATAAATCCGAATCGTAGGTTATGACCATCGTTTTTCTGCCTCTGATAAAGCTTTTTCAAATTCGGAATAGGTGATTTCTTCCACATACTCCCCTTTAGAAGAATCTGGATTTCCAATTGTTTTAAGAAGGGTCACTCGAGGCACTTGATTTTTCGCTTTCTTATCGGTTTTCATAATGTCCCATAAAGCTTGAGGGTCATACGATGAGAGTGGAGGGAGGTTTAAACGTTTAAAAAATGCGATGATGTCTTTCACATCCAGACCATTTCTCTCTCTTGCAATCAAGGCTTCAACCACAATCCCTTGAGCCACCGCCTCGCCATGATTGACTCGGTAATTCGTGAAAGTTTCAATGGCATGACCCACTGTGTGGCCTAAGTTGAGAAGCCTTCTTTTCCCCCCCTCTTTAAAGTCCTCGCCCGCGATCTCGTTTTTAATCTGAACGCTACGGTCGATCGCCTCTTTCATGGAAGGTCCCAAATTGAGGATATCCTCTAAATTCTTACTCAAAAAGTCATAATAGGAACGGTCATAAATCAAACCATGTTTGACCATTTCAACAAACCCGGACCTAAGCTCCCTTAAAGGGAGCGATTTTAAAAAGTCCAGATCGACTCTAATATCAACCGGAGGATGGAACGATCCGATCAGGTTTTTTCCAAAAGGGGTGTCTACTCCTGTTTTTCCGCCTATAGAGGCATCCACCATCGAAAGAAGGGTGGTAGGATAAGCGATCCAGGGTATCCCCCTGCAAAATGTCGCTGCGACAAAGCCCCCTAAATCGAGGGTGACGCCCCCTCCTACAACAATCAATGTGGTGTCTCTTCCGCAGCCCATTCTAAATAGCTCATCTTCAATTTGCTGCTTCATCTCGCGGGTTTTATTTTTTTCACCCCCGGGATAAAGAATCAACTTTGCTTTTTCTTTCTCAGCAATTTCACGCGCTTTATCTTGAATGACCTCTTCAGACAACACCACTTTCATTATTTATTTTCCCCATTTACCAAAGAAAAACTGCGACTCTGTCGGTCTTCGCACTTTTTCTTTTTGTTCAGCCCCTTGTTTCTCATAACCTAAAGCTATCACAGAAATAGGCTGATAGCGAGAAGGAATGTTGAAGGCCTGAGTAATTTTAACCGGATCAAAACCGCCCATTTGATGCGTCATTAATCCAAGATCTGTCGCTTTAAGAACAAAAAAGGCCGCCGATGCGCCTGAATCGTACAAGCCCCATCCATTGGGTTTATCATTTTTTGTAAGCTGTGTATCGGCTGCCACAACGACTAAAACGGGGGCATTTTTGGCCCAGTTTTGATTGAACTCAACTAACGAGCTCATAATTTTTTGATACGCTTCAGGATGCTTTTCCTTCGAAGCAATAATGTATCTCCAAGGTTGGTCATTGTAGCTGGAGGGAGCCGACTCAGCGGCCTTTATCATTTTTTCAAGATCAGTCGTTGAGACATCTCTTGCAGCATCAAACTCATAGCCGCTATGACGTTTGTCGATTAAGTCGGTAAACTCATGCCCTACAAGCGGCATGGTCAGTAAAGTAAGAGAGAGAAGTTGTTTTATCATGGTCATAAGAATATAGTATTTGCATTCTTTATGGGGAGAAAATTATGCCAGCTATCAAAATCGTTCAAATAGCCCCCACAAGTTTTATTTGGCGAAGCGAATCTTTTTAAGCTTTCGGATCATAAAATTGTTTTATCTGACCCTTTCAAAGAACTTTTGAATGAAACACTTTAAGACTCTAAATACCCTTCCATAAGGCTTTTTCGACATATTTTCCCCACACTATTCAGCGGGAACTCTTTAACATAAACATGCCGGCAGATCTTTTGGACTCCCGGCATGCCCTCGTTAAAAGAAGTAAGAAATGACTCGATATTCGGATCATCATGAAACAGTGTAAGCTTTTGACCGAGCCTTGCGTCCTTAACCGGCAATAAAACCATCCGGGAGGTATTGGCTAAGCGATATTTGAAATCGACCAGCTTTTTTTCCATTTCCGATAAAGAGACAAGCTCCCCTTTCACTTTTATAACCTGCTCTCTTCCATAAATTTTCAGCTCAGGCTCTGTCTCCCCTTTATCGGAACTTACAAACCAACCCTCTTTTTTAGGATCAGTGAAAACCCCCTCCTCGATATAGCCGGTCATTAGAGCGTCGGATTTGACGGCAATAAAACCCCCTTCGGTTTTGAGCTGAATGTGAGAGAGTGGAAGGAGTTTCGTTTCGTTAAGTCTTGTCGTGGCTATCTGCGAGCACGCTTCGGTCATTCCGTAGGATTGATAGAGAGGCCATCCAAGATCACGTGCTTTTTTGAAGAGCGTTTGATCTAATCGATCGCCCCCGATTACAACCCCTCTTAAAGACGAGGGAGGTCTTTTTTCGGCTTGTACTAAATCATAAAGCTGGGTTGGCACAAGAGAGGTTAAGGTCGATCCCTCGCACTCTTTGATAAAAGCTTCAACACTCCATTTTTGAGAAAGGGATTTCACCCAGTTGTTTCCAAGGTAGGCTCTTGCCAAAATAGAGAGGCCGCCCACATGAAAAAGGGGAAGAGAGATCAGCCAGCGGTCGTTGAGAGTCACGTCCAAGTGCTTATTCACCGCTTCAGCTGATACCAAAAAAGAGTCGTAGGAAAGGATTACCCATTTGGGAAGGATAGATCCTGTCGTACACAAAATAATCGAGCGATCAATAGGACTTGGTTTTTTTAAAGCGTGTTGAGGATTCGCAATGACTATTCCCTCTTTTTTTTGCCAATCAATGATCATCCCAGGTCAACCCTTGCAAAAGATCATCAAAACCAAAACCATATCCAGGAGGAATTTCAAGTTTAAATTTCCCATCTACTAATTGAGAAAAAGGGGTAGGCTCCAGCATACGATGGGATAAAAATCCCCCTGCCTCTTTTGTCACTTTTAAAGAGGTGTAGGCGGCCGCTAACTCTCCTAAAGGGTGGTCCAGAGAGGAGGTGACGACAATTCTTTGAGCTGTTCTTTTAAGGGGTAATTTTTCCCTAGCCGGTTTATAGATAAGCACTTTAGCAGGCCCTTGAAATCCCTTTAACATTTCACGATCAACAGCTAAATCGATGGGAAAATCGTCCTGGATTTTCTTCCATTTCGCTTCATCATATTCAAAGGGGTCCTCGATAAAATCGATTTGCTTATAGAGCGGTTCAATCGTCTGAAGAAAATGACGAAATGAGGTCTCTGTTAAAGCTTCGTTAAAATCGAGCCTAAATTTAGCATGTATTTTTAATGAAAGAAGCCAAGCCATCTCCTCATCCAATTTTCTTCCCAATTTGATTTTAACAAATTTAAATCCAATCGGAATAGGCTGAAAAGGGGCAATGAGGACATGCGAATCGGGCGTTTCGGTTAAGAGCGGTTTTTTATGATATCTCGCTTCACCATCTAGCAGAGCAAAATCAAGCGCTATCTGAAATTGAGGGGTAAAATGGCCGAGCTTCGCTTCTCGAATCTGCTCTTCTAAGGGCAGATCCCCCCAAGGCTCAAAAGGGCATAGATCGGCGACTCCGAAACCATCTCCATATTCGACCTTAATCAAAGCCCCCTTACGGTTAAACAGAGGACCTTTTAACTCGTAACGGTGAAATTTTAGCCCCACTGAGCTCCTAGACATAAAAGCATCCCGAAAGCGAGCTGATGAAGACCTGCTTCAGCCAAGTATTTATTATAAATCGGACCTGCCGGATGTCTCGTGATCCCTTTATAGATATTGATCGCAACCGGAAACGCGAGAAAGGGAAGGGCTCCTAAAAGCCATTTGCCTTTTGAAAACCAAAGAAGATTCAGCATATAGGGAACAAAGAGAAGGAGGGTGATTTTAGCTCTTGCAAAAGATTCGCCAAAGCGAGCCGCTAAAGTCATTTTTGAGGCTCTTTTATCCGTTTCGAGATCCCTTAGATTGTTGATTGAAATCATGACAGAAGCAAGCAAGCCGATTTCAGCACCCGTGATCCAGACCATAAAGGAGGCCTGGTGCGTCTGAAAATAGGTCGCTGAAACAGTTGCGACGAGTCCGAAGAATATAAATACAAAGAGCTCGCCAAAACCAAGATAGGCAAGTGGGTAAGGGCCACCGGTGTAGCAATAACCGGCTATGATGCTGATCGCTAGAAGAAGACCGAAATAAGGGCCGCCATATTGAAGGAAAGGCCACGCTGTAAGAAAAGTCAGCGCAAAAAAGAAAAGGCCTAGCTGATAGGTCGTTTTTTGAGTTAAGACTCCTGCCTGTAAAGCTCTGATAGGTCCTGTGCGATCGGATTGATCGGCCCCTTTTTTATGGTCGATCGCATCGTTGATTAAGTTTGTCCCCATTTGAAGACAAATGGCTGTCATCAAGAGGGATAAGGCTACTAACCAGTTAATGTTTTGATAAGGGACCATTAAGGTCCCGACCACCACCGGAACAAAGGAGGCGCTCAGCGTTTTAGGACGAAAGGTATTAACAATACTCTCAATTTTGTTCATGGTAATCGCGGGTATTTCTTAAAATTGGGTTTTCTTTTCTCGAGAAAAGCGTTCTTGCCCTCCTGAGCCTCTTCACTCATGTAGTATAAAAGAGTGGCATTGCCAGCAAGTTCTTGCAGCCCCACCTGGCCGTCGCAATCGGCATTGAAAGCCGATTTGAGGCATCTTAAAGCCAAAGGAGAGTGTTCAAGCATTTGACGGCACCAGCTTAGAGTCTCTTCTTCCAAGTTTTCATAAGGCACCACTTTATTCACTAATCCCATTTCGAGCGCTTCCTGGGCATTGTAAACTTTACAAAGATACCATATTTCACGAGCTTTCTTCTGGCCGACAATACGGCTTAGATAACTTGCCCCAAAACCTCCATCAAAAGATCCCACTTTGGGTCCTACTTGACCAAATTTGCCGTTGTCGGCGCTAATCGTTAAGTCGCAAACTACATGTAAAACATGGCCTCCCCCAATTGCCCAGCCGGCAACCATCGCGACGACCGGTTTCGGAAGGGACCTAATTTGCTTTTGAAGATCCAAAACATTTAAACGGGGAGTTCCATCTTTTCCTATATACCCCTTATCGCCTCGAACTCTCTGATCCCCTCCAGAACAAAAAGCCTCTTTTCCTTCGCCGGTTAGAATGACAACACCAATGTCTCCATCTTCCCTTGCCAAATGAAAAGCATCTGACAGCTCTTTGATCGTCTCAGGACGAAAAGCGTTTCTGACTTCGGGCCGGTTAATAGTAATTTTGGCAATCCCATCCATTTTCTCAAATTTGATGTCTTGATAGGTTTTGATGGTCTCCCAGGTGACTAACGCTGTCATAAATTCCTCCAGAAAAGCACTTTAAGGAACTCTTGAAAATTTAACAAGTAATCCGTTAACAAGTGGGGGTATGCCAGATGATGATGCCAAAGCTTTGAAAAACATCCGTTTACTCTCTTCTTTGTCAGATAATGAGCTTGAAATCCTATTTCCTTTTTTGAAAAAGATCGAATTCCCCTCGCTTGAAACCATATTTGAAGAGGGTGACACAGATAATTTAGATATTTATTTTATCGCGGAAGGTCTTGTTAAAGTCTATAAGTGGGATGAAAAAAGGCTGTCTAAAATCTATCTTAGAACCCTTCAAGAGGGAGATTCCTTCGGGGAGATGTCGTTTCTAGATGGCTCTTCAAGATCGTCTACGATTGAATCGTATAAGGGAACTACCCTGTATACTTTATCTCCCCATGTTTTTGATGGAACCTCTATTGACCTTTTGACTATTTACAATAAAATTATAAAAAATATTGCTTTAGAAAATTGCGAACGCATTCAATCCTCGAACCGCTTTTTTATAGAAAGTTCTGTCTCCTGCTCAAAAAAGCTGCAGTTTAGTATCGATTCGACCGTTCAACTCTTGTACCTCTTCGCGTCTGTCGTCGTCTTAAATTTTTTCTTCTATCTCTTTTTGGGCCCTTTTAAAATCTACAATCCCGAACTCTACTACTACCTTTTTTGGCTTATCATGGGAGGGATTTTCTATTTCTTTTATAAAAAATTTTCTCTCAATCCAGAAAATTTAGGCATCAAAGAGGAGGGTTTACTTCCCGCTGTAAAAAATGCTCTTTTAGCCTCCCTTTTCGCGATTCCTGCCGTTTGGATCTTCTCTCTGATCTTTGCCCCTTCTATCAATAGCTATCCTTTAGATTTAAAGTGGGTGTTAGCTTATCTGTCCTACACCATCATCTACGAAATCATTGCAAGAGGCTATCTTTTAAACACCCTCAAAAACGATTTTAATCTCGATAAAATCGCCTACTCGATCTTTCTCTCTTCCGCCTT
>CAYWQX010000020.1:0-39299 GCA_964460985.1 uncultured bacterium
ATTGCTTGAAGCGTAGTTATAAATGCCCTCGATTTTTTCATTCTTTCGGAGGGATTCGAGCGTCTCTCCCAGTTTTTTCTTTTCATCCTTCGGATTTTCCGGAGCAGGATTAGTCATAGTTCACCTAATTATAGTTTTGATTAGTTCATACCGATTTATTGTTATTTTTAAAAATAAAAATTAACCGGTCCAAGGTGTAACATTAAAATTTAATGTTAAATCATTTGCTTGCCTAAATACTCTCTATTGCGGTATAATAGAGAACTTATTAAATAATATAAGACAAAATGCTAAACGTTATCATAAAGTATTTAAATCTCGCTCTCTTAGGTCTTTGCCTCTTTTTTGCGGTCGCAGCCGCCTTTGTCTGGCTTCTTAGGCCGAGTGTCATCGAGGAAAAAATTCCAAAAATAACTCCGATAGCGCTTCCCAAAAGTCCTTTTCAACAAACGGCTCCCGCCACGGCATGTCTAGGGGATACTGTCCTGAATTGTAAGTTTCAGCCCCCCACGATCAAGCTGCCCGACTTAAAAAATATTTTAATCTTCTACGGAAAGAATGGCCGCCCCGATGCCGATAACGAAAAGCCCCAACTTCATTTCAGTTTAGCCGGCGGTAAAGGGTTTGCGGGGTTATTGCCTGGAGAAAAACTTTATTTGGTCTTTAACCGCAAGAATGATGGAAGCAAGTACGCCTTTAGTCCCAATAATGAAGAGACGCCTCTCTGGATTGAGGCTAAATTGAACGGATCTGAAGCCTTTGTAACCGTGCACCTCATTGATGAAGAGGGTGAAGAGGTGGTAGAACCCGAGTCGAATCGTAGATTTGCCTTGCTTGAGAAAGAATTCATTCGCAATAACCAGTCTCCCTGGGAGATGGGCAAGTGGCGCGTCGATGCGACTCTTTTAGCAAGGATGAGAGCCCGCTGGTATGGACCCGATAAGTTTCTTGAAGAGCACGGCGGCGATGAGTTCAAGCTGACCGTTGGGAAGCAAAGAATCGATTTTGGCGAAGGGGAGGATGCCTATTCCGTCTATGTGAAAGTGGGCGATACCCTTGTTTATCTGAAAGATAAGTGGCAGTTTATTGAGCCGGGCCCCGAATCCCTTTCACACCCCCTTCTCGTGGTAAAGAAAATCGACGAGAGGCTTATGAATCTTGAGCTTTGGGATACGCAAGGCAAAGGAAAAGTGGCCTTAAACCTTCTCAAATCATCAGAAAATTTTCAGCACGAAAACTTTATTGAGTCTTTCAAGTTTTTAGGTGCAAGAACCCGTAGTCAGTTTTTATTCGAGATCGATGCGGAAAGAATGCTCATCCGTCCCCATGATTGGCTTGTCCTTACGGAGGAGGGTTGGAAGAAGCTCTCTACGGTCGAAGATATCGATAACTATGTAAACCGCAAAATGGTCGGGACACTGTTTGTCTTCGATAAGATCTCAAGAAAAGACGATAAACAAATTATGCAAGGAACGGTCTACAATCCCAACCGGACGGAGTCCTATCAGGTTGAGATTGCGATGCAGCCAGCCGCTCTTCCGGGAGTCAAGAAAGGTGATGAGAAGACTGAAGAGGTCCTCTCAAAAAAGAAAATTCACGCGATCGAGCCCCCTTCATACGCAAAACACAAGTGAGTAAATGAATCCGCTAATTTTCAGTTTAATTCTGGTTGCGCTTCCGCTCTATTCTCAAACGATTGCGGAAAAAAAAGCTGCTCTCTCTGAATCAAAAGGGGATCTTGATCAAGACTCCGAAAGATTTCTTTTGGAAGTGAACCGTGAGCTCATCGATGCTGAAGAGGCCCTTCGCAAGGAGTATAAACTTGCCTATGAGATCTACCAGCGTGACGGTAAAAATGGAAATTACGAAGAAATTCTTCAAAATATTCGCGATTTACGAGCGACCATCATTGCCTTAGAAGAGAGCTGGAGAGTCATGGCGAGCCAGACGGCGAATGTCGAGCCTTATGCTTTGTGGCACCAGCCCGAGACCACTCTTGAGCAGCTTGTCACCGATTATGGCTCCCAAGATTATGTCTACCTCATCCCTGCAGATATTGGTGCGATAAAGTTAAGTTTAGGATCTAATCTTCCCATT
This sequence comes from uncultured bacterium, assembly GCA_964460985.1. Classification (GTDB taxonomy): domain Bacteria; phylum Chlamydiota; class Chlamydiia; order Chlamydiales; family Parachlamydiaceae; genus CAZABG01. The sequence continues at coordinate 2,098 of CAYWQX010000020.1, forward strand.
CCAAGATCTTCCTGGAATGAAATGCTTGAATCGATTTTGACGCAGAATGGAGTTGGCATACGCCAGCTCACCCCTTTTTTAAGAGAACTCTATTTATTTCAAGATGACCACTCGGGCATCAAACTGATTACGAGCAATCGGGCTGATTTAAGCGCCCTTCCGCCCAGAAGCCGTGTCGCCTTTGTGTTAACGCCGGATCCTGCTGAAGTGAGGCGAACCTACTTCTTTTTAGACAACTTCATAAACCACCAAAGCTCGACTGTGCAATTAGTGGGAAGAGACATCCTTCTGATCGCTGATGTGGCAGAAGTTCTTGATTTGTTAAAGCTTGCCGACTTTGTCTACACGTCGAAAGGCGATATGGAATACAAAGCGATCCCCCTTGGCAAGATTGATCCCGAAGAGATGATTAAGATTATATCGGCCATCTTTTCTCCAAGCGAAGAGAACCGGCCTGGAAGAAACGAGAAAGAGGTTCTGCCTACCGATGCTAACGGTTTAAAAGTGATTAAACTGGGCGGCGGGATTAAGGGGGTCTTTCTAGTAGGTACGAAAGAGGAAGTTCGAAAAGCAGAGCAGATTATTGGCGAAGTGGAGGGCCAAATTGGGGGCGCCCGTGAAAAGACCATATTTTGGTATGACGTCAAGTATTCCGATCCCAATGAGCTTGCGGACGTTCTTTATAAAGTCTATAACTTAATGATCGCCTCCAATGTGGGCTCAAATGATTTAGCTCAGATGCCAAAGCCAAGCGAACTTGCGTTAATGGCGCAGCAGGCAACTCAAGAGGCTGTGATCGAAAGGGCGAGAGCGGATGAGGCTGCCAAAATCGCGGCAAGACAAATTGCAAACGACACTCTTCCTCCCCAACTCTACCCAACCGATTCTTACTATGAAGGGGGCTTTCCGATCTCCCCTGCCCCTGTTCGTCCCGCCAATCCTAATACCCCCAAAAGAGAGAACAATCGGACCAATTTCATCGTGGATGAAAAGACGAGTGCGATCGTCATGGTAGTGGAAGCGGATATCCTGCAAAGTTTAAAGGATTTGATCAAGCGGCTCGATGTTCCGAAAAAGATGGTGCAGCTTGAGGTGCTTCTTTTGGAGAAAAGAGATAGGAGAGATACAAACTACGGACTTGATTTGTTACGCTTAGGAACATGCGCTTCGAATAAAAATAAAAACTGCCTTTTGTACAACAACGTGTTTGACGGCCTTCCTGAAGTGTTCGATGAGTTCGCTCAACCGGCTGTAGGTATTTTTGACTTTATTTTAAGCCGCAAGAAAACGAGCCATTTTCCCGCCTTTGATTTGATTTATCGTTTTCTCTTAACGCAAGAAGACCTTTCGATTAATTCAAATCCATCGGTCGTAACGGTTAACCAAACGCCTGCCTTTATTTCGATTCAAGAAGAGCAGTCGATTAATACCGGCGTCTTCCAGGTGGAGACGGCGAACGGCGTTACCTTAGAAGATGCTTTTAAAAGAGCCCAGTATGGTGTGACGATTAAAATCACTCCCACCATTCACTTTCATGATGATGAAGATATTGAACCCTATGATTCAATCACCCTCGTTTCTGATGTCACTTTCGATACCGTTCAGAGCAACGTGAACGATCGTCCGATCGTTATTCGAAGAAATATTCAGAATGAAGCGAGAGTGGCGGACGGTGAAACCGTCATTTTAGGGGGTCTAAGAAGAAAAGATACACGCGATGTTAAAGCGGGAATCCCCTTTTTAGGTGAAATTCCTGGCATCGGCAAATTATTTAGCAACACGACTCTGGCTGACGAAGCGTCAGAGATGTACATTTTCATAACACCCAAGATTATTCGCGACCCTGCCTGTGAACTCGAATGGATTCGTCAGGAAGAGATGTGCCGCAGAGCCGGCGACATTCCTGAATTTGCCGCCTGTTTAGCCGAAGCGCAAGAAGCTGACAAAAACAGATGTTTCCAGCAGTGGATGAGAATATTATTCGGAAGAGACGAAGATAATCTATACACCCCCGGCTGGCACAATGAAGATACATGTGGAAGCTCGAGAGGTGGTGTCTATGATGGACGATAACCTGAGGGAACTCAGTTTAAAAGTTGGCATTCCCGTTGTTGACAATCTGTTAACCTATCCTACTATTGGTAAAGAGACCTTGAAAAAGGTTCCTTACGCCTTCGTTAAAAAACATAAAGTCATTCCCTACCAAGAGCTAGATGGCATTGTTTGGGTCGCAAGTTCCGATCCCTTCAATTTAGATGCCTTTGAAGAGCTAAGAGCGATGCTGAATCGCGAGATTAAAGTCGTTTTTTCTCCGTATGAGCTGATTGAGACAGCTATTCATGAATGCTACAATAAGGAAGAAGGGGAAGCCTCCCAAGAGATCCGAGAATTGAATGAGAATATTACGGATAAGCTTGACGGGGAAGTTGAGGTGTATGACCTTTTGGACGACTCCAAGCATCAGGTTCCTGTCATCAAAATTCTAAATCTCATTTTGCTGGAAGCGATTCAGCAAGGCGCCTCTGATATTCATTTTGAACCTCTTGAAATGGGTATGCGTATAAGGTATCGAATCGACGGCGTCCTTCAAAACCGCCATGCCCCCTCTTCAGAGTATACGCAGGCTTTGATTTCCCGTTTAAAAGTCATGTCTCGTTTAGATATTGCCGAGCATCGGCTTCCCCAAGATGGCCGTATCAAGCTCAGAATGGGCAGAAGGGAAATTGACTTCAGGGTCTCGACCGTTCCTGTGCAAGGCGGCGAGAGAATTGTGCTGCGTATTCTCGATAAAGGCAATGTTGTTTTAGGGTTAGATAAGATCGGCATGCCCGACGATCTTTTAAAAAGCTTTCGAAAAATGGCAGAACTTCCTGAAGGCATCGTTTTAGTCACAGGGCCTACCGGAAGCGGTAAAACGACCACCCTCTACAGCGCAATTTCAGATATTCATAATGAAGAGATCAACGTGATGACGATTGAAGATCCCGTTGAATACAACTTGAAAGGGATTGCTCAAATTGGGGTGCAGCCAAAGATCAATCTCGATTTTGCAAGAGGTTTAAGGCATATCCTCCGTCAAGATCCTGATGTGATCATGATTGGGGAAATTCGCGATGTCGAAACCGCTGAAATCGCCATTCAATCGTCTCTGACAGGCCACTTGGTCCTCTCCACGTTGCACACAAACGACGCTCCCTCCGCCATTACCCGCTTGGTTGATATGGGGGTTGAGCCTTATTTACTCTCCTCTACCGTAGCAGGTGTGCTCGCTCAACGACTTGTGAGAAGAATTTGTAAAGAGTGTGCAGTCGACTATATCCCCTCGGAAGAGGAGGTAAAGTCGATCGGCTTCAAGCTAGCTCCTAAGACTTTAAAAATGGGAAAAGGGTGCCCTTCTTGCTTCAACACCGGTTACAAAGGGCGCCATGGAATTTATGAATTGATGGTGGTAAATCCTCAAATCCATAAGCAGATCATCAAAAGTCCCGATTCAAATGAAATGCGAAAAATTGCACTCGAAACCGGGATGAGAAGTCTTCTTCAGCACGGTCAAGAACTGATATTAAAAGGGATCACAACCGTTCAGGAAGTGCTTCGGGTTACAAGGGGTTTTGATAGCTGATGCCTCTTTATTACTATCATGCCATTGAATCTAATGGGAAAAAAAGAAAAGGTTTTATCGAAGCCGATACCGAAAAAGAGGCGAAGTTAAAGCTAAAAGAGCAAGGAATTTTTTTAACCCAGCTCTCGACTAAAGGATCGCTGACCTCCAAGCACCATTTAAAATCGGCCGATCTAAGCCAGTTTACGATGCTTTTGTCACAGCTTATTTCCTCCGGAATACCCCTATACGAAAGTCTTTTAGCTTTAGAAGAGCAGCTCCGCGGCACCAAGTCCCACCGGATTATCTTAAGTATCGCAGAACAGGTTAAAGGGGGCTCCAAGCTCTCTTCGGCTATGCAGATTTTTCCAGAGAGCTTTGATCCGCTCTACACCTCTATGATTGCCGCGGGAGAATCGGGGGGGCACTTAAGCGAAGTATTAGAAAAATTGAACCAGCTTTTAGTGAAACGTGAAAAACTTCGTAAAGAATTGATGACGGCCATGATTTATCCTGCCATTTTAGCCGGCTTCGCTCTTTTAGTTATCACGGTCATGCTCACCTTCGTGATTCCCTCCATTGAAGGGATCTTTGCAGAGGGTAAATTAAATGGATTTACCAAGTTTGTAATCGATACAAGCAAGTTTTTTAGGGAAAAAGCATGGATCTATCTTCCTTTAATAGGAGGTTTAATAACTCTCTTTTACTTTCAGCTAAAAAAACCAAAGGTCAAAGACTGGATTTTCAATCAGCTTTTAAAAACACCGGTCATCGGTAAAATCATGGTGCAGTCCTCTCTTTGCCGTTACTGCCGCACGCTTGCCAGTTTAACGGTCGGAGGCGTTCCGATGATTGAAGCCTTGAGGTTAAGCCGGGCGACCCTTCAAAACCCTTTGATGGAAGAAGAGATGGTTAAGGTGGAAGCAAGAATCATTGAAGGAAGCAGGCTAAGCTATGAATTAGGTCAGTCGGCCTTTGTTCCAAAACTTGTGCCGAGAATGGTAGCCATTGGCGAAGAGGCTGGACGCTTGCCTGAGATGCTGAATAAGGTAGCAGATATTTATGAAGAGGAGCTGGATAAGGCGATTAAACGCGCTTTGGCCCTTATGCAGCCCGTCATTTTACTCGTGATGGGAGCAATAATTGGCCTTATTTTGATTGCCATACTGCTTCCCTTAACCGATCTTAGCAATTTGTCGATGTGAGGTACATATGATTTTAAAAAGAAAATTTTTGACGTTGATGGAGATCATGGTGGTGATTCTTCTCATCATGATGATAACGGGCGTGATCGCGTACAACTACAGCGGATCGCTTGAAGAGGGTAAAGTTTACAAGACAAAAATGGGGATTGAAAAGGTTCAAAACATTTTAAATTTGGAAGTCGCGAAAAATCCGGAGCTTTTAGATGATATCAGCTCGAACTGGATGTCGATTATTCAAAAATCCCCCTTGGTTCAAAATGCGGATGCCGTGGTAAGGGACGGCTGGGGTAGCGTCTACGATGTCGAAGTGTACGATGGGCAAATCATTGTAACTTCTAGGAAGTTGCAGCAGCATGAAAGAGAAAATAAGTCTAAAAAGTAAAAAGGCCTTTACTCTTATAGAGATCATGATCGTGATCGCCTGTATTGCGCTTTTCGCAGGCTTCATCACCATCAATATTCGATTAGCGGTATTGGAACAAAATTTTGAATCTCAAACCTCCGAGCTTCTCTCTCAGTTAAGGCTGGCAGAGGAGCTTAGCACTCTTTTTAATGTGGATGTAGAGGTTCAATTTTCTGAAGAAAATGGCAAGACTAAAAGCCTTATGGTTGCGACCGGCGTCATTACCGAGACTTTTGAAGCCCTATTAAAAAACTCCGAAAGAACCTACGATTTTCGTGCGACGTGGGAAGGCGCCCAGTTTAAAAACGACTCTACCTTTTCCCTAAATTTTTATGACCAGGGCTACCATTTTCCTTTGGGAGTTCTTAAGATTGAAGGCTCCAAAACCCTTTATTTGACTCTGCCCGGCTATCCCACCCCCTTAAAGTTTACTGAAGAGGAAAAAAGCGTGAGGGAAATCGAACAGAAGAACATGGAACTGTATGACCATTTAACCCCTTTTGTGATGCAAGACCCCCATGTTCATACTTAAAAAAAGAGCGGTTACGCTTCTAGAAGTTTTGATTGCGTTTATACTTGTGGCAACAGCGATAGTCCCGCTCGCCCTTCCCTATCGCTTCATGCTTCAAGAGACCCAAAAAAGATTAAATGAGCTTGAGGCGGATAGAATAGCCCCGATTCTTTATAGCGATATTCTATCCAAGCTCCTGAAAAAGGAAATTACGCTCGAAGGGCTTTCGGAAGAGGCTTTCTATCCTCTTGAAAATCCCAAGGGCTCGTATCAATTTGTCCAAACGCCTGAAGGGTGGTTCATTCAGATTAATCTTGGCGATAACCTGGTGTATGATTATGCCCTCCCCAAGGTGCCAGGATGAGAATTAAAAGAAGATTTTTGACGCTTCTTGAGCTCATGATCGCACTCGCTCTTTCAGCATCCCTTATCTCCTCAGGCCTCTTTTTTTACCGTTATGTGGCAACCCTTAACAATGACCTTTTGATAAAAGAGAAAAAAGCGTTTGACGAAAGGCTCATTCTCTTAAGGTTAGCTAAGCTTTTTCAATCGGTAGAAATACAGAGTAATAAGCCCCTTTTTTTCACCAAAGGGGAGAGTATGCTTACCCAAGGCCAGGGCTTGGTTCTGCGGGTCAAAAATCCCCCCTTTGATATCCCCACTTTTGCAGATTCGGTGATTCAGTTTCTATTTGTAGATAAAGAAAAAAAGCTCACTCTTGCCACCTGGAATTTTAATCGGCTCCACTCTAAAGATCTCCCTCACGAGATGCATTTAGAGGTGCTTATGGAAGGAGTTGAAAAAATTGAATTTCAGTTTTTAGTTCAAGAAGAGCAGTCAAGTTATCCCGAGTTAAAAAGCGGCGCCTGGATTAAAGAGTGGCTCATGGGATACGAGTCTCTTCCGATAGCAGTTAAAATTACACTTTTTAGAGAGGCGCCTCATGAGATGGTTTTCCTCATGACTTGTGAGAGGAGTTCATGAATCTCCTTATTTTTGTCATGACCCTTCTGATGCTGATGGCAACCATTACTTATTCAAGGCTTGAGCATTATTTGACCGCTCAAATACAGGCAAGCGAATGGACTTTTCGCGTTCGTTCAGGCGCGCGCTCGCTTTATAACCAAGATCCTCTCTCTTGCCGAATTCAGCCTCCTAAAATAAATCCTGATCCATCCCTGTCAGGGCCCAAATTGCCAGCCCAGCAAAAGGCTCCCAAGGGAACAGGCAAGCTCGCCGAAAAGTATTTATTAAATCCTGGATATAGACAAAATAGAGATAAAGATTTTCAGAAAATACAGGATATCTTTAAACAGCTCGCAAAGAATCTCTACAAAGATCAACCATTTTTTAAAAATCTGGAAAAAGAGCGTCCCGCCTTTCTGGATGAGATGCTAAACGAGATTGTAGATATTACTACCAAAGCTCCCAAGCCGATTAAATCATTTAACGACTTAATGTACGAAAAGTGGAGCGATCCTAATATCAAGCGTGCTTTTTCCCTTATGTTACAATCCACTGTAACCTACAAAAAACCTAGGCCGGAGACTCTTTTAAGAGGGGAGGCGATGGATGAGGCTGAAGTTGAAAAAGCATCTCCTGTAGGAAAGGTGAGCTTAAAAGACTATTTCCACGATCAAAATCAAGACAAAGTCAGGCTTTGGCTAGCTAAGCCTGAACTTCTTTCGACCTTCTACCAAAACCAGGAATTAGTCGATGCTCTTTTAAAAGAGAGAAAAGAGCTTTATAAAAAGGTGGTGAGCGATCTTATCGATCCTGAAGAGGCTAAAAAAGAGATGGAAGAGCACTATGGACAAGGAAGATCGCCTTATGAGTCCTTTATCGATTTTACTGTTACTAAAACAAGACCCCCCCAATGAACTGGAAAGAAAATCTTCAATCGCTCGTTAAAACACCTCTCAAAGAGCTTAAAAAAGGAAGAGAGGATTTAACTTACCGTTATCGCAATCATCTAGATAAGAGGATGCGTACAAGGGCGGAAAAAGAAAGCTACCTTTTAACCCGAATGCCTGCCACCTTTGAAGTCGCCTTAAAAGTTTTAAGCCAAGCCAATCCCCCTTTTTCATCAATGCTCGATCTAGGTGCAGGACCCGGGACTGCCGGCCTTGCCGCGTTAGAACTATGGGATATTCCTAGCTATTCTATCGAGCAAGATAAAGATCTTTTGGAGTGGAGTAAAATCCTCAATCCAAAGTCTCAAGGGGAAGTAGGAGATTTTACGAAAATCGACCTTCCTGAACATGATTTAGTCGTGCTCTCTTATTCAATTGGCGAAATCAAAAATTATAGGGATGTCATTGAAAAAGCTTGGAGAGCCGCCAAAAAAACGCTCGTGATCATTGAGCCTGGCACGCCTAAAGCCTCCTTCAAGCTGATGGAAATGAGAAGCCGCCTTATCCAGCTTGGCGCCTCTCTATGGGCTCCCTGCCCTCATAATAATCCTTGCCCTCTTATTAAACCCGACTGGTGCCATTTTTCTACTCGAGTGGCGAGAGACAAAACGCATAAACTTCTAAAAGAGGGAGAGCTTGGATATGAAGATGAGAAATACTCTTATCTCATCTTTTCCAAAGAGAAGAGACAAGATTCCTACTCCCGAATCTTAAAAGAGCCCAAAGTTCACTCGGGACATTTTGAATGGGAGCTTTGTACTAAAGCGGGGCTTAAAAAAGAGACCATTACAAAATCGCATCCAGCCTTTCGTTCCTTAAAAAAGCTTGGAATCGGTGATTGCAAGTTCGATGAGCTTTCTTGCGGCTCTTCTGGATAGTCTTTTGTCAGGATCATATTCAAGAAGACCTACTACGGCGGCTTTAGCAAAATCTCTTTTAGTATCGATTCCTTGGCAAAATGTTTTTGCGATCTCGACAGCTTTGTCGGCATTAGAAAACTGAAAGTTTGAAAATTCCGGCAACTCCTTATAGAGAAGCTCATAGAGTGTGACACCCAAAGCGTAATCATCAGTTTTGATTGAGTTTAGCGAGTCGGTGGGAAGGCCCAAAATTCGACGGTTTAAAATTTCGGGGGCCAGATACCCTTTGGTGCCTGAATTTTGAAAAAGATCCTGACCAATTCTGTGACTTGTTTGAAAATCTAAAAGATATACTTTTCCTTTATATACTCTAATGTTTTCTAGTTTGATATCTCCATGGGTAAAACCAAGCGAAAAGAGATTTTCTAAAGCGGTAATAATTTGGCAGGCAATTTTTAATCGGTCCAAGTAGCTATATCCATGAAATGATTGCGATAAATCCTCTCCGATATAGGGGAGAATGATCCTATTTTTAACCTCGTCGTTGCAAGAATAAGTGATGAGCGCTCGAGGGGTTAAAAGACCTTCTTTAGGATTGTTTTTTATCGCTGAATAGACGTTGAACTCCCTTTGAAAAAACAGCATCTCTGCACTGTAAGGATGGGTTATACTTACGACGAGCTCTTTATCGGTTAAATTGGTGCCGAACACAATTTTTTTGTGAGTGTTTTCATATAAGACACGTCTAGTAATAGCAAAAATCTGATTTCCATCGATTGCAACTCTATAATTACACCCCGTTAGCTTACGATTATAGTAGCTCTCCCTTTTGCTAAAGGGGATTTGCTTTAAAAATTGGATAAGCTTCATTAAAGGCTCTTCGTAAAAAACGGGATCTCCAAAAATAGCTCTAAAGGAAGAGCAGATAGAATTGAAACGTAATAAGGTTTTAATCAGATGATCGTTGATCGCTGCATTAAGCTGTTCGGAGGGGACCGTAAGCAAGCTCATATCTACATAGTATTTAAGATGAAGGTCGTTTTTGGAGGCAAAGTAACTTCTTTCAGAGAGAGTGACCAGGATGAAATCAGGGTGAAGCGGCGACTCTTCTAAAGGGATGCATCGGATCCAGGCGTTGTAAATCCGGCTAAATACTACGGGAGTTACCCAATGAAATCGCCCTACAGCTCGTGGTTCCCACAAAACATTCATTACAATCTATAACCTCTTAAAAAGCGATTTAGTATGAATCAGGTATTATTTGAAACAAAAAATATAACTACTAATCAGAGAGTGACATAGGACTTGAAATAAGTTGTTGTGCGGATTGAACTAGCGCATTGACTTCTTTAGGTGTGGGAACTTTTTGGGCAAATTTGACTTTATCGGCTTCAGTAAGAAAATATTTTAAGCTCGCTTCATTTAAGCCTTTAAGAGAAGGCATCGTATGAAAAAACTCTTCGGTTGTAAGGTGCGAAACAGGTAATCGATATTTTTTTTCAATATACTCTCTCACCAGATCGGTGAGATCCTCATAGAGGTCTTTAGCGGAGGTATATTTTTTCACTTGGAGTTCTTTTAACTCTTCCCAGGCCTCTTCTTCAGGAGGAAGTTCTTTTTTGGTCTTAAGCCTTAAAAAATGAATCCCTGCAGGAAGAAGAGTTCCTATCGCTAATAGAGCCATTAAAGGCACCCAGGGAAATGTTTTGAGCTTGATGATTTGTACGTTTCTATGGGGCTCATTAGCTTGAAGAAGATTGAAGTAAGTTTCATTGGTTTGTGTAAGCTCAAAAGGGATGACGGGGTCAAGCGAGAGCAGTTTAGGGGGGCTTAGCAACATTTCACCCTGTTCAATGACCTCTAGGGTTGCCTTTTCCCCCGCAAGAGCAACAATGGTTGAACCGGTACGAATGGGTTCGATGACAAAATGTAAAGAGCCCTCTTTTTCAACGGCATCCAGAAAAAGGATATACGGATTTCCTTTGAGCTCTTCGATCCCCTTTTCCAAGGAGATTTTATCCTTTCCAATCGTTATTTCAAAAGGGGTGTTCAAGGTTCCCGACTCGGGAATAACGGTTAAAGCAAGTAAGAGGGGAATCATTTTCTCCCCTTTTTAAAAAATAACTCTAAAGGATGATCAAAAGGCTCATTCGTCTTTAAGTCGATATGGCCCACTCCCGATTTATAAATCTCTTCTTTGAAAAACTGATCTTTTTTAAGTTTTTCTTGGCGAAAGAAATCAAGCGTCTCTTTGGATGAAGTATCAACGAACCTTTTTTCCCCCGTTTCAAGATCGGTGAACTCGATTAAAGAAAAGGGCTTCAAGTTCTCTTCTAAAGGATCGATCATCCGAATGGCCACAAAGTCATGTTCTGTCTCGGATACTCTTAATTCTTTTGCAAAAGGGGGGGAGATAAAATCGGAGATCAAAAAACAGACAGCCGGCTTGGGTTGCACTTTCCCTAAATAGCGAAGCGCTTTTTTGATATCGGTTCCTTTTCCGGCAGTGGGCTGTATCATCAGTTCGCGGATCAGCCTTAAGACGTGACGGCTTCCTTTTTGGGGAGGGACATATTTTTCAATTTGATCCGAAAAAAGGATAAGACCGATTTTATCATTATTTTTGATGGCCGAAAAAGCCAAAAGAGCGCCGAGCTCGGCCATCGCTTGCCTCTTCGTTTTCGTCGATCCAAAAAAGGTCGATTTTGAAATATCGACTAACAAAATCACCGTAAGCTCACGCTCCTCTCGAAAAGTCTTTACAAAGGGGGAGTTCATTCTTGCGGTGACGTTCCAGTCAATCGTTCTGACCTCATCTCCATAGGAGTACTCTCTTACCTCTTCAAACTCCATCCCTTGTCCTTTAAAACGGCTGCGGTAAGCTCCGGCAAGAAGTTCAGTGACAAGCTTATCCATTTTGAAATGGATGCGGCGAACTTCTTTAAAAAGTTCGGGAGTCATACTAAGGTACTTTTACTTTTTCAATAATCTTCAAGATCAGCTGATCGGGAGAAATCTCTTCGGCTTCGGCTTCATAGGTTCTTTTAATCCGATGGCGTAGAATGTCTGCAGCTAGTTGTTTCACATCGTTTGGAGTTACAAAAGCTCGTCCTTCCAAGAAGGCTAAAGCTTTAGAAGCCTGGATGAGTGCAATCGACGCTCGAGGGCTTGCTCCATAGAAAATTAAAGGTTTTAGATCAGAAGGAGGGTTTCTGGTGATTTCGATAATGGAAAGAATATAATCGACCACTTTAGGATCAATATAGATTTGATCGACCAGTTTACGGGCGTTTAAAATCTCTTCGGTCGAGAGGGTTTGGGAGACTGTCGGCTTCTTTTGTAAGGAGGACATCCGCTCGATTATTTTTTTCTCTTCTTCTTTCGTCGGATAGTCGATTTTCACTTTCATCATAAAGCGGTCTGTTTGCGCTTCCGGAAGGGGGTAGGTTCCCTCTTGTTCAATCGGGTTTTGAGTGGCTAGCACCAAGTAAGGAGACGGCGCTTTAAAGGTCTCTCCGCTAATGGTCACTTGTCTTTCTTGCATAACTTCTAAAAGGGCCGACTGAACTTTAGCCGGAGCCCGGTTGATCTCGTCCGCGAGCAAGATCTGAGTAAAGATGGGCCCCTTATTGACCGAAAAGGTTCCCTCTTTAGGATTGTAGATGGAAGTTCCGATGAGATCGGCAGGAAGCAGATCGGGGGTAAATTGAATCCGTTTAAATTGGGCATTGATAGTTTTAGCTAACGTGTTAACAGCCAGTGTTTTAGCTAATCCAGGCAGCCCTTCGAGAAGAAGGTGTCCATCCGCTAAAAGAGCGATTAGAAGCCGGTTCAATAGCTCTTTTTGTCCGACGATGACTTTCGCCATCTCCTCTTCGGTTTTTTTGAAAGCCTTGAGCGACTCTTCGATCAAAGGCTTGAGAGTCTCTACTTGTGTTGTCATATATCGGCACTATAGGACAAACCGAGGCTCTATGACAAATATCTTTCATCATAAGAGCACTTTTTTGATAAAAATTTTCAAGCTTTTATCTTGGCAAGACGTCCGATCTCACGCATAATTTCTAAGCGAAATGATTCAGAGGCGATCATTTTTTTGCCCTCTTCCGAAGCTTCATCCCAAAAAACTGGGTCTGAGATATGAAGGTCTTTAAACGAAAGCTCAGGGTGCGAGCCCGATAAGACAACTTTTCCGAAACCGTAGTCGCTCGCGACAATCGCCGATCTTGAAGGGGAATAGAAGGCAATTTCAGAGGCGCCATATAGATCAATGCTTTTATTCCAGTATAAAAAGCCCTTTTGACCTTTAAAAGTGATCTCAACTGTTTTTCCCGGGTAATTGCTTCCTTTATAAGAGGGATTTAGAGCAAAATTAGGTCCTGAAGAAGCAGCATTGATAATGCCTAAAAGAAATTTTCCTTGGCTAAGAGGCTTCATCTCGCCAAACATCGATTCTACAGATACTCTATAGCTGATAGATTCATTCCTCACTTTATCAACATAGCTGAAAGTATGGCAGGCAAGCGCCGCTCCTGCGCAAATTCCAACATAGTTCATCCCGTCTTTTACAAGCGCTTTAATATGTTCATGCCGGTTTGAGAAGGCTGCGATATGGTCAAAAAGGCTTCCGCCCGGTACCACAAAAACAGAATTGGAAGGTTTCATCCGATCAAAGTAGGAAGAATCAGGGATACTAACAATATTCTCCGGTTTGACAGAAAGATCTCTTACAAGAGCGCTGTTGGTATTTATAGTGCAGTCACGATGATAAAAGGAATAAATAGTCGTCATAGTTTGATTGTTTTGGGTAATAAAATAGTAAATGTTGTGCCAACACCTAATTTTGATTCTACTGAAATAGTTCCAAAATGTTTGTCGATAATGTTTTGGACAATCGAGAGCCCTAGTCCCGAGCCGCCAAGTTTTCGCGAGTGAGCTTTGTCTACCCGGTAAAATCTTTCAAAAATCCTGTCTAGATCCTCTTCAGGGATGCCAATCCCTTTGTCGGAAATCTTAATTTCAATGGTTTGATCAAGTATTTTGGCTGTAATATCAATCTCCGCCGGAGGATTGGAGTATTTAGCTGCGTTATTGATGAGGTTAAAAAGAGCCATCTCTATCAATTCAGGATCGGCAGTCATCACAAGCTCTTCTGGAGTATTTAAACGAATGCTCGCCTCTTTAAAGACGCTTAAAACGGTCTCTTTGCATTTTGCAAGTATTTCATTAAGATCAACTTTCTGAATCCTGGATAGAGGAAGATTTTCTATGTCGGCAATCGCTAAAAGATCGGTGACTAAGTTGTTCATCCTTTCGACATTTTTCACGATTTTGGAGGTGATGTCTTTTTTCATATCGGGAGAAAGATCGGGATAGTCATGCAAGGTCTCTGCAAAGCCGCGGATGATGGTGATCGGCGTTTTAAGTTCATGAGAGGCGTTTGCGATAAAATCTTTTCGCATTTCAAGCACTTTGAACTCTTGGGTCTTATCAAGAATGACGATGAGGGCGCCTGTGCGGTCTTTTTTGGGAGCCGCTACCAGATTAAGGAAGCTTAATCCCCCCTCTTTCATCTCCAGGCTGTCATATTGGATTTGCCCTTTTTCTTGGCATTTTCGGGCAATCTCAAGGCATTTAGGAGGAAGGGGGTCTCCTGGTCTAATTTTGAGAAGCTTTTGAGCGCTTGAGTTCATAAAAGTGACTTCAAGATCGGGCGTGACGGCGATAACACCTTCTGTAAGCGATTCTAAAAGGACCTGCTTTTCGTTACCGGCTTGCCTTAGGGAATCGAACTGAATCTGAATTTTATCGGTCATCATATTCAGTGTATTCGCTAATTGAACAAAATCATCTTTGATATTTTTGGTGCGCAGCTTGATTTTAGGCAGTTCAAACGACTTTCTTTCGGCGTAAGGCCTTACCGCATCGATGATTCTTTGAATCGGTTTGGTAAAATGATTGATGATAATCCAGCTCATTAAAGAAAAAAGTCCAAGAACCAGGGTTGCCAAAAAGAGAAAGCCAAGCTCAAAGTCTTTTTGAATTTCCTGGACATATCGAAAAGGAAAGGCGGTTCTGAGGATATAAGTTTCGCCATGAAAATCAAAGGTCATCGCAAGGTAGGCAAATTTTTGACCCAGCAAATCGGAATAATCTTCGTTATATCCAATCCCTGTCTTGATAGCCTCCAGCACTTCCGGGTGGTCCACAACGTACTCCTGGCTAAACCTAGGACCCAAGACTCTTTTTGTGTGGGAGTCATAAAGGACTTTTCTGTCTTGTGTAATGACGCTCACTCTAAAAAAGATCAGCGGTTTTTGATCTTTTAAGGTTCTTACTAAAGCTTCATTGTTAGGCGCGTTTTGGATTTTTTCGATCAGCTCTTTTGACCTATTCTCCATAGCCGTTTTGACAATCTTCTGAACAAGCCATGTGGACAGCGGATAAAGAGCCAAAAGAAAAATCAGGAAAGAGAAAAAGTAGCTTAAGAAAATCTTCTGCCTAAAGGTTAGCATGTGAGAACCTTTAGCTCTTTAGGACGCTTTGTCAAGTCGATGTAGCCGTCTTTAGTCACGAGCACCATATCTTCAATGCGTACTCCCCCAAGACCGGGCAGATAAATTCCGGGTTCTATTGTGATGCACATCCCCTCTCTTAAAAATGTTTCAGGGGGTTTTGAGCGAAGGAAAGGAAATTCATGAATGTCAATACCCACTCCATGGCCTAAGCTATGCCCAAATTGGGGGCCATACCCTTTTTCTATGATGAAATCCCTTGCGACACGGTCGAGCTCTATAGAAGAGATGCCCTCTCTCACACTGGCAAGAGCTTTAGCTTGCGCCTCTTTTACGATTTCATAGATTTTTTTTAACTCGGGATGAGGCTCCCCAAAAAACAAGGTGCGAGTCATGTCTGAGTGATAGCCATTTTTACGAACGCCGATATCGATTAAAACGATATCTCCTTTTTTTAAAGCCCTGTTGGTGGGTCTGTAGTGGGGAGCCGCCGAGCTTACGCCGAATGCTATGATAGGATCGAATGAGAGGCGGTCACCTCCGTTGTCAATGAAGAAAAGGTGCAATTTCCGTGCAAGTTCGTCCTCTCTCATCCCCTCTTTTAATTGCGAGACGATATAGTCGAATCCTTTGGAATTCAGAAGAGCCGCCTCTTCCAAAGCTTTTTGTTCTTCCTCGGATTTAACGATACGAATATCCATGAGAGGATTTGAAAGATTTGTCCAAGTCGTTTCAGGATACTGTTTTTTAAGCATCTCAATTCGATCGAAGCTCAAAGAGGCCCCATCGAATTGAATGCGGGAGGGAAGTTGAAGTTTCTCTGGAAGCGGGTGTGCATAGGGTAGATGGCTGTATAATAGAAGATAGCGGCTATCTAAAAATAGATTGGCTTCATGAGGAGTGATGATGGCTTGACCGGCTGTCACAAGAATGGGAAAAAGATAGTTGAGCGCTTTAGGCTCTTCTAAATAAAGAGGTTCTTTCAAAGTTTGTTGAAGTCGTTTGAGAGCGTCTCTCATTTTAAAAACTGCTTTGCGACAGCCTCGCGGTTTAGGTGAATAATGGTGGGCTTGCCCAAAGGAGACTCATAAGGATGGGTACAATCCAATAAGTCCGAAACTAATCTTTCAGCTTCATGAATCGTTAAAAGCTTGGTGTGGCTTATGCATTTTTCAGAAGCTTTTTCAGCCGCCTTATTTGGAAGCCTCATCTCTTCATCGGTCAAATAGGAGAGAATAAAATCCTTTAGATCCTCTTCTTTAAAATAGGTGGCGTAAGCATCGATCGTGAAGGTGCGAGGAGCAAACTCTCTTAGTTCAATGCCGAGCGCCTTGAATTCGTCGATTTTAGTTTTTAGCTTTTCTGATTCAGTGGAAGAAAGTTCAATAAGGTGAGGGATTAAAAGCTGCTCTTTTTCCCATCTGCAAGAGCTTTTTTTCTCCATCTGCTCAAAGAGGCAGCGAGCATGCGCTCTCGTTTGGTCGATGAGCGTAAGTCCCTCGCCGTTTAATCCTTCCGCTACAATATACCCTTTCAAAGTCGTGAGAATGCTGGGTGCGGGCTTTAATGGCGGAAGGTTTAGCGGTAAAGAGGGGGGTGAAAATTCTTTTGCAGGTTCAGGGATAAAAGTGTCCCAAGGAAGGTCTCTTGCCGGTTCGATCGCAAAGTTTAAGCTTTTTGGAGTATTTCTAGAGGCAAGGCTTTCTTGGACGGCAAGAAAGATGAGTCGTTTTAAATCGCTCTCTTGCCTTAAGCGCACCTCTTTTTTCTGCGGATGAACGTTTACATCAATATCTTCCTGTAAACAGTTTAGAAAGAGGACAAAAGAAGGGAAGCGATTGTGAGGAAGATACGTTGAAAAAGCCTCTTTAACGGCATATGAAATAAAAGAAGAGGTTACAGGTCTTTGATTGATGAAAAGGTATTGATTCGAGCGAGTAGACTTATGAAATTTAGGCTCAGAGATCCAGCCTGCCAGACCCTCTTTATGAAGAGGGATCAATTCTTGGTAAAACTCATGGCCAAGTATGTGACAAACCCTACCTGACAAATCTTCCGGATGAACTAAAATCTCCGTTTTCTGATTAATGATTAGCTGGAACTGAACTTTTGGATGGGCTATCGCTTCCAATGAGATGATTTTGGAAATCTCTTGCTCATCATAAGCGGGGGAGCGTTGGAATTTCTTTCTCACAGGGACGTTATAAAAAAGATCTTTGACTTCAATGGTAGTCCCTTTGGTTCTTTCTGCTTGATCATGCGTGAGAATTTTCCCTCCTTGCACCTTGATGAGGGAACTTTCTTGGCCGTCAAAGGTGTGCAGGGTAAATTTCGAAATCGAGGCGATGGAAGGAATCGCCTCGCCTCTAAAGCCAAGCGTATGCAGAGTGGAGAGATCATCAATCGATTTCAATTTGGAGGTGGCATGTCTTTCAAGGCAAAGAAGAGCGTCGTCTTTTCCCATACCCGATCCGTTATCAGAAACCCGGATAAGCACTCTTCCTCCCCCTGAAACCTCCACAGTGATTTGGGTCGCACCGGCATCAAGAGAGTTTTCGATCAATTCTTTCACAACCGATGAGGGATTTTCAATCACCTCGCCGGCTGCGATTTTATTGATCGTTATATCATCCAGTAGTCTTATCTTTGACGCCATATCCCAAGTTTATCAGGTAGCCGATAAGAAAACCAAGAAGAGAGAAGCTTAAAGAGATAAGCTCTCTCGGAAAGTCTAAAGGATAAGCTCTAAGTCCGATAAACCCGATAAGCCCTCCCGCAATCCCTCCAAACGCTGCAAGCTTGGGCCCCTCTTTTTTCCACAGAATAAAGGCGACTGGTATAAGCAGGCAGCTTACCGAAAGCTCATAGCTTTGAATCAAAATATCTACAATATTTTGAAAAAAATAGGAGAGGAAAATACCAAGAATGGCGATCGACATGGTAATGATCTGCGAAGTCTTTACCGAAGCTGATTTTAAAAAATCTTGGCTGATGTTGCTAGAAACGGCGTTAATTAAAGAGTCTGCGGTTGAGACAATCGCAGCTATGATCGCAGTTCCGATGATGGCCGCTAAAACCGGCGACGAAAGGCTTTGAACCATCGTCATTAAAACGCTTGCACCCGGTTGAATATCAATCCCTTCTACTTTGGCAAGCACCCCGAAAAAGACCGGTATTGCACAGATAATGAGTGTGATAATTCCTGCTGATAAAGTGGCCCACGTGACGGTCTTACCCGAATCGGCGGCAAAACACCTTTGCGCCATGTCTTGCTCGATAACCATGAAAAGCATCGGCATCAAGAGCCAGCCTATCAACTTGTTTTCACTTAAGGAAAACTGATTTTGCAGTTGCAGTGATTCGGTGATGGAGTAAGAGTCTACGTAGAGAGCAAAAAGGAGGGCGGAAACAAAGGCAACCAAAAAGAAAAGGGCCTGGACCACATCCGTTGCTACGACAGCCTTAAGCCCTCCCATCACCGTATAAACGATAACGATCATCCAAAAACCGATAAAGACCCACTGGCTGACCACCCCTAAACTTAAAAGAAATTTTTGAGACGCGATGAGCTGGCCGATAAATACCATATAAAGAGAGACGATCGACAAGAGGGAAGCGGCTTTCTTTAAAAAGGGGGACTGATAAGCTGTTTCAAAGAGCTCAGCAATTGTCGAGACTTTAAAAGTGCTCATGCGAGCGCCAATCCCTAAGCTTAAAAAGATTAAACCTAAAGCGGCCCCTAGTGGATAAAATAGAACGGTCCATCCGTATATGTAGGCCTCCTCGGCAGAACCTAAAACTAGCCCGCCGCCTACCTGGGTTGCCACAAAAGTCATCATTAAAGGGTAAAATCTAAGACTTTTTGAAGCTAAAAAATAATCTTCATTATTTTTGAGATTAGATGTGTATTTGCTCGCCACATAGAGGCAAATCATCTGTAAAATAAAAACAAACGCAATAAATAAACCAATGTTCATAACTTTTTTAAAACCTGTAATTAAATTTTTTTAAACGGGATGAGTGGACGACTAGTTATGATGGTGCGGAAGGGCAAGAAGGGCATTAATGATACAACAGGTTTTAAATCCCATAAAAAAATCCTTGTGTCACTTTTCAGAGTAACACAAGGAAGATTATTGATTCTACTAATTAAACATTTGCGGAGGGGGCGAAGAGCCAGGGGCTTCAGTGATTTTTTTTTGAATCTGTTCTATTCGGGTATACAAATTCGCTAAATCTCCATGAATTAAATAGTCTAATTCAGTTGTTTTAGTTTTTAAAAAAGCCACATCATTTTTTAAAGTCTCAAGAGAGGCTGTGATATTAACGAGGTTTGGCAGAAGATAGTTAATGTATCTTAAGTCTCTTTTTAGCTCATTAACTTGTTCCTGAAGAGCTGATACATCCGAACTATTTATTACGGTGGTCATAATTAACTCCTATTATTTGTGGTATTATAATAACTATTAAAACCACATAATTAAACAAACTCCTTTACAAAATCTTTGTCAAATTTAACTAGAAACTATTGATATATAGGGAGTTTAGCTATGATGGGTCTAATGGAATCATATGACCTAGCAAAAAAAATTGTCCTAAAGCTTAACCAAGAAGGGTATATCGCTTATTTTGCCGGCGGCTGGGTAAGAGATTATGTTTTAGGGCACCCCTCGAATGATATCGATATCGCAACCGATTGCCCCACTGAGAAATTGCTGCAGTTTTTCCCTGATGCTCTTTTGGTCGGACTTTCATTTGGGGTGATTGTTCTCCCTATTGAAGGGCATTTATTTGAGATCGCGACTTTTAGGAAAGACATCGATTACCAAAATGGAAGATCTCCGGAAAGAATAGAAAAGGCAACGCCTGAAGAAGATGCGTTAAGACGGGATTTTACAATTAACGGCATGTTTTTTGATCCCTTGGCAGAGAAAATTTACGATTATGTCGGTGGGCTGGAAGATCTTAGAAAAGGCGTTGTGAGAGCGATTGGTAATCCTTTTGAAAGATTTCAGGAAGATCGTCTAAGAATGGTGAGAGCGGTGAGGTTTTCTTCAAGGTTTGGCTACCCGATTGAGCCGGATACCGAAGAGGCTATTAAAGAATACGCTGTCGAGTTAACACCGGCAGTGGCCCCTGAAAGGCTTTACCAAGAGCTGAAGAAAATGAGCGAAAATTCAGGATTTGAAGTAGCTCTATACGAGCTTTCTAAGCTCGGCCTTTTACAAGTGATGATACCGCCCTTAAAGGGTTCTCATCTCAATCAAATCAAGCAGGCCATTGAAAAGTTAAATGGACTTGATTCTCTTCCGTTTATTTTGAAGTTGAGTGTTGTTTTTGATCTTCTATCGTTTGAGAGTCAAATTCAATCCCTAGAGTTTTTAAAAGCGCCAAGACGCGATCATGAACTTATTCTTCATTTAGAGCTTAGCCATAAATTTCTTCAAACCTCCCATACCGATCATGAGTGGTCAAAGTTTTATGCGCATCCTGATACGGCTTTGATTTTAAAGAGGTTAAAAATAGAAGGGGCGCATCAAGAGAGGATGAATCGGCTCGAATTTTATATTGATTTGTATAAGAATAAGGAAAGAATCGTAACCTCTCAAGATCTTATGGAACTAAATATTCAGCCCGGAAAATTAATGGGCGAGCTTCTTAAGAAATCTGAAGAGATCGCCTGCAACCAAGCCTTAAGGGAAAAAAACCAAGTGATCGAATTTTTAAAGAGGGATCCATTATGGCCATGAAACCGCTCGGCAAAGACCATCCCATGGTCAAACACCTCTCTCATATCAAACAAAATAGAGACTACAGGTTTGAGTGCCAAAAAGTGCTTATTGAAGGGGAGAAGCTGATTCATGATTTAGCTCAGCACTTTTCCTATCACCATTTGATAGTTCAAGAAAAGGTGGAAATTCCAAAAACGATTGATGAGACCCATGTAAGTATCGTGACGGAAGAGGTCATGAAGAAAATTACGCAGCTTCCCTCCCCTCCTACGATGGTTGCTGAATTCGATATGCCAAAACCCTCTTTACTCACAGGAATGAAATGGATATTGGTCCTGGACCATGTGCAAGATCCCGGAAACGTGGGAACTCTCTTAAGATCGGCTTATGCGCTTAATTGGGAGGGTTGCTACCTTATCGATTCAGTAGACCCTTTTCATGAAAAAGTCTTGAGAGCGGCGCAAGGAGCTACTTTTAAACTTCCCTATTGCATGGGGTCTAGACGCGATTTTCTTGACTTTCTTAAAATGTCCGATTTGAAAGCTTATAGAGCAGATTTGAACGGTGAAAAGCCTTCAAAAATAAATGGAGGCTTTTTGGTTGTGGGTAATGAAGGGCAAGGGGTGCACAATGACTTTAAACATCTTCCGGCCTTCACAATACCTATGAGAGAGCATATCGAATCTTTAAATGCATCTGTGGCAGGCTCTATCCTCATGTATGCGATAAGGTAGATCAGCTATGACGCTTGAATGGGATGAATGGTTCGACAAAGAAGAGAAAAGAGACTCAAGAAAAGAGAGAAAAATCTTAAAAAAAACCGACCGCTCCCGTTTCAAAAAGACCGATCGTCATAAGTTCGAGAAAGAGGGACTGCATGAAAATATCAAGGCGGAAAGATCGGACTTTCTTGAAGGGAGAGTCATTTCTATTCAATCGCAAGGGGTAGAAGTCGATTCAAATGGAAAAATTTACAATTGCCAGTTGAGGGGCCTTTTAAAAAGAGATATTTCGGAAGATAAAAATCTTTTAGTGATCGGCGATTTTGTATTATTCACCCCTCTTCCGAATGATGAAGGGTCTATCCAGCATGTAGAGCCGAGAAAATCCTTTTTAGCAAGAGCTGACAATCTTTCCCGAAGAAAACAGCAGCTTATAGCTGCAAATATCGATCAGGTATTAATCACTGTATCGGTCGTATTTCCCCCTTTAAAGCCTTATCTGGTAGATAGATATATTATCGCAGCGAGAAAGGGAAATATGGAGCCAGTATTGGTGGTCAATAAAATTGATTTACTAGGTTCGCATGAGGATGAAAAAGAGCTTGCCGAAGAGTTTATTCAAGCTTACCGTAAATCGGGTATTAAGGTTTTCCCTGTGAGCTCGGAGACAAAAGAGGGCTTAAAATCCCTTTTAGAGTATATGGATGGAAAAACCTCTGTTTTTTCGGGCCAATCGGGAGTGGGTAAAACATCTCTTATCAACGAAGTTTTAGGGGTTAATTTAAAGGTCGGTAAAGCGACGATGAAGACCGGAAAGGGGGCTCATACTACAACTACAGCAAGTCTCATTCCTCTGCCAACCGGCGGTTTTTGCATAGATACCCCGGGCATTAGAAGTTTTGGCGTATGGAATTTGACGGCAGAAGAGATTAGATCCTATTTTCCCGATATTCTTGAGGTGGGTTTAAACTGCCAGTTTCCGGATTGCACCCATATTCATGAGACTCAGTGTAGAGTAATCGAGGCGGTCGAAAAGGGGCAGTTAAGCTCTCTTCGATATGCCTCTTATGTATATTTAATAAACAGCTTGGATGACAAGCACGCTCGTAGGTGAAAGAAAATGGCATATGTAAGATCGGTTAAAGCGAGAGAAATCATTGACTCTAGAGGAAACCCAACCGTTGAAGTGGAGCTTACAACCGATAATGATGTGATGGTAAGCGCCTCTGTCCCGTCGGGCGCGTCAACGGGCGAAAATGAGGCGCTCGAGCTTCGGGACACCGAAGAGAGCAGATATTTTGGAAAAGGGGTGCAGCTTGCCTGCGACCATGTAAATGGCCCGATTGCAAGGATTTTGGTCGGATCCAATGTGTATAAACAGGCCGAGCTTGATCAGAAAATGATCGATGCGGATGGGACCCCTAATAAAGGAAAACTTGGAGCCAACGCGATTCTTGGAGCTTCCATGGCTCTTGCCAGAGCGGGCGCCATATCGGCGAGGCTGCCCCTCTATCGCTACTTAGGGGGAGCAGACGCCCATGTCCTTCCGATCCCGATGATGAATATCATAAATGGAGGAGCTCATGCCGACAATTCCCTTGATTTCCAAGAATTCATGATTCGGCCGGTAGGAGCGCCTAGTTTTAAAGAGGCGATAAGATGGGGCGCCGAAATTTTCCATACTTTGAAAAAACTGCTCAAACAGGAGGGGTTTAGCACCTCCGTTGGGGATGAAGGGGGATTTGCTCCGAATCTTCCTTCGAATGAAGCAGCGCTTGATTTTATTCTACAGGCGATCGAAAGGGCGGGCTATAAGCCGGGAAGAGATGTAACCCTTGCACTCGATTGTGCGGCGTCTGAATTTTACGATAAGCTCTCTAAAAGCTATTATGAGAAAAAGAAGAAAGCCAAGCAAAAAGATTACGCTGAAAGATCTGCTGAAGAGCAGGTCGATTATCTAGCTTCCCTTGTGAGCAAATATCCCATCGATTCAATCGAAGATGGCCTTTCAGAAGATGATTGGGCCGGATGGAAAATCTTAACCCAGAAGTTGGGAAAAATTCAGATTGTAGGGGATGATCTTTTCGTCACGAATCCGAAGTTTTTAGAACGGGGTATCAAAGAGCATTCAGCTAACGCTATTTTGATTAAACTCAATCAAATTGGCACTGTCACTGAAACGCTTGAAACGTGCCGTTTGGCTAAAAATAGCGGTTTTAAGACCATTATTTCCCATCGTTCGGGCGAGACGGAAGACACCTTTATAGCGGATTTTTCTGTCGCGACAAATAGCGGACAAATTAAAACAGGCTCTCTTTCCAGGACGGATAGAGTTGCTAAATATAATCGGCTTCTTCGTATTGCGGAAGGTCTTGGGGATGCGGCTAGATATGGATAAACGCTAAAAAAGCCACGATAATCGCGATTATGATAGGATGGAAGTATGAAGCCATCCCTTATCGCCTGGTTTGGCGAAGCACAAAAGGGGCATTTTCATATCCCCTATTCAATAGATTCACTGGACGAGCTGGTAGAGCACTTGGGAGAGCCGCCCCATCATTCCAAAGGCCTTTTCTATGCAGTACAATCTCTTTTATACAATCGCTCGCTCCTTTTTTTCCGGGTACGTGAAGAAGGTTTTTCCGTCGGAGACTATTTGGTTGGCTTTAACTGGCTTTTAAATAACCCGGAGCTTGAACATGTGAGAGCGATTGGAGTGCCGGGCGTGGGTGATTATGAGGTTATCCAAGCTTTGCAGCCGCTCGTCACAATCCATAAGCGGATCGTTATAGTCTCAGAAAAAGATCTCTGGGATTATTTAAGCCGAAGTTAATAATTTGGCGAGCTCATCTAAAACGGGTTTTTTGCTTTTAATGTACTCTTCGCGATGAGAGATCTCTTTGGGAGTCGATTGATTTACAATTCCATTTATAACTTTTGTCAATTTAACCTTACTGTTATCGCTCTTAATTCCATATAGTTTGGGAGTGGTGATAAGGGGTCCTATAAACCGTAAAATAAAGAGTGAAGCTACCGCTTGATTGGGATCAATCTCATTTCGAAGGGAGGCCGTTTTATAACGGATGGCGTAAAACTTTATAAGAGGTTTTAATTGCTCGGGAGAAGCCTTTTTTAAAGCTTTGATGATTGTCTCTAAAGCGGTATCAGCTGATTTAATAAGAGCTTTAGACCATAGCTCCCCTTTTTTCGGGCTCTCGCTGATAGCAGGCTCTTCATCAGGTATATTCAAGATGGCAAGGATGCTCTCCCCAAGGACGGGCAGTAAGAGCTGTCTTTGAACAACACCCACAAAAATTTCTGCTAAAGTGTTTGTCGAGCGATTGATGCTTTCTTTATCACTTAAGTTTTTTACTTCAAAGCCAAGGATCACTTCAACGAGTTCAAGAGACATATCGATACCCAGTTTGGAATAAAGAAATTCACAAAACTGCTCTTTTTCGTTCGTAGATAAACTGGTTAGGTCCGGAGTATTGAGTTCAGGGAATATATTTTCCGGTCTTCTTTTTTTGATTTCGCGGAAGATATTTTCTATCTGAAGCTGCGTCTGTTCAATATCCGATTTTTTTTGCGAGTGGGTGGCAGAGTCTATTGTTTTATCTTTAAGAGATTCGGACAAAAATTTCACTTTGGCAAAACGCTCATAGAGAGGTTTAAATTTGATGGGAAGCTTATCTCTGTCAGGGTTATTTAAATCGGCATGAGCCATCCGCCTTGCCTTTCTGTCGGCCTTCACTTTAGCTGCAAGTTCTGGATCAAGGCCGACTATGTTGGTAGATCCCTTCGTTCTTGGCAAAGCCGCCTTTTTAATCTTAGGTTGGCTTCTCCCTGGGGAGGTCTCAGGGGAAGAGTGGGGAGAAGGAGGCGGGCTGCTAGTGGGTTGCATGGTAAAAAACCTCAGTATTGTATCTCTTTTGAAAGAAGGGAGCAATTGACATGCCAAATGGCTTCCCTGGGGAGAAGAACTAGCAATAGTATTTTTTAAAAGTTTATGTTAAGATACTTAAATGACATTAATTGAAGCTCTTAATTTGCCTGTAGTAAATGAAAGTTTAGATTTTGTTTCTTTTGTCTCACTTTCCATGACCTGCAGAGAGTTGTCTCATAATCTAAAAAATGAAAAATATTGGACTTTCTTTGGAAGACGATATTTTCCGGGCAAAAAAATAGAAACAAAACAGGCGTTCTTTAAGGAAGCTAAAGTTATCCATGTTCTTCTGAACAATCGATTTAATACGGTTGAGATGTGCAGCCCAAGATCCCACGTTATGCTCCACTTTTATTCGATGGGATATTTTATAACAGACCCTAAATTCACCCGTATCTCTGTTCAGGAAGCCTTAGACATCTCCTCTTTGCAAAAGACATCTGCGGTAATTAAAAATTTTAAACATTTGGCCTTTCTCAAAGTCGAGCTTCAGGAAGAGGATAAAGCAAATGCCATCAAGGACTTGATGTTGGAGTTGCCAGAGCTTCAATCCATTACTCTTATAACCCCCTCTGTAAATGATGAAGTTTTAGAGGTGGTGGCATTGAAGCAGCCGGGCTTGAAGCATTTAAAAATCGTGACTTTGGCTGAAATTTCGGAAAAATCTCTCAAAGCTATTTCCAAGCTGGAAAAGCTTCAAACCCTCATCTTTTTGACCATTGGAAAGCCTTTTGAGTCTATCCAAGTTATAAGCGCCCTCAAACGGATGAAAGAGCTCACTATTCTCCATTTTGAAGGGGCTAAAGGGTGGACCGGCCATAAAATCTTAAAGTTATTAAGAGGGAAGAGAGTTGAAAATCTACGGCTTAACGGAGTTAAAAGTATTCGAAACCACCACCTTAGAAGTATCGCTCAAGCACCTATGACAAGCCTTTGTCTGCAAGATTTGCCATCAACGGAGTATAAGTTTAAGGGACACACCCTTAAGTACTTCGAGCTTCGCCAAGCGGATCAATACGAATAAGGGCTTTTACTCTACTTGTGGTTAAGTGGGGATTTTTAGGGTTATAGCAAGAGAGGGGTTCTATACACACATAGCTTGCATTGAGCGGGTGGAAAATTTGCAGCGAGAGCTCCTCTGAAGGCGCCTCGTATTTCACGCTTAAATTGTATTCCGACGTTTTAAGAAGCACCTCCCCTTTTCTCGGCTGAAGGGGATGAAAATTTATGTCTAAAGCTTCGTTTAAAGGAAGCTCAAGGGTGGTTCCCCCTTTAAGCCAATCGGATCGGACAGGAACTAATGTCGATTTCTCTAAGAATTGCGATTGTATGTCACTGATAATCGTCCCTTTATTTTGCGGAAGGCGATAGTAATAATGAAAGCCCACAACGGAATCTGTATCGCTTACAACGGTTAACTCAACTTGAAGGCCCTCTTCTTTAAGCTCGGCTTCAAAAGTCATGGTAAAATTTTGGCCTTCCAAGTCAGAGAGCTTCATGCCTTGAAAAAGATCATTTCCTGCAAGCTGCCCCTTGATAAGAGTGTTGGTTTTTTCATATTTCCAAGGGACATATCTCCCAATGCCATGCGAAAAAGGGTCGGGTCTTCCTTCTACTAATTTGAGATGGGGAAATGCCTCTTGATTGGCTATGGGGCGGATTCGCGATGGGGGTCTAAAATGAAAGTGAGGGCCTATGAGAGCTCCAAGGCCTGCATAACGTTGTTCAAAAAGGGGTTTAGTGGACTGATCGATGACTTCGAAGGCCCCTTTTCGATAAGAAAGAAGGTTCATTCCATGTTCGGGATCAAAAAGGGCCGATAAATCACCTTGCCTGAGCTCGACTGTCATACCCGATTACCTGCCTAAAAAAGATAAAATAAAACCCAAGCGCCCACAGGACACAAGCGTAGGCCCATTGTTTAAACGGAAATACTTTTTGTAAAGAGGAATAGGAGAGATTAGAAGGATCGACAAATACAACGGGATTTTTTTGAATTTTGAGCCCTGCTTGTTCGGCGGCCCATTCATTTAAAAAAGTCTCTTCTAAGGTATCTTCGATGTGATTCACGCCTATATTATACGAGGCCTTAACATAGTATTTTTCAGATTGGTTTTGGATGGTGAATCTAAAATTCTGGGCTTTTGTTTTTCCTTGGAGCTTCCAATAATGAATAGAGGAGAGCGCCGCGGAAAAAGTAAAATAGAGAGCTATCAGACATACAAAATAGCCAAAAAACTTAAATTTTAACATCGGGTGCTAACTTTTTAAAAGAAGTTGGCAAAGGGGAGATTAATTTTAAAGGTTTTCTCGTGTAAGGGTGTGGAATTTCCAGGTAGCCTGCATGAAGAGCAAGCCTTCCAAGGGGATCGGCTTTTGCCCCGTACTTGTCATCCCCTGCAATAGGGTGTCCCATTTCAGAAGCTTGCACCCTGATTTGGTTTTTCCTCCCTGTTTCAAGGATGAATTCCACTAAGGTAAAGCCTTTAATTTTCTTAAGGACTTTGTAATGGGTAATAGCTGTTTGGCTGCCCTCTACTTTTTCAGGGACAATATGGACATGGTATCTATCGTCTTCAAGAAGCTCGCTTGTCCAAGTTCCTGTTCCGTCTAGCTTTCCTTCAACGAAAGCATAGTATTTTCGAATCAGGGAGTGTTTTTTAAAAATTTCTTTCAAGCGCTTGGCGGCCTCCTCTTCTTTCGCAAAGACCATAACCCCCGATGTTCCCTGGTCCAAGCGGTGGACAACCACGACCCGGCCATACTTATTTTTAAGGAACTGGTGGACCGTATTTTGGGTTTCAAAGCGGGCCTTCACACTTAAAACCCCTTCCGGTTTTTCAAGCGCAATGAGGTAGCGATCCTCATAAATTATTTTAATTCCTTCGTCCAAAAACTTAGGTTTAGAAGTAAGCTCGATCAGCTGACCCTTCTTTACAGGGTAGCTAGGAGTTCTTACCAAGGTATTATCCACTTGAATCCGGCCCTCTTTTATCCACGATTTGATCGTGGTTTTAGAGGAGGTTGGGTTTAAGAAGACAAGTGCATCAAATAGGGTGCCGGAGGCGGGTGCTTGAGATTTCATTTTACTGTTTAAAAGGTGATACGTATAATGATGGCCCAGTGATTTATATTTCAAGTGAGATAACTCATGGCTAAAGAACCAGCTAAAGAAGCAAAAAAAACAAAACGCCCAACGGCTATCAAGCGTGATCTTCAAAGTAAGAAGCGCAACCTTAAAAATCGCACTTATAAAGCAAAGGTTCGCACTGCGGTGAGAGCCTATGACGAAAGTGTGAAAAAAGGCGAAGATTCTAAAGAAAAGCTCCAAGATATCTATTCCCTTATGGATAAAGGGGTTAAGAAAGGTATTTTCAAAGCTAATAAGGCAAGCCGCGTGAAATCACGTATGGCTGTCAAAAAAGCTAAATAGAAAGTTGAACTTTTTAGGATAGTTATCGTAAACAAAGCTCATGCGAAAACTAGTATTATTCTTAGTTTTTGTTTTATTTGTTTCGGCTGAACTTCCTCGCCCTGACGTAACGGTCAATATCCCGATGAGAGATGGGCACGAGATCGCGACCGATCTTTACTTTCCTGACCCAACGATTGGCCATAACAATCCCGCTACCACGCCCTGCATTCTTGTGCGGAGCGCGGCGGGAAGGCATGCCTTGCCTGCCTTATCTGCCCTTCCTCTTGTCCAGGCAGGCTACGTCGTAGCTATTTCTGACACCCGTTCTAGTATGGATAAAGAGGGTAAGACGATGCCTTGCCTAGATGACGGATGGGGTGAGAAGAGGGACGGCTTCGACACCGTCGAGTGGCTTGCCAATAGTCCTTATTCCAATGGTAAAATCGGAACCTTCGGTCCTTCTGCTTTAGGCATTGTTCAACTAATGCTCGCGCCAACGACTCCAAATGGCCTTAAATCTCAGTACATTCAATTCGCCTGCGGCTCTGTCTATCATCATGCTGCCTTTCCGGCAGGCCAATTTCATAAGCATCAGATCGAAGGGTGGTTTCAGTACTATGCCAATCATCCCAGTGTTGTAAGCCGCGTGAGAAACGAAAGAAGATACTCCTCTTTCTGGTCGCAGATGGATGCTCTTCCGTTATCCTCCCAGGTCAAAGTCCCCGCTGTTTTTGTCGGTGGATGGTTTGATACTTTTTCTCAAGGGACGATCGATGCCTTTCTCGCCCGTCAAAACCATGGGGGAGAGGGGGCAAAGGGGCAGCAAAAACTTATTATTGGCCCCTGGGCCCATTTTTGGCCTGCAGACAAGAAAATCGGCGATTTTACGGTCCCTGAAAAAGGGTATGCTCCTCCTCACAATATAACGGCCGACAAATGGTTTGACTACACGCTCAAAGGGGATCAAAATGGGGTGGACAAGGTTCCTGCAATCCAATACTACGTCATGGGTCCCTTGGATGGCTCTCCTTCTAAAGGTAATGTCTGGAAGTCGGCTGATACGTGGCCTCCCAAATTCAAACTCACTCCTTTATACCTTCAAAGCGACAATACCCTTTCGAAAGAGGCAAGCCGAAATAGCAAAACCTTCTCTTATGTATACGATCCATCCAACCCGATTCCTACCGTAGGCGGAAGAAATCTTTTCCTTGAATCTGGCCCGAAAGACCAGTCTGAAATCGAAAAAAGAAGCGATATCGTCATTTTTAATACAGAACCCCTCGAAAAAGACCTAGAAATCACCGGCCGGGTGATCGCTCAACTTTATTTTGCGACCGATGCCGAAGATACCGATGTGTCCGTGAGATTATCGGATGTGTATCCGGATGGAAAAAGCTATTTGATTCTCGATAACACGCACCGTTTGGGCCATCTAAGAGATCATTTTAAAGCCAATCAACCTATCCCGGTCAATGTAGACCTTCACACAACCTCGATCGTCTTTGCAAAAGGGCATAAAATCCGTCTGAGCGTCTCCTCTTCGAACTACCCCCGGTTTGAGAAGAATCTCAACGTAAGAATGAATGCGGACGGCGAGCCTTTAGGAGAGCCAAGGCCTGCAAAAAATAGTCTTTTTGTAGGCGGAAAATATCCCTCCCAGCTCCTCCTTCCAGTGATCGAATAGTCCATCCTTTAATCTTTTTTATCCTTTATTAGACAGTTACTAAGGCCATACATTAGAGGCTTTGTCTTGTTTTACTTAAACAGTATCAAGGTAGTTACAGAAAATTTAGCCTTTATAAAGAGCTTGCCTGGGAGAAATTATAGAAAAAACTTGGCGAAAGCCGTTTTTGATACATGGCGTTACAGAGATTAGGCCCAAAAAGGTACGTACTTAGCTAATTTTTTATTTGCATTCGTGTCATGAGGCTTTATAAGTCCTTCTAAGAGAGTGTCTTTAATAATTCTTGAGGCCATCGCATGATTTTTTTCTTTTATGCCGAATCTTTTTCTAATAGAAGTATTTGTGGTCTGTTCTCCTGATACCCATTTCAAGCAACTATGTTGATAGCAAGCCCGAATTTTCTCATTTTTAGCCATTTTGTTAAACTCGGATGACTGAAAAATTACTGATACGGTACTCAATTCCGTGGTGCGAAAATCTGGAGGAGGAAGCTGAAAAAGTTCGACTTGAAAAACTACTTTATCAATGCCTGAGCCTCTTTCTTCACAGATATTCATTCTTCTCATCAAAGATCCTAATTTTTCGTTTCTTGATCGAGGAGGTTCATCAATAAATCGTAGTGGATCGATTAGTGGTTTTCCTGGGTTACTAAATTCAATACGGTTGGAAAAAATCTCAACTAAAGGTCCGCACCCTTTTTGAGAAAAATCTTGATGTATCAAAGTGTTAGCTAATAGTTCTCTAATAGCTAAACTAGGATAAACATATGTTTCAGTTCTTAAAGCTTCCCCAATTTGTTCGTTTCGAGGAAGCTGGTCTTTTATATAAAGTAAGGCTTCTTCAAATATATTTGCATAACCTCCCCTATAAGAATGCTCTTTAATCGTAGATGTTCTGTCATTACTTTTATAAACAATAATCCTCAAAGTCTTTCTTTGAAGCTTACCAAAATTATTTAAATCTTTGGCAAATAGAATTGCACCAAGGTTTGTTATGGAGTATTTATCAGATATCCTTGATATAAGCTTTTCAGAAAGAAGCTTATTGATTATGGAATTTCTTGAGGTTGGCAGCTGCGAATCTAAAAGCCTAAAAAGAGTGTCATATTCAATTTCAGCAAGGATTCGATCTTCTGTAAGACCATCAATAGCATGTGTTTCCTCAAAATTGCTATCTTCTAACATCGACCATAATAATCTTTCTTTTTCAGGGAATGCATGTAATTTTTTGGTATAAGTACCCACTCTAATAAATGCTACATCTTTAAAACGGATAGGAACAGAGCGGGCTGATTGAATTTTTATAAAAGCGATTCTTTTCCCTTCTAAAACCATTTCATGGAAGGAAAAATCGACCATGCTTTCTAGTTGAAAAATCAGCTATGATTCAAGTTCCTGACCGTTTGCTTTGCGTTTTTTTAAATTAATATCTGTTCCAATAATATTCAAAGTGGAGTCGTCTATTCCCCAAATTATGTATGCAAAAGGTTTTTTCAGTAAGCATGCGGAATTTGCTAAAGCAGAAATATTTTGTCCTATTTCATCAGGATTATCATTATTTAGTTTATACTCGATCCATTCTGTCTCACCTTGCATGAGCTCAGTTGGAATAGGTAAAGTTTCCATTTTCATTACAGTTTCTTATTGATGATGAAATAAGCTTGTTTGCCTTCAAGAAGTGAAAGCTCATATTCAAGCTCGTTGGCAGTCTCATGGGTGATGCTGATAATTGAAACATTGAAGCGTTTCAATAAAGCATGGCCTAATGCAGAATGGATGGGATCGGGTGAGTTCCACAAAATGTAGTCGTAGCTACTTTTGAGGTCGTTTAAGGTTTTCTCAAACTTTAACGAGGTGACCGTTTCAAAGAGATAACGATCCTTTTGAAGAGTCAAAACATCCCCTTCAATCGACTCCGGCGTAATTTCACTTAGAGTTTCATCAGAGGTGGATGAAAAGGTGATGAGCAGGACCTTCTTCCCTTGTCTCTTTAAGATATTCAGCAACAGATTTGCAAAACATGGGCCTTTTCCAGGGAAGAGCGCCAGGGTTTCCATATCGGGTGTAAGAAGGTCTGAGATACGTCTGAGGGTGTCTAGGTTCGAATCGTAGGAAGGGACGTTCTTATCTTTTCGTTTATAAACCAGGGTTCCGAGAACTTTGTAGTTATTCAAAGTGAGGTTGTCGGCAGTAAGGGGAGGATCGATTAAGATTCCGCGCGAGACAAAAAAGAGGAAGGATAAGAAGGCTCCTCCTATCAGTCCGATTAACGTCCAAATCACTAAATGGGGGTTTTTGGGGAATATGGGAACGATGGCGAAATCTAAGGGTGCCGACTGGATCAGCTCAAGGTTGTTGGAGATATTTTTTGATTCCACCATGCCTGTGATATTCTCCACCATTTTTTGGTTGCGAAGAAGGTGCTGTTCTAATAACTGCTCTTGGATCCACTTCTCCGGCATGGAGGCCATTTTTTGTTTAATCGCCTCTTGGTGCTTTTGCAGAAGTGATTTCTCGTTTTCTAAGTTCGTCAGG
Source organism: uncultured bacterium (assembly GCA_964460985.1). Taxonomy (GTDB): domain Bacteria; phylum Chlamydiota; class Chlamydiia; order Chlamydiales; family Parachlamydiaceae; genus CAZABG01. The sequence continues at coordinate 35,139 of CAYWQX010000020.1, forward strand.
CGTGTAGAGATGAACTCCGATAGCTGTTTCTCAAGCAAGGTAAGTTCATGATGGGACATGCCAAGCATCGCCCGTTTAAGCTCGCTATCCTTCTCTTCAAGCAGCTTGAGTTTAAGGCCCAAGAGTTTTTCCGACTCTTTAATATGCATCTTAAGGAAGTCTTTTTGAAGAGCGAGCTCTTCTTGCAAACGCTCGATTTCACGAGTGGATCGGTTGGATTGATCTTTCAAAGCAAGGGTGATTTGAGCGCTCCGATTGATCCTTTCCATAGAGATAGGATCTTGGAGAAAAGAGGTCAGTGCACTCATTTCAAAGGAAGGGTCTTCCAATTGTTTTAAAACAAACTGCGATTGACGGATCTTATTTTCGACCTCTTGCTTTTCATCCGTTAGTTTCAGATAGATTTCATTGGCAACCTCTAGGGTGATACCCTGGAAATCTTCACTTTTTCGAGTTCTGTGCTGCAGCCTTTCATCAATGGAAGAAATTTGTAACTCGATAAGTCTCTTTAAATGCGAAACGTAAGCTTTGAATTGATCTTTGAGGCCATGGTCTTTCTTTTTTTCAGATAGCCTGTCATTCCAGGTAGAGAGAAAGTACTTGGGATCTTTCATCAAGGAGAGGTTTAAGTCAATCGGCTTTCCTTTCTCTAAAGAAGCTATAATTTCGTCGGCCTCTTTGCAGCATTTTTTTAACCGGTCTCTTGTTTTAGTCTCGCTTTTAAAAGCATCGGAGGAGAAGTCGGTTTGATCGTTCAGTGCGAGTTCAAGGGAGTCTTGGCCCAGTTTTAAGGCGCGCATTTTTTGGAGCATTTCATTGATGACTTTTGCATCCGCCATAGCCGGGCTGTAGGGATCAAAAGCTGCGTATTCGTCATTTAAAACGTTCTCTAGCCGTTTCTTTTCAAGCTCGATCTCCATCTCTTTTTGATTGGCTTGAAGCATTTGCTGCGTTAAGAATTCAAGCTCTTTTTGGGTATTCGTAAAACCGCTCAGTGTAAGATCTTCGGTAACGAGGGAGGCGTGTTTGTCCATTACTTCTTTCAAGGAGGTGGCAATTTCCTCTTCTCTTTTTTTCAAGTAATCAAGCTGTTTTGAGCTGATCCTATCATGTTCTTCCTCCAGAAAATCTTGGTAGGCGCGCATGAGGTCATTTACGAAGAGGGCCGCTCTTTTACGATCGACATCATAGTATTTAAGCTTGATCAGGCTGCGGTCATCTTGGTCTTGGGTCGCAAAAATTTGCTGGCTTAAGGTTTTGGCGGTTTGAGGCAGCGATTTGAAGACAATGTCAAATTTTCTTCCCTTTAGAGGTTCTAGATCCTTAGGGATCAGAGTAAATTCAGCCTGGAAGGTCATGACGGGCTTGCCAAGCTCGCCCATTTCACCAGAGTCCAATTTAAAATCGGTATCGGTTAGGAAAGTTACGCTGATGGGGTATGGAACTTCCCCTTCGTAATTCACATCTACAGCTACAATCGGGTAGCTGATGTCTTCCAAAATAGGGACTCTTCGACGGGTCCAGAAGGCCCATTCGGAGAGAAGGTGATTATAGGCTTTATCTAAAAAGGAAAAGGAGCGCGATTTTTCCGTGATATTCGCTTGCAGGTGCATGCTTTTTATCAAATTCGCCATCAGACGGCTTGATTTCATGGAGGAGACCGCTTCGCTATCGATTTTCCCTTCCGCTGATCCGAAAAGGATGTCGCTCATCGACTGGCGCATGCCGGCATCTGCTTTACCTTTATCTCTGAAGGAGCCTTCCGCCAGATAGAGGATATCACGATCAAGGGCTTGATAAAGAGTCAAAGAGCCTAAAAGAAGCGAGCATAGGGCGATAAGGCCTGCCTTTCTTTTAGCGATGACCCAAATGTCGTTTAAGACGATCTGATACGATTTAGGCTCTTTCATTATCATTACCTCGTAAGTTCATAGACGCCATAGGCGGTAGTCACTCCCCCTAAGCTGGGAAGGAGCTGGTCAATAAAGAGATTCCATTCGCGAATCGGGGTTGTTGACACGTACACGGTGTCTCCCGGCATGAGGAGAAGGGAGTCATTAGGAAGGTTTACGACATGGCACCAAGAAAGGACATAGACTTTTGGGCATTGCATATTACCACGGATCACTTGGATATAGTTTTTGTCGCCCGTCCATGGAATGCCCCCCGCAGAAACTAAAGCTTCCCTTAAAGAAATCGTTCCATAAGGAACGCTTTTAGCGTGAGGGTTTCTGACCTCGCCCATGAGCATGACCGTCGCATCTTCGGGGTGTGCGATATAAATTTTATCGCCTCCCCGCATAACGATATTTTGACACATATCTCCCTCCACAACCAGTTTATGAAGGTCGATAAAGAGGGGGCAGCCATCTCTGATCACATAGGATGCAAAAAGGTTCGCATTGGGAGAGATATGGGCTTTTGCGATCACTTCATACAATCGTACCTTTCCATCCACCGGAACGGTGGGGGTGGAAACCATTCCGGTAAGCTCAACTTTTCTTGTCAGCCTGTCTTTGTAAGTGACAAAAAGCTCCACATCCTTGATCTCTTCCCTGTAGCGGTTTTGAAGTTTTTCTTTGGCTTCATCAAGCGTCAAACCTCTGACTTCAATAGGGGGAAGGTCGGGAAGATCTACTTTTCCATTGGTGACTTTAAAGCCTCCGACGGTGCTATTGATGTAGTTAAAGCTCTCCATAAGCTCTCTTCTTGTCGGATGGTAGACTACGATGTTTAAAATATCGTCTTCGTCAATATCATCTTTGAATTCGCACATCGCGTCATCCGGAATGTCTTCAACTGCAACTCCTTGAAGCTCTAAAATAGCATTTTTACCTTCCCGGAGCTTATAGGAGTCAGTCACAAACTCAGCCGCATCATAGACGGGGTAGTTGCAGGCTGGCTGGCAGCAGGAGTATAATAAGGGTAGAAGAAGGAGAGAAAGAAGTCGGTTCATTCAAAAGTCCTTGAAAAACGCTCTAAATCTTTCCACACTCCCCAATAAATAAAAAGAGCATAAGTTGAATTTATCGCTCTTATCCTGTAAAATAACTGTTTTTTTGGAGATGCATGGCCACTCAAAATACATTTGAAGACTCGACCTATAAGTACGGATTTGTAACCGACGTCGAATCCGATACCTTTGCAAAAGGGTTGAACGAAGAGGTCATTCGTCAAATTTCTTCTATAAAAAATGAGCCTCAGTTCCTTTTGGACTTTCGCCTAAAAGCCTACAGAAGATGGCTCGAGATGAAAGAGCCTCACTGGGTCAACGCGAAGTTTCCTCCGATCGATTATCAAGATATCAGCTACTACTCCGCCCCTAAGAAAAAGGCTGCATTAAACAGTCTTGATGAAGTGGATCCGGAAGTATTAAAAACCTTTGAAAGACTGGGAATTCCCCTTGAAGAACAGGCTCGCCTGTCAAATGTGGCAGTCGATTTAATTTTCGACTCGGTCTCGATAGGAACTACATTCAAGAAGAAATTGGAGGAAGCCGGCGTTGTGCTCTGCTCGATTTCGGAGGCGATCCATACTTATCCTGAATTGATCGAAAAATATTTAGGATCGGTGGTTCCCATCGGAGACAACTTTTTCTCCACCCTCAATTCAGCGGTTTTTTCCGACGGCTCTTTTGTCTACATTCCCAAAGGGGTTAAATCCCCCATGGAGCTTTCGACCTACTTCCGGATCAATGACAAAGAGACTGGCCAATTTGAAAGGACTCTGATTATTGCAGAAGAAGACTCCTTTGTCAGTTATTTAGAGGGCTGCACTGCCCCCTCCTATGACAAAAATCAGCTTCATGCGGCAGTAGTTGAACTGGTTGCCTTGGACCGTGCCGAGATTAAGTACGCAACGGTTCAAAACTGGTATTCCGGCAATCCTGATACGGGTCAGGGGGGGATATATAATTTTGTAACCAAACGTGGAAAGTGCGCCGGTTATAAATCGAAAATCACCTGGACGCAAGTAGAAGTGGGAGCCTCGATTACGTGGAAATACCCAAGCTGCATTTTGCAAGGGGATGAATCGGTAGGGGAATTTTATTCGGTCGCTTTGACCAACGGACATATGCAAGCCGATACGGGCACCAAAATGATCCACCTCGGAAAAAATACAAGTTCCACCATCGTATCCAAGGGAATTTCAGCCGGGCGC
>CAYWQX010000021.1:0-39054 GCA_964460985.1 uncultured bacterium
GGCCGCAGAAGGATACCTTCAAGAGGCGAAAAGAATTGTTGATCATATCGACTTGGAATCTTGGGACGGGGAGTGGTATCGAAGAGCTTATTTCGATAATGGAGATCCCTTAGGATCAAAAGTTTGTTCGGAGGCAAGAATTGACTCGCTCGCCCAATCATGGGCAGTCATTAATGGAAAAGGGGTGAAGGAGCGGGCCCTTCAGGGAATTGAGTCGGCTGAAAAACACCTTGTGTTGCATGAGAGAGGCGTCGTTCGTCTGCTGACCCCTCCGTTCAACCAATCTGTAAATAATCCAGGCTATATTATGGGTTATCCTCCTGGAGTAAGAGAGAATGGCGGACAATATACTCATGGATCCCTTTGGCTGAGCCTAGCCTTTGCCAGGGCCGGAAACGGGAATAAAGCCGTCGATCTTTTACGCATGATGCATCCCACTTTTCATACTCATAATAGGGAAGAGCTAGAATTTTATCGGATTGAGCCTTACGTTTTAACGGGCGATGTCTATGATTTGGAAGGCGCCGTTGGAAGAGGCGGCTGGAGCTGGTATACAGGTTCCTCCGCGTGGATGTGGAGAATCTGGATCGAAGAGATTTTGGGCTTTAAAAAAAGAGGCGAGACACTTCATATCGATCCTTGCATCCCCAAAGAGTGGGAGCGGTACAAAATAAAGTATCTCTTTCAAGAGACGCTCTATGAGATCACGGTTGAAAACCCTGACCATGTCATGAAGGGATCCTTGTCAATTGAAGAGGATGGCAAACTACTTGATAATCAAATAGTTCAACTTAGTAATGATCGTAAAACACACAATATCAAAGTAGTAATTCATAACTCTTGATGCTTATAATCTTAGGCAATTAACTTGAAAAATTTATTAATATTTAATTAACGTCCCATTAAAGGTTCATTACATATTTTTGGGGGTTTTATTTTATGGATAAGTTTCTTGTTAAAACAATCGCTCTCGCAATAGTGACAACAGCATCTGTCCATGCCTTCTATGATCAAAAAGGTGGAAACCGCGGTCAGTTTGTCGCCTTTTATGATGATAAAGGAAATCCCGCAGATTCTGCAGCGACTCTTGAAACCGATAAATCTTTAGAAAATCAAGTTCAGTCTGTTTTAAAAAGCGATAAAAGTTTTTTAGGTATTAATGCGAAAGTAAATGCTGGAATTGTGACCCTTACCGGTTCTGCCGATAATCAGGCGATTAAAACAAAAATTGAATCTCTTATCCGAGGCATCAAAGGGGTTACTAAAATCGAAAATAAGATTACTGTAAAAGTGTAAATAGTTTAGGGGCTGGTGGGAAACCACCTCCCCGACATGATCATCTCCCTTTTTTGCCAAGAGTGATATGAAACTCGTGTCCATGCAATAAGGGGGATTTCCCATACTTCACTCTAAGAGCTTCAAGCTCAGGCGATTTTACTTGTAAAACTACCCAGCTCACATTTTTAGAAGTCTTTACGATAACGATTTGTTCTAAGGTAAAATGAAATGTTTGCCCTATCTCATGAGCAATGACATTTTCATCTTCATAAAAAACGCTAATATGCGCTCCGGGAGAATTTTTTCCTCTGAAATAGGGGGGTTCTCTAAAACCCTCTTCTTCCAACTCCAATAAGGGTAAAAGGGCATGAATGTAGTCATCATCGACTTTTACATAGGTAAAACCCTTCTCATCCTTCAGGATCAATACCCCTTCCTGGGGTAGGGTTTCCCGGGCGAGCTCGACAGTCTCCTGCCAGGAAGTGGTTGCTTCGGCATTAATAAAAGAAAATAGAATCAATAATAAAAATAAAAAATTATGCATAGGCTATAATTGTTAATTAAATCTTAATAATTATCAATTAATATTTTTACATGATTCACATTACTCAGCAGGGCTTAGACTATTGGTCCGTCGTTAAAAGGGTAAATCCCGACACTCTCTCCGGAATAGAGCGGCAGTTCGCTCGTTTTGAAGGAAAGGAAGAGGTTTTACAGGAATCCTTTAAGGCGTTTGATTTAGGGAAGAATTTTGAGGATTGGGATGAGGCGGCTTATCAGGCTCTTTTTTGTTTAAAAAAGGGGCTTATCACCATCGATGTGTTTGCAGAGGTTCTACTCACAAGAAAAGCTTATCTATCGGAACAAATTGATGAACAGCTTACCGAGGCGAAAAATGAATCCCTTCCGATTCAAAGAGATGAATTCGGGAAAATGTGCACATACTACAGAAATCAAGATTTAGAGCGTGAAATAGACTACAAGCAAACTCTTTTAACGAAAGAAGAACAAGAGGAGTATTTTTCTCTTTTGAATAAAGAATCGATTCGATCAAGAAGACTTCTTTATAGCCGTAGCAAAACAGACAATATCGATAACTCGATTCGAACGGGCCAAGGGTTTAACATTTTTAACCATACAGGGGAGTTTCGCGTCTTTCCCTCTTTTCGGATGATGAATATATTTTTAAGAGTATGGGGAAGGGATTCTGCCGTCACTTTGAATCCTGTGTTAGATCTCTCTTCCGAAAGAGATATTTCTGTGAACAATGTGGGCGGTTTAAGAGATCTATCGCTCGGTTTTCCATCTGTCCCTCTTCCGGCTTTTGCGGATGGTTTTAAGGCGCTCGGAAGGAGCTTCCAATTTCACGACTTTTACCATGCCTTGATCCAATCCTCACTTGATTATAGATTGCGTCTTGGGATTAACTGGATGGCAGATATCATCCTGTCGCTTAATCATTTTCGAATAAAGAAAGAGTTTAAGGAGGCTTTTGCATTTCAGGTCTCAGATATGGATTTTGCTATGTATTCAAGATATAACATGTATCAAAAAATCGATCGCGACGCCCTTTTTTGGTATGAAGTAACAGAGGCCTGGGAAAGAGGCTTTAGAGAAATAGTTCGCGGAAAAACTGAGTTTGAAACACGTATCTTAGATACTCTCAAGCCCCATCAGCAAATGATTATTTTTAGAGCTATGATTCAAAAATTGAGTGAGATTCAAAAAGAGTGGGACTGGGAGAGTGAATTTGGAATAAAAATGGAAGCTATGCATGAGTTGCCCCAAGTTCATCGAAATGCAATTAGAGCCTCGGAGGCAATGCTGCTGGCAAATCAATCGGAGAAGAGTTTTGAAGAGGCATGGAAGGAGACGCCTCAACGGGGAGTCATCGTTCCTTCAGAAGTTACTGCTTTAAGAGACGCTTATTTGGAATTAACTAACAAGTCTCCTTGGGGCCCATGACCCTTTTGATCTAAACCCTCCGATCGGCTATAGTTCCCTCTTCAAAGGAACTATGACAAGCGCTGTCACTTCATTTTCAGGTTTTCCCCTTTTTAATCCTCTTTTAAAAGATGTCCTTTCTGTAGCTCTCGTCTGGGCTGCGGCGGCTAAAATCTTTGGTTTTGAATCGGCCTTTCCACTGATCGTATTTTGCATTACGCTACCGTTTGCAATCGCCTATTTATTTGGAAAATCGGAATCGGTACAAGGAGGTTCAAAAACCTCTTTAAATGAGGCGGAAAGCCGGTTTATGAACTATGTCAATCAAGAGACAAATCCGGGCGTTGCAAGGATGGTTGCCAACCAATTTGCAACTTCATTTCTTCAACAAAAAAATGTTATTTCTTTTTTAGAATATGAACAAAAAGTATGTCTTACTTTTGATAAAGAGCGGTATTATTATGTTGATAAAAAATGGATTGTAGTCCCTTCTAAAGTAGTTTTTTCCCTTATTCCGACAGGCGAGATTCAATTTGATCCTATCTCATCTCCTAAGGAGATTACATACACCTTGTTTTTTCATCGGCAGGTGAAGCTTTGGGACAAGGTCTATCCTGGAAGAGAGGGTACTTTTACGGTTTCGACCCATTCGCTATCAAAAGACAATATTCAGTACCGGTATAAGGATTTATTATGACCCTTCAGATCCCTTCTAAATGTATTCCTTACCTCTTAAACCGCATGAGCGATCAGCAAATGGTCAGCCTCACGGCGCATCTCACAAGTTATTTAGATGCTCATCCCTCTTCAGAACAAATCATATTCCCTGAGGGATATCCTAACTTCGTGCTGAAAGGTCCCTCGAAAGATCTTGTCATCCATCATATAGCACACCCTCCTTCTCCTGATCAGCACATTTACCGGTTAAGAAAAGCTAAAAAAATCAATGAAGTGATTCAAAGAAATAATGGTTCTTGCTTCTTTGTTCCGAGAAAATATCTCTTAGAACATAAAGGAAATTATTTTGTAGTCGCAAAAAGAATAACCGGCACTCCTCTCAAGAATATTAACGAACTCAGTTCGAAAGAAAAAAAAGAGTTGTTCACGATTATACTTGAAGCCAATTATTTTAATTTGAAAATGAAAGACTATATAAGAACCTCTGACGGTCGAATCGCAATCGTGGATACCCAGCCCTTTGCAAGAGGAGTATTTAAACTCGAGCTTGAATGGTATCATGGAGGTTTTTTAAGTCAGCCGTTCTATAAAAAATGGTTGAAATGCTCCTTAGGATGCGCGACTGCCCTGAGGGTTGCTAAGACTGAGCCCCTTCTTCTCAATCAAATTAAACCCATTTTATGGCGGCGAGTTGCTGCCTTTGCTCTCTACACTATTTTTACCCTGGCGGCTCTCATCTGGCCTCGAGAGAAAAATCTCCTCCATTTCACAGCGATCCTTCTTTCTGCAGCCTTACTAGCCTATCCCTTCATGCCTATTCTGGAATATGATATCACGATGTTGATTATAGCTTATAATCCCTCTCTTATTGGTTTTGAGGAGCGATGATCCGCCGCTAAAGTAACATCATTATTTCTTGGAAACAATTTCAAAACTGATAATCCAGCTTCAAGGTGTACCCTCTATAATGGGTTCCAAAGAGATACGAGCCCCCCACTATCAAAGCGTCATAGTCTAAACAGGGGTTTAAATGGGTTATGATCACGGAGGCTCCCACTTCATCATAATGGCGGTTGTAGAGTCTATTATTTTTTGTGAAATAGGTATCCACGAAGTTTACGCTGAAGTTTAACTCTTTATTACAAAAAGTACAGGCATCGCAGGTGGTAAAGCTAAACCCATTCTTGAGAATCCAGCTTTGGAGATGATAGTTAAAGTTAATGCCGCTTAACCAAAAATTGGTGCTTGTAGAGTAGCCGGCATAGTTTGTCAAAGATAAAACAAACGACTTGATTTTCCAGTCGTAGTTGCTTAAAAAACCAGCTGTTACAAAAGTTCCCGATGCCACGAGATCAAACGACCCCCCGCTTCCTCCTCGTACAATGGAGGTTAAAGACCAATTTGAAGTGATCGGATATCTAAAGCCAAATCCTAGCGAACCATAAACAGAGTAGGCGCCTCCATTCCCAATAAAATAAAAGGGGGCATCCACGATCAACGCCTTTTCGCCATCGGGTGAATAGGAATATCGGATAGGCAATAAAGCCGCGGCTGTATCATAGCCGCCGGAAAAACCCCTTTGATACTCGACTCCAAGCTTAAACTGATGAATAATCGGTTGAGCGCTGAAACAGCCGCAGCCGGCTAAAGGAGAAAGTTTTGCCAAATTGTAGTCAGAGACCGCTAGTTGAGACATTAAACTATTTGGGTTTCCTGCGATCGGATCTATCGGAGAGTACTTGGCATAGGCTCTTAACAATTTTGAATTTCTGCTCCCTTCCTTTAAAAACTCTTTGTATAAAGCAAAACTCTCATCCCTTGTTCCGCCGGTAAAACTCTCCGTGATACCTGCGTTGGGAATCGTTACAACCAAGGTATTGGAATTTTCTGCAAAAGAGGCAAAGGAAAGGAGTCCTCTTAAATTAATGCCGAAGTTCACAGCGGATGTGGGAGTATAAATCGGAATCAGCTCTTGGATCGCTTGGGTGCTTAAATCTCTTTTGAGATCTACAAGGTTGGTGGCATGGACTAAAGCGGTTTCACCTGAGACATCAATGCTAGATTCATAGGGCCTTCTGGCTTCAAGAAATCCTATGGCAAGAACGGCAAAAACGATCCATTTCAACATGAAAATACTTCCTCGCAAAGCATTAGTTTTTAATTAAAAAAATCATTGGATGCAAGAGCAAATCAAGTAAAAAGGGTTATTCCTTAAAACGATTTTCAGTATGGTAGGGTCTATGCGCCACCCCTTGTTGTCGGTAAAGTCAGTACAGGAGCTTATTCGCGAAAGGCAAAAGGAGCCTTTCAAAGAGGCCATTTTAAAACTGTCTAGTTTTGAAATAGCAGATATCTTATCGAGCCGGCAAAAAAGCGATCAAGTGTGGGCCTTCACGGTGTTGCCGGTTAAAATAGCGGCTGAAGTCTTTGATTATTTAGGAGTTGGATCACAAAAAGAGATATTGAAAGATCTTCCCACCTTGCAGGCGGCTGCTATTTTAACCGAGATGTCTCCGGACGATCGAACAGCTCTGTTCGAAGATTTGCCAAGACCGGTTATCGAGGAGTATCTCAAACTTCTTCCTCCTGAAGAGTGCCTTGTAGCTTCAAAACTTCTTGGGTATCCTGAAGGGAGTGTCGGGCGTCTGATGACTACCGATTATCTTTCGGTTAAATTGGATTGGACGGTTGATGATATTCTTGAGCATATCCGTGAGTATGGCCACGATTCAGAAACCATCAGCGTGATCTATGTAGTCGACGATCAAAATCGTCTCATCGACGATATGCGGATTCGAGACGTGTTTTTTCTTCCCCGCGGCAAGAAAGTATCCGAGCTGATCGATAGAAAGTTCGTTGCCCTTTCGGTTCTTGATAAACCTGAGGAAGCCGTAAATATCTTTGAGAATTTCGACCGAACCGCCCTTCCTGTGATTGATGGAGAGGGTGTTTTGCAAGGAATTGTGACCATTGACGATATTTTACGCTTACTTACCGAAGAGACCACCGAAGATGTTCAAAAGATCGGGGGGACTGAGGCTTTAGATGAAGGCTATATGGAAACGCCCTTTTTTGATCTTGTTAAAAAGAGGGCCCGCTGGCTTATTTTGCTTTTTGTTGGAGAGATGTTTACAGCGACTGCCATGGGCTATTATGAACATGAAATCTCTAAAGCGGTCATCCTAGCCCTTTTTATCCCTCTCATCATTTCATCAGGCGGTAATGCAGGCTCTCAATCCACCACACTCATCATCCGGGCCCTTGCGGTCGGCGACATCTCTTTAAGCGATTGGTTAAAAGTAATGCGAAGAGAAGTTTTCTGCGGCTTGGCTCTTGGCCTTATCCTTGGACTCGTCGGTTTTTTTAGAGTCGCCTTATGGAGCGTTTTCTCAACCCTTTACGGCGAGCACTGGCTCCTTCTTGGGTTAACTATCTTCTTAGCCCTTATTGGAGTTGTCCTATGGGGCTCTTTGACCGGCTCAATGCTGCCCCTCATCCTTCGAAGACTTGGGTTTGACCCGGCGGTCGCTTCCGCCCCTTTGGTCGCAACCCTCGTCGATGTAACCGGGATTGTGATCTACTTTGGAATCGCGATGTTCATCCTATCGGGAACATTGCTCTAGTGGGGTGTTTGTTTTATTTTGAAACCACAGAGTCTAGAGAGAGGAATAGAGATCACAGAGGGTTATTTTATCTCTGTGATCTCTTTTTTTTCTCTAAAGCCTCTGTGGTGATCCGGTCGTTTACTTACCGTTTTTGACAACAAAGCTCACTTTCGAGCGCACTCTTACTTTGGTGACCTTATTTTTGTTCACGTGAGCCGAAATATGCTCCACATCGATCTGAACCACATCGGTGACTGTTTTAGTGACTTCCTTGACGCCTGCCTTGATCGCTTCATCTACGCTATCGCCTTCACTAATCACTTCAATAACTTTTACTACTGACATAAAATGCTCCTTGATAAAATGACACCTTAAAAGATTAAAAAAATTATTAGCAATCGAGGAATATGGTTTTCAAAAATAAATCTGTTTTAGTCACGGGAGCAAGTTCTGGTTTTGGCAAAGCTATTGCCGAGGCATTTGCCAAAGAAGGAGCCGATCTCATCCTGATTGCAAGACGGCTTGAGCGTTTAAAAGAATTGGAAATGAGCCTGGTTTCAAAATATCACACAAAAGTGACCTCTATTCAGCTTGACGTAAGGGAGGAGGGCCTTGTTAAAGAAAAACTCAAAGAGATCCCGGTTCCCGATATTCTCATTAATAATGCAGGCCTTGTGAAAGGACTCAATAAAACATGGGAAACCCCTGAGGAGGATGTATCTGTCATGCTGGATACAAACATTAAAGGGATTTTAAATCTGATCCGTGAAATCGTTCCTAAAATGCTTTTGCAAAATCACGGAGACATCATCAATATCGGAAGTATTTCTTCTTTTGACACCTACCCTGGTGGAAGCGTTTACTGTGCAACAAAATACGCCGTCCGGGCCATCACGGAAACCCTTCGAAAAGAGCTTGTGCATACTCCTTTAAGAGTTTCGATGATAGCGCCCGGACTTAGCGAAACCGAATTTAGTATCGTCAGGTTTTCGGGCGACGAAGATCAAGCGAAAGCGGTTTATAAAGATATCGATGCGCTGACAGCCCAGGATATCGCTGAAATCGCTCTTTTTATTGCTTCAAGACCTCCGCATGTGAATGTTTCCGATGTAGTAGTCTTTCCTACAAACCAGGCTTCCGTATCGCTGGTTCATAGGGAGGCTAAAAAAGGATAGTTTAAGTTTCTCTCGGCTCATTCGGTTTGACGAGAGCGTATAATGTGGTTGGAGATATCCTCTTTTCAGCTGTGTTTCCAAAAAAACCAAGCTCTCGGATCATCGCGATTCTTCCGCTAGAAAGGATAAAAGAGACGTTTCCGTATGTGATTTTAGCCCGGTCAGTCCAGGTAGAAGGAATCTTGAGCTCAGATTCTTGGAGGCTATTTTTTCGAAAAGGATCGTGCTCTTCCTCTCTTGTGTAATGATAGGTAATAGATCCATGCGGTACGGTATAAAGCCTCACCGGCTGAATGAGGGTAGGTGAAAGTTGATTAAGAAAATCTTGAGCCCAATCTGCCAGCTTGTGGGGAGTGAGTCCCATCCCTTGAACGGTCTGCCAATCGGCAGTAATACTCGATTTCAAATCGGAACCTTTTTTAAGGTAGCCCCTGTCTTGTAAACGCTTCGAAAGGGTTTCTAAGGACTCTCCGTTGATAGACTGAAGAGCGTCAATCTCGGTAAACTGATTAATATAAGATGAGCTGATAGTCATAGCTTAGTTATTGGTTGCAAGTTTTGCTTTTGATTCTTTATTCCAGAGATAGATCCCCCAGATCGACATGCCAAGATAGACGGCAAAAAGGACTGCTTGAGGATAGGCTTCTAAGTAAATGTCATAGGCAATCCAGCCCATATTTCCAAACGTCCAAAGCCATTGCCCTATAACATTTTTTTTAATGACGAAAAAGTTTCCTAGGAGAGATACCATAACCAGGATCCAAGAGAGATTTTCCATGAAGAAATACCTTTTAAATTTCGGAGATAATCTACCTGTTTTAAGCGATTTTACCAACAAGAATTGATTGACTTGACACACCGTCCCGTGATAAGAATTTACTGGCAACCCATAGGTTTAGTATGCGAAAAGCTCACGGTAAATTAGAAGTCATTGCAGGTTCAATGTTCTCGGGAAAAACCGAAGAGCTTCTCTACCGCTTGAAAAGAAGCGAGTATGCCAAGAAAAAAGTGTTAACTATTAAGCATGCTATCGATAATCGCAAATCCTACACCTGCATCGTGAGCCATAATGGACAGGAAAGGGAAGCCTATCCCATTGGAAGCTGTGAAAACAGTTTAAAAAAACTCCTTGAGTTGATCGATGAGTCGGTTGAAGTGGTTGGCATTGATGAAATTCAATTTTTTCCGGCTGAGACCATCCCTCTGATTCAAAGATTAGTGGACAATGGAGTCCGAGTGATTGTAGCGGGCCTTGACCTTGATTTTAGAGGGGAGCCGTTTGGGATTATGCCAAGTTTGATGGCGCTCGCTGACGAGGTGAAGAAGCTGCGCGCGATCTGCGTCAACTGCGGCAATGAAGCTAATTTTTCTCAAAGATTGATTAATGGCCATCCTGCACGCCACAGCGACCCCTTAATTTTGGTAGGGGGGCATGAGTGCTATGAGCCGAGATGCCGTAATTGCTACCAAATAGATAGAAAAGCGTATCAGAAAGAGCTTTGCTGCGTATAACGATAACTGGTATCTTTTTCCTTTTTTAAAAGGAGAATAGCCATGGACGCAGGTTTTGATTTATACAACTTAGATTCCATTTACAACTCGAACTACAACTACTCTTTACCCAAAAGTATGTTGGTAAGCTTCATGACGGGCGAGTCTTTCGGAAGAAAAGTGGCTTATACCCCTGATCAAGACGGCAAGCTAAGAGTGGAGCTCAACCAAATATTTTCAACCGCATGCACTCATCAAAGAAATAGCCCTGAAATCGTAATGACGGCAGGAGCGCCGGGTGCGGGTAAAACGACCTTAATGGAGCGTCTTTTAAAAGAGGAAAGAGAACAGGGTCGAGAGTTTACTTATGTAGATCCGGACGCGGTTTTCTTAAAAGAGATGAAATCCACCTATCATCAATCGATTGCCGAAGGAATGTCTCCGCAAGAGTCGTACAATTTATGGAGGCCGGCTTCCAATTTCGGCTGCCATGCCGCACTCGCGAACCTCATTCGGGATAAGAAAGCGATTTTTTTCGGGACGACGTCGACCGGTGATAAAACCTATGTCACCTGTGAATTTTTGAAAAAACAAGGGTATTCCATTAAATTCATTTATGTAGCGGCTCCTGACGAGGTACGTTGGGGATCTATTCAAGAGAGGGATAAAACGTTTGTTCAAACAACTGAGCAAGATGTGAAGGAAAAAGGGGATCTCCTCCCGCAAAGGATTCATGATACGTTCTTAAAATATGCTGACAGTATCGATTTTTATTATCGCTCAAACGTGAATGAAGCGGCCGTTTTATCGGCTAGATGGTCTAAAGAGAAGAATATTCTCACTGTTTTAGAAGTTGAAAATTACGATAAAATGAAGAAAATTCACGATGCTGTTGCAAATCGGCTCAAGAAGCCTGAGCTTCTTTGGGAGACAGTTGAAAAGAATGTTTTAGTACTTATCCCGTCTCAAAGAGAAAGGGGGATTATTAAATAACTGAACGAGACTAAGATAGTCTCTTCGCTTGATTGCAATGGAGAGAAAGAATATAGGTGAACCAATCTTGAGCGAGGTCGGTTATGCTGAAGTTCATTCTCTCTTTTTTCATTTCATTATCCCTTTTAGCGGATGATCAAATCGCTAAAGAGCAACTTATTAATCGTCTAAACGAATACATCGCAACGTACAATGCCGGTAATTTTGAGGCCTTGAAAAGCTTTTGGACAGAAGACAGCTCTTTTTACAGCCCCGTTACAGGTCAAGAGACGGTCGGGCGAGAAGCTATCATTAATCTATTTAAAACAAGATATAGCTCTTTAAAAGGCGCTCAAGTCAAATTCAACATTTTCAGCTTTAACTTTCCTAAGCCGGAAGAAGCCATTATTGAAGCCTCTTTCGAAAGAATACCGGGAGATGGAACCAAGCGGGCGAGAAGAATAGAGCTTATAAAAACCGATGGCAAATGGCTGATCAAAAGCATTCGAGAGATTGATGTCGATGACCCGCCCAACCTTTATGATCATTTAAAGCCGCTCGAGTGGCTGATCGGCAAATGGAATGACAAAGATGAAGATGTCACCATTCGATTTGAAACCAAATGGGACAAATACCGTAATTTTATTCTTCAGCATTTTACAACCATCGTTTATGGCTTAGAGGAGCTCGAAGGACGTCAAATCATTGGCTGGGATCCTGAGCAGGAGAAAATTCGCTCCTGGATTTTTGATTCGGATGGAGGGTTTGGATCCGGCCTATGGACTCTGAGCGATAAATCGTGGCAAGTAGAAATCAGCTACACTTTAAGTGATGGAAGGCTTGCGACAGCGACCGATATCTATACTCCTTTGGATGCCAACAGTTATACGTTCTCATCGGTTGGAAGAAATGTGGATGGAGAGTTCTTGCCGAACTTGGACCCTGTGACGGTCTATAAGGAGAAACCATGAAAAAGCTTCTTATTTTAATGTTGATAGGCACTTTTTGCAGCTTAGAAGCAAGAGGGCGCGGTGAGGGCGAAAGAGGGGGAGGAGCGGGCGGAAATATTCAGCGAAGCGGGGGAAGCAAAAATATTAATCGATCTCCTTCCTTAAGCCGATCGGCCGATAAACAGCCAAAAAGGGAGCAACCGGCAAGGGACCGGAATCAAATCAGTAAACCACAAGGCCAGCCAAACAGAAATCAGCCCAACCGGGATCAGGTATATCAAAGGATCCGGAACGAACAATCGAATAGGCAAAATCGCCCTCAAGTAAATAATTCGGAGCAATTGAAGAATCAGATAAACACCTATCGAAATAGCTCTGAGTGGAAAAATCGTTCAAACGATTTTAAAAATCGATATCCTAATTACAATAACTGGTTTAATAACGATTTTTATAAAAGACACGGTTATAACAAAAATTATAATAATAACTGGAACCCTTGGAGACAAGCAAGATGGTCTTATCTTAACGGCTACCTCGGGTATGGGTGGGCTTATCCTTACTATTATGGTGATGGAGGATACTACCCTTACACCGACTATACCCCCTCTTATGAAACAACAACGACTTATTATGCGCCCTCTTATAACGAGGGGGAAGATGAAGAGTGGATGCCTCTTGGTGTGTTTCTCTTAACCCCTTCTCTTTCCATGATGGCAAGTTCAAACGCGGTGGTACAGCTCGCCGTAAATAAAAAAGGGGAGATGGATGGAACTTTCTATTTTCCGAGCACAGACAGAACCTACGACGTAGCAGGCGCAATCAATCCTCAGACGCAAGAGGTATCGATTCAGCTTTCGGACGATCCAAACTCGCCCCTTATGACTACCGGACTCTATAACTTGACTTTAAGAGAGACTCCGCTGGAGATGGATTTTCCGAATGGCGTCCAACAAACGTGGGTTTTGGTGAGATTGATTGATCAGTAAATATCTTAATTACAATGTAGTAAATAAAACGTTTTTTTAAAGATTTTATAATGATATTAAAAAGGAGAATCACCAAATTAATTTAAGGGGTAATTATGTTCAAGTATATTGGCATTTTAGCTCTCTCGATGGCAGCTTTCAGCTTCGCGGCCGACTGGCAAGCCAAATCTCTTTCCACCAATGCGGCGAATCTCGCTTCCACATCAGATCAACAAATCGCAAACAAAATCCGTGAAAAAATTGGGTCTAGCTTTTTATCCAAAAGTCTCAGCCAACTCAGCGTTCAAGTGAACAACGGGTTCGTTACACTTTCTGGATCGGTTAAAACCTATTCGGATAAAGAAGCGGTTGAAAGAGAGGTCAGAAGCATTGAAGGTGTAAAACAATTAAACAGCCAAATTTCGGTGACCGACCCCGAATCGAAAGGGAATCATGACTATTTCACTCAGGACAGCGCCGGCACGCCTGCAGACGAACAGCTGAATAAAAAGATAAGAGATGTGACATCCCGCGGCTGGCTTTGGAATAGCAACAAAGAAGTCGCCTTAAGCACGAACAACGGAATTGTAACCCTCAACGGTTATGTAAGAGATGCAGATCAGCAACAGAAGCTGATCGGAGAGATAAAAAAAGTTGAAGGTGTAAAACAAGTTATCAGCAACTTAAAAATCAAAAATCCTTAAACCTTCAAGCCAGCCCCTTCAAGGGGGCTGGCTGCAATTCTGTAATGAACGAAGAAGAGTATTGGTTAAACATTTCAAGGCTGTACGATCTCCCCAAAAATGTTAATTTCTTAGAGATTACAGATTCATTGCTTAAAAGCGATTTTGTGAGCCCTTTAATTAAAAATCATCTTCAAGCTTCAGCTCGTAAAATTTACATTTTTAGCTATATCAGCGAAGGGTTAAAAATAAAGGCGACCCTTTCTTGCTCCAGTTACCCTGAAAATGAAAAAACAATCATTTATCTAAGGGGTGGAAACAATTTATACGGGCTGCCGCATCCTGCAGACGATATCCTCACGTATAAAAATTATACCTTCATCACTACGACTTTAAGAGGTGGAATCAGTGAAGGGAGGGATGAATTTGGAGGCTCGGATGTCAACGATGTAAAACACCTGATCGACCATCTTCCGCAGCTTAAAATTCCCTTTCAGAGAGAGAAAATGATCCTTTTAGGGGCGAGTAGAGGGGCTATGCAAATGTTTTTATTTTTAAAACGCTACCCCTCTTATGAAGCCTTTTTTGAAAGAGCGATCTCTTTTTCAGGGTTATCTGATTTAGGAAATCTTATTACTTATCGAAAAGATATGCTTAAGATGTTTCAAGAGGATTTTGGATATAAGCAAAGCTTGGAATGGATTTGCTCTAGAAACCCTTTAGAAGCTGTTCAAAAGCTTAGAATTCCTATTTTTATTATTCACGGAACAAAGGATGAAAGAGTGCATTTAGAGGATGCCAGACGATTAGAATCAATACTTCTACAGGTGGATAAAAAAGTAGTTTTTGAAGAAGTTAAGGAGGGAGATCATCTACTTTCTAATAGATCTGACCGTATGGATATTGTTGAAAAAGCAATCCTGTATAAAGTTGTATAGAATCACTATTTTTGCTATGTTTTCTGCCTCCAGAAAAAGGATTTTAAATGACTTTATCGCCTCTTACCATCGTTCATTCGCACTCATTTTTTAAACACTGTTTTCGCGAAGAAAATGATCTGCTAGATCAAATCATAATGGGGCAAGCCGATTCATTAAATCCTATCTGCAGGTATAAATACGCCCTGTATACAGATCTTTTAAAAGATCGCAAAAGTTTACCGTGGGATATAGTATTCTTTACCTTAATTGAGCTAACACTGGCTTTTAAAGCCCATCCAAATTTTGATGAAACAGAAGCCGTAACAGCTCTTATTCACTCTATTCAACCTTATAAAGGGCATATTCAGGAAGAGTTTAGATTTGGAACGGCCATGCATCATGCAGCCTACCATAATCTTCCTTGTCTTATAAGGGCTTTACAGGCTTATGGCTCTTTGATTGAAACAGCCGGTTTCTCTCCTTTGCATGTCGCTTGCAGCTGGAATCATTTTGAAGCGGCTGAACAGCTTTTACGATTAGGTGCAAACGTGCATGCACAATTCCGTGGAGTCACCCCCTTATTAGCTGCCGCTGAATCGCCTCGTATTATCAAACTCTTAATTGATTATGGCGCTGTGATTGATTATGAAAGAAAAGTAAGCACTAAATTTACCTTCTTTTCTCAATGGACAAAAGCATCCACAGCTGTTGAGTCAGCGGTACGTAAAGAGGCAGTTGGATCTCTTGGAGTGCTAATCGCACATGAAGCTAGAATATCGCCTAATCTAATGGAAAGATTGAAGGTCATTATCCTTGTAAAAATAGTTGATAAAGTACAGGACGTTTTTTCAAAGGAAATGAAAGTCGTTTCTTTCGCTCGAAGAGTCTCAAACCTAGTCAATATCCTGCATCTTTTGAATCATTATGAATCAAAAAATCCTTCAAAGAAACAAATCATAGTCTCTGATTTAACCCAGGCTGAACCTAAGAAGAAAACTTACCGCATAGTAGAAGCTATAGGTCAAGCTGCAGCTGAACTGGCTGCTGAAAATTGGTTGGATAAAGAAAAGGTGTTAAGGAAGCTCACCTTTTTTCTCCTAAAAAAGTTGAGAGTGTGAAAAAGATTTTGCCAAGCGCTTCAGGTTTTGAAGGTCTATCTCAATTTAGTAAAAGAAGACTTTCTTAACTCATTCTTAATCAAGATCGTCTAAAACATATCTTATGACGATTTCACCTTTTTATTTTAACGCTTTAAAAAAAGTAGACGCGTGGGCTTATGCCAATGATAGGATTCGCAGCTGGGACCATGATTCTCCCTATACTTTAAAAACGAAATTATTAAGGGAAGTTGCCTCTCGAATTGGTTATATAGCGTTAATCCCATTCGGCCTTGTATCTGCCGCAATAGACGGGTCTATCGGTTTTGTGCTCGGCGCCGTCTCATTAATCAGTTTTGGAAAACTCTTAGATAAAAGAGCTAACGCTCATTTATATGCCTTTACACCGGTGGTGAGTGCAACGATTGAGTGCGCTTTACGTATTTTGAATCCCCGTGCTTTTATTCACACTTACTTTGAAAAAGAGCAGATGCAAATGTATTGGGGAGGTTATTTGGCCCGAAAACTCATCCAGGAATCTAGCTTACTCACCTATGAGTTGACGACATCGAACCATTTACTTGTGAAGCATGTGGTTTCAAGGTGTGTACCTCTTTTAAGTATTCCCTTAACCTGCTTAGCCGTGACAGCCGATTTTGCAATTTCCACCTGTCTTTTACCTGCGTTGATTCTGACGCTTGGAACATAAGACGAAAAGCCGCTAAACAAATTCATCATTGAAGGGTTTTTTGGCCCCGGGATCATCCCGGTGATTTATAATCTATTTAGAAAAGCTGAGGATCCATCTCGACCGATTATTTAAGGACAGCTCATCACGATGCAGCAAATCCCCGAAATAAGGTAGAATGGGATAATGCGTAAACTCATTGAAGGGATCGTTGAATTTCGTAAAAACTTGACCGACGAATATCGCGATCTCTTCGCCAAGCTCGCCCTTGGCCAAAAGCCGGACGCCCTTTTTATAGCCTGCTCGGATAGCCGGGTGGTTCCAAACCTCTTCGCGTCCACCAATCCAGGCGATGTATTTGTCTTGAGAAACGTGGGCAAT
Organism: uncultured bacterium; assembly: GCA_964460985.1. Classification (GTDB taxonomy): domain Bacteria; phylum Chlamydiota; class Chlamydiia; order Chlamydiales; family Parachlamydiaceae; genus CAZABG01. The sequence goes on from CAYWQX010000021.1 coordinate 16,828, forward strand.
TTGATTCCTCCTTATTCTGAAGGAGATCTTGAAAATAGCGCACAGGCAGCCATAGAGTTCTCCGTTTTCTCGTTAAACATCTCGAACATTATTGTTTGCGGCCATTCAGAGTGCGGGGCTATACAGGCCCTTTCAACCGCTGAAAAAATGTCTTGCTGCCCCCATCTTTCTCACTGGCTTAAACATGCGGAAGAGTCGGTTAAGCGGGTCAAAAACGGATTTAGGATCATGAAGGGCGTCTCCGAGTCCAATCAAATCTCGCTTGCAAATGTGCTTTTACAGATGGAGCATATTTCGAGCTATCCCTTTATCCGTGAGAAGATTGAGAAAAAAGAGATTAGAGTGCACGGATGGTGGTTTGATATCGCCCACGCCGATGTCTATTGCTATGAACCTTCTCTAAATCAGTTTGTTTTGATCGACGAAGCTGAATCTAAGCTCATTCTAGACCGTTTGTGACATATGTAGGTGAACTGGACCCTAGAGTCAACCACAGAGTCACAGAGGAAAAATGAGATCACAGAGTTTTTTCCTGTTATAAGTTCGATATACTTTCTAAAGCTGCAATTTTACACAAAGGCACAAAGATACAAAGAGTCGTTTCTTTCTATTTTGTTAATTTAAAAGAGAAAATAAAAAAATTTTAATTATATAAACCTTTGTATCTTAGTGTCTTTGTGTAAAATTGCAGCTTTTGAGGGTAAACGTATAAAGAAGAAGAAAAGTCTCGGTGATCTCTTTATCCTCTGTGACTCTGTGGTAAACTATAATTTAACCTAGTAGTGGCTCAGTAGTTTATAAATATTTTATATGAAAAATAGAATTATTTTATTTGTAGGTTTATAAATAAAATATGGGCTTAATTTCAGGAATTCATCATATCACAGCGCTGGCTTCAAATCCTCAAGCCAATATCGATTTTTACGCCGGCATCCTCGGTTTAAGACTCGTTAAAAAGACGGTCAACTTCGACGCGCCGGATGTCTATCACTTTTACTATGGCGATGAGACAGGCTCTCCGGGAACTATCCTGACATTCTTTCCATTTTCCGGAATACAGCCCGGTAGAAAAGGGAAAGGCCAGTTAACCGTGACAGCTTTTTCAGCGCCTTCTTCTTCCCTCAGCTACTGGCAAAAAAGGCTTCATCAATTCAAAGTTCCGTTTACCGATCCTCAAAGACGCTTTGATGAGATATTTATTTATTTCGAAGATTTTGACGGACTTGGTTTAGAGCTTGTTTTTAACGATCAGGACTTAAGAAAAGGTTTCACATACGGTACAATTCCCATAGAGCACTCCATTAAAGGGTTTTATGGGGCCACTCTTGCCGAAGAGGGCTACGAAAAAACCGCCGGACTTTTAACGACCCAAATGGATCATAAGCTCATACAAGAGAAGGGTTCCCGTTTTCGTTTCTCAGCCAGCGGAAAAGTGGGAGATTTTGTAGATATCATTTGCTCTCCCGATGATTTAAGGGGTCTTAGCGGATCGGGCACTGTGCATCACATCGCTTTTTCAACCAAGGACGATAAAACGCATGTGGAAGCAAGAGAAAAACTTAAAATAGCCGGCTTCAACATTACACCTGTCATCGATCGAGAATATTTTCACTCGGTGTACTTTCGAGAGCCGGGGGGTATTTTGTTTGAGATCGCAACCCTTCCCCCTGGATTTTTGGTCGATGAAGAGCTCGCTCACCTCGGAGAGAGTTTGAAGCTTCCACCCTGGCAGGAGCGCAATCGAAAGATGATCGAGGATATTCTTCCCCCCGTTCAAGTTTTAACCGAGCCATTTAAAGATGCATAAATACCATGTGATCGAAAAAGGGGAGTCTTTAGATAAAGCGAGCGGAGCGCTTGTCCTCTTGCATGGAAGAGGAGCTACCGCCTATGACATGCTCCCTCTCTCTTATGAGCTCGTCGATCATACCTTTTATGTCGCCGCGCCTCAAGCGACACAGAATCGATGGTATCCGGAGAGTTTTTTAGCGGACGAACAGATGAATGAGCCGTGGCTTAGCTCAGCGATTGATTATGTTCAAGAAGTTGTTCAAAATATCTCTCGAGTGATCCCCAAAGAGAAAATATTTGTGATGGGTTTTTCGCAAGGCGCGTGTCTTGCCCTCGAGGCTTTTGCAAGAAGAGCTGAAAGATTGGGGGGGCTTGCAGCTTTTACTGGCGGTTTGATCGGTAAAGAGCTCAAGAGAGAGCGCTATCAGGGTGATTTTCAAGGGATGCCCCTTTTTATGGGTAACAGCGATAAAGATCCCCATGTTCCTTTGGCTCGATCGGAAGAGTCGAAAAGAATCGTTGAGTCCTTGGGGGCGAAAGTGATCTATAAAGTTTATCCCGGAATGTCTCACACGATCAATGATGATGAAATTTTCACTGTAAAAGAGAAGATTTTATTATACTAGCTGCATGCATAAGTTCATTTTCTTTTTACTTCCATGGATTCTTCATGCCCAAATAATGGTGGGAATCGGCAAGTCAGATATTACCCCTCCTATCGGAACCCCTTCCGCCGGCTATCAAGCCCGTAAAGGAGCTGCAATGATAGGGGTGCATGACCCTCTCCTTGCGACAGCCGTTTTTATCAATAATGGTGAGAAAGAGGTCCTTTTTTGCGGCGTGGATAGCATGGGGTTTACTTATGAGATGGTCCAAAAACTGATTAAGAAGGCAAAGCTTCATCCCACTCTTAAACATGCCGAAATATTTGTCATGTCTTCTCACACCCACTCAGGAGGGGGAGCTTTTTTGAATATTCCTCTGATAGGGGAGGCGTTAGCAGGGAAATACGATCCCTTGATGGAAGAGTTTTACATCGATAAAACGATCGAAGCGATGCTGCATGCGAGTTTGCATAAAGTCCCTTCCAAAATAGGTATTGGATATGGCAAAGCGAAACTGAACAAATATAGGGGGCTTGCGTATCCCAAAGGGGTAATGCCCTCGGATGAGATTGCAGTTATTAAAATAACCCAGCCTCAAGGAACACCTGTCTCATGCCTTTTTAATTATCCGGTCCATCCCACGGTTTTGCCTGCCGAAAACATGGAATTCTCAAGCGATTTTGTGGGGTATGCCAGAGACTATTTATATGCCTATTTAGGCCACACCTTGCAGCCTATCTTTGCAAATGGAGCTCAAGGAGATATCAATCCCCTGATTTTGAAAGACGACAGGTTTGAAGCAGCTAAGGAGCTCGGAGAAAAACTTGCCGAAGAGACTCTTGTCACATGGAACAAAACGTCAACGCACGACCAAATCGACATTCAAATTTTCAAGCATCCTTACGATTTACATCCTAAACCCAATCCGCAAGGTTTGAAAATCCCTTTAGGGGTTTATCCAACCGAAATGAATTTAATTGTTTTTGGAAAAAAACACGCTTTCATAACGATCCCAGGCGAGCTTAGTACAATCTATGATAAAAAATTGAAAGAGGTCGGAAAGGAGATCGGTCTTCATGTCTCCATTTTAGGACTTACGAACGATTCCCACGGTTATATCATCACTCCGGAGTCTTGGAGAGGGAAGGCGTTCGAGTCCTATCATTCTTTTGGCGGAGAGGAGTATGGTGAGATAGTTTATGAAATGGCGAGGACTTTATTAATTAACTTTGCAAATAACAATTAATCAGTTATTATTTAAGCATGTACAATTGCGATAATGCTTTGCTACAGTCTAATCGCTCCTCTCAAAGCCTTCTTAAGGCTCTTTTTGCCCTTTTCCGCTAAGGCGGAATAACATACTCATTTTTCTACATTTTTTTTAAATCTAAACTTTAAAAAGTTATTTATGTCTTCATCACCTGTCCAACCCGGACAAAAGGCGGATGGAATACAAGATGCGATCTATCGTGCTGTTATTCCGGCTGCCTCAGCTACCGTCGCAATTGTTCCTGTATTTTATGGATTGATTGCCAAAAGTGCGAAACAAAAAGGATCGCCTACTCCTCTTATGAAAGTAAGGGACCTCTTTCAGTTATCTCTCAAAGCAGCTCCGTCAGTAGGTGCGCTTGTTGGCTCTCAAATTGTGGCTCAATCCTATGTTGAAAAGTGGATCGAAGAAGCCAGGGGGGCTAAAGATTTAACCTCCATGGCGACAGCGGCAGCTCTTGTGGGGACATTGACGGCGCCCTTTTCAGCGATATTTAACGGGATTACTTTAAAGCAAAGCCTCTCCCATTCTATGAGGTCCATGAGTGGGGCTCAAGTGCTTGCAATCACGGTAAGAGAGACGAGCTTTTTAGCGGCAATACGTATTTCAAAGCCCCTTTCTCAAGAATTGAAGGAGCAAATGGGTGAAAAGAAATCGACAGAGATTATCTCTTCTTTTGTAAGCGGTGCGATCGGAAGCGTGATCGGCCATCCCGCTGATACCTATTTGACAAGGCTTCAATGTAATTTGCAAATAAGCGCGAGGGATTTAATGCGCGGCTCAATGATTAAAGCTGCGAGCGTCGGATGCTTTACGATCCTTTACAATGAAGCAAAAGATACTTTTAAAAGTATCTAAGACTCTGATAGGATACCCTTTTTTTGAAAAGGGTATCCTTTATGTTAAGACTTCTGTTGGTTCTTTGGACGAGCTCATCACTCATGGCTTTTGAAAATGAGAGGCAAGAGCTTCTTCAAACCATGTCATCCGAGTGGATTGAGAGAGGAGTTTATGCAGCGGCTAAACTCCATCTCGCAGAGCATCTTAAAACAGCTAAAACTTCTCAGGAACTAGCTGAGCTTACATCTCTTAAAGCCCACAAAATCGAGCGTCTTTTAAAAACGCTTGCTACAAGAGGTATTTTCCAAGAGGTCGAAGAAGGCCTTTTTTTAAACACCCCTCAAAGCGAGCTTTTAATTAAAGACCATCCTGAGTCGCTCTATCATCTGGCTCTTTTTTATGGAGAAGAGATTCATAAAGCCTTCGATTATTTTCTTCCCTCATTGGCGTTGGATGAAACGGCTTTTCAAATAGCTTACGGAAAAACGGTTTTTTCCTACTTTAAAGATCATCCCGAAAGACTTCGCTTGTTTCAAGCGGCCATGAAGGAGAAGTCTCAAGCGGTTATTCAATCTCTTTTAATCAAAGGGGATTTTAGCCGAACTCGCTCGCTATTAGATATTGGCGGCGGTCAGGGACACTTACTTTCTGCGGTTCAAAAAAAATTCCCTGAGATAAAAGGGGCTTTGTTTGAACTTCCCGAAGTCGCGGAAAGTCTTAAAAATCCGGCGTTTGAAGTGATTGCGGGTGATTTCTTTAAAAGCATCCCTAAAGGGTATGACACCTATATCATGAAATCGGTCATTCACGATTGGAATGATGATCAAGCTATCGAAATCCTTACAAAATGTCATGAAGCGATGTCAGCTGATGCGGAATTGATCATCATTGATGTCGTTCTTCAGCCAGAGTCTTTGTACGCCCACGCAATGGATCTTTTGATGTTATCAATAACGGGAGGCAAGGAGAGGCGGGAAGAGGATTTCTTTCGAATGGCCAGCCTCGCTGGATTTGAGATCCAACAGATTATTCCAACTTCAACCGAATTTTCCTTGATTGTTTTGAAAAAAAGGTAGGTTTATTAAGGGGATCTTGATTTATAAATCTAAATCTTAAGCATTTATAATAAATGTATACATAAATTTTTTAACCATTGAAAGTATAAAAAATATCCCATAACGGACAGCTTAATGAAGATCTACCTTTTCATTCATGCTTATTCGAATCTATTAGTTTCCTCCACCCACCTAAAATCCTCCAGATCTTCTTTCCAAGAGCCTCCTTCATTGTTGACCCTCAAAAGGCTCTGTCTTTTCAAGGTCTTAAGGAGGTTTTATGTATGGGATAACTAAACGCTCTATTAAAGCTATAAACCCCAAGAGGATCTATGAAAAAAGGAATAAAAGAGCTTCTAATTGATGAATTAGAAGATATCTTTAGTGCTGAAAATCAGATCGTCAAGGCCCTTCCGTTATCGATCAAAGCCGCTCATTCAACAGAATTAAAGAACGCGTTTAAGACGCATTTGCAACAAACGAAGAATCAGATAAAGCGTTTGGAAAAAGTTTTTAAACTCCTTCATCTCAAAGCCAAGGTTAAATTTTGCAAGGGGATGCATGGTTTGATTGAAGAGGGAAAAGAGGTTATTCAAGCATTTGACCCCTCACCGGTCAGAGATGCCGCTTTAATTTCTAAGGCGCAAAGGATTGAGCATTATGAAATTGCAGCTTACGGGACGCTTAGAACGTTTGCAACGGAGCTTTCATTAAGAGAGGTGGCAGCTCTTTTGGAAGAAAATCTGGAAGAAGAGGGGAGCGCCGATAAATTACTGACTAAGATTGCGGAAGGGGGCCTTTTTTCAGCAGGTATTAATCACCAGGCTCTTTTAGAAGAAAGAAGAAATAGTAGAGTTAAACCGCAAACTCCCTCAAGAAGCGTTTCTAAAGGCAGATCGACAAAAAATAGATCTAAAAAAGTTGTGATTAGTTCAAAAAATAAATCTTTTTGGAGTTTTGAGAAAAAACCGAACAAAAAAGTGTCGGTCAAAAGTCGTAAATCTAAAAAAATCCTCGTAAAACATTAAAATTTCTTAAATCCGCAGACTAAATTTGTCTGCGGATCATGTTTTTATTAATTCGTAAATTTTTAAGTTTCAATAGTTCAGAGATTAGTTTTAATTTTTTGTTTACAATAATTTTTTCAAAAAACAAAGTGAGCCTTAACGAGTTAAATTAAACATAAGAGGTTTTATGACCAAATTAACTTCAAAAAAAACTACCGCTAAAAAAAGCGTAGCTAAAAGAAAACCTGCTGCAAAACGTCCTGCAGCTAAAAAAGCCGCTGGTGCAAAAAAAACAGTTAGAAAAGCAGCTGCTAAGAAATCGGTAGCTAGAAAAGCAACTGTTAAAAAAACAACAGTTAGAAAAGCAACTGTAAAAAAGACAGGCGCTAAAAAAGTAACTGCAAAACGTGCTTCGGCAAAAAGAGTGACTAGAAAAGCTACTTCCAGAAAACATGGGAAAAAAGTTTCCAAAAAAAGCGTAGCTGCACAAGCTAAGTCTTTCTTCGGAATCGCTTAATTCATTTTTCTTTAGAACATTAAAGATTGCTTGCCCGTAGGTGTTGAATCTACGGGTTTTTTGTTGTCGAACTTTTTCTGTCTATCCAATTCTTTATCAAAAATTTATGAAATAGTTCCGAGCATAATTTATGCCTATTAATGTTTAAAACTAAATAATAAATAATATTTCAATTTGTAGTTGACTTAGTTTAGTTTTCAATTAAATAATAAAATTATGTCGTTAAATTAAAATTAGTTCTAGTTCGTAGGAGTATCCTATGTTCTTTAAAATACTTCCCTTAGAAGAGAGAATCGTGTTGGACGGAGCGCTGCAAAATGATTTCGTGGCCGTTCAAGCAGGATCAACGGTAACAGGTAATGTATCTGCCGATAACGGCAACGGGGCTGACACCTCTCCCTCAACTCAAATTGCATCTTATGCTCCCGTGGGAGGGCCTGGCAGTTTCAGCATATCGGGCAACAACTTTACCTATAATGCGCCGGCTAATTTTACCGGCTGGACGCTCGCCTCCTCTTCGTTTAATGCGACCGATGCCTCCGCCTTATTTATCAAAGTGACCACGGAAGCGAATCCGGTAAGCCCATTAGAGGGTTTAGACGAAGGCGCTGTCTTTACAACCGTAAATAACCCGATTCTTCCTCCCACTCCTACCGGGTTTACTAGAACCTTTAACGGATCGGAATTTGTCTACGCTAACAATGATGTGAACTTTTCGGGAAGTTTTCTTATGGCGGTAGATACTTCTCAGGGTAATCGTGCCATCAACGTGGATGTGACCCCAAGTGCAGATGGGATTGCAAATCTAGATATCTCACTTGGTAAAACTAATCCATTATATGGAGAATTTGTTGCCATCAATGTAACAGGAAACTTAATTGATACGAGCGCAGGTCTTACGGCAGGCGGCTTAGAGACGCATACCCTGCATGTTGAATTTGGAACAACTCTTGGTGTACAGCTTAATATGGGAACAACGACCGACGGAGGGAGAACGTGGACCGTTGATTTTACTGATTTAAGTCAATTAAACGGACTTGGATTTACGGTTGGGACCTTCGGCACCTCTTTTAAAGCGTACGTTACAACGGTTGACCGTGCTTTGGGCTATGATGATCCCGCTGTGGCAGGAGGAGGCAACCTCATGGAGTCTTCGGTTTTAAGAAGCTCCGATTTTAATTCCTTTTTTTCGGCCACAAATCCTAATTCTAGACCCCTCTATGCGGGTTTCAGTTTCACCGAAGGAGGAGCTCCAGTTACGATAGAGGGTTGGAGAATTTTTGATCCAAGCGGGGTGACAAATGTTGAAGTAATCACACAACCTCTTTACGCCAACGTTTCTTTCACTTTAACCAACACAACGGCGTCTTACAACGACTACACAATGGTATATACCTTCACTGACCCCAACTATTCGGGAACCGAAACATTTGTCTACCGGGTTACTGATGGAGAGGGAAACACAACGGATATCAACGGTTTTGCAAACCTTAGCCCAATAGCAGATGGGGTCCAGTTAGCCTCTATTGCTCAAAACCAGATTGGAGATATTAACCAACCTGTTTTACTTAATTTAATTGGAACCGCTTTAGATACAAGTACAAGTCTTACAACAGGCGGATTAGAAAGTCATGTTCTCACTCTTACGTTTAACTCCGCGGTCAGCTTAAATCAAGGCGCTTCCTTGGATGGAGGAATAACCTGGAAAGTTGATTTTACCGATTTTTCGCAATTATCGGGTTTAGCTTTTGTTTCTTCCGCAACCGGCAGAGTAGAGTATACTGCAAGTGTTAGATCTCTTGACTCAGCCATTGTAAATAACTCTCTTCGCACCAGTACACAAGCCTTCACGTCTAACACAGTCGCCGGTTTCTCTACAATCTATCTTCCTAATGAACCTCCGGCTGTTGTGCAGAATACCGAAAGTACGTTTAGAGAGGATGCTCAAAATAACACCATCGTGGGGGTGAACGACGATAGAGGACCTGGATTCATAGCATCCCGGGAAATCATTGTGGGACCCTCTTTTGGAACTGCAACGGTGAGTGCAACTGGCAATGGAGATGTATCTGTCGCTTACCGGCCCAATGCGAACTATTCAGGTGAAGATCAAATAACCATTAGAGTTACCGATACAGGCGGACTTTTTACCGATGCAGTGGTGAAGTTTTACACAAGCCCTGTCACCGATGGGGTTCAGCTGCAATCTCTCGCGGTGGTATCTCAAGCGGAAGTGGGGCAAGCGATTGCGATTGATTTAACAGGTCTTCAAAGCGATACATCCAACGATTTGATGAATGGAGGAGTGGAAAATAGTGTGCTTACGCTCGCCTTCGACTCAGCGGTACAGCTGAACCGAGGAACCTCCTCAGATGGCGGCTTCACTTGGCAGGTTAACTTTGTGACGTTTGCAGATCTTGCCGGCTTAGCCTTCACCTCTACTACTGTAGGAGCGGGCAGCTTTAGCGCGTCTGTCACCTCGCTTGATTCTGCCATTATCAACGGTAATCTGGTAACCGGCATCGATGGCCCGGTCACTTCTAATACTCTTACAGCGAACTACGAAATCCTAGCTCCTAATGCTCCGCCGGTTGTTGGCAACGGATCTATCGCGGTGGCTGAAGATGGCTCCGGAAGCGTAAATATAACCCTCAACGATGATAGGGGAGTTGCAGGCAGTCAAATCGTGGCAGGCCCTCAAAACGGAGTCGCCTCGATAAGCTCGACTTCTTCACAAGCAACCATTAACTATACCCCTTCAGGAAACTATGCGGGAAGCGATAGTGTAACCATTCGAGTATTCGATACGAATGGAGCGTTCACGGATAGAGTGATCTCAGTTAGCGTAAACCCCGTGGCAGACGGCTTTTCCGGCCTTGCGGCCTCGCTAAGTACGGGAAGTGCAATCCAAGGGACTCCAATAGCTTTGAACTTTGCCGGAACGGCTCTTGATGCCTCTTCTGGTTTAGCAAGCGGAGGCCTCGAATCTCACACCTTGCAAATCACTTTTGATGCGGCGGTTTCTTTAAACCAAGGCTCCTCAGCTGACGGAGGGATAACTTGGATCATCAACTTCACGAGCATCAATGAACTTGCAGGACTTGCCTTCACTTCTAGCATTGCCGGAAGCCATTCCTATAGTGCCTTTATTACCACGGTAGACAGTGCGCAGGTGGGAGCTTCTAACGCCGTCTCGGCGCCTTTGAACTCCGCCCTCTTAACGGGCAATTTCACAATTCAAAGCTTGAATCAAAATCCAACGATTACTCTCGATAAAAACTTGCCGGCCGTCTTTATTGAAAATCAATACATTCCTGCCTTGCTTGAGCTGGGAGTCCATGTAACCGATGTGGACTCTCCCGATGGGAATTGGGGGGGAGGCGTTTTAACGATTAAAATCGGCAATCCTGAAGCAGGAGATAAAGTAGGGATCTTGTCGCTCTTAAAAGTAAGAACTGTCGGAAGCGATGTCTACTACAACAATGTAGTCGTAGGCTCGATTGCCGGCAGTACTGATACAACTCTCAAGATAACTTTCAACAATAAAGCCACCTCTCAAGTCGTGGAAGATGTCGCTCAGCAAGTGGTCTATATCAATAGATCGAATGACGATCCTTCATTAGGCTTAAGACAGGGTAGCCGCGATATTCAATACCAAATCACCGATGGGGATGGAGGCACCTCGCAAATCGCCCATAAAAATCTGCAAATCTGGGGAGTTAACGACGCCCCTCAGATCGCCATTAACGATGCCGATAAACTGGTGTCGATTGCTCGCAACCAAATCCTTAATTTGGGCGCGATGAATATCTTTACTGTCACTGATCCCGATGAGGCCGATGGAGGAGGCCTCTATCAGGTCACGCTAAGCGTTAAACTCGGCCTTCTAGACATCGATACAACCGGTTTAAATGTCGTCTTTAAACAAGACCCAGGAACCGGTAGATCTACTTTGGTGTTTACAGGCTCCCTCACAGATATCAATATCGCCCTTGATCGTTTGATTTATAAATCGGCAACAAAGGGTACCGATACCCTGTCAATCAGCGTGCTAGACCTCAATTCAAACAATTTTTTGGGCGGCATCACCTGCGACTCTGACGCCCTTAAAATCAAAGTCTCTTAGAAATACGATATCCCGCCTCATTTCACTTGAGGCGGGTATCATTTCCCTTTTTTTGACTTGAGCCCAATGATTTTTCGACCTATACTTTTGGTCTATTCAAGGGGCTCAAATGGTTTATTCAATTTTAAATGATTATTCTTACACTGATAAGACGTTCGGGATGAAAACCCTCAATCTTCTCTCTTCCCCCGCAAGAACTCTCTTAGGAGGGCGTAGGATCAATCTCGTTGCATTAATCGAAGAGACCCCCTCTACGACTCAAAAAGCGGCCAAAATAGCGCTATTGATCATTCCTCCTCTCGCGCTCATCTCTTTCGCAGCCCTTGTCGTCAAAAAAATAGTATCAGAGAGTGAGAGACAAATTGTTGCCGAGAAAATGGATCAGGCTAGAAAAGCTATTGAATCATTTCCAACGAATTTGAAAAGTGCTTTTGACGAGGTCACTAAAAATCCCGAGATCTTAAAAAATCTAACGGTTGAAAAGAGCTTTCGAAACTTAATTGAAAGATATATCGACGATGTCCCCCTTCTTAAAGAGGGGCATATTGACGTTTTAAAAGATTGCATCCAGCCCTTTAAGGGGCAAAAGCTCTTGGAAGTCCTCTTCTCGGTATTAAAAAAGTGGATTGAAAAAGAGTTTGCAGGCGGCATCCCCACTTCAAAACCTTCCTATCTTAGATCCTTGATTGTCCACTTCTACAAAGGTTTTAAGAATACTGAAAGAGATCTCTTGTATAAAAAATTATGCGAGGAAGTGTTGCAGATTAGAAACGAAGATTCGTTGCACAAGACAACGTTAAAATTTTATCTACTCTCGCATTTTTTAAAGGAGTTTGTTGAGCATCTGAACCAAAAGGATTATTGCGGTCCGGTTCATGACAAGGTTCATTATGTTTCAAATCTCATGCCGGGCCTCTTTGGAGTCTACCAAGACCCTGCTAAAAAAGATCTTCTCTTGAAGGCGATCGACAAACTATATCAAATCAACGCCTCGGAAGCATTTATAGAGTTAAGTCGATATGAAAAGCTTCCCTGGGATGTTCTCGCTGATAAATGGTATACGATCAGATACTATCTTCTTAACAGCCTTGATCCCATCACAGAAAACGATAAGAAAGAGGCCTTGAAAGCTAAAATCGATGCTGTCGATGAATCCTTAAAAAATAAAATCCCCCTCGAAAAGAGTCTTACTGAATTACAAAACTTCGCTAAAAAAACTGTTTTTAATTGCCCTGTAGACTTGAATGAAAGAAGTAAAGCGGTTTCGGCCTATGTCCTGAACGCTCGATGCAATGTCCTAGATCTCTTCATCCACAATTTTTGGGCAAAAAGTGAGAGCTTGTACTACTAACCCTGTCAAAGATCTTCATGACCCAATACGGCCTTCAAATGACGACAAACCGTATGAGTGTCTAAAGGGTAGTCTTTTTAAGAGCCGTTAAATGAAACGTCTTTGCCGGATTGCCATTCATCGTTTTAAAATCAAATTGTTCAAACCATTGAATGTCGAAATGTTTTAAAAGCTGCATCACATGCTGGGAGGTCATGTGGCGAACTCTTAAGTTTTCCCTCGTCTTGTAAATACCCCACTTGCCAAACTCCTCAAGACCTGTCGCATAAGGGGAGGCATACCTGGGATGATCGGAAATTAAAAAATCGGTGACATATAAAACACCGCCCGGCTTTAAAATGCGCTCTACCTCTCCTATAACCTTCGCTTGTTCTCGATCGTCTACAATACAGCAAAGAACCGTCGATAAAATCACAGCGTCTACCGAACCTGACATCTCGGGAATACGACCTCCCTCCATGACCTTTAAAGGAAGCCCCGGAAACTCTCTTGCCCCCCGTTCAATCATCTTGGGAGCAAAATCATACCCCACAAGATTCTTAAAACCGGCCTCCCGCATCTTAGCGAGCATCCGGCCATAGCCGCAGCCATACTCAACAATCAGCCCCTCGCAGCCGACATGCCCCTTCAGTCTCTCTATATATAAGGGATCGTCAAAAACTTTCTTGGATCCGACCTCATTCCAAAACTCTTTTGCCAGCATAAACCCTCCAAAATCCCGAATTATCCCCCCACCCAATTTTTTCTTCCACCCTTATAAAACCTCTCCCACCAAAAACCTCCCCCTGCTATACTTCACCATCCTGAGGGGCAATAGCTCAGTTGGTTAGAGCGGCGGACTCATAACCCGTTGGTCACTGGTTCAAGTCCAGTTTGCCCCAATTTTTCTCCTCAGCATAACTCATTAGTCTATAGTCGTTTAGATGAATAGTTTATGCAGGCCAAAAATATCAAGCTTCTCTCATGGGGCGAATTTAGGATACTAGCAAACAACAAGAGTTGCAATTCACAATAAGGTCAAAGATGGCAGCTAATCCAACAAAAGGATTAGTTTTTGCAAGGCATAGAAAAACGCATTAATAAAGATGGCTCCTTTACCTATCGAGCCAGAGTTCGTATTAAGGGTCATCCTTCTATCAGCGAGTCATTTAGCTAGCTGGCATTAGCAAAGAAATGTAGCAGAGACATTGAATCATCCATTCAGCATGGACGCTTTTAAATTTCCCTCTCAAAAAAAAAGGATACGCTTGGGGAAATGATAGAGGGTTAGGTTGCAACTATACTGCCGACCAAACCCCAAAATGCAAGAAATGTAAAACAGCATATATTGTTGTGGAAGCATGAACTTGGCTATTGCTTACTTTGGGATATAAATCCAGCCATTTTGCTCAGAAAAGGGATGCGCTGCTTTCTCAAGAGACGTTTTATAAGAAGCCTAACTAAACCACAACTGTTGATCGCTACAGGCAAGCCTTTCTCATGCTTTTTCCATTGCTAAATAGGAGTGGGGGTGTATGGATGAGAATCCAATTTGCAAAATCAATTAACACAAGTTGCAACAAGGACGAATTCGTTTAATTGATGAATCCAAAAAAATCGCTTACTTAAAGCCTGCAAATAGAGCAATTCATCATGTCTTTATCCTATAGTTGTTTTAGCTCTTTGTGGAATGCCAAATCGATGAGAAAAGCGTTCAACGACTTTTACTCTGCAAGCTACGTTAAACAGTGCTGTAAAAGCAATGACCTTTCGGAAATTTAATGTTTGGCACCCATAATGGAAAACCATTCCATTTTTTTTCAATCTGCCCATTCACCCTGTAAAGAGTTAAAACTGTTTTATCCGTTATTGCAGCACCTTTCTGGCGATCGTTTGGGGATAGTAAAGAACCTGTACCTTTTGCAATATCCCTGTCCGCTCTTACAATTAAATAACATTTTGCATGTCCTGCCGATTTTAAAGCTTTAAGGCATCCAATATAAAGATTTAGGTCTTGTACATCTACATCTTCATCCGTATCTATCAGCTCTAAGAGGCTGATAGCCTGTTCAATTGAAACTTCTTCATCTTTGTCCTGAAGCCCCAAACACGCATCAATTTGAGCGGTGTTCTTGTGAGTTACTCCTTCAAAATAACTATTAGAATCTCCGATGATAGAAACAAGTGATTGTTGGTCGATTACATTCTTTCTAGTAGGAGTTACGCCTTCCGGCTGTAAGATAGTGATTTGATCAAGTCCGCGCTCAATTAACATCTTGAACATGGAGTCATTTGCTTCATTCAGACGTCTGAAAACTTGAAGAAGACGAGGTGGAATAAATAATCTTCCAGATTCTGGTTTTCGATCGTAGCCAAAAATTCTTGAATGCTGCCAAAGAGTGTCGGCTTGAGGAATTCGAGACTCTCTGCAGTAATAGACAACTTGAAGTCCTGGGAAGGTGATCCCTCTTCCTGTTGCGTTGCCACCAATTAAGATATTCGAGCCTGTCTCATAGTTGATTTCAGTCATGGTATTAGAGTTTAAAATCTGGGTTTCAATTCTCTTGGAAGCAGTATGCAAATTAGCCCAAAAATAATCGAAGGATGGAAGATCATTGCAAGTTTGCTTTATATCTTCATATGCTTGAAATAATGTAGATCTCAAAAGTTCTGAACCAGTCTTGACTTCATCTTGGATAGCTTTAAGCAACCTTGTAACTTTCTTTTCAGTGATATTGTGATGGTCGATTTTGGCTCCAGGATGAATAAGGAAATTGCAAACATTTTTTTTACAGTAATCGATAATGTAAATGCTGTTAATTAGATATGACATTAGGGCTTCCTGCAATCCAGAAGGAATTTCGTTACTTTCCAAGAGAGTTTCTCTTTCATGCTCCGGTACAGACCTAATACACCTTGAATTTTCACCATAAAAATGACTGCCACCGCAATAACCTGGTCCAGGGCTGAATGCGTGAACCAACTTCGGCTTCCAACCTGATTGAATTGTTTGCAAGAGAATAGCTTGTGGGGTAGCTGTTACTTGGATATACATGCTGCAAGGAGGAATTTGGACTATGTCATTTAATAATTTGTTGATTGCGCTAACTTCTTTCTGATTGATTTTTGTATTTAAGCTAGCAGCATCAGCCTCGTCATCAAAGAAAACAGCTGGTTCATATTTACAACGCTCGAAAGCAGATAATTCTCTTTTCCAAGTCTTTAGAACGCGGCTGTTTTTCTTCAGGATCAAAATCGTTGGCGTCCTAAGGTCCATTTCTTTAAATCGCATCGCATCGGTTTCATCGCATACATTAAATTCACGAGGCAGAAACTTAAATGCTCTTTTCAATGTCTGCTCTTGAAGCTTTGTCATATCTGAGGTTAACAAGATGAATAGTTTAATCCCCTGATCTGCCAAGGCACTAATTGCAGCAAGCATCTGACTAGTTTTTCCGCTTTGGACATGTCCTAAAAGAAGTCCTTTTAGATGGCTCTTATAATCAAAAGCTGTTTTAAGCTTAGAGAGAAATTCTTCTGATGAGCTACGTATGGTTTGCGAAGTACCAGGATTTTTTTCTTCCCAATGTTTGAGAAATTCTTCAAAATATTTCATAATAAGTTATCCTTTTCTTTCTCAAAGCTCAATAACCAGAGACCTTCATTTTCAGTCTTTGTTAGCTTCAAATATTCTGTTCCATATGCTTGGAGAATCTCTTTAGTTACCTTTTCGCCAAACTTAAGAACTCCTGCAGTTTCTAAACGTCCTTTAATCCAGTGCCCTAACACGCATAAACCATCTGCTGAACGAAAATTTTTGGAATAATCACCGTTCGTATTGCAATCAAACATCCATCCATCATCGGTTACAACTTTAAATGTCGTTTTAGCGGGGTAGCCTGGAAGACCCGTTATTGCTTTTGAGACAATCACTTCAACTTCATACCAGGGCCTAGGTCTAACAAATTTTCTTTTGTTCTCACGGCCTTTACCAAAACAAACATTAAGATTGCTTTTTTCTTCAGGCTTCAGCAAAAGATTAAAGCTATCTAATTGTTTTAAACGCAGATAATTTCCAAAATCGCTTCCAGAAAGCTTCTCGGCAAATGGAACGATTACAGATTTATTAAAATCTTTTGGTTCCCAATCTAAGAAAGATTCACAAGCTTTTTCATTTAATTCTTTTTGAAATTCTGAAATCTGCCTAAGCATTTCAGGATCTTCTAAAATTGTATCGACCTCAAAACTGTACGAATCAGCCCGGCACAAAGATGACAAATTTGATGATCCAAGGATGCTTGCAAAAGGCTTTCCATTTTTATAAAATCCATAAACTTTCCCATGATATGGAAAAGATTTGCAAATACTGGTTGAACCCTTTTTTGCTTGGTCTAAGTGGGTTGCTAGTGAAAAGGCTGAATCATATTGAGCTCTTGTAAAGCCATCAAAATGATGCATTCCAATAGTTAAGTGAAGATGAGGGAGAGCATTGTTTTTTACGTTTTCTATAAGATATTGAAGGGAAGCTACTGATACATATCCAGTTGAAATGTGAACTGAATCTGCAGACGAGGAAAATTCCTCGAATGCATCGAGAAAATCATCCTGTGTTACATGAAGAGGTTTTTTGTTCTTTGTTAATAGAAGTCTCATTATGGTCTACAATTATTCTCTTTTTAACAGGGGCTTGAGAAAGTTCCCTATTTTTTTTCAGCAAATCAACTTTTTCATAGTTGCCACTGAATAGTATTTTTAAATTTCTAGCTAGCAGCCTCACACCTTCTGGAGGTACAGCATTTCCAATCTGTCTGCGAATCTCTCCAAAAGTCCCCGAAAACACAAACCAGTCTGGAAAAGACTGAAGCCTAGCTCTCTCTCTATTCGTCAAAGCCCTTGGTTCAGGAAAATGGTATCCCCAGGTTCCGCCTCCACCAGAAGCTATTAAAGTCTTTGCTGGCTCGCTTCGATGAATCCTTCGGTACACATGGCTAATCATCCCTTTAACATAGTGAGGATCATCTTTAGGTATATCCGTGAAGTTGCCGCCTTCCGGGATCTTCGCTAGTATTTCCTTTGTACGAGGCATTATTTTCATATGCTCATTATTGTGAGGCACTTTTTCTACCCCTTCGAGAGCCTCACCTGCCGTAAAATATCCCTTGTTAACCTTAGGCCCGTGAGTCGGTGTCGGGTGCTGAAAATCAAATCCGGTGTCATTTCTAATTCCTACTATCAATACGCGCTCACGCAATTGAGGCACGCCATAATCAGCAAAATTATACAGCTTTATGCTAAGGGTATAACCCGGCTTAATCGCTTCAAAATCACTTAATATCTGCTGTATTGCCCTTCCATTATTTGCGCTTAAAATTCCCTTAACATTTTCTGCGACAAAAGCTTTCGGCTTTTTTGCATCAATAAATCTCAAAAACTCCTGATAAAGGCTTCCCCTATCTCCTTCCAAGCCAGGTCTTTTCCAAATAATTGAAAAATCTTGACACGGAAACCCACCTATAACTATATCCGACGAAGGAACATCTTTTTCACTATAAGGATCTATGTCTAAAATGCTTCTTCGATCAACAGTTGAATTCTTAAAATTCAATTCGTAGGTATCTGCAGCCCATTTATTGAATTCATTTGACCAAATAACTTCATAGCCTTCTAAATGAAATCCAAGATCAAGCCCCCCGCATCCAGAAAATAATGAAATAACCTTTGGCTTAGTATTTTTATTTTCTTTATTAATTGATGGTAAACTATTTACATTTTTTTTCATATTCATAATAAAATCTATAAGCTAGCTTTTGATTCGATATTGTTATTTAAATAATTTAATACTAATGATGCATAGTAACTAAGTTGGCTTTCGATAAACGGCAAATCTTTGTTAAAGTGAGTTAACTCTATGCTATAAGGAAGATCAAAAATCTTTTTTAGATTCGTAAGATCTTGCAACATCAATTTCCCTCTAAAAATTCTTCTTAGAAAATTTGCAATGCAATCCGCTGCCTTTATTCCGGTGCATTCATCATCAGATTTAAAGTCAAATCCATGGATGATCTTGGTTGCATCTAAGAATCTGCCATTTGCGGTTTGCTTGATAAGATTTGGAATTTTGCTGAGGTCATCACAGTCAATAGATTTTTTTCTGGAACTGCTGTTAAGCTGAAGGCAAACCAAATGCTTTATTGTTGAATATGTTTTTTTGGATACATGATCGCATCTCCAAATAAAAGATGAAAAATCTTCTACAGAATAGCTTGAAGCTTTTCCTAAAACACCGCGAATAGTGTTTTCAATGAGATTATTGATCATCATTGTCTTAACGTAATCTTGGGGATGCATTGCTGCCAATAAACCCATATGATGAACAACACTTTCTCGGAGCCATTCAGGGTTTCCTTTCGTTACTGTATCTATGGAGAGGATATAATCATCCCGATGCTCTTCGGCTATAGTTTTAGAATATGATTTACAATTCGTGCCTACAATGAAAGCTTTAACTTCATTTTCAGCTAAATGCTGCAAAATTTCTTGAGCCTGTTCTTCATTTAAATCTTTGCCTTTTCCTAAATTAGCATATTTCTCATTCCAATTTGCGATAGCTCTTTCATTGAAAACGACAGACGCAACACAGTCAAAGGCAAATTCTGCCGATGGATTTTCGCTTTGACTGCAGTTTCCAGATTCATCTAGGTAAAAATGCATAAACTTTAACTTGGTTCGATTTTAATTGCATGGTACACCAAAATCACAATTTATCAATAGGGCAAAGATAAGTTATGCATATAATGCACTTATTTAGTACAATGAAATCATGAATCATTGTCAAAAAAACGATAAATTGTGCATATATTGTACTATGGATGAACAAGATTTAGGTGGCATAGGCAAGCTTTCTCGGGCGAGATTAGCTGAAGTTATTAGGCATTTTAAGGGATGCTTTAATGCTTCAGATGTGTCCGACTGCCTTCAAATTACTAAAGCTAAAGCTAGGGGTATGCTTGCCCTTTGGTCTAAAAGCGGCTGGCTTCAACGCATACGCCCTGGAGTGTATCTACCGGTTGAATTGGCCGCTGAATCCTCAAATGATGTAATTGTGGATCCTTGGGTCGTTGCAACGCAATTATATCCCCCTTGCTATATTGGGGGCTGGTCTGCATGCGAATATTGGGGTTTTACAGATCAGATTTTCAGCAGCGTTGTCGTGCTGACCGCTAAGAGGGTAAATGGAAAAGAGCAAATGGCTGGGAATATGACCTTCTTAATCAAGAAACAAGATCCTAAAAAGATGTTTGGGCTTAAAACTGTATGGAAAGAGTCAATCAAAGTTCAAGTCTCAGACCCTCATAAAACAATTGTCGATCTCCTTGACGATCCTTCACTTGGCGGAGGAATTCGTTCTCTCGCTGATACGCTGCAGAAATATTTTCAATCAGAACATTTAAATACAGTCATGTTGCTGGAATATGCGGATCAAATGAAAAATAAGACCATTTTCAAGAGATTAGGTTATTTGCTTTCTATTCTTAAGCCTGCTGAAATTGCCCTCATAGATCAATGCAAGAAAAGAATCAGCCAAGGCAACTCTCAAATTGACCCCTCTTCAAAAGGGAATCGGCTCATAAAAAAATGGAGGCTTTGGCTTCCAGAAGACTTTGAAAACACCCTTCAACCGATAAAATAATGATAGACAAATCCGAAATTATAAAAGCAGCCAAATCGCTCGGCCTGCCGTTAAGTACCGTTGAAAAAGATTACGTTCTCGGCTGGGTACTCATGGGAATTCAAATGCATTCTGAGGCCCAAGAAAGATGGATTTTTAAGGGCGGCACATGCTTAAAGAAGTGTTTTTTCGATAATTACAGATTTTCCGAAGACTTAGATTTTACGATCTTGGCTCAAGATCATATGGAAAAAGATGTTTTGAAAAAAATATTCAAAGATGTCGGCGAGTGGGTATATGAAGAGTCAGGTATCGAATTGCCGGAAAAACATATTTCCGTCGATCTGTACAAAAATCCTCATGGAGCCTTTTCAGTTGAAGGCAAGCTTACTTACCTTGGTCCCCTCAAGCAAAAGACCAACTTTCCTCGGATAAAGCTTGACCTCACAGCTTACGAAAAGGTCTTTCTGCCACCTGAAAAAAGAGCAATCTTTCACAACTACTCTGATAAACCTGCTCATGCCCCTCTTGCATTGAGTTATTGCTATGAAGAGATTTTTGCCGAAAAGCTCCGTGCTTTGGCGGAACGTGCTCGTCCAAGAGATCTTTACGATGTCATTCACCTTTATGAAGATCGTCATCGCCTTTCTGACAAAAGCAAGTTCATTGAATCCCTCTCGGCTAAGTGTGAGTTCAAAAAAATTCCTATGCCAACTTTAGAATACATCGAACGCCATCCACAAAAGAACATACTTTCTTCAGAATGGGAAAACATGCTCCGTCACCAACTTCCGAAACTAAAACCCTTTGAATATTTTTGGGGATGCTTGCCAGAACTATTAAAGTGGGCATCGCATACAACTGAGGGTTAAAAAAATGATAGAAACAGAAACTATTCAAAATAAATTCTACGAAACTTTGGTTCATTTAAAAAATTATATTCAGCCGGTTTGTAAGTTTTTATTTACGCTCGCAATAAAAATAAAAACACTATCAACAAAAATCCATACTTCTATTTACCATTTTCTATCCATTTATTCTTGGTATCCCAGTATAATATCACTTTTATTTGTGTTTTTTTTCTCAATAGCTGTCATTTTTCTCTCAAAAGATATTGGAGTGCATGCAATTGAGGAAGAAACTAGAAAAATCATCAACGATAATTTACATACATTTTTTTTAACCCTTTCAGGATCAATTATTACAATTGCTCTATATGTAGGTGCTAGCTCAGGTAGAGATTCCTCTTTCGATAGAAGCCGTGTTTTATTTAAAACATTTATGTTATTTCCATTAATAGTAATGATTTCAATCAACGCGCTATCTTCGCTCTTTATTCATCCAGAAAATTTAATTATCTCTTATGCATTTTTGATGTCATTAACTTTATTTTCTATGATTAAATTGTTTGATTCTATACTTAACAGACAGCAATTTGAGAATCAGCGAAAGATAATAGCTGAAAGCTCAATGAAAATATTACATCCGTTCTTAAGAGTTCCACAGAAAATTGTTACTAGTGAATTATCTGCCTTTGCTTCTGAGTGCCACTTACATTTATCTTCAAATAACATAACTTTTGCACAATCAAGTATGGATAGTTTGAGAGATCTTACAATTAGCTTAAGAGTTGTTGTAGAGGAGTTCTTGTGTCATACAAAAAGATATGACATGGCTGTCAGCTTATATAAAGATGCCATAGGGCTATGCAATCAAATAATGTTATCTTCAACAGATGATTGTAGGGTAGAAGTTTTTAAAACCGCTTCATACCCCATCAAGTCGAGTGTATATCTTTATTCAGCTGATGACGTAGAATTTTCTAAAATTCTCCTGGGAAATATTTCACATCACGGATTCTTACTATACGGCAATTCTAAACTTAAAAAATATTTTTGGGAAGCCTTAGTAGTTTGTGATAAGCATTCATTTTTCGATACGGCATTTATTGAAATTATCAGAAAATGCAACAAAAGCAATTTTGAAAACTCAAATATTTTAATGGAATTTATATTAA
>CAYWQX010000022.1:0-33152 GCA_964460985.1 uncultured bacterium
TGCAGGGGATAAAAAAAACTTCATCCCCTAGGATTCTGGGCTATTTCTGAGGAACGATATGGTTTTTGACGGGACCTGCAATTCCGATTCCGATCGAGTCCAAAGGCTCCATTTCTTGGATAAGCTCTTCGATTTGTTTATAAAAGGCGGTCTCCGAAGAGATGTCCGTTTGAACCTTTTTAGTGCGAACAACTTTCTCATTATCAATGAGTGCGGCTTCAATTTTCGTTCCGCCAATATCTAATCCAAGTGTCATATAATTGTTTTATAGGTAATCTCTGTTTTATGGCAAAGATACTAGTGACTGGATCAAGCGGTTTTATCGGTAAGCGAATTACCCATAAACTTTTAAAGGAGGGGCATGAAGTGTATGCCTCTCTTAGAATTAGGGGAACTCAGCTCTTCGATGAGGTGTTTCCTAATCTTCACATCGTGTATGGCGATATGCGCTATCCGGAAACGTATAATCAACTTCCCGATGATCTTGACGCGGCCTACTATCTTATGCACTCCATGAGTGAAATCATGGGCAGTTTTCATGACCTCGAAATAGAAATCGCCGGCAAGTTTGCAGATGCCATGAGACAGAAACGTTGCAAACAGATCATTTATTTAAGCGGCATTATTAACGATGAAAAGAAATTATCCCAGCATCTTAAATCAAGGCTCGACGTAGAGACAGTTCTGATCCAATCTCAAGTTCCTTATACCATTTTAAGAGCGAGTATCATCATCGGTTCAGGAAGCGCATCCTTTGAAATTATCCGCGATCTGGTTGAAAAACTCCCGCTGATGGTAGCTCCTGTGTGGGTTAACAGTTTATGCCAGCCGATTGCAGTAAGGGACGTTTTATTTTATCTAGATAAGGTAAGATCCAATCCTCAATGCCTGAATAAGATTTTCGATGTGGGGGGTCCCGATATCCTCTCTTTTAAAGAGCTCCTTTTAAGTTATGCGAAGGTGAGAGGTTTAAAAAGGGCAATCATTACCGTTCCTTTCTTCACCCCTAAAATTTCCTCCTACTGGCTGATCTTTATTTCTTCGGTCAAATTTTCACTCGCTTTTTATCTTGTGCAAAGCATGAAGACCAATACCGTTTGCCAGATGAACGAGATATTAACCATTCTTCCGCATGAGCGTCTTACTTATGAAGAGGCGATCCGTTTAGCCCTTCAGAAAATTGAGCAAAATGAGGTGATCTCGACCTGGATGGATGCGTGGGAGATCGATTCTAAAGATCCTGATATCAAAAATTTCATCGAAGTCCCTGAGTTCGGCACTCTAAAAGATGTGCGAATTATGCCTTTAAAGACCTCTCCTGAAAAGGCGATAGAAAGAATTTGGTCGCTTGGAGGCAAGCAAGGCTGGTATGCTCTAAACTGGGCATGGAATTTACGCGGGATGCTCGATAAATTTATCGGCGGAGTAGGAAGAAACCGCGGAAGACGTCACCCGACTGAACTTCGTCCCGGCGATTATGTTGACTTTTGGCGTGTGATTAAAGCGGACAAAAAAGCAGGGGAGTTAATTTTGTTTGCCGACATGCGGCTTCCTGGCGATGGCTGGCTTGAATTTAAAGTAGCGGATGGCAAACTTAAGCAAACTGCGACGCTCAGACCCAGAGGCCTGTTTGGACGGATTTATTGGTATGTGCTAACTCCCTTTCATTGGATCATTTTTACTGGACTTGCCAAAGATATTACGGGGGAGTGATCGCCTCTTTACCATTCAATCCCATACGCTCTCTTAGTTGAGAAACAAACCTAAAAATATAGCGATCTGGATCTTCGATATCATTCCCAAGTTTATGGTAGGTGGCTTTTTCTTCATCGGTCAGTGGTTGAAGATTCATGAGCTCTTTTTTACGAATTTTTTCCGCTAGATACGATTTAGTACGAGTCATGTAGTGATTAATGGTAATATGTTCAAAAGAGTGGCTGCCGGGATGTTTAAACTTCGAAAAATCGGTGTGGATCAATGTTTTCCCTTTTTTCATCTGAACAAAGTGAGGGGAGTGAATTCTATTCACATACTCAGGCTGAACAACGACTTTGGTGTAGGTGTTAATCGGATCTTCAAAGTTGTTTCTTCTCGTTAAACATTCAATTAAAAGGGATCCTTTAGGAATCTCTTCAAGATAATTGTGCCCAAAGCAATTCCAGTTAAGGGCAACGCCTCCAATCCCTTCATAGGGCTTTAAGGCCTCTACTAAGGTGTCGTGAGCGTGTGGAACAATAAACTCGTCGGTATCGACGAAGGCAATCCACTTTGTTTTTCCTTTCATCCGGCGAAGGGCGTCGCGATAAGCGGTGACTTGAGTTGCATACACCCACCCATGCAAACTATTTTTAGTAGGCCTGTTGGGAAAATCGATCAATTCAACTAAACCTTGTTGAATGTAGGGCTCTAAAACCTCCATGTAATGATCGGTGCTTTCGTTATTGAAAAAAAGCATATGGTCGGCTCCGATCAATTTATAGTATTCGATCCACTCTTTGAGCCAAGGGGCGTCATTTTGAAAGATCACCACCGTTGTGAACTGATACGGGTACTCTTTTTTCTCTTCAGGAATAATGAAGTAAGCCACGGAGCCTAGAAGAATGAAAAGGATCAACAGACACGAGATAAAAGTTTTACTGTTCATAAATATAAGTTGGATGTGTGTATATTGCGTCTCTGACGGCAGAGACTTCGTCCATATCGGTGAGATCGCCGCAGCTTAAATCAAGCTCTTGAAGAGCCTTCGTACGGGCGAGCTTACCCGCTTTGGAGCCGGTTTTCGGGTACTTGGACCAGTGTTGATAATCACCTTGAAGGCCCAAAATTAAATAAAAAAGATCGTCATCGATGCCTTTTGAAAACAATAATTCAGGCTTGTGGATTTTAGCTTCCCAATCTTCCGAAGCTCTAAAAAAGGGGCGGCTTAAAGTGGCGATGACATGGCCGCTTGATGGATCGATGAATGTATACTCATTTCCCCAAAAATCGAGCTCTCCCGAGAGCCATTTTTCTCCGCTCGGGGAGAAGAGATCGAAGGTTGGAAGAATTCGGTAAATCCGCTCCTCTATTTTGCCGATAAGCTCGCCTGCCTGATTGGTAATCTTATAAAGAATACCGAATTGAAAAATCTCTTTTTGTGCTTTGGCTTTCAGGTTGGACTTAAAAAGCTCGTAATCGATGGAGAGCGAGATATACTTTCTTTTCACCTCTCCGATCAACTCTTTGCCGGTATAAAGTGAGTAGCCTTTGGAGATGGGCGAAGAGTCTGCCTTCAAGATAAGATCGGATGGAAAGGCCGATAGCGCCTGCACGCAAAATAAAAAAAATGCCGCAATCATGGGAGCTTCTTTAAACGTTCACACGCTTCCTGTATGTTTTCCCGTCTTCCGAAAGCCGAAAAGCGAATAAATCCCTCGCCTGCCGGTCCAAAACCTACTCCAGGCGTCGCGACGATTTCGCAATCTTGAAGAAGCTCTTCAAAAGCTTCCCACGATTTTTTACCTTTATAATAAACCCACAGGTAGGGGGCGTTATCGCCTCCGTACACTTTATATCCTTTTTCTAGAAGAGCGTCTCTTAAGAGTCTTGCATTTTCAAGATAAAAAGCAATTTGAGCTTTCACTTCCTTTAACCCTTCGGGCGATAAAGCCGATACCGCCCCTGCTTGAGCGATATTGGAAGCTCCGTTGAAATAGGTCGAGTGAATTCTTGACCAGTCCTTGTAGATAGGCTCTCCGCCATCATAGCGTAGTTTTTTGGGAACAACGCTCCAGGCGACTCTCACACCGGTAAACCCGGCCAGCTTTGAAAAGGAGCTGATTTCAATCGCGATTTCATCGGCTCCTTCGATCTCATAGATCGATCGGGGAAGGTTTGCGTCTTGGATAAAAGGGCTATAGGCGCTATCAAAGACAAGCACGGTTTTATTTTGTCTGCAGAAGTCTACAAGCTTTTTCAAGTCCTCCCGGTTTGTCACAGCTCCTGTCGGATTATTAGGAGAACAATAGAAGAGGACATCTGTGCGAGGCGCTTCTTTAAGGTCGGGAAAGAAGTCATTTTGAGGGTTGCAAGACAAGAAATGAACCTTAGCTTTGCCGGTGCTGATCGAGGTGTCGACATACACGGGATAGGCAGGATCTTGAACGGCTACGGTTGCCTCGGGTCCAAATAAGTGCTGCAGCCGTCCGATATCGCATTTAGCTCCATCTGAAATGTAGATTTCATCAGCCTCCACTAAGCCATTATAAAAGTACTCACCAATCAGCTCTCTTAACTTTTTATCCCCTTGTTCAGGGCCATAGCCTGAATAGCCTTCTTTTGTGCCAAGCTCTTCGGCCCTCTTTTTTAAGCCTTTCACGATTTCAGCCGTTAAGGGTTCTGTCGTGTCTCCGATCCCAAGGCTGATGAGCTTTGCCTTCGGATGGGCTTCCAAATAAGCCTGCTTTCTTTTGGCAATTTCCTGAAAGAGGTAGTTAGGATTTAATTTCTGGAAGTGAGGGTTTCGGGAAGCCATAGTTCTCTTAGTTTTTGGGCCGTTTCATTTTGGACAGATACGAGAGGCAGTCTAAGCCCTCCTGAGGGAAGCCCCCTCTCATTCATCAAGAATTTGATAGGGGAGGGATTGGTCTCTAGAAAAGCTCCTCTAAATAAGGGAAGAAGCTCATAATGAAGTTTTCTCGCTTCTTCTATATTTCCGCTAAGAGCTAAATCGCACAGTTTTTTAATTTCGGAGGGGATCAGGTTGCTCACAATGGAGACCACGCCATGCCCTCCTAAGGCAATCAGAGGAAATGTCAATAAATCGTCTCCCGAAAGAACAGAAAAGTTATCCGGAGCATTTTCGATCACCTCCATCATTTGCGAGGTATTTCCGGAAGCTTCTTTCACACCGATGATGTTTTTAAATTCCATCATTCTTTTCAGTGTGTCCGTTTGAATATTTTGTCCGGTTCTTCCCTGATGGTTGTAAAGAAGGATAGGGATTCCCACATGATCATTAATCTTTTTGAAGTGCTGATAAATCCCTTCCTGTGTCGGTTTGTTGTAGTAGGGAGTAATAATCAGCGCTGCATCGGCGCCAAACGCCTCGGCTCTTTTTGTTTTTTTGAGAGTCTCTTCCGTACTATAGCTTCCGGTGCCGATCAGAAGCATTTTTTTGCCCTTCACGATTTTAACCGCTCTTTTAATGAGCTCTTCTTGCTCTTCTGGAGTTAAGGTGGGCGCCTCACCGGTTGTTCCTAAAACGACCACGCCATCGATATTCCCCTCTATTTGGTAGTGGAGAAGTTCCTCAAAACCGTCGAAGTCAACCTTTAAATTTTCGTCAAAGGGAGTAACGAGTGCAGTGTAGGCGCCTTTCATCATTTAAACATGTCCTCCATGGTAAAGATCCCTTTTTTGCCGTGAAGCCATTCAGCGGCTAAGAGAGCTCCAAGCGCAAGCCCCTCTCTTCCTTTGGCCTCATGCGTGAGTGTAATCCGATCGACGGGAGAATCAAACAAAACAGTATGAGTTCCGGGAAAGGTTCCGATTCTGAGCGATGAAAAATGGAGCTCATCTTCTTTAATTTCACGATCGATTTTATCGTAGCAAATTTTTTTCTTCCGTTTGATCTTATCCGCAATTTTTTTGGCGATTTGCTGCGCCGTTCCGGAGGGGGCGTCTTTTTTTTCGTTATGGTGCAGCTCAAAACCGGCGACATCATAGTTGGGATATTGATCAAAAAGGGCGGCTGCCTCTTCCACAATTTTTAAGAAAAGATTGACGCCCAATGAAAAGTTAGGGGAGTACAAGAATCCGATATTCTCTTCTTTAACGATTTTTTCAACCGTGGGGAGTTTGTCATACCAGCCGGTTGTCCCCATAATGATATTTTTCTTAAGAGGTGCATATTTTTCGAGATTAGAGAGGACTGCACTGGGCGCTGTAAAATCAATGAGGCAGTCTGCGAATGGAGGCTCTACAATTTCATGGTGCCGGATGATAGCGGAGGCTTCGACTGCTTTTCCCATCTTGCCGTAGCCAATGAGACCAATTTTTAGTTTGAGTTTGCCATGAGGGCTTTCCATATCGCCTTAACCTCGCCAAGAATCTGTGGAGAAAGAGCCGACTGTACTATAAAATAATCGTCATTTTGGGTAAACGCCGCTTTTGTCCAGTTGGCCGATCCATGCACCCAAATTTCATCATCGACTAGCATAAACTTATGATGCATGAGCCCTTGCCCTTTATTGACTCGAACTAAAATACCCTTTGATTTTAGAAAATTGACTATTTTTTGACTCGCTCCCGTTGCCATTCCACGGTCGATGATAACCTCTACTGTAACGCCTCTTTGATGCGCCCGAATCAGGGTGTCTGCAAAATCTTGCCGCGTGAAAGTATACATCGCGACTTGAATGCTTTTTTGAGCGCTGCGCATTAATTCTTTGATTTTTGCGGCCCCTTCGCTGTCCGGTAAAAACCAAAGCTCAAAGCTTCCTTCGATGAAAGGGGGAAAGCGTCTCATAAATCCCTCTTCTCCAATATTCACAAATCGATTTTCTATCTCTTGAGCAAGCCTTGGGTAGTCTAAGCGCTGCATAAGATTACTGTGCAGCCTTAAGGAATCCCCCGTCATATTGGTTGAACCAACCCATACAAATCGGTGGTCGATGACTAAAAACTTGTAGTGCATAAGACCCTTGCACTCTCTTCGAATAGGATTGATTTCGGGAAGTAAATACCTTGCCGCGTGAGGGGAGGCGTTGCAGTCGATTAACACTTTGACGTCTAGACCCTCCTTTTTTTTAGCTTTCAAATTTTTTATAATTTGAAAATCGCTGATCGAATAGGTGAGAAGGGTAATCGAGCTTTTGGCGTTTTGGATGTCATCTATCAGCGCTTTTTCAATCGATTCATTTAAATCGTTGGAGTAAATAGCGCTCTCTTTAGGGGTGAAAAAGAGAAAGGAAAACCACAATAGCCACATCATAGAGATCCTAAAATAAAATGGCGAAGGCCCGTATATCTTTTTTTAACCTCGTCATTTTTAACCGCAATGATGACGCCCCGTCTGTTGCCTACCAGAACCACCAATTTTTTGCCCCTCGTCACTCCAGTATATAATAAATTTCGGCAGAGCAGTTTGAAGTGGGAAGTGTGAACCGGTATCACGACGCAGTCAGCCTCGCTTCCCTGGTATTTATGAATAGAGACCGCATAGGCTAAGATCAGCTCATCCAGCTCCGAAAATTCATAATCGATCTCTTTACCGTCAAAAGAGACCCTGCATACCTCCTCCTCCGCATCAATTTCTTGGATGAACCCGATATCTCCATTGTAAACATCTTTTTGATAGTTATTGCGGATCTGCATCACTTTATCGTTTTTGGCAAAGCGTCTTCCCGATCTTTGGATGTACTCACGGTTTTGATTGAGCGTTTCTTGCAAAACCAAATTTAAATTTTCTGTTCCAATCACCCCTTTTTTCATCGGGGCTAGAACCTGAATTTGCGTGATCGGATCGAGCTGATAATTTTTTGGAAGACGTGCTGCAACAAGGGATCTGATTTGTAAAAGAGCCTTATCGGCCTCTTCTTCTTCTACAAAAAAGAAGTCGCTATCTTTTGAGGGTCTTAAATCGGGAATAGAGCCGTTGTTAATTCTGTGCGCATTTAAGATAATGTTTGATCCTTTAGCCTGACGGTAGATTTCGGTAAGCAGGCAAGTTGGAATCCAGCCGGTATCGATCAAATCTTTTAATACGTTGCCAGGACCTACACTTGGAAGCTGATTGATATCTCCTATCAATAAAATCCGGGCATGGGAGGGTATGGCTCTTAAAAGATAGTACATCAAAGCCGTGTCGATCATGCTCGCTTCATCGATCACCACAAGATCGGCCTCAATCGGATGGTCGCGATCTCTTTTAAATCCACCGTTTTTAAAATTGACTTCCAGAAGAGAGTGAATTGTTTTGGCAGGCCTTTTGGTGATCTCGCTCATTCTCTTAGCGGCCCGACCGGTTGGCGCTGCCAGCTGAATAAAAGAGGTGAGTTCTTGACTAATCGTTAAAATGACATTGGTAATCGTACTTTTGCCGGTACCGGGGCCCCCTGTAATAATTAAAACTTTTTCTTTTAAAGCTTGGGCGACCGCCTCTTTTTGCGCTTGGCCAAGTTCAATATTCAATTTTTTTTCGGCCCAGAGAATGGCCTTCTCGGAGTCGATTTGACGAAGGCGAGATTTTTCTTTAGAAACTCTTTTCAGCTCGGTTGCGATCCCTTGTTCGGATAAATAAAGATTTCTGATCCACAGAAAAGGGACGAATTTTCCTTCGCTCACCATTTTTACTCTTTCAAGGCGCCTCTCATCGACAAGCCAATCGATCGCTGTCTGAAAGCCGGTAAGCCCGAGTTCAGCTTCCGCATGCTGAATGAATTCGGCCTCCGGAAAACAGACATGGCCATCGGATGAGAGCTCTGATAAAAGATATTCAACCGCCGCTTGAAGCCGTAAGGGAGAGCTCTCTTCAACTCCCAGTTTTTGAGCGATCTGGTCTGCCATCTTAAAGCCGATTCCAAAGATCTCTCTTGCAAGACGATAAGGATTTTCATTAACTTTCTCGATACTCTGATCGCCATATGTTTTGAAAATTTTATTGGCATAGGCGGGGCTGACCCCGTGGGCTTGGAGAAAAATCATGACATCCCGGATGCTCTTCTGCTCTTTCCAGCACTGCACGATGAGATCAAATTTCTTTTCTCCCAATCCCGGAATTTGCCTGAGTTTCTCCGGATCTTTATCAATCACATCCAGGGTGTCGGTTCCAAACTTTTCTACGATTTTTTCGGCAAACTTGGGTCCAATCCCTTTAATGAGTCCTGAGCCTAAGTACTTTTTGATTCCTATAAGGTCTGCCGGGCGCTCGGTTTTAAAATGGGAAAGTTCAAATTGCCGGCCGTGAACCAGATGCGTTTTCCACGTGCCGAAGCAGCGGATTGTCTCGCCCGCCTTGACGCCTGCCATCACCCCTACCACGCAGGTCAATTCTTTTTTTTTAGGCTCTTTAAGTTGAGCTACTGCATACCCATTTTCCAGGTTTTGGTAGGTGAAACGCTCAATGTATCCGACAATCTCTTCCATAAAGTTGACTTCTGTTATAGTAAAGTCGAACTTGGATAGGAGTCAAATATGAACCGCTGGATGCTCGCATTTTTATTATTTTCCCTTCCTTTGGCAGCAGACGACAATTGCGACGAGATGGATGAGAATGATGAAGAGTGCATAAGACGCACCCTTCGCTATGAAGATCAGCCCGATTCCTCCATTTTAAGAGATCCGGCGAGCTGGCCTTCCGATAATAAAGACCCCTTTGTAGAATCCTTAAGTCGATAATGGCCATATTCGCAAAAGAGAGTTTAGACGCTCTAAGGGATCGTGTCGATTTGGCAGATCTTATCGGCTCGCACGTGGAACTGAAAAAAGCGGGAGCCGCCTACAAGGGCCTCTGCCCCTTCCACGACGAGAAAAGCCCCTCTTTTACCATTCAAAAAGGGGATCGCCACTACCATTGTTTTGGATGCGGTGCCCATGGCGATGCGATTCAATTCATGACCGATCATCTAAAGCTCAGCTTTGCAGATGCCGTAGAAAGCTTAGCCGAGAGATACCATGTCCCCCTTATTAAAACAGAAACAGCTCAGAAAGAACATGCGGGACCCTCTAAAGCAGAACTTAAAAGGGCTTTAGTCGAGGCGCACAAGTACTTTAGATTTTGCCTTCTTGAAACGGAAGAGGGGCATAAAGCGCTTCGTTACTTGAAAGATAGAGGGCTTGATTTATCTTTTGTAGAAACCTTTGAATTGGGTTTTGCACCCCCTTTTCCCGGTCTTTTAAAAAAATGGCTCAATAGCCAAAAAATTAGTAACGACGTGATGAAAGAGGTCGGACTCTTAAACCAGGGGCTCTACGATTTTTTTAACGAACGAATTTTATTTCCGATCAAAGATGTAACAGGCCAAGTGATCGGTTTTTCTGGGAGAAAGATCAAGGAGGAGACTTTTGGCGGAAAATATGTCAATACTCCGGAGACCCCCCTCTTTAAAAAGTCGAAAGTTCTCTTTGGTCTCGATTTAAGCCGTAAACGGATCGTGAAAGAGAGGCGTGCGATTGTAGTGGAAGGGCAGATCGACTGCCTAAGACTCATTCACGCCGGGCTTAATTTCACTGTAGCAGGTCAAGGAACCGCTTTTGGCGAAGGGCACGCAAGGGAGCTGATTCAACTAGGCGTCGAGACAGTTTATCTCTCTTTAGATGGCGACAACGCCGGTCAGGAAGCGACCAAAAAAATCGGAAACCTCTTTCAGAAAGAGGGGATCGGCGTGAAGGTGGTGACGCTTCCTCAAGGGGAAGACCCGGATTCGCTCCTTCGTAAAGAGGGGATAGAGGGCTTTCAGGCGCACTTAGAAAAGGCGGAAGAGTATCTTGCCTTTCTTGCTCGCTATGAGGCCAAAAGCTTAAATATAAAAACACCCGCCGGAAAGACTGAATGGGTCAACCGTCTAACCCAGCAAATAAAAACCTGGGATCAGCCGCTCATGGTGCATGAAAGTTTAAAAAGGATTGCGGAGCTCACCGAAGTGCCCCAGGAAATGGTGGGAATCGGAGCTCAGGCTTTGCCGCAAACGTTTGTTAAAAGAGCTGCGAGCTTAAGCGGCGTTGAAATAGATCCTGACCGTATTTTAGAGGCCGATCTTTTAAGGTGGCTGATCCTTGAAAAAAATAGCTGCTTTGATGAGCTCGCATTCCGCCATCTCAGCCCCTCCGATTTTAAGGTAAGAGCCTGTAGACAGGTGTATGAAGCCTATCAAAACTCCGATGTGAAAGATTTGATCAGCTTGACCTCCCATATTGATTCAGTGGAGGGGAAGATTCTTCTTGCCGATATCATTCAGAAAAAAGTGAATCGTGAAAAAGCGGAGGTTCATTTTAGAGAAACCCTTCAGCGTATTTTAGACCGAAATTGGCTTAGAAAAAGGGAAGAGATCAAGATAAAGATACAGAGCAATCAATACTCGGAAGAAGAGGTGCTCCAATTAGTCCAAGAATTTGACGAGCTAAAGAAAAACCCTCCCAAGATCCATGACTCATCTCATCTTTTATGACGGAGAGTGCGGCCTCTGCGATGCCGTCGTTCAGTGGGTATTAAAAAAAGATAAACATAAAAAGTTTGTATTTGCACCCCTTCAGGGGGAAACCGCCAAACAATGGCTCCCTCAGCCGCCCGAGATCGATTCGGTCTATTTGATTCAAAATTTTAGTGATAAGATGCCCAAAGTCTATGTAAAAAGCCAAGCGGCATTTAAAATATTGTGGGAATTGGGTGGAATTTTCTCTGTGCCGGGCCTCTTTTCGTTTCTTCCGCCTTTCTTGTTTGATTGGGGATATGATCTTGTCGCCTCGCACAGAAAAAAGTGGTTTCCACCCATTTCATGTGTTATTCCAAATAAAGATAATAAGCGCTTTCTTCCGTAATTTATTGGTTAGAAATTATTTGTAGTTTAATTTATACTATATAATTTTTACGGAGGGTTTAATGAATTGTTCAGAAGGATCTAGAGCCGCGACTCTATGCGGTTTTTCAATCGGCGTGGATGCTGGCGTCGGAGCCGGCATGGGAGCTTTAATGGCAACAGCTTCAGCTGGCGCGGTGACCGGCGTTGCTTTTGCTATTTTATTTCCTTTTTGTGTTCTTATTGAAACCAAATTATTCGGCAAATCGACTGTTATCTTTCCTGCCATCGTAGCTTACGGATTAAGCGTAGGATTAACGATTGGTATTTTTGCTCTGGCAGGAGCGAGTGTTGCCTTCGGCGGAATTGCTCTAGCTGGCCTTGCCACCGCAGTCATCGGTGTAGGTATATTCTGTTGTATGACAAGCTGCCATAGCGCATCTCAAGCACCAAAACAAACATCAGGGGACACAGCGCCAGTTAAGCCCGAAGAGGAAGAAGTAAGTCCTGCTTCAACATAAGTTCTCATTTCTTGATCGAATAGGGTGTGTGGTTTTAAACTGACCTCAAAACCCTTATCAAGAAATTTTAAGAAATATGTCCGCTTTTTGCAATACTCCTACCTCTTCAATCCTAGCCTACGGGGTGGCAGGCTTAATGGCTGGCGCCATCCTGCCAAACATATCGTTTTACTCCGGATTAATCCAAGGGATTGCAACCGCGATTCTTTTTTATAATACGAAGAGCCATCTTGAAAAACAGTTGTTTCGCCCCCTCTCGGATGTCGAGGCAGCCGTGGTTTCTTGGTTGAGCGTTACGACTTGCTTTACTGTGTTAGGGACAAGCCTCATCTGCCTTGCGAATGACTCCTGGATAAGCTCGCTTGTTTTGTCAATTTTTCTTTTTGTTTTTAGTCGTTATTCGCAGCCACCTCTTGATGAAATAGCCTCCATCATTCGGTAGAATTTTATTAATTTTTGATTAAGATTGTAGTGGCTTATAGATCTTTTCTTTATGATATTAGAAATTAATCAAAGAGATATAGTATGAATTGTTGTCAAAAAACTGCATCGAGTTTATTCATTGTAGGATTAGGTGCGGGAATAGGAACTTTGGCCGCCTTTATTGTAAAGGCTCCTCTATTGGCAGGCGCTTTGCCGGCAGTTATTTCTGGTTTATTTGCGACGGCAGTTTTAGCCTGCATACCTGAAAAACATCAGACAGGATTAGTTGGCTTTTCCGTAGTCATTCTATCCTTAGCGGTAGGTTATGGGGCGACTCTTGGTCTTTTTGCTCTTGCGGGAATAGCGGTTAATCCCGTAACCCTATTGATTGTCATGGCGATCACGCTAGGCCTTGAGCTTGCGCTTGCGACTCCCCTTGTGTGCTCTTGGTGTTCTATGGCGGCGGGAGCTAGTGTGGTGGCTGGAGAAGCGCAAGTTAGTTCATAGTGAATGTTTTACGCCCAATTTAGCTTAAAATAATAAATGGTGTATCATGAGGGTATAGACAGGAGGTAACTTATGTCTAAGAGTCATGATTCTCATCGTGATGAGAGGAAGAAGCCCAAGCTCACTTTAATGGAGAAGCGGCAGCGTAAACAGGAGAAAAAAGAGGCTAAACAACATCGCCTATCTGATGTTCAGCAGTCTCAAGCTCCCTTCTAATTAATAGTGAGCCTAAGTGGTCCGTTTCGGGTAGTTCCGAAACGGATTTTTATTTTAGTGCCCAACAACTAATCAGCATGTATAATACTCATTTAATTTGAAAATAAACTAAGGTATTATGCAAGCTCCAGCCTTACCCCTTCAAAGATTACTTTATCCCTATTTCCCGTCCCATCCCTCTTTTTTAAGCGCCCTTGAAGGTTTAATCTCAAAAGTATCAACTGGCCGTTTTTCAAAGAAAGAAGGGGGTGTTCCCGAGTTTTCGGGGTATTTTCAAAAAAAGAGTGATAATACAGTTCTTATTTGGGTGATACAGCCTATTTATCTAAGAGAGCCTAAAGGCGATCTAGACAAAAAAGTAAAACAAGCCTGGCTTTTTCAGATCGAACATAATGAGTGTGTTCGAGCAGATATCGTCTTTAAAAGAATTAAAACGAAACATACCTGGCGGATATCGGATTTTAAAGAGTGCTGTAAATCTCACGACGCTTTTGCCATTGAATTTCCACAGAGTGTGGCTTGCAGCCCGAAGATATTAGGGCAAAAGCGTAAAGGATCTTTCTATGTTGTCGAGTGGTGGGAGAAAAGGTATCTTACGACTTTGGATCATGTAAAAGTCGGGCAGCTTTACCAAGTGGGTGACAAGATGCATCCATTTCCGATAGATCTTTTTACGGCAGGCCTGCAAGAAATAGCGAAACACCTTGCTGCTCTTCACCAACGTGGTTTTTGCCATCTCGATGTAAAGAGCGATAATATATTCATCGACTTTCAAAACTCATTTAAACTGCTTCTCTCAGATTATGATTTATTAAATTATGTAGGGTCTCGAACTAAACCAAAAGATTATTGCTTTTGGGACTTGGTTCGAGAAAAGCGGGGCTACGCTACTTCTTTTACCGATATCTATGGATGGACGATGGTTTTAGGAGAAGGCCTTATTCCTAGGTTTTATCATTTTATTCACAAAAGGGATGTTGCAGGCAGAGATCTTGCGACCCATCTCATGAATCATTTCATTACCCATCAGATTCTCGATGAGGAAGAAGAAGAGGTAGAAAAAGATCAAGAGGTGCTTCTGCAAATGGACTCCGACGGCCCAAACCCTTATCTCAACCTGATGGTCTCGGTCTATCAATTTTGCCATCGAGTGGCTACCCTAGATATCAAAAGACTTGAAGCCTCTTCGGCTAAAGACTTTGATCAAAGACCTCAAGAGTATCTTAAAGAATTAGAGATCTCACCGGTCGAATTTCTTCGTTTTGCCTCCGACATTCACGAGTTAGCCAAAAAAATCAAGGGAGCAAGTGGGACCACTTGAGCCTTTTTACATAGGACTTTTACATATGAACTGTGATTTAAGATTTTCGTCTTTGGTTATTCCTCATTTACCAGGATCTATCCCTGAAAAAGCGAAGACAGCTTTTGTTGAAGCCATTCAACAAAAACAGGTGGGCTTTCAAGGAAGATTTTGGAGGAAAAAAGAGAAGGATCAATCGGATAAATGGGTAGTCCCGTTTTTCTCAGGAGCAGTTATTCGCGAGGAAAATATTTTTCGTCTGGTGATAAGAGATTCAGGGCCTGTATGGGTTCCAACGGCGAACAAAACATTGAAGCTAGGCATCGAAATTGCAGTCATCAAGTGCGGAGCTAGTTGGAGTGAAGCTGTCGTTACCCCCATCGTATTCAAAAAAGAAATCCATCCTGAAAGCCATGATGTGGACTATGTCGAAGAGATTATCGAGTCGCATCAAAGGTATTTTGTCGAGTTGGACGAAGGTGTTTCAAGCCCTCCTATTTTTGTGGGGATTCGAGCTAAAAAAGAGGTTAAAATAGTCGATCACTATCAGAAGAAGTCCCTTTATCACCTGCAGCACTCTTTGATCGGGGAAAACCTGGTTCGGGAAAAAACTTTTACCTTAATAACCCTTGCTGAAGGGCTATCAAGTGTGTCTAAAACACTTATCGCTTTAAAGAAAGACAAAAAAGCCCATCTGGATGTAAAACATACAAATATTTTTGTCGATTTTGTAAACAGCCGCTACACCCTTGGACTTGCCGATTTTGAGTTCATGGATCTTCTTGGAAGAGATTTTAGAGATTTGAATCAAGAAAAGTATGTGTTTTGGGACTATGTGAGAAATAAGATCCGCATCGTCACTTCGTTTTGCGATGTATACGGATTTGCCCACTCCCTTGCCAGTGTATTATGGGGTTATCATGAAGGGGATTCGGAGGAGGCATTCACTGGCTTTATGAAACAAAATCAAGATTCCAAGCTCTTTAGAGTACACGCCTTCGCTTTAAGTTTTGTTATGAAGGTTAAAAATGAGGATTTAAGACGGGCCTCTCTTCTTAAAGAGCGCTCGGAAACGATCTCTTCTGATGAAGACAAGCAAGCTATCTTGAATGTATTAAAAGAGGACCGGATAACCCCCGAGGATTGTTTAGAGTTTACGAATCATTGGTTGGAGGAGATGCATGCAGCCGGCCTGTCCTAATCTAGCCAACTATTTACCCCATGTCCCTTATGTGAACACCCTTTTACCCGAGGTCATGGCATTTCCTGACAATCCTCAAATTACTCGATTTAGCATGCATAAGGAGGGCTTAAGAAAAGATAGGCTTTGGACGACGCATTTTTCAGGGTATTGCTTAAAAAAATTGAATCGAATCGAGATCCTTTTTTTTAACTCATTTAAAAAACCACTTATAACGACGTATAAAAAAATAAAACACGGATTTTTGGTTGTCATTGAAAATGATCAAGTAAAGTCTATTAATAATGTTCTCGTTAAAATTATAAAGTTAAAAAGTCAAGAGAAGGTTGATTCCTTTTTTGAAACGTTTCGGCAGCATAAAGCGTTGTATGAAGAAAACAAAGAAGGTCTCGCGCGTCCTCCATCCCTCCTAGAAAAAAGAACCAATCAAACAGATGCTACTCGTTTTAAAGTGCTCTATTTTGAGTTTCGCTATACAGCTACTTTAAACTATGTCGAGACAAACTCATCGGTCAAAAGAAGAGAGGTCATTAAGGGCTTGAGGGAGGTTGCCTCAGCTTTAAAACGACTCCATACTAAAAAATGGGTTCATCTAGATGTGAAAATAGACAATATTTTAATCCAAGATAAGTACTTTCCACAAATGTATCTTTTTGATTTTGATTTCATGGCTAAAGTAAAAAACTTTTCGGTCATTAAAAAATTTCATGTTGATTATGAAAAAATGGAGCTCGTAAATCCTGAAGAGCATCCTTATTTTGCATGGGATATGGTCTACAATCAGAACAGTTTTGTGACACCCTTTTGCGATTTGTATGGATGGACAATCACTCTCGGAATATTGATGTGGGGTGATTGGTTTAAAAACTATGCAGAGTTGAGAATTCCTCTCTGGAACGGCGCTTTTGAAAATATCCTGCCAAGTTTAACCTCCAGGCAAGAAATCGCTTTAAATGACTCGACTGAAGAATCTCCGAACTCTCAATTTCACCATCAAGCGTTTCTTTTCGTAAAAAAGATCATTCAGATTGATTTACAAAGGGGACGCCTTTTTCAATCAAAAGAGAGGGCTGATCAATTAGGAACCCCCGAAGGGGACAAGTTGCTGAGTCCTTATGAGCTTGGAATGGATGAGGCCATCGCTTTATGCGACAGCCTCCTTAAGATTTCAAACGTCACTTGTTGATCAATGAACCCTTTTTCAAAGTTTATTTTAGTGACGGACAACGAATCAAGAGTGTAAAATGTCTCTCTAATAAACCAAATTATGGTAGAGGCGCCTACACCATCGATTCAAAAAAACGATGAGGCGGTGACTTTGGGTAACTTCACGCCCGGTAATTGGTTCAAAAAGAAGTATGCAAGCAACTTTCCCTGATTTAACGCCTTATTGTTCCCCAATTGATAAAATAAATACCCTTTTGCCCGAGGCGGCGTCCTTTCCTGATCAATCGAATTATGGTCGATTCAGTGATCAAAAGAGTGTTTTAAAAGAGGGCAGGATCTATTCCTCCAATTTCTCAGGTTATTATAAAAAAAGTCCTGACTGTATCGATATTCTTTTTACAGATAAAACCAAAGAGTCTTTCACGAGTAATGTGAAAAAGATCAAATTTGGTTTCAGGATATGTCTCAATAAGGGGCGGTTGGAATCGGTTACCGAAATTTTTGTTAAGAGTTATAAATCTAGCGCCTGTGACATAGTTAAGAGCCTGTTAATCTCTTTCCAAAATCATCAAAAACTGTTTGATGAAAATCCCGAAGGGCTTGCTATTCCACCTCGATTACTCGAGATAAGAACTCGAAAGCAAGAGAAGCTCACTTGGTATAAAGTTGTATACTTTGAAACAAAGTATACGACCCGTATTACAGCCCGGCTGCTTACTGGCGATAATCTCCCTTCAAACTGCATAATGAATAGATTTGAGATGGTCAAGGGGTTAAGGGAGGTGGCGCTTGCCTTAAAAAGATGCCACGCTAAAAAATGGGTCCATTTAGATGTCAAAGGTCCAAATATACTGCTGAACAGTCAAAATCGTCCTCATATGCATCTCTTCGATTTCGACCTGATGTGGAACATCCATTCCATTTCTTACCATGACCGTTTTTATGTCGATTACGAAAAAAAAGAACTAAAGGATCCAAGTAAGCCTCCTTATTTTGTCTGGGACATGATTCATAACCAAAACGGTTTTGTAACCCCTTTTTGCGATTTATATGGCTGGGCTATAACCTTAGGCATTCTTTTTTGGAGATCGTGGTTTTATGAGCATGCTCAACAAAGGATTCCGTTTTGGAATGGCGCTTTTGAAAACAGAATGGCAGATGAGTTCAAATCAACGGAAGGAATCATTTTAAGAAATCTGTCTGAAGGCTCTCCCAATGTTCGCTTTCATCATAAAGCTTTTCACTTTGTCAGGCGAATTGTAACTACAGACTACCAGAGGGGGCGTCTTTTTCAATCAAAAGAGATGGCTGATAAACTAGGAACCCCTGAAGGAGAAAAGCTGCTAAGTCCTTATGAGCTTGGGATGGATGAGGCCATCGCCTTATGCGACAGCCTCCTTGCTATTTCAAACGTGACTGTTTAAATCAGTCATCCATAGGAATGACACCCTTTTCGAGCCACTCCATTTTGTTATCCAATACATCTTTTGCAAGGCGATCCGATTCCTTATCAAAGTTATGATCGATTTTTTCGTAAGCCTCTTCAATTCTCTTTTGAGCGAGCTTGCAGAAATAATCGGCAAGTTCGTAAGGAGATTGATCATTTTTATTTTTGTCGACCAGGTGTTGAGCGTAGGCGCAAGTGGCAGACATGGCAAAGAGTTGAGTTCCAATGTCCACTAAGTTGCCTAAGAGATTCTGTTTTTTTTCAAGACCGGCTTGATATCGAGCCATTTTACCAAATAAGGTTCTCGCTAAAATGTGGGCATTTTGGTGGATATAGCGGTAGTATTTAGCCAGGGGGCCTAACTCTTTATAGGCAGGTGTGGAGAGGTTTTTCAAGAATTGGGAAGGATACCAAATCGAGTAGAAATTGACGCAATTAAAGAGCGCTTTTACTTTTTGCATCACGGAGCTTTTGGGATTTAAGAGCGCTTGCGCCCGTTTAAGGTGCGGATCCATCGCTTCCCGAGCTAAAAAGAGACGCATTATTTCAGAAGAGCCTTCTAGAATCAAATTAACGCGGTTATCGCGCATAATTCTTTCGACCGGCCAGTTTGGCTCACCACGCGCTTTGAGGGATCTTCCTTTTTCATAGCCTCTTCCTCCTCTGAGCTGCATGGTCATATCGGAGATTTTCCACATCTCTTCGGTGCAGAAGTATTTTGCCATCGCAGCTTCGATTCGAAGGTCGATGTTTCCTTTATCTTGCCAGGAGGAGGTGAGCCAGGTTATCGCTTCCATCGCAAAGGTAGTTGAAGAGATGTAGGCGATCTTATCAGCCCCTGCTTCATGAAGGCCGATCGGCTGCCCCCATTGAACTCTCGATTTACCCCATTTTCTGGCCATGGTAAGGCACTGTTTCGCCCCCGCCGTGCAGGCAGCAGGCAGCGTTAGACGTCCTACGTTAATGGTGGCAAGAGCCATCGCTAAGCCTCTTCCTTCTTCCCAGAGAAGGTTTTCGGCCGGGATTTTAACATTGGTAAACTTCAGAAGACCGTTATAGATACCGCCAAGTCCCATAAATTCGCAGCGGTGAATGACCTCTACGCCGGGGGTGTTCATTTCGAGGATAAAAGCGGAAATCTGCTTTTTCTCCCGGCCTTTTACGATTTTAGGAGCGGTTTTGGCCATCACAATAATGATGTCCGCTTTAGTGCCGTTTGTGCACCAGAGCTTGTTTCCATTTAAAATATAGTATTTGCCATCCTCCGATAGTTTAGCTTCGGTAGACATCTGAGCAGGATCGGAGCCCACATCCGGCTCCGTCAAAGCAAAGGCGGAAATAGAGTTTTCTCTAAAGCGGGGGAAAAACTTTTTCTTCTGCGCTTCGGTCCCAAACATTTTAAGCGGTTGAGGAACACCGATCGATTGGTGGGCAGAAAGTAAAACGGCGGTCGATCCGCAGTAGGAGGCAACGGTTTGAATCACTCTATTATAATTGGTCTGCGAAAAGCCAAGACCCCCATATTCTTTGGGGATTTTGAGGGCGAACGCGCCTAGTTTAAAGAGGCCGTCGATCACGTTTTGCGGAATTTCGCGTGTTTTATCCACCTCTTCAGGATCGAGGTTTTCTGTTAAGAAATGTTGAAGAATTTTGATGTAGTCATCGCCGATTTTTTTGTCTTCTTGGGACTGCTCCGGGTAGGGGAGAATCGTTTCCGGATTAAAGTTGCCCATGAAAAGCTGGCTTCCGAAGCTTGGGAGGGTGTATTTTTCACGAGCTTCTTCGGCAATTTCAAGCGCCTCTTTCGTCTCTTTGTTACTGCCTGAAGCTTGGGCTAAGATAGCCTCTTCAGCGGGTGAATCATCCCGTAAATCGGGTTTATTTTGGCTCGTTTGTGTCATATTAAAATCCCTCTTATTACTATTAAACTCTTATAATAAATATTTTACAAATTGGGAAGAATATTTAACTTTTAGAGACAGCCGCTTAAACCTTTAGAACAATTTTACCCTCTTTCTCTCTCATCACCAGTCTTTTAGGGCTTTCGTTCACTTCAAAGGTAACTTCCATAGGCTCACTAAATCCAACGGGACTTGGAACACGGGATAAGATGAGCTCATCAGGCGCATCGGGATCTATGAAAGCTTTAAGCAAAGAGCGTTTATGATCGCTAAAAGAGAGGCCTATACGGACAAGGCCTTCTTGATGAGCGACCTGGTTTACTTGGAAGGGGAGAGATGCTGGAATTTCGCTGAATCCGGCTTTTTTGGGGGAGGGAAAATAGATTTTTATTTTATCGGAAGGGATTTGCGGTAAAGGGGAAATAGATGGGATAGGTGTACTCATAAGACAAAACTTGTATCAAAAAAAGTATCTTGATTGCAAGAGATCTTGAAGGTATAAATATTTCTCGAAAGGAGTTTTCTTAATCTATGTCAAAGACAGTGCGATTTCAGAAAAAAACTTCTAACGATTTTCACTCGACCGTTAAAGAGCGCGTTTACGGCTATTTTAAAGAGAATAACCTAAGCCAGCATGCCAATCGTGAAATGGTTTTGAAATCCCTTTTGCACATTTTTCTCTATCTTGCGACTCTTTCGCTTATCTACTCCAATC
Organism: uncultured bacterium; assembly: GCA_964460985.1. Classification (GTDB taxonomy): domain Bacteria; phylum Chlamydiota; class Chlamydiia; order Chlamydiales; family Parachlamydiaceae; genus CAZABG01. The sequence goes on from CAYWQX010000022.1 coordinate 20,894, forward strand.
TTTTTCAAGGAGTAATCTTGGTTCTTTTGTACTCCTTTTTGGGGCTTATGACAGGCCTTATGGGATTCAATATATCCCATGATGCTCTGCATGGAGGCTACAGCAGTAAAAGATGGGTTAACAAACTATTAGGCTACACCTTCGACTATAACGGCGAGAGCTCACTCGTCTGGAAAGAGACGCACAACGGTCTTCATCATACGTTTACCAATATAAAGGGTCACGATGGAGATATTGATAAATCTCCCTGGATTCGATTTCATCCGGAAGATAGCTGGAGCCCTCTCAACCGCTACCAGGTATTCTACACACCGATTCTGTATGGACTCTTGACTATTTCCTGGGTCTATTTTGCCGATTATGTACTTTTCACAAAGGCATACAGAGAAAAGAGGGCTGATCTCAAAGAGGCGTGTTTGTTTTATAGCTTTAAAGCGCTGAATGTCTTTTTGATGGTTATACTGCCTCTATTGATTTTAAGCGCCCCTTGGTGGCAGATCCTCATTGGCAATTTTATGATGCACTTTACAGCGGGTATCGTCATCGCCTTTATCTTCCAGCTGGCCCATGTGGTTGAAAGAGTCGACTTTCCCAAAACCGATGCCGAAGGAAAAATAGGGGATGAGTGGGCGGTTCACGAGATGAAAACGACCGCTAATTTTGCAACGAACAGCCGATTTCTCTCCTACTGGTTAGGAGGTCTTAACTTTCAAGTCGAACACCATCTATTTCCCCAAGTGTGCCACGTCCATTATCCGGCTATTTCAAAAATTGTTAAAGAGACGGCTCTGGAGTATGGAGTGCCATACCACGAAGAGCCGAGTTTCTTATCCGCTCTCAAATCGCATTTTAAACTCTTAAATCGCCTTGGTAAAGACCCCAGGAGGCATCATGCCGCTTTCAGATAAGATTCGGGAATATTTGGAAATCGAAAAAGTTCCGTTCACGGTTGAAGAGATCAAAGGGCATGAAAAATTAGATGCGATCAAACCCGTTATCGTGCGAGCGGACGGTAAATTCGTTTTGTGTATTTTATCCCCTTTTCATCATGTAAATTTTGATAAGCTAAAAAAAATAACCGGTGCATCCCAAGTCCTATTGGCCACTGAAAAAGATCTAGAGAACCTTTTTCCCGATTTCGATCTCGGCTATGAACCGCCCTTCGGAGAGCTATGGGGTATTCGTGTTTATCTAGATAAGGCCCTTTTGAAACAATCCGAAATAACATTTTACGGAGGGAGTCATAAAACCCTCGTTCGAATCGGTTTAAAAGACTTTCTTCGTTTGACAAATCCGATCGAAGCAGAATTAACTTAAATGGTTCCTGTAAGCTCAAGTCCTCCTGTCATATTGGAAGAGTGGTTTATCGATGATTATATTGTGGATGAGAATAAAGATAGCGAAGCTTTGCAATCGACTATCTACTACCTTTCAGGGGAAAAAACATATTCCTCTGCCGTTTTAAATCAGGTCATTCAAGCGACTCAAAGGGCGATCCACCGATTTAAGGATTTGGCCAAGATACGCGAAATTTCTCTCCGGTTATCTCCCGATAATGTTAAAAAAGGCTCTCCCCAAGACAAGCTGATAGAGACTTTTTTGACGCAAGATCTGGTGCAATCCATCGGTGATTTAAAAATACATTTTATCGATGGCAGAAAGATATCTGAAAAAGCATCCCTCTTGGCAGATTTTGCAATTCGTTTTTTTCAGCAGCTGAATCCCATCCAAAAAAGCCATGTCAAACATCTTTTTGAGCTTATTCCTCCAGCGCTTAGCTACCATATCGTGCCTGAAGATGAAGCCATAGAACTATCTAACAGACTTCACCCTCTTTTCAATCAAACGGTCAAGACTGTCAGTTTATCCACGAAAAATACACTCGAGCGTGAAACGATTCATATAGGTTCATTTATTGTTCCTAAGGAGTGGGCAGAGAAACAGAAAAAGGCTTACGAACAAGAGCAAAAAAGATTAGAAGCGGTTCAGAAAAAGCAAATCGACACGTTAGCTCTTTGTTTAAAAAGAATTGTTCAAACGTATGTTCCCTCCTTTTATCCGCCAAAGCCTGAAGGAACAGTTGATCATATGACTAAAGATCAATTCGATTCGATGCTCCCGGGGATTGTGAAGGAGATTTTTTTTACGGAGCCAAGAGCTATCACTTCCAGAGATAAAAAGCTGATACTCGTTGTTTTAAAGAAAATAGATCTATTTTTGGATTGGGTGGCAAGAAAAGACAAGCACCTTGAAGAGCACAATATCGAAAAAGAGGCCATTGATACCCAAATTTATTCTCGCATCGATAAAGCGATTTTGATGAAAAATGAAGTCACCTTTAAACCGGAGGAGACATTCATTGAAAAGTTTATCCATTTTTTTAGTGTAACTTCCTTCTTTAATGGCCTGCAAATCTCTATCACACCGATCATGATTTTGACGATTATGGATAGAATTCTTACCTTTCCGTTTGACAGCTTGAAGGATGATAGGCCCGATCCTCCTATGGAGTATATGGTGGAAGATAAACAGTTTAAGTTCGATGCGGGCTTAGCGATCGCCTCCATAGCTAAAAAGGGGCTCGCTCTTTGGGTGGATGGTTCAATGGTTCAAAATGAGCTCGCGTCTCGTTTTATCGATGCGAAAAAAGAAGAGTGGGCGGGTGAAATACTCTATTTTGTAGCCAAGGTATTAGCGACCGACTGCTCAATGAAACCACTCATTATCTCTACCCACATTCTCTTGGACGGTCAAAACCCTGTCTTTCCTCCAAAGAATAAGCCTTCCATCACCATTCAAGAAAGAATGAATACAAATATCTACGTCACGCTTCAACCAAAGATAAAAGAGGCCGCAGGCATACTGTCCGGAATCACAGAGTGGGCCGTTAGTTTAAAACCTACCTTAAATAGTGTGGGAAAAAATTTGGACATCCTTTTAAACGATCCTTTTGCTCTGAAAGTACTCACGCTCCATCTATTAAATGGAGCTTGTGAATACCTTCAGGAGATGAAAAAGAATTAAAGGCCTGTGAGTTGAATCCAGTAATCTCTTAAATTAGGGGGGAGATAATCCCTTGTAACCTCCCAGCGAGGGCTCTTGCCGGGGTACTCGGTGTCAATAAAACAGATTCTTCCTTCTGTATCAAACGGAATGTTATCAGGTCTCATCGAATCGCCGCCGCATCGAGATAAAACACCGTAGATTTGATCTAAGTGCTTGGTCGTCATACCATCTTGATGCCATTTGTCCCAGTTTTCCTGGTCGTTTAATAGGTCAAATTTTTCAACGACTAAAATGACGTTTTTGCGCTGGTAGCCCGGATGATTCGGCGTTTCAGGGTATAAGGGGAGGGGGTAGATATACTTTTGAGGCGCCCTTACAAGGTCATATTTTTTCTTTTCAATCACTTTTCGAATCGCTTTTGCTCCGATGCATCGTTGACAAAACCACCACCAGCCCGGTTTATGTCTTTTTTGCCTGAGCTCATCATCTAGATGCAGTTTGAAAAGATAGCCTGGAACATCGGGATGGCTTGCCACCACGATGAAACTGCGGCTTTTTTTCGAGTGGATTTGAAAGCCTGCTTCAACCAGGCTATTCATATCTTGAGTGGCTCTGGATCGATAAAAAATAAGATCCAGTTTTTCCCGTATCGGATGATCGTATGGGAGAAGATGCGGTTTAACCGCTTTTCTCTCTTCCGTAGATACATGAAAATTGCTGTCAAAATCATTATAGTATTTTGTTCCGCCGTGAATCTCTGCGAAAGCAAATAATAAAAGCAAAATATTTAAAATCATGGTTATTCCTTAAATCCCAATAACTCTAAACTAATTCGCTAAATAATTAAATGCTTCAGCAGGATCTTTTCTAGGAACAAGGGCTGAGTCTTTAATTGCCGACTCAGCCAGGTTTAAAAGGAGGCTTTCCGGTACATCCTCATATTCAATATAAGTGGTTCCTAAAAGAGTTGTTATCGTTGGATTAAAATTCATAGAGATATTGGAGGCATAGAGGACATAGCTATTCAGCCTCTTTAACAATAAATCTACTATACTTTTTGGAAGGCATTTTTCGCTAAGAGCTAATTGCACAAGCAAAATCGCCCCTTTCATGGCCTGATAATACTCGATTTTTATCGCGAGCCACTCTTTCTTTTCAAGATCCTGTTTGAAAAAATAAAGCGATTTGATCGTAGTTCGAATAAACTCAAGATTATTTTCGGTCGATTGTTTGAGCGATTTATCTAGTAATGTAAAAAATTGTATGTCAAACGTATTTAAGGCGTCTGGTTTTTCGGCGGCCACTTTAAGGCTGCCGACAAGATCGCAATCTTTCATCATCTTAAACAATAATAAAAGTTTATCCTTCGAGATGAAGGAAGGAAAGGCAAGCTCGTTTACGAGTCGATCGACATTTTTCAAAAGTCTAGGATTAAACCCCGTCTCTTGCAGCCATTTTTTTAGCGGAATAAAAGTTTTTACGAAGTAATACACAAGATTATTGCGCTGAAACTCTTTTTCGAAGAGCTTATCCATTTCAACCTCATGCATATCAATAAAGATATGCGCTTGTTGAATAAGGAGGATCATCTGGTCGATGACCTTTTTATTATCCATGAGCGAGATGGAGGGTAGAGGGCTGATACGGGTCGATTCTATGGGAGGTGACAAGCGTTCGCTGTCTGGATTTTTCATGACGACTTTAGGCTCGGTTTCACCCATTTTAAGAGTAACCACCTCCACTTTGGGAAGGGAAGGTGTCTTGGCACTTGATTCCTGAGTTAAGGACTCTTTTGAGACAACCGCTTGAACCACGGACGGTCTCGGTTTTACAAGAGCCTCTTCCCTTTGCAGGGCTTGGATATCAATTCTATGTTTGGAAAAGTTTCGTTGGTAGGCGATATAAGGATCTAGAAAATCTTTTTCTTTCACCCAGAGTCTGCTATCATCCCAGTTTTCTTTAAGCTCCTCCCTTTTTACCCGTTTTTTACTCTCGGAAGAAATTATAAATTTGGCAGGTTCGTTAAGGTTGACTCCGGTGATTTTTGTGAATTCTGCCGCTTTTGGACTTTTGGCTTTAACAAGTTCGGCTAAAAAGCCTTTTGCAAGACCCACTCGACCTAAATAAAAATGGCAGAGGCCTCTTTCAAATGTGATGCCGCTGAGCTCTTTACCCGCCTCTAAAGCCTCAGAATACATTTTGAGATTGAAGAATGCCTTAAAGGCCCTCTCTGCGATTTCTAGCTCTTTCTTAACACTTAACTTTAAAGATTTATAGATTTCTACAATCTCCTCATCGCCTCTTCCTTTCATGACCTCTAGCGCTTTTTCAGCACTTAAAAAGGGCGCAGCTTCTACCACATCGGTTGATGACGCCTGAGTTAAATCGGTCTGAGCTTTGAGAGACCCTTGCAGTTTTATCACGTCTGGATCATTGGGAAGAGCCGTTTTTAGAAATTCGATATCCTCTGGAGCGAGAGTTTTTTTAGCTCGCCAGAGGATAATCTCAGCCAGTTTAGGGTGTCTGGGAACTAAATCAAGCCGTTTAAATTGGTCAAGGCGGCTCGTTATTTCAGGAACAAAACCGTTTAATGCATACTCATTTTGTGAATAGCGCCTTGAAAAGATCTCTAAAAATTCATCAAAGGCTTGCAGTTCAAGGAAAACATTTAAAATTCTTGTGACATAGAAAGAGTTTTTGCCAAACTTTTTTTCGATATCTTGATAGATTTTTTTGACTTCATTCAATTTTGTATGATCATCCACAAAAATCGAGAGCCAAATAATAACTTTTAAACTCGCTCCTTTTTCAGCGTAGATAACTTTCAAATCTTCTAGAGCTTCATCGTATTTTTTTAATTCGATGTTGTAATGAAAAGAGCACTCTCTCGCCTCGGTGAAATAAGGGTAGGATTTGATAATTTGTTTAAGAAGAATTAAGTACTCTGCTTGAACTTTTTTATCATTCAATATTTGTTTTTTAGTAATGGAAACTACTTCGTAAACATTTTTTGCCGTAAGGTTCTTTGAGTCAAAAGCTACAGGGAGGTCGAGGTAGTGATCGAAGAGGAACTTTTTAAAGAGAGGTTTAGTATGATGCTTACTCCACATATCTTGTAATAATGCTTTTAATGTGGCTAAATCATTTTTCTGTTTGGCGAGAAGCGCGACTTGAATATCCATTTGAAGAGAAGGATAGGCGCTACGAAGCCTTAACAATTTAGCTTCATAGTGTCTTGATTCTTTGATAAGTCCTTTTTTTGCATACCAAACAGCGCATAATCTTAAAATATTGGGGTTTGAAGGAGCCTCATCAGCATGGTTAGAAGCAAATTCCAGCATCGATTCATCAATCTCATTTACATCGATTAAAGTATCGATAATCTGCGGTTGTAAATCATAGGGGAGGGGTGTAGCCTGATTTACTAATACATCAAGATGAGATTCGGCTTCTTCCCGATTGTGCGATTTAGCATGGCACATCCAAACAATCCAACCTTCACTATCTAAACGATCGGTGAAAGTGCAAGATACTTCCGAATATCTTTCTGCAAAGGCTAACTGAACAATCTGGGCATGTTCAGGCTGTTTAGGAAGCTCTTCTTGTATGAATCTGTGTACTTGGTTGATTATAGCGGCGTGCCTAATCATAATTTCCGGCAAAGTGATTCTAAAGCCTGCCAATTCAAATTTCTTAAGCTCTTTGGAAAAGCTTTCTAGATCATGGTTTAAAAGATGGCAATAGAGCAGTCTTTGCCAGGAAGTTTCGTTTACAAAGGAATAAGATTCAAAGAGTTTAATCGCTTCGTCAATCCTTGAGGAGTCGATCAGAAAATCGAAATAGTCCATAAAATGGGTTTCGTTTGCCTCTCTTGCTAACCTGAAGCAAAACACTCGTTCTAAAAAGAAGGGATACTCCGCCTGAGTAACACTTTCTACTGATTCTCCAAAGAGGTGATGTATACCATAACTTTGCAGAGTAATTTCCTCTTCTTGGATGTCGTTGATCGCGTTGATAACAAATTCATCACTAAAAGTTTTAGGTCCGACGGGCTGCATGATTAAGTCTCTTATTGATTAATTTTTTGGATTATAGAGGCGGCTTTGGCTGCAAGCTCCCATAATTCGGGAGGCGATATCTCTTCGAAAGCGTCATCGCTTTCTGTTGTATTATCATAAAAATGGGCCGTTTTTTTACCGTGCTCTCGAAACGGCTTTAAATAATGATCTATTTTTCTTTTTGTTTCATCCGATAAATTAACGGATGCTTTTCCGATAATAGATAAGCTTGCTTTCATTGCATTAAAGAGGGAAAGATTTTTTTCTAAATCTTCTTTTACACCTTTCGCTTCATGAAGAAAGTGAAGCTCGTCCACAATGACTTTTAGAAGCTCAGCTTCCGTTAAATCTTTTTCTTTACCCTCAATGAGAGGAAAAGGGGTTAAGACAAGCGAAGTTAAAACGGTAGAGCCATCTACCCAGCCGATGAGCTGCTGAGATACCTTTCGCTCTTTAAAGTAATCAAGGAGCGCTTGAGCTTTTTCTAACTTGATTTGAGAAGGAAGCCCTCTCGCCTGATTTCTATATTGTGTCAAAAGCTCTTTCAAAGAGGCATCTTTAACTCCAAAGGAGATAGGAATGAGGCATCTTAATAACGTATAAATGGCTCGATTTAAAGCAATTTTTGGATTAGCTTCAGCGGGTAGTTTTTCAAACTCTAAAAGCTTCTCTCCTGCATGCCGAATCGTTAACTTCTGAAAGGGAGTCAAATCAACTTTTACAATCGGTTTTGCAGCCGCTTTTGGCTTTTGGACGGCTTCTACTTCCCGTTTTTCTTCTTTTTTGGCCTGTCTTTCTGCTTGAGCCGCCATCTTTTTGATCTGAGTCAGATCAAAGGCGGGTTTTAAAGGATCGACCGCTTTAGACGATTTCGCATCAAAAAAGGCTCGAGTGGCATTTTGATCGGAGTTTATGGGTGCGGTAAATCGCTCAGGATACTTTTCTCGCTTGCTCTTCGGAACCTCTTCGATGAGTTTCGAGACAAACTCTTTTTTAGGAGTAGCTAAGGTTGGTCGGGGAGGCTCAGGCAAAGGGGGTGGAAGAACGGGCTCTACTTTAACCTGCTTTTTGCCGGCTAGAATCTCTTCTTGGAATTTTTTGTAGATTTTATTGGCTGGATTTTTCTTTAACTCAGCCTCGACAATATCTTCCGCTGGATCCCAACGTTTGAGTAGTATTAAGGCTCTCACTTTCAATTTCAAGAGTTCGGCGGTCTCTCCTTCCCATTCCATCAATTTTCTAATACGAATTAAAGCCTCTTCCCCTCTTCCCTTGTTTAAAAAAGCCGATACTAAACATTTTTTTACAAAGTATTTATCTTCATACTGTTTGTAAGAGAGGATTTCATCCCATCTATTTCTTTCCTGTAAATAGGAGAGAGCGAACTGTAGAAGTTCATCGTCCATCTCAACATGCGGAAATAAATCATAAGCATTTTTACGCTCGTTGTTATGAATATAGTACTTCGCAAGAACTGTTCTCGCTTTTACCTCAGTTTGATGCATGGCTAAAAACTTGACATCCCCTAAGATAGTTGGGAGTCCAGGCTCATTGGCTCTTATACGAATGAACGGAAGCGTTATGACCGATCGCGGTATTTTTTGAATACAGCCATGATCATCTATTAAATCCCATAATTTCTCTCTTTCTTCCGGTGTGAAAGGTTTTTTCCACGCTTCAAATACCTCTTCAAATGGGGGAAAATCGGGCTCTTCCATTGCATTCCAAAGGAATTCGTACGCACTGAAATCGGCTTGAGGAAATAGTGAAAGTGCTTCCCTCCATTTTTTTTGAAAAATCAACTCTTTGGCATGAATCGTACGTATCTCTATATTATTTATATCTTTTGAAAGGAATTCTACATCGGCCTTATAAGTCGAAATACCCGGTATAGACATCCTATATTTTATCAAAGGTTTAAATTTATCAGTATAGGGTATCTTTAAAAGAATTTCTTGAAATTGAGGATGAACTTTTAGCGCGTTCCAAATCATTGAAACGTTTTCAGAGTCTATATGGAGTTTATCCAATTTCTCTAAGACTACTTCCGGAGGGTGGCGGTCAAGTGTACAGAGGTAGCGAACGAGTATGTCGTTGTTTTTAGGAGCAATCGCAAAGATTTTTTCAGCGATTTCATCTTTTGCATCACTTATTTCGTTGGTGCTCGAATATAAGAAAGAAAGCGTTTCAATCGATTCTGTGTCTTGTATTATTTTTAAGGAATGGGCATCTAAATCGAAACTTTTAAGCATTAATAACGGGACTGAATGAGGATATCTTTCGGAAACTTTTAAAAAAGAACTATAGAGATTTTTTTCTTCAAAATCTATTTTCATGAATCTAAAAAGATTGAAGGTCATCTGCGCGTTAAATGTCTCAAACTCGCACTTCCCTAAAAGTCTTTTATGGTGAACAACTCTTTCCGAACGACTGTTAAGGGTTGAGATGAGTGCCGCAGTTAACACGGCAGTTCCTGGCTCTTTGGTGTAGTTTAAAAGCGAAAAGGCGTACTCAATATCTTCCTTTTTTAATTCGCTAGAATCACGAATTGAATGGTATAAATACTTATAGAGTAGCGAATGAGGTAATGAATTATAAAGACGATTGGTAAACTCTCTTGCAAGATCCCTCGGAGCTCTTCTAATAACTTGCGCGCATTCATAAGGAAGCCAGACTAAAAGCGCTCCTTTTTCAAAAGTCTCCTTGAAAAGGGAGTCTGAGATGGAAGCTTCCCGATTAATCAGCTTGAAAAGGTGCATCCAAATGAATTCGGATGAAACTTCATGTGATTCACTTCGCATAATGAATATATCAAGCATCCGTCTGAAGTGGATGTTTAAGTGCGAATAGGTGTCTTTGTACGTACTCCAAAGTGTGTTCAATTGATCGAGTGCAATTAATTGCAAAAAGTTTTCAGAAGAGCCGTTCAACTCTTCCCCCTCTAAAAGTGACTGAACCATTTCGTTGTCGCCCGCTGCAAGATAGCTTAGAGCCCACGTATATTTTTCTTCAGGGGAGAAATTTAAGAAGCTCTTCGCTTTCTTATATCGTCCTACATGAAATAAAGATTCTATAACGGAGAAAGCGGAGGTGATGGCCTCTTTCTTAATAGCCAATACTTCACATGCATAGATAAACTGATAACGGCAAAGAGGGGAAGGATCGGCAATTTCTTTTGAAAAAACCTTGTAAGCAACAGTCTGAATTTTACTTAAATCATCATAACGCGCGGTACAAAGTTTAAAGACCGAGGCTGAGGTTTTTTCGAATGATTTAATTAAAGTATTATCTTCATTTGTAATTGATGTCATTTTGCCATTAATTAAAAGTTAATGCAGTATTATAATTTAAACTTTTAATTAAGTAAATACTAAATCTGGCCTAAATCCTTCCTTTTTTGTTCTAAAATAGCCTCGTTTTTTGCCTTCAAGCTCTCATAAAAGCGAATGCGGGTTCTTGCCACTTTGACATTTAGCACTTCCTGCTCTTCTCTGCGCTCTTTATTTGCTAGCCTGATCTCCTCGGATGTTCTTTCACGTTCAAACCGAGCCTTTACAGCAGGAGACGGCACTTGTTCCCGCACCCGAACCTCTCTTTCCGCAAGGGTTGGCCTCATCCCTTCGCGAGGAGCTCTCTCACTCTCTTTTTTCTTCTCCTCGTTAATCTTGCTGAAATGCTGCTGAAAGACCGCCCTCATCTGAGCCACATCCTCTTCGCTCATAATGCTAACACGACCCTCTAAAGGCTTCTTGTCCGCCCCAAACACCACCACATTCTTGCCCTTAAATTTTTCCGAAAGCTTAACCTGGCCTTTTTCCACGAGGACTAAATTACCGCTGTTTAAAGCCTTTAAAGCTTCATCATGAGTTTTGAATTCTTTGCGTTTATCTAAGGTGATTTGTGTTGTGAGTTTTCCATTAGAAGTTACTGTCTTTTCTTGTTTAATTAAGAAAAAATGATTATTAGTTAAATCAATAGACATTATTAAATCTCCTTAATTTTAAGGATATCAAAAATTTATTTGTAAATTAATTGATTGATAATAATTTATACAAAATTAATAATGCTTCAAAAAGGTAATAAATATGAACGCTTTACAAGATTCAGTGCTTGCAATCATCGATAACATGGAAAAAACCCAAATACCCATGTTGAAATGCAGTGATGAAAAAATAAAATTTCTCATTTACTTCGATTCTGCTATGCCCTCTTCGAATTTAAAGCTCTCAGAATTAAGGGCTTGCATAGTGTACAACAGAGATTTTTATCCTTTCACTGACGCTGGAAATGATGCTATGCGAGATACTTTAAATTTTGGAACACTACTCGTTAAAAAGGGGTCAGATAAGCTAATTATTGAAATGCCTCCAAATGTTGTCGCGGAACCTTTTTCGCTTAATGGAAACTTGACAGTCCAAATGAAAGATAATGGACCTCAAAAGAAGTTGTTTCAAATGTCATTTGGAAATCGCACAACAGTAGAATTTAGGCCCATGGAGTACAATAAAGGTCAGAAAGCTGCCGATTTTCTTTCCGATTTCGTGGATTATATGCGATATCTTGTAGCTCGTAATTCAGATAAAAGTATTACTAGACCTAAAGAGAGAGTTTCAAGACTTCCACTCCTTTACACCCAAATATCACAAGATTTAGCTGAAATAAAACAGATTGCAATCGCAAATGCTAGAAAAAATAAAAAAGAAGATTGCTCAATAATGTAGCCTAGAAAGCCCTTCGCCTATGAAGGGTCCCTTACTTCTTCTGAAGCAAATTGCCCTTTCACTTTGGGCGATTTGATTCTATATTCGCACCAGTCATTCATGACATAGCCGCCGAGTATAAGCCAGTCGCCCTCAAAATCCCTTCTTGCAATTTCATCGAAAGCTTCGAGATCGTTATCCACCTCTAGTTGACCCTCTTCAAGTCTTAAAAAGGCGAAGGTTTCCCAATCATAGAACGTTATAAAACCCGGACCATAGTATTGAATATGATTTCCATTTTTGATCGCACTGCCTTCAAGCTCTATCGTAAAGGTTCTCTCTTCTCGGTCAAGAGTGGCTGATATGATGGGGTAGTCAATAATCGTCAGATTTTTAAAATCTTCAAGGCCTTCCAGTTTCATAGTCTCATGCTAACGAGAAAAACTAATTCCTGCATCAATCAATTTGATCGATAAAAAAATAACGTCGACAGAT
>CAYWQX010000023.1:0-31236 GCA_964460985.1 uncultured bacterium
AATCCGGAGTGCCATGCGGCCGGAAAGCTGATTGAGGAGGCTGGATTAAAAGGGGTGAAAATCGGCGGCGCCGAAGTCTCCACCCTTCATGCGAATTTCATCGTGAACAAAGAGACTGCCACAACGGATGATGTCCTCAACCTAATCGATCTGATTCGAAAAAAAGTTCATGAAAAAACAGGGATCGATCTCGAGAGCGAAATCAGGATAATACCTCCTCAATGATTCCTTTTGCTGATCTTCACTGCCATTCCACCTACTCGGATGGAACCGCGACTCCCGCCGAAATCGTCGATCTTGCCGTAAGCCTTCATTTAAAAGCGGTTTCGCTAACCGATCATGACTCTACCTTAGGTTTAGAAGAGCTCTACAAAGCGGCCAAAGCTAAAGGCCTTGAAATGATTTCCGGCGTAGAATTTTCATGTCATGTCGATCAGGAAAGCGTCCATCTTTTAGGCTACGGTTTTGACCCCGACGCCCCTTCTATCAAAAAACTTCAGGAAAAGCATCTCTTACGAAGATCGACAAGAAATGAAGAGATTTTCAAAAAACTGCATCGCTTAGGGATCAAAGTCGATCCTTCAGAGATTACGGCTCAAGGGATTATTGGACGGCCCCATATTGCTGAACTGTTAGTCAAACACAAGATTGTAGGCAGTATGCAGGAGGCCTTTAAAAAGTATCTAGGAGAAGGCAAATTGGCTTATGTCCCTGCCTATACGATTACAGTAAACGAAACGATCGATGTCATTCATGCCGCCGGAGGGGTGGCTATTTTAGCCCATCCTCACTTGATTGATTCTATCCCTCTTCTTAATAAACTTCTTCAATCCCCCTTTGACGGGATCGAGTGCTACTACTCCAATTTCACCCCGGAAGAAAATGCTAGATGGGTCAAAAGAGCTCAAAGGAGAAACTGGCTTGAAACAGGGGGCTCCGACTACCACGGACTCAATAAACCTTACGTAAAATATGGATGCACCACAGTTGATGAAGAGCACTTCCGAAAACTACAAAACGCTTGTCGATAAGCTTTTTTCTATCAATCTGTTTGGCGGAGCGAAATTCGGCCTTGAGAATATGCTGAGGGTAGCCCAAGCGTTTGGCAACCCCCACAATTTTTTTAAATCTGTGCATGTTGCTGGAACCAACGGAAAGGGCTCTGTCTCTTTGAAAATTGCAGAAGGGCTAAAAAAGCAGGGGCGGACAGGTCTTTTCACCTCGCCTCACATCTCCTCTTTTAGAGAAAGAATTCAAATCGATGGAAAGATGATTGAAGAAGAAGAGGTAGTAGAGCTTCTCCCTCCCCTTTTTCAACATATGCCCCTCACTTTTTTTGAAATCACTACGCTTGTTGCGTATCTCCATTTTAAAAATAAGGTGAAATGGGCCGTCATCGAAACGGGGCTCGGAGGAAGACTTGATGCGACCAACATTATTACACCTGAACTCTCTGTTATAACCTCCATAAGCCTTGAGCACACAGAAATTCTAGGATCAACAATAGATGAAATTGCCTTCGAAAAAGGGGGGATCATCAAAAACGGGGTGCCTCTCATTTTGGGTCCTAGAACCCCTCCAATCTTAGAAAAGATGGCCCGGGAGAAACAAGCTCCTTGTATAAAAGTGAAGGGGCTTTTTAAAAACTACGACGAGGAAAATAGCGCGATTGCGAAAGCTGCCCTAGATTTTTTAAACGCTCCGACAGATAAATTATCGATACGCCCGAGATGCCGTTTCGAAATCCATGGAAATACTGTTTTAGATGTCGCCCATAATCCTGACGGTATGAAAGAGCTCTTAAAAATGCTGGACCAACATTTTGGACCGGAGTCTTTTCATTTCGTTATCGCGTTATCCAAAACGAAAGATATTAAGAGTTGCCTCGAAATTTTAAAACCCAAGGCTCGCTCCTTTACTTTCACCGAAGCTTCGAATGGACGAAGCGAGCCGGCAGAAAACTTGAGTCGGCTTATCCCCGGATCTACTTATTATAAAGAGGTTAAAGATGCCATTTTCCCAAGAGAAGGTATCACGGTCATAACCGGATCATTCTTTATTATGCGAGAAGCCCTTCTTGCTCTTGGACAAAAGATAGAACAGGATCCTTACGATATGAATGAAAGATCTTTACCTAAATAGATTAAAAAATTAGGTTTACGGTTTTAGAGAGGGATTATGCAAGACGTTATCAATTTTTTATTGAGCAATAATGGGCTCGCCTTTGGAGTTGCATTATTAATTTTTATTATCACTCTGTTTCTAGTGGTCAAAAGGCTTATTGGGTTTGTAATAACTCTTCTTTTGCTCACCTTTGCTCTAGTTTCCGGATTTTTCATCGCCAATCAAGATCTTTTTAGAAGCATTCTTAAGGGGTATACCTCGGATGCAACACCCGAAGATCGCGATACGGTTACTCAGCTGAAGACCCAGTTTTATAAATCCTACGAAGAAATCAAAGCTGAGATAAAACAACAAAAAGAGGAATTTGAAAAGATTATTAACAAAAAAGAGTCTGATAAAAAACAAGACAATAATAAATCAGAATAGTTATAATACTCTCTTTAACAATAAAGAGAGTATTAATGTCTATCCCTTATTTTGATCGTAATCCTCCGAAAGGAACTGCCCAAAACTTTGAGGATATCAATCTCCATATACAGAGTTATCAAAGAAAATCTAAAGCAGACGATGTATCCCTACTTGTCGAAGCGGCAACCTCCCGCTTTATTGACCGGGAACCACCTGTTGGAACCAAGTTTGCAACCTTTGATAATTTATATATTGTTGATAAAACGTTTACTAAAGGGGGAGCCTACATTTCCCTCTTACTTCCCACAAAATCAGAGCAGCCCCCCCTTCTTGTCTGCCGAGGTATGGCTTTTAGAAGATCGGCCACTTCAGGGATCATGTCGGGTCTGAATGGGCTTAGCATCAATTTTGGATTTTTAGGAGCCTACTCCAATTACGAAGATATCTCCGATTACCTAAAAGACAAAAAAATTGAAACGGTTAATATCCTGGGTAAAAGTTTAGGGGGCGCGCATGCTCAATATCTTTCGCTACTTCTTCCTCAAAAAGTAGACAAACTCTATACTTTAGCCTCACCTGGCATTGGATTGGATTTAAAAAAAGCTGAAGTAACAGTGGTGATCAGAGAAGAGGGAGATGGAGTTCATCTAGTGGGCGGAAAACATCTTGAAGGGAAAAATGCTACGCATATTTATAGCATTAAACCTAAGGAAGATTCGTGGGTAGATGACAATGAGAGTCAATGGAACAAATTCGTCCGTTTTTTCAAAAGCTTTTCGGGAGCGCACATAAGACAGACGACTCTTAAAGACTTCGATGTAAAAGAGTGCCCGAAAACCTCCCTTCTTTTTGGCGAAACCTTTGAAAAAATCCGTAAAGTGATCGCGTGGATTTTTACTCTGATTACTTTTGGCGCCTTTAGTCCTCCTCGCTTTGAATCGGTTTTCCCTCAAACCGAATCGGGACAAGCCCTTTTAAATCCGCTTCAACAAGCACTAGAGCCAAGTTAAGATTCAAGTCCACTTGGATTAAAGAGTGGGGTGATATTTTTTTTGTTCTATAAAATAGCCTTGAATAAGCAGGGGGTTCACTCCCCCTGTCACAAGGAAGGATGGAACTGTTAGTTGAATAAAATTGATATGATTACGAACAAGAGCGCCCCCCGTGGTGCGGTAATACAGTTCTGATTCATCTCTCTCGTAAGCTTGTCCTAACTCCGTGAGCTTGATCTTTAATTCGGGAATATAAACCGCCCGTATCGGTTGATTGTTGTAAGTTGTTTCATAATACTCTGCATTGTAAAAAGTGACCGACATATCAGTAACTATGATGATCCATTTTTACCTTCCCACGAAACACATAATAAATTGCCGCCGTGTAGGACATTACAAGGGGGACGCCGATGAGTGCGATGATCACTAATATGCTGAGCGTTTTCTCCGATGAGGAGGAGTTATAAATAGTCAGGCTTAAATCGGGATTGTTGATCGCACGGACGACATAAGGATAAGTTCCCACTCCGTAGAGTGCAAGAAGACAGATAATATTCACACAGGAGGATACGAAAGCTCTGCCATCGTTTCCGAGATTAATTTCGCGCGGAATATTGGCGATGGCTAAAATATTAATCAGAGAAAAGATAAAAAAGAGCGGATTTTCTTTGATCCGGTCTACCATGTGCGGCATATAAATTAAGGTTGAAAAAGTGGTCACCGCATATAAAAGAATAAATATAATGATCGCGGGCTTGACCCAGCCCCTGAGATAGTCGTGCAACTCCCCTTCCGTTTTCATCACCAGGTAGATAGCTCCATGCATGGCAAAGAGGGCCGCTGTAAAGAGTCCTACCAAAATAGGATAGGGCTCAAAAAATTGTGCAATATCCCCCACAAACTCTTTCTGCTCGTCGAGCGGAATGCCTCTAATCAGATTACCCAGCACCATCCCTAAAGCAATCGCAATTAAAAGGCTGGCCCCGGCAAATAGAATATCAAACGTCCATCGCCATATCATTGACTGGTTTTTAGACCTGAATTCGATAGCGACCGCCCGAAAAATAAGGGTTGCAAGCAGCCCCATGACCGGAAGATAAAAAGCCGAGCAAATCGTGGCATAAACATCCGGGAAACCGGCAAAAAGAGCTCCTCCTGCGGTTACAAGCCAGACTTCGTTTCCATCCCATACAGGGCCGATGCTGTTTAACATGACCCGTCTATCGTGATCCGTTTTGCCGAAAAGATGGAGCATGCCCACACCCAAATCAAACCCATCCAAGATCGCGTATCCCATGAGGAGAAATACGAAGGCAGAAAACCATATGAACTGCAGCTCAGACAGAGAAAATGGAAGCATTTTAAGTATTTACCTCTTTAGCAAGCTCTTTAAGTTGATGATATATTTTATCGGCTTCATGGCCTATTGGACCTTTTTTAATTTTATCGTTTAACAGGTAGATAAAAAGGATAAAAAGGAGTGAATAGATGATGCCAAACATGATGATTGAACCTAAAACTTGATTCGCCGTAACCGCTTTAGAAAGCCCTTCAGAAATTCTTAAGAGATCTTGCACAATCCACGGATATCTCCCCATTTCAGCGGTAATCCAACCGGCTTGATTGGCAATTTGAGGAAAAAACACCGAAAACACAAGAAGCCATAAAACGCCTCTTTTTTGATATAGAGTTCCCCGCCAAGCATAGTATACAGCTAGCATCGCCGAAAAAAACATGGCTCCCCACATCGCAATCATTAAGTGATAAGACTGAAAAACCGCCTGCACATTCGGCCAGTCTTTTTCAGGAATTTGATCGAGCCCTTTTATTTCCGCGTTGAAATCGCCAAATGTTAAAAAGGAGAGAAGATAGGGAATACTTATCGTATGCTTAGTTCGATTTTGGACATCTACCCAGCCGGCTACATCCAATGCGACCCCTCTATCGGTCACAAAGACCCCTTCCATGGCAGCAAGTTTCATCGGCTGATTTCGAGCGACCCCTTTTGCGCTATGATCTCCCGATAATACTTGTAAAAAGAGGGCGATCACCGCCACGCTAAGACCTATTTTGAGACTGTATCTCGCAAATTCTTCAAACTTGTTTCTTAAAAGATAATAGGCTGAAACTGAAATCATTAAAAAGGCGGCAGCAAGCCATGCCCCAATGATCGAATGAAGGAGCCGGTCAACCGAAGAGGGATTAAAAACCATTCCCCAAAAATCGGTGATCACCGCCCTTGCTCCCAAACCTTCCCCTTCAATTTTAAAACCGGCCGGAGTCTGCATCCAGGAATTAGCCACAATGATCCAGATGGCGCTAAAGTGAGCACCTAAAGCTACCATAATGGTCGCAAAGTAGTGAACCCCTAAGCTCACCCGGTTCCATCCAAATAAAAGGAGCGCTAAAAAACCCGATTCAAGAAAAAACGCGAAAACCCCTTCCGCAGCAAGCGCAGACCCAAAGACATCACCCACATATCTCGAGTAAGTGGCCCAGTTAGTTCCAAATTCAAATTCCATCACGATACCGGTCGCAACGCCAATCGCAAAGGTGAGAGCAAAGATCGTAGTCCAAAACTTGGCCATCTGCCAATAGACCGGCTTCCTTGTCCAAATGAAAAGACCTTCGGTAATCACCAACAAGAGCCCTAACCCAATGCTTAAAGGAGGGTAGATGTAGTGAAACATTATGGTTATAGCAAATTGCAAACGGGAAAGAATTTCGACGTCCATGAAATCCCTTTAAAAAATAATACGTATATTAAAATTAATTTTCATTTTTAGCGATCCCGAAATGTGATATCCTCTTCTTTTATGCGCACCAGACTGATGGGCATTTTAAATGTGACGCCCGATTCATTTTTTACGAGCATTGCAGATCCTCTGCTTGCTATCGAGGCCGGAAAAAAAATGTTTCTGGACGGGGCCGACATTCTAGATATTGGAGGCGAGTCAAGCCGCCCCGGCTCCCAGCCTGTTTCTCTAGAAGAGGAGCTCAAGCGAGTCATCCCTGTCATTAAGGCTTTAAGCTCCAAAGGGATCATTTCAATCGACACTACAAAACCTGAAGTAGCAGATAAAGCTTGCCTTGCAGGAGCTTCTTTGATTAACGACATTTCAGGCTTTAGAGATCCGCGGATGATCGCCGTCGCTAAAAAACATCAAGTTCCTCTCTGTGTGATGCATATGCAAAACAATCCTCAAACGATGCAGCTAAATCCCCGGTATGAAAAAGGGGTCATCGAAGAGATCGTTCAATTCTTTAAAATGAGAGTTGACGCCCTTTTAAGGGAGGGCATATTACCTCAACACATCATTTTAGACCCTGGCATAGGTTTCGGGAAAACCGTTGCCGATAATTGGGAAATTTTACACAATCTCGGCCAATTCAAGAAACTGGGGTACCCCATCCTTATTGGGCTTTCGAGAAAATCATTTATGAGCAAGATATTAAACAAACCGCCGCAAGAACTCCTTCCTGCGACTCTTGCTATGAATACCCTTGCCATCCACTCAAAGGCAGACTATATCCGTGTACACGATGTGAAGGAACACAGGGACATCATCGACCTCATTCACTATGGAGTCGAATGAAAATTTTTCAATTTTTCGTTCCGCTGATAGAAGTCTCGATTATGACCACGGTCATCTACTATCTGATTTCTTTCTTTTGGAATACCAGAGCCATGGACCTCATATTCGGTCTTCTTGCCTTCATGGGGATGTATGTCGCTTTTCTGTGGCTTGACTTGCCCGTGCTTGAAAAGCTCATGCTCTTCTTTTTTAATTCAGCGGTTATTGCCCTGTTGATTTTGTTCCAGCCGGAACTTCGCTTAGCTCTTTCTAAACTGAGCCTTAAAGGAAAAAAATACCGGGAAATCACCGAATTCGACAAATTTTTAGAAGCGATCACCGGTTCGGTCTTCAGACTCGCCGAAAGAAAAATCGGAGCTCTCATTATCTTAGAGAATTTGGATTCACTGGATGAATTTGCGAATAAAGCGGTTGTCCTTAATGCCCGATTTTCCCCTGAACTGCTTGAAACCATCTTTAGTACCACCACCCCCTTGCATGATGGTGGAGTGATCATCCGCGGCACCCACATCATTTCAGCCGCCACCATCCTTCCGCTTGCCGATGATTCTACCCAGCTCTCAAAGTCAATGGGGACCCGGCACCGCGCAGGACTTGGCATCAGCCAGCTTACGGACGCTCTTATCATCGTAGTATCGGAAGAAACCGGCAAAGTCTCAATCGCAAGAGAAGGCATTATGACACGAGGGGTAAAACCGGATCGTTTTAAAGGGATTTTGCGAAGCGTGTTTACACCTCCCGAGACCTCTATCGGCTCTTCTATCAATGTATTTGGGACGCTTAAGAAATGGACCGCTTAATCTCATTTTTTACAAATAACTGGCAGCAAAAAATTGTAGCCTTAGCGACCGCTTTAGTCATTTGGCTGATCGTCAATCACTCGCTCACGGAAACCAAAACGATTGCCAACGTCCCGATAAAAGTGATTAAAATCCCTGAAGACAAAACCATTGTCGGGATGATGCCAAACGGCTTTTTAAACCGCAGGATCAATTTAACTCTCACAGGGTATAAAGGGGTTATCGACGAGCTTGAATCGGGCGACCTTGAAGTTTCTCTCGATGCCTCCACTTTCGAGTCGGATGAGCAAGTTTTAAAGGTGAGCCGAAAGGACTTGGTCAGCTTAAATCCGAATATCGACGTAAGCCGCAACATCACTGAAGTGACCCATCCTGAATTCGTAGTAAAACTAAGCCCGATCATCACCGCCAAAGTTCCGATTACCATCCTGCCCCCCTCAGGACAAGTTCCGCAAGGTTATGTCTATCTCGATATTTGGCCTCAAAAATTGACTCAAACAATCACAGGACCGCAAGAACAGGTTGAAGCGTTAATCTCTAAGGGATTTGAGCTGGAATTTGATTTTAGTATGATCTCTAAAAATGATCTCGATAAAATTAAATCTTCCCGCGAGAATTTTCACGATGACGAAGTGAGCTTTTTTGTCCCCGCCAGTTGGAAGAAAGTTGCGATCCCCTTCCGTAATAATACGCTAGAGGAGATCAATGACCCTGAAGCCCAAAACCTTCATATCGATTTTTTGAGAAAAGAGATGCTCCCGATTGAACGAGAACTTCCGGTCAGGATTTTCTATCCTTTGGCAACCTCTGAAGAATTCAACCCTAAAACCTTAACGCTTTCTACCGATCCCTCTTCTGCCATTAAAGTTAAAAATGAGCTGACCTATCTCCCTTTAAAACTCTATGTGAAAGATGTGAGCCGTCTTTTTCTCGAAGTGGTAAGAGATCATATGATCATCTCGGTTGTCGCAACCAAAGGGGCGAAAGAGCTGCCGTGGGGTATATCGGTCATAGCACCGCATGAGCTTGAAAATAAATACGTCTCCTATCTTATTTCACACCATCATGAAGGCAAAAGCTCCGAGCCAAGGCACTCCAAAAAAAGAGAGAGCCATCTAAGGGCCCGTTTTCAAGACTTTTTGCAAAAGATAACTCTCTATACAGGCCCCGACAAACGCTTTGGATTAGAAGCGATTGTAGAAGGGCCGAAAGTAAAAATTCAAACGATGTCCATCTTTGATCCGGATACAGGATTATAAATGCCATCCGATCGTTTTTTCGTTAAAGACATTCATAATCCAATCCTCAGTGAGGATGAAAACCGTCACTTCAAAGTGATGCGCATTCGAGAGGGTGAGCTATTTGAACTAGTCGATGGAAAAGGCCATTTAGCAAATGCGTACAAAAAAGGAGATCAGCTCATCGTTGATCACCTTGAAAAAGCAACCGAACCCAGGCCCTCCATTATAGCCCAAGCCCTCCCGAAGGCTAATCGTTTAGATGTCATTCTTGAAAAAGGGTGTGAACTCGGAATGACCGAACTTATCCTCTTTCCCGGCGAAAATAGTGAAAAATTTGACCTCTCCCCCCATCAGATCAAAAGAGCCGAAACCATTCTAATTAGCGCCATGAAACAAAGCGGAAGACTTTATCTTCCTAAACTAACGCTCGCCAAACCTCTTTATCAATGGAAAAAACCTGCCTTGCCTGCCTTTTTTGGGGACACCGACCCAAACGCCCCCTTTTTTCTTGATCTCTTGTCGAAAGAGCTTTCGGGAGCCCTCTTTTTCGTAGGCCCGGAAAAGGGCTTTACCTCTGAAGAAAAAGAGATGCTCTTAAAAATGGGCGTGAAGGGAGTCAAGCTCTCACCCTATATTTTACGAACGGAAACGGCGCCCCTGGCCGCCCTTACCCTGCTGAATCATTTTTTATGAAAATCCTATCGGTTGTTTTATTTCTTTCAGGTTTGTTCTACCTAGCTCTTGGATATTATAAGCAAGATGCTTCTACTAACGTCCATATTTTTGAAGCCCTTATACTGCTTCTCGCTTCAATCGCCCTCTTTTTTTATAAAAAGCCTTAATTAAATTTACTAAATCTTAACAAGACATCTACTAATTTAATTGATATAATATCAAAAAAAGGATTTGTTATGCGTATTGGTATCTGCCATTTTAATGAAAACGATTTTAAAAAATTCCTCTATGTTAAAAATGGCTCCCACATTCAAAATATTGCAACGTGGCTAAATCGTCTCATTTATTTTATCCCCACCGCTACCTGGGTTAATAGCGAGAAAGTCATTCAAATCCTATTTGAAGAAAAAAAACGCTGCCATCGCCAGCTGGCAGTTTGTTCCTACTTTCAAGATGTCAATCTTAATATGGAGCAAAAAGCCAAAATTGGAAAAATTTTTGATCATTATGTAAGGGATATCCTCACAAAAATCTCTCCCTTTACAAGTGATTATCAAAAAATTAGCACCGCTATGCACCCTTGTGTACCGATTATTCAAAAAGCGATCTATGGCACTCTGAAATGGGAAGAAGTGACGGTCGACGATCAGGTTTTGAATCAATTTATAGAAAATACAAATACCTTTATAAAAAATTATTCACGCGCTCAAAATCTCAAACAATTGTTAGAATCCAAATTAAATATAGATGAGTTAATGAAAATCGGTCGATGGAAAGACTATTCATTTTTGAAGATTCTTCGAAAGATTGTAAAAGAAGAATCTCTTTCCAATGCAGAAACAGAACTTCTTAATCAAAGATTATTTCCGATCGGCCCAACCCATGCTCTGGATGAATTTATCCGCCTCAATCCAAGAGCTAGGATTCAACTTGAGGTCGATTAAGAATCCCGCTTATTTTTTCAGCTATTTTTGAGTAGAGCATTCTGATTCCCATCAGCAATAAAGCAAGTATCAACGCTGCTGCTCCCACAATGACGGCCCATTTAGCCACAAAAAGCGCCCCAAAGGTTAAAGCGTAAAGAAGAGGAGCTGCCATGAAGAGCAAGAAGGCAACGCCTGCTACTAAAGCTGCAACCGCGCCTACAATCAGAAGAGATTTTGAGGCTTTGAAAAGATAGGAATTTCTAAGCGATTGATACGCTTCTGATTCCCAAACGCGCTTTTTGATATTTCCGAAACAGCTTGTTTCTACCGTCATGATTCACCTATTCTGCTAATAGGGCTATACTATATATTTCATGTCTAATTGTGTTATAGCCATTAAACACAAAGACCCCCATCAAAAGCGAAAAAAGTGCATTAACATCATGATTAATACCCTCCCCACTCCAACCGTCTGTTATGGCGTAGCTTTAGGCATCACCCTGGTGAATGCACCACTCACCCTATGGCACGTGGCAGAGCCTTCTGCTACAAGAACTTTATTTGATCGAGTGATCACTCCGGTCGATTTTAAAAAAATCTCCATTACCCTAACCGCCCTCACCACACTCATTCTTCTAAGTGGTTTATACATGCAGCAGTGAGAGACTTAACTCAACTTCAAGGAAGACATCGCTTACTGCACTCGCATAACATCTGGCAGAACAGCATATCGATTTAAGAATAAGGTGAGAGCGATTCCGGCGAGAACGATGGTCGCAAACCTCAGAACAAATATTCTGCCGTTCAAGCTATTTCCAACATAGCTAAATGCCGGCGGCATTAAGATAATGATAAATAGTCCAAGAGCTTGAAATAGTTTCTGATTAGGCTCTCTTAAAGAAGTAACACAAATATCAAAACATTTATTAACCGTCATAAAACCTCTTTAAAAAAGAGGAATTATAACAGAATTTACTTAAAATTAACAAAATTACTTATATATAATCTCAACTATTTTATAGGAAATAGAAGCAACAAGGGTGGTTAAAATAGATCCCCACGCCATATCAACTACCGTGAGTTCAAGGGGCCAGTTTTTTAAAGTTGCCTGATTCGTTAAATCATACGTTCCGTAGGCTGCGAGCCCGAAAATGAATCCCCCAAGGAGGGCTTGAGATAGCGAGCGGTTTTCAAAAGCCGGAAGGATAACAAAATAGGTTAGTGCAAAAACATAGATCAAATAAAAAACGACGGCCGGCGCCATACTGAATGAGCTTGCTAAAAGATGAGACATTTTAGGTTGGTAAAAACGGCTCATCATCGAGCTTAACCAAACGAGATCGATGACAAACATTGCAACCAGCGCAGCTAGATACGCTACCAAAAAAATCATAATACAACCCCTTTGTAGATTAACCCTTTTTCAGGAACTAATGTCACAAGCTGACCCTCTTTTAAAATACGGGTCGCTGCGTCAGCGCGTACAATAACCGGTTTTTGAAGCTCTTCTCCGATTTTGATAGCCAATCTCTCCGACTCCGTATCATCAATGTTGTTTTGAAGAATGATTCCAGAAGATTCGCGAATGAGAGGAACAAAACTCTCGTCGCATTTAGTGAGAAGAATGAGCTGATCTCTTACCGCATAAGGGCGCTTCGATTCTGCCGAAGGAACAAAAATCACATTGCCATGAACTTTAGTCCCAATGCCGTGATGACCTCTTACCAATACATCCCCGATGGACTCCACAAGCATCATATTAGTGGTTCCCGATATCCCGAACGGTGAGCCTGCAGTCACAACCACAAGATCGCCGTAGCTTACGAGCTCTTCTTTCATCCCGAAGTTAGATATCAGCTCGAAGGCCTCTGTGATGGTATTACAGATATGGGAGAGAAAAGGGGTTACGCCCCAATTGATTCCCATTTGGTGATACACTTTTTCTGACTGGGTCATCGCAACAATTGGCATGGAGGGTCTTAAGCGTGAAAGCAGTCTTGCAGCCGATCCTCCGCTTGTAAAAACAAATAAAGCCTTTGCATCTGAACTGTAGGCTGTTTTGACAGTTGCAAGAGTGACTGCGGATGGGACATCATGATAAACAATCGTGGAAAAATTGGCGAAAAAGTCGCGGTAATTAAAATCTTTCTCGGCCTGTTCAATGATACTTTTCATCACATTAACCGTTTGAATCGGGTATTTGCCGACCGCCGTCTCGGCAGAGAGCATCACAGCTGAAGTGGAGTCATAAATGGCATTTGCCACATCAGAGGCCTCTGCTCTGGTAGGCCTTGGGTTATTGATCATCGACTCTAGCATCTGGGTCGCCGTCACCACCGGCTTTCCGGCCAGGAAGCTTTTACGGATCATCATTTTCTGAAGCTGCGGCACATGGCTGATCGGAACTTCCACTCCTAAATCGCCCCTTGCGATCATAATTCCGTCGGCGACCTGAACTATCGTATCAAAATTATGGACCCCTTCCATGTTTTCGATTTTGGCAATAATTAAAATATCCGATTTTTTCTCTTCGCTTAAGAGCTTTTTGATCGTTAGAATATCGTCCGCCGAACGGATGAAGGAGGCGGCTATCACATCGATATCTTTTTTGCACCCGAAGCGAATGTCTGCTACATCTCTTTCTGTGACCGATGGCAGATCGATCGCAATATTGGGAATATTGACCCCTTTACCCGATTTTAAAAGGCCCCCGTTTTCTATCTGAACCTCCACATAATCAGAGGTTATGTCCACCACGTGCGAGGAGATATAGCCATCATCAAAAAGAACTTTTGTGCCCTCTTTCAGCTGATCTAAGATATGCCCGGGGGTGATGGTAACTTTTTCCTTATCTCCTTCAATCTCTTGCTTTACCAGTTTAAGCCTGTGGCCGGTATCCAGGAAAACCTCGCCTCCCCGAATTCTTCTGAGCCTTATCTCAGGCCCTTTAGTATCAAGCATGATCGCCAAAGGAACCTTCATCTCCTCGCGGACTTTCCTTAGGCGATTGATCATAATTTCATGCTCCTCGTGGGAGCCGTGGCTAAAATTCAGTCTCGCGCAGTTCATCCCTGCCAGGATGAGTTCCCGGATTTTTTCTTCGCTGGCAACGGCCGGGCCGATAGTACATATTATTTTAGTCTTGGTTCTCATGGAGGCCTTTCTTGCTTTAAAAATCTAATATAATATTAACTGGGTTTATGAAGAAGCTCTTATCACTTGCCCTTTTTTTTACCCTGCCACTCCTAGGGGAAATTCAATCTCTTACGATTATTTGGAATCCCCTTTTATGTAATCCAAAATGCGCCTCCGAGCTTGTGAATAGACTTCAAAAGACAAACGGCGTTGATAAAGTCGCTGTGAGCCAGCAGTCCGGAAGAGCTGAAATCGTGTGGAAAAAGGATGTTCCTTTTTCTTTTCAGCCGATTAACTGGGCTGTCCGCTACGTAGGCATGCGCCCCGATCTTATCCATATTAAGGTGCGAGGCAAAATAGTTGCGAGCGGCCGTAATTTCAATTTAATTTCCGAAGGGGATAGAACGCCCTTCGTCCTGAGAGGGCCGATTGTCCCTAACATGAACCAATATGCCGAACAGTATAACCCTGAATCGCATCCGATCTCGCTTGATCTTTCAAGCAAGCTTCAAGAGATTGCAAAAAATAATCAGATGGCTGTAGTAGATGGCATCTTTTTTGAGCCCTACCGAGCTCCCCCCAATCAGATCGTAATTAGCTCTATTAACGCTGAAGATAATAAAAAGAGATAATATTAAATAACTATTAGTCCACGGAGGTGTCTTATGCTAGATGGCTCCCGGCTGAACCCAACTTTCTCGGTTAAAGCGGTTAACTTTGAAAAGTTAAAAGAAAAAGAGAGTCAGATTAAAGCGGTCTCTCACCAAGAGCTCCTATCGGCAAGAATATTAAATGTGGCCCAGAGTCCCGGAAGAACCGCATTTATCATCAAAAAAAAGTCCTCCGGCGAGTGCGCGGGCAGATCTAAATCCCAATTTTTTGAAAAATTGCTGACCCCTTCGATGGAAGAGAATATTGACCACCTTAACAAATTGTTAGATAAGCACATTACCCGCAAAAAAGAGATCCTAGAATATGTCCATGAGCTCGCAAAAAAAACAACCGAACAGGATTTTAACCATCACATCGGAAAATTGATCTGGCTGATCGATCTTGGTGCTTTAAAAGAATTAAAAGATTTAGATGCGCAGTTTGAGGCCGAACTTCATAAAGTGGCCCATGAATTTCAAGACTATATAAATGCGGTTCCAGAGCTTGAGTTAAGAACTCATATCGCAAGAAAATTTACAGATATACTAATTAGCTCTTCAGGTCTTGTGAATTTTGGCATCATCCCCTCTCTTCAAGCCCTCTTTCTTAAAATTGAAAAGAAAGACTCCGGTTTTTCAAGCAATTTTATGAACACTTTAGAGCTGATTGCCCACACCCCCTCCATCCGAGCTAAAATCGCTAAAATCAAAAAACCTAAATCCAAGTTAAAAAACGTTCACGAAATTATTCGGGTTAGCCTTGAAATACCGGCCGGGAAAATACACGCGATCCATGCCAAAAAAACAGTTTTGATGGCCCTTTTATCCTATCCAAGGCAAGAGCATGTAGCCAACTGCTTCGCTTTATCTCTTGCTATATCCCTTTTTTCTACCTCGATGGAAAAATGTCTGGATGATTTTAGCGAAATCATGTCGCAAGGGTGCTTAAAAAGAAAAATTGAAGGAGAACTTGTAAGCTTTCCCTTCCTTCTCAAACTTCCCTTAGAATTAGTTAAAAAGCCTTTAGCGCCCCATTTTGGCGGTAATGCTTTGTTGAATGGCTTACAAAAGTATCTGGGGCT
This sequence comes from uncultured bacterium, assembly GCA_964460985.1. Lineage (GTDB taxonomy): Bacteria > Chlamydiota > Chlamydiia > Chlamydiales > Parachlamydiaceae > CAZABG01. The sequence goes on from CAYWQX010000023.1 coordinate 15,630, forward strand.
CGACAAAATACCTCTCGGCATGAAAACCATTGATGAAATTTTACAGGAGTGTGAAAAATCAAATCCGGGAACTCTTGAAAGAGGCCGTTTTTACATTGAAGCCCAGACCAAAAATCCATTGATCGGTGTTTGGAGTAATATTTTAGCCTCTATGGCTGAAGGCGGTTCGGAAACTTTGCTTAAAACGGCTCTCATCGGATCCATTATCCATGTCGGCGAACAACTTCAAGCCCCCGAAGCCTCTCTAGCCGCTTTAAAGACAGATCTTCTGCAAAGAATGCATATTCACTACGATCCTGAAATCACCTCTCAAGGAGAGCTCAACGGCGGATTTGTCCTTTACGACAAAGGGAAAAAATGGAAGAGGATCGACAGCCCGAAAAAATTTCATCATTTCATTTTAAGAGCGGTCGCAGATAAGGAGTTGCAAGAAAAATTCAAGCCCAAGGAAAGGATTTTAACGATTTTAGAGGTCTACCATCCTGATAATAAAGTGGCCGATCGATCATTTGAACAATGCACCCACCTCCCCTACACCCCCTGGGTTACAAAAATTGGAAATGACCCGAAACAACTTCTTAAAATCTATAAAGGAGCGAGCCGTACCGAGTCGACGATCATCCTTCATCCTAGAGGAGCTGAAGACTTGCTTAAGCAAGTCCTCTCCTCTGCAAAAGACTTTTTTGACAAGCAAGTTAACCGCGGCAAGAGAAGAAGTTCATTACTTGTGCCGGTAAGAATTGTAGGACAGCATACTTTTAATTTAATTGTGAATCATCCCTCGCTTGTCAGATGGCTGATAGAACCCCAAAATATGACCGAGACACTTAAAGCGCCCGCCAAAGAGATCAACGAGTCAAAGTACGACGGAAAGGCGATTTTGGCCTACCTTCATGAGAAATCGAATTTTAAGCTGAAAAATCCCCCTTCTACACTCAAAGAGTTGAGAGCGGAATTAATCAAAAGCTTTCCGGCCGATCTAATCGATAGAAAACTATTTGAATACCTCCCTCTTTCAAGCCGCGCTAAATTGAATGAATTAGCGATCCATTTTGCCGATACGAATTGGCAGCAAGATGGGCATGATATCCACCTTGCCTTCTCTTACAATCCTGCTTCAATGGCGCTAGAAGTTTTTGAAGTGCTGGACGACGGAACTATTTTAAGGCCGCTCGATCAAATCCAGCAAGTTCGGCATGCCTTGTGGGAGTTTTATCGAGACCCCGAAAAAGCAGTGATCGAGAGTTAAGCTAACATAACTCTTTTTAATTATCGTCAATCGCTGTTCTAAAGCCAGTTTGCTGATCGAAGGTAGCCCCTTCCATCTCTTTACCGCCAATAATATAGTAGTGGGGCGCTATCTTGTCATTATTAGCAACCGAAGAGGTCCACTCGCGAAGGGGAGCCCCTTGCCGGATCGCCGGATTTTCTTTAATGGCTCTTTCCATCTCCGAAAAAGAGGGCAGTCTTCGACCGAGCCAGGCTGCATAGGCCTTCGCATCTTCATAGGTCACATTGACGACCGGATCGTTTTTCATCGAGGCGGTTAAAGAGCTATTTTGCCAGTGAGCGGGAGTTTTTCTTCCTGTCGCTTGAACAAACTTGCGATATTCGCGGTTTGTAACAGGCCTTGCATCGATGTAAAAAGCTTTTTCATGCGTGATATATTGAGGAGCATTTTTGGTCGGGATGGCATTGGATGCCGTTTTGTTGAATGTAATCTGATTGTAACCATTGAAAGGCTGCGATTTTTCAACCGGATTTCCTTTAACATTTGTCTCGGGAATGTAGAGCATGTTTTGACGGTCATAGTCTGAATCGGGATCTAAGGGGACCCGGTCTACGGAAGCAATCGGATTTTCATTGTGTTTGGCATAGAGGAGTTTTGATAAAAACTTAATGCTGGCATAGTCAGCTTCAGAATCGTCCTCTTCCGCTTTGAAATCAAAGGCTTTAGGATCAATGTCGCTCATGGCATAAAATTCTGATTTGAGCTCATCTCTGACATAGAATACTAAAGAGGGTGAAGCATGTTCAATTTTAGGCGCCGGGACACCCACCTTATTGTAAGTGACTTCTGTTTTGAGCCCTGCGCTTGCCAAGATCATGGCCAGAATGAAATCCATGCTTGCATATCCCCCTTTTTCCTTATATAATTATGGCTTATACTTCTAAGAATTATTTAAATGAAAGAGATCGTTTTAAGAAAAGTTCAGGTTCACAACCTGAAATCGATCGATGTGAAGCTCCCCACCAATCAGCTCATTGTTTTTACAGGGGTATCGGGTTCGGGTAAATCCTCCCTTGCCTTTGATACTTTATACATGGAAGGGCAAAGGCGCTATGTCGAGTCGCTATCGCTGTTTGCAAGAAAGCAAATAGGCGATATGACCAAGCCTGATATCGAATCGGCAGAAAACATCTCACCCACCATCTCGATTGAGCAAAAAACAGCCGGCCGAAATCCCCGCTCCACCGTCGGAACGCTCACGGAAGTCTACGATTACCTACGAGTTTTATACGCCAGAGTAGGCACTCCCCACTGCCCCGTTTCCGGCGAGCCGGTTATGCCTCAAAGCCGGGAAAGAATCATCAAAACCGTCCAGACGCTTCCTCCCAAAACTAAAATTGTGGTCTTTTTCCCCTTTGCCAAAGCCAAAAAGGGGGAATTTAAAGAGGACATGGCGGACCTTTTAAGGAAAGGTTTCACGAAAGCTCGTATAGACGGCAAAATGATCTCTCTTGAAGAAGGGATCTCCCTTGATAAAAACTTAACCCACGATATCGACGTGGTTGTAGACCGAATCGTTGTGGAAGCCGCTCAAAATTCAAGAATCGCCGAATCGATCACCCAGGCGCTGAACCTTGGAAATGGGGTCATGTCTATCTTCAATACCGACACCGAAGAAGAGACCCTTTTTTCGATGCATGCCTACTCCCCCAAATCGGGTCTTTCCTACCCTTCCCTTGAACCGAACGATTTTTCCTTTAACAGTCCTGCCGGAATGTGCTTGACCTGCCACGGACTTGGAACGGTGAGAGAATTTGACCTTGATTTGATCATTGATCCGGAGCTTTCGATCGCTGAGGATTGCTGCACGGTTGCAAGTTCTTATCAAACGGTACGATTTGGCAATATCTACAACAATTTGGCCAGGCTCTACAATTTTTCGGTCGAGACGCCGTGGAAAAAGCTCTCCGAAAAAGCCAAAAAAGTTTTTCTCTATGGCACTGAAAAAAAATGGACGCGGATGATCTTTGTCCACCCCGAAACCGGTAATCAGTGGACCGACCACGTGATGTGGAAAGGGGTTTTACATGAAGCTTTCACCCGCTTGCAAGAAGCTAAAAGCGAAAGCTACCGCAATAAATTCGCGAAACTGATGCACGAAGGCGTATGCCCCGACTGCCATGGCGAAAAACTCAAAGCCTATCCGGCCGCCACCTTGCTTGAGGGGAAAAGGATTGCTGACATTAATCGCATGACGGTGAGTCAAGCCGCCAAGTTTTTTGAACAACTCAAACTAAGGCCGCAAGAAGAATTAATTGCCGAAGAGCTGTTAAAAGAGATTCGTGAGAGACTGCACTTTTTATTAGATGTCGGCCTTCACTACCTCACGTTAGACCGAACCGCGCCTACCTTATCAGGGGGTGAAGCGCAAAGAGTTCGCCTCGCCTCGCAAATCGGCTGCGGTTTAGTAGGCATTACTTACGTTCTGGATGAACCTTCGATAGGCCTTCACCCGCGCGACAACAAACGGCTTATTAAAACGCTCAAACATTTGAGAGACCTTGGTAATACCGTCGTCGTCGTTGAGCATGATGAAGAGACTATTTTAGAAGCTGACCGGGTCGTTGATTTTGGCCCCGGCCCCGGGAAATTCGGAGGAGAAATCGTCGTTAATGGATCGATTCAAGATCTTTTGAAATCGGAACAATCGATGACGGGCGGCTATTTATCTGGAAGGCTTAACCTTGCAATTCCCAAGAAAAGACGGAAAGCCGGGAAAGAAAGCATCGTCATTAAAGGGGCCGCCCATCATAACTTAAAAGGGGTCGATGTTAAAATTCCCTTAGGCCTCTTTGTCGCGGTAACCGGCGTTTCAGGCTCGGGAAAATCCTCTTTAATATCGGACATCTTGTTCCCGGCGTTGGATAATGAGCTCCATGGAGCTGAGTTAAAAATCGGCAAACATAAATCAATCACAGGCATTGAACATATCGACAAAGTGATCACCATCGATCAAACGCCGATCGGAAGGAACCCGCGATCCAATCCATCCACTTACATCAAATTGTTTGATGAAATCCGCGACCTCTTCACGAAACTGCCCGAAGCACAAGCCAAAGGATTTAAACCGGGCCGCTTCAGCTTCAATGTCAAAGAGGGCTCTTGCACGGAGTGCCAGGGCATGGGAATGATCAAAGTCGACATGGATTTTATGGAAGATGCCTGGATCGACTGCCCCACTTGCCATGGCCAAAGATTTGATAGCGAAACTCTTTCCATCTACTACAAAGGCAAAAATATCCACGACATATTAGAGATGGACGTAGAGAGCGCTTATGAGCTATTTGAGGCAATCACCCCTATTAGATCTAAACTTGAAACCCTCCGAAAGGTAGGACTAAACTACGTTAAACTAGGCCAATCCTCTACAACCCTATCCGGCGGCGAAGCGCAAAGAGTCAAGTTAGCTAAAGAGCTCACGAGACCCTCTACCGGAAAAACTCTTTATATTCTCGATGAGCCCACCACGGGCCTCCACTTCCACGACATCAAACACCTGCTGGAGGTTCTTCAAAGTTTGGTCGATCGAGGCAATACCGTCCTTGTGATTGAACACAACATGGACGTGGTGAAGATGGCCGACTGGATCATCGACTTGGGTCCTGAAGGAGGCGCTGAAGGAGGCGAGATCGTCGCCACGGGAACTCCCGAACAAATCGCCAAGCTGAACACTCCAACCGGCCACGCGGTGCAAGAAGCCTTAGACGAGACTTTTAAAAAGCGAGCCTTGGCAACGCTCAACCAAAAACAAAAAGCGAGAGTTGAAAGCGCTCCTATCGTCCAAGCCATTCGTATCACTCAGGCTGAACAAAACAACCTCAAAAGTTTGGATGTGGTAGTTCCGCGGGAGGAAACCGTTGTTTTTACAGGGCCTTCCGGATCGGGTAAATCGTCTCTTGCCTTTGAAACGATCTATGCCGAAGGTCAAAGACGCTACATCGAATCGATGTCTCCTTACGCGCGTCAGTTTGTAAAACAGATGCCAAAACCAAAGGTCGGCCACGTCGAAGGGCTCTCGCCTGCGATAGCGATCGAGCAAAAAGCGCACGCGGGCAATCCCCGTTCTACGGTGGGAACGATGACCGAGATCTACGATTATCTTCGCCTCCTCTTTGCGAGAATTGGAATTCCGCATGACCCTGAAACAGGAGAAGTCATCCGTTCGATTAGCCGTGAATATGTGGTCAGCCAAATCCTGGAATACCCCGCCGGCACGAAAATTCAAATCTTGGCGCCGGTAGAACTTAAAAAAAATGAGAAGTTTGAGGAGATTCAAGCCCGTTTAAGCCGTCAGGGGTATGTCAGAATCAGGTTAAATGATGAATACCTCGATCTCGATCAATCGATTGCCTTTGATCGAAAACGGAAAAACGAACTCTTCCTTGTCATCGATCGATTGGTGTTGAGCCCAAGCATCAAAAGCCGCCTGGCTGAAGCGATCGAAAACGCCGCAAAATTGGGTCAAAACAAGCTTTTAGTGGTTAAAGGCGATGAGGATGTTCCCTTTAATTTAAGCTTTACCGCGATGCGATCGGGTAAATCGTTTGCTGAAGTGACCCCGCATACGTTTGCCTTCAATAAAGCAGAAGGGATGTGCCTTGATTGTTTAGGCCTCGGCTATCAATATGGCGCAAACATTCAGTCCAAATCTTTTGTCTTGGAACTCTCCCCCTTAAGCCTTGTGAGAATCCTCTGGGAACAAGATGAGGCAGGCAAATCGATTCACCTTTTTGAAAAAATGCTTGAGAAGCAAGGGATCGACCCCATCCATCCTATGCGAACCTTGCCGGTCAAAAAACTTCACTGGCTTCTGAATGGCGGCTCGGAGTTCATCGAAGAAAAGGGATTTAAGCTCAAGTGGCTTGGGCTAAATACAGCGCTTGCAAGAGCCGGAAGAAAGGCACGTTCCGAAATTAAGCAAGGCATCCTCCCTCTTCTTGAAGAGAGAGTTTGCGAAAGCTGCGACGGGACTCGCCTAAATCCTTACGCAAGAAATGTGACGATTGAAGGCTTATCTATTGCTGATCTTTGCCGCCTTCCGGTCGAAGAGAGCCAAAACTTCGTCAAAAGACTGAAACTGGACCGCAAGAATAAAATTTTAGAAGAGGTCAGAAAAAATCTAATCTCCCGCCTCGATTTCTTGATTGAAGTGGGCCTGCACTACATCCAACTTGAAAGAAGAGCTCCGACCCTCTCAGGCGGAGAAGCGCAGCGCATCCGGTTGGCAAGGCAGCTAGGTTCAGGTCTAACTGGTGTTCTCTATGTCTTAGATGAGCCGACCGTTGGCCTTCACCCCCATGATAACGATAAGCTGAACCAAGCCTTAGATAAACTTAAAAAGCTTGGGAATACCCTTTTGCTTGTCGAGCACGATCCGCTCACCGTTAAATCGGCCGACACCATTTTTGATTTTGGTCCCGAAGCGGGTGAACATGGGGGGCATATCACCGCCCAAGGCAGCTATAAAGAGATCCTCAAAAATCCGAAATCACTCACCGGACAGTACCTGTCTCATAAAAAGTCGATCCCTCTCCCTAAAAAAAGACGCCCTCTAGAACCAGGACTGCAAATTGTAAATGCCCACGCAAACAATTTAAAACATTTGAACTTAAACATCCCCCTTGCGGCTCTAACCGTATTAACAGGGGTATCAGGCTCAGGGAAATCGACGCTTCTTCACCAAATTATTGAGCCTGCGGTCCAAAAAGGGCTTTTAAAACAGGACGAAATTGATTTAGGGGTGGGGGTTGTTAAAGGGATCGGCCACTTTGAAAAACTGATCGTGATCGACCAAAACCCGATCGGAACCACCATTCGCTCTGACGTCTGCACCTATGTCGATGTTCTAACTCCTTTAAGAGAGTTTTTTGCCCAACTTCCCGAAGCGAGAGCCAAAGGGCTTCAGCCGAAACATTTTAGCTACAATCATCGAAGAGGAATGTGCACCGCCTGCTGGGGCCTTGGTTTCAAAAAAGTAGAAATGCACTTCCTTCCGGCGGTCAAAGTGGAGTGTGAAGAGTGCCACGGACTTCGTTTAAATCCTGTCAGCCTTGAGATCCTTTATAATGGCAAAAATTTAGGGCAGTACCTGCAGCTTACCGTCGATGAAGCAAGACATCTCTTTGAGAATTTCCCTCGCATTGTCCGCATCCTTGATACCTTGATCTCTGTCGGATTAGGCTACCTGCGCTTGGGTCAAGAAACCGCCTCTTTATCGGGCGGAGAGGCGCAAAGGATCAAACTTTCAAGAGAACTTTCGAAGCGCTCGCAGGGAAAAACCCTCTATCTCCTCGATGAGCCTACAACAGGTCTTCACCCCGATGATATCGCGAAGTTGATGTCGGTTTTGAATAAGCTCGTCGATAAAGGCAATACGATGCTATTAATCGAGCACAACCTCGATGTGATTAAACTGGCCGACTACGTTGTGGATCTGGGCCCTGAAGCGGGCAAAGCGGGCGGAGAAATTATTGCAGAAGGGCGCCCTGAAGATATCGCGAAAAGTACCAAATCTTACACGGCTAAATATCTTAAGCCCCTTTTATGAAGATTTATACCGAAGCTCCCCACGATTTTATACCGGATGTTGAAGTAGCCGCTAACTATTGTCTCTTTGAGAATAAACTGCTGCTTCTACACCGCTCTGAACACTGTAAAGAGCCTCACACCTGGGGTGTCCCGGCCGGCAAACTGGAGCCGGGGGAAAAACCGCTTGACGCAGCCGTTCGCGAACTGTTTGAAGAGACCGGTATTATAGGGAACAAAAAGAACTACCTTCCCATCCGTACCCTTTACATCGAAAAACCGGATGCTCACTTTCTCTACCATATGTATTATTTACCCTTCTCAACAGAACCCATACTCCAACTATCACCCCGTGAAGTTCTGGATGCCAAGTGGGTTACATTAAAAGAAGTAAGGCAGCTTCCTCTCATCACCGGAGGAGAGGGAGCCCTTATTCACTGTGAAAATTTCTTAAAAATTAACGGTTATTCTTTCTGAATGAACCCTTTTTCGATCAGGAAAGACATAAAGTTATCGTCATTTACCAAGGGGTCGATAAATTTTTCGTCAACGTATCCGCTTCGAACCTGATTCACAAATTTCGTTAAAACCCCATCTCTTAAGAAACCTATTTTTCTCTCATGAACGATTAAATCCGCGTCGTATGTCGGATTGTCATACCCATTATCATACTTATCTGGAGCCTTTAGTTGATTTACATAATCTAATGCGGCTCTAAATAGATTTTCAGCATCATTTGAATCGCATTTCATTAAAAATTTAAAGGCATTTTTTCTTTCACGCTCTTTTTTAATATGGTCTAAAGCGCCTGAATCCATAACTTTTTTAGCATTCTCTAGGCTGCCAGTCTCATTCCAGGCTGTTAAAGCTGAAATCATTTCTTTATTTTTCTCATGATCACTCCCCAGTTTTTGGAGGACAGTAGTAATCAGCTCCTTGTTTATCCGTAGGTACATGTAAGCTGCGCCTTCCGACTTGGTATTTTCGGCTTTAACTTGAGAGAGTAAAAGTTTGACAAGATTATTTCCTGACTCGGAGGTATTGAGCTGATTTTTATCGGGAGATTTATTGATGAGGCTGTTTCGATTGATATAGAAGGTCTTCATTTGCTGCGTTTTTATATCGCGCCCTTCAACTTTTTCGATTTTCCCAAATAAACTTAAGAAAAAGGCCGTGATAAAATTGTGAGCCCGAACATGGGTTACAGAACCGCCATTAGGCAGTCCTATATTTACTCTTGTTTCACCCAATAGCGAATCTTGAATGACATTGACTCGAATGGGTTCGTTCGATGGAGAAACCATATGCACCTCATCTATAATAATAACCATTAAAAAGGACAATTCAGGTTCTAAAAGAGTTTATAAAATCTAAAGACTCTAAATTAGGGTCGCAATCCGCGAAAAAATTCTCATCGATAGGTATTGGCAAGGGATTATTTTTTAAATCTCGTAATTTTGCTACCACTTTATCAATGGTGGAAAAGTCTTTATGTGCCCTAGGCGTTAAATCAGCTAATTGTTTCATTTGAGTTACTTCTTCTGAAGAAAGATCATTTAGTTTTTTGATAGCTAATTCTAATTTATCCTTATCGACTGTTTTCTTTTCAATTGGATTGGAAGACTTTAATTCACTAGGTTTTTTAAAATTTTTTAGAACATTTTCAACAAATGACTGATTATTAGCAATAATCATCGCCTTGTCATACTGATTTACATCAATATTATTTCTCGCTTTGAACTCTAAAAAATCAGATTTATTTATATGATAAAGTTTTCCGTTTTTATCGCGCACATCCAGTATATTTCCAAATAATCGATAGAAAAAAGCTGAAAGTGTATTGTGTACACGTATATTTTTAGCTTCAGTAAGAGAATCTTCTAAAAGTAAATCTACTCGAGTTTCGAATAAAGTATCCTGAGTAACATGTATGGTTAACGGCATAATATTATCCTTTTTCAAAATTTGAAAAATCATAAACACTATGAATCAAATCAAGAGCCCCTTTGATCTGGACAATTTCGGCAAGCAGCTGATTGTTTTCTTTTTTTAAATGCGCGCTTGCATCAGGGTATCGCAAAATAGCGATCTGATTACGGCAATAGTGATCGAGCTTTTCTTCCAGAAGGACATTATTTTTGCTTTGAAGATTAATATCTTTCATCATCGTATAAAGCGTCTTTTTAAAGGTTTGCGTTTCTTTGTCCGTTTGAAATGATAGGAGTCGTTTGATCTCCCCCTCCTCCTTCACTTTCACCCCCATATCGCGCACCCGCATAGGACTTGCCTTTAATACGCTCGCTTGTCTTTGCAATTCCCGGACCTGTTTTTTATCCAGATAATGTACAACACCGCTCGAATCGGTCTTTTTAACGACATTGCCCAGAAGAGATTGAAAAAGAGCGCTAATCGGGCCATACGATTTTACAATCGCCTTCTGCCCTCCTTCCGAAACCGAAACAAAACTATTAAAGAAGCTTCTGGCATGAGGCTGAATGTCCATCGATTCCCCCTCTTGAGCGCTAAATGTTTTTCCGATTTAACTTAACTTCTTCTCGTAAAAACTGAATAGCTTCATGGTGCTGATTGTTAAGAACAATTTTACCATTAGCTTTTTTAAGTTCTTTCAAACTAACTATTAAATTATAATTATCTTGGGCATTTTTTAGTTCAAGACGACTAATAACTTTTTGAATCAAATCGGGATCGATTTTTTCAATAAACTTCTGATTTTTTATATTAACTTCAGTTCTTAAATACTGAATGGCGAGCAATTGAGTGTCTGATTCAAGGTTGATTGTCTTTTTATCAACTTTATCTTTGTAAATCGCTTCTAACACTTCTTTGAATCTAGAAATTTTCTTATCTCCTTTAGGAAGATCTTTAATAACTTCATTCAAAAAGGAAGGTGTTAGCTGAAGTAAAAATGCTTCTTGTTTTCGTCTTACTTGATTTCGTAAAAATGCCACCGCAGCCTCTTTTCCTTTTGAATTTATCGGTCGATTGCAATTTTTTTGATCCCACAAATCTTTTAGATCCTGATAATATGTACCGCCATTATTATAGCCCTTAAGGGTCTCATCTAGAATTTCCTTAAATAGGCTTTCAAGATGAAATACAAATCGTTCGTCAGGAGATAGTTCGTTTATCCGTCGAATCTCATTTGCTTTGTTTCTAACTTTTGATAAAATAACTTGGTTGTCAAGTTTAGATACATCCTTAGATTCTAATCCCACCTTGTTTAATAGGCTGCTCTTGTTGACATAATAAACATTGGTCACTTTTTGAACCTGATCATAAGCAGACAAAATTAAGACCTTTCCAAACAATTTTAAGAAAAAAGCTGTAAATGAACTATAGGCTCTGACGCCATCAATATTGACACCATCCGAAGTTTTGAGATCAATACGTCTATCAAAAAGATGGTCTTCTTCCTTCCGGACAGTAAAGGGGTAAATGGGTTCAGGGGCTTCATTATAATTTGGACTTACCATACATCCTCCACGAAATGCTTATTTAAATTTTGTAGTTGCTCTCGAAGATATTTCAGAGCCTCTGAGTAGGCTGAATTTTTAACCATTGAGTATTGATGATTAGTTTTTTGTGTGATCAATCGATACAAAGCTTGTGCGATATCCTCCTTGTTTTCCAGGAGCGCTTGATTAGCAGCCTCTATCATCACTTTTCGATTAACGACTCTGACGAGGTCGACATCCTCTAATTTAGAAAGTGGTTTTTTTGATAAGCTCTTTTTAAAACCACATTCTCTAATTTGCGTGACTACAAACTGAACCAGGTTTTTGAGGCACGTCTCGGCTTGCTGTTTATCGGGCGAGCGGTTGATAAGGCTTTTTTTATTGATGTAGTATGTTATCCCTTCGCTATCAGTGTATGCATCGATTTTACCAAATAGTCTTAAGAAAAAAGCTGTGAAAGCGTTATGTGCTCTTACTCCCTCTGCCCTAACGCCGTTTTTACTGATGATATCCACACGGGTCTCGAAGAGAGTATTCTTGACAATATTAATGGATAAATTCGATTCCAAACCTAAATGAGTGCTCATTACATCTCCTCTAACATAATTATAAGGTTTAGCTAAAAATTAAGGGCGTTAAGATCCGTTAAAGATCGTCCCACTTGATGATCTGCAGAAGCTCTTTGGGGATATCATGCAAAAATCGAGAGGGTTGCGAAGAGGCAGTTTGCCCCATCTGGGGGCGGGAGCGGGCCATGCTTAAGGTGAGTTTCTCCTGAGCGCGGGTGATCGCGACATACATGAGGCGCCTCTCCTCTTCAATGGAGCCTTCTTTGAGAGAGCGTTCATGAGGAATGATATGGTCTTCAAGGCCGATAAGGTAGCAATGGGGAAACTCGAGACCTTTCGCGCTGTGAAAGGTCATTAAGGTGACTTTATCATCCGATCTGGCCATCGCTTCGTGATGTTTTTCGTCTAGAAGCGTGTTGGCGATGAAATCGGAGAATTCGCCTTGGTGGGAAGCGATAGCGGAGATAAGCTCTTCCACGTTTTCCCATTTAAAGTCGCGCATCTTGTCGCTTTTGACCTCTTCCATGATCGCTTTTTTAAAGTCGATTCTTTCAACCAGTCTTTTTAAAGCTTCGGCAGGATCAATTGCCATATGATTTTTAAGCCACTCGATGGTATCAAGAAATGTTTTAATCCCCTCTTTGGCTTTTGGAGGCGTATCTTCGGGAACGTTTTGCAAAACCTCCATCAAAGGAACTTTTGCCTGGCGGTTTTTTTGTGTCAGACGATCGAGCGTGCTTTCGCCGATTCCGCGGCGCGGATAATTAATGACGCGAAGAACGGCTTCTTCATCTTTCGGATTGATCGCGATACGAAAATAGGCGAGCAGATCTTTAACTTCCTTTCTCTCATAAAACTCCTGCCCCCCATGAATGTGATAGGGAACGCCCGTGACCCACTGATCACCCCTTTTCCATACCTGCTTAATGAGCGCCATCTCCATTTGACGAGAAAGGCGGTTAGAGCGGTAAAGGATGGCAAAATGAGACCATGGCACGTGGAGCTCTTCCTTCATTTTAACAATACGGGCAGCGACACTTTGCGCCTCTTCAAGATCGGTCGGGGCATGAAAAATTTCGATTTTTGATCCATGCCCTTTTTGGCTCCACAATTTTTTGGAATGGCGGCTGGTATTGATTTTGATGACATGATTGGCCGCCTCCAAAATCGTGTTGGTGGAGCGGTAGTTCTGTTCAAGTTTAATGACTGTAGCTCCCTCGAATTGAAGGATATTTTTCACTTCCGCTCCGCGCCAGCCATAGATCGACTGATCATCATCTCCTACCACACAAAGATTCGTCGATTTTTGCGTTAAAAGTTCCGCTAAACGATATTGAATCGGATTGGTATCTTGGTATTCATCAATCATGACATACCGAAAGCGCTCCTGATATTTAGCAAGCACATCGGGAAAATTTTCAAACAGACGGACGGTTTCTGTTAACAGGCTATCAAAATCAAGCGCATTATAGGCCCTAAATGCGTCTTGCAAACGGTTAAAAAGAGTTCTTGCAAAGTCTTGATGCCATTCGTTCGTATCTTCGATGAGATCGGATGTTAAGCCTCTCGATCTCGCTTTTGCGATAAGATTCATGGTTGGCTGAAGAGAGGGCAAATCGCCTTCTCTCTCAATCATGTCTCTTGCGATGATTTTAACCATCCGATCGACATCCCCTTGGTCATAGAGGCTGAAATTTTTGGTGAATCCCAGATGGTGGATCTCTTCTCGAAGAATTTTAAGGCAAAAGCTATGGAAGGTAGCCAGTACGACTTTATTAGCGAGCTTGGGGTTGATCAAAGTGCCAAGTCTTTTTTTCATCTCGTGAGCCGCCTTATTTGTAAAGGTAAGGCCCAGAATGGACTGAGGGGGAGCTCCTAGATTCTGAATGAGGTGGGCCATGCGAAAGGTTAAAACTTTTGTTTTACCGCTACCCGCTCCCGCTAAAATGAGAACCCTTCCCTCGGTAGTTTCAACCGCTTTTCTTTGTTCGGGATTCAACTCATCCAGATTCATTTTTTTCCGTATTGAATCAGATCGGCTTGTATGCTTTGAAGGGTTATAAGTTCAGGTTTTATCTTGGGACGAACATTCAGCTGCATCGCGGGAAGGTCTTGCCTTTTCAAGCGAAAAGCTTCTCTACACAATCTTTTAAAATGATTTCTTGTCGGGGCATCGCCGAATTTTTTTGTAACGGTGATCCCCAGCTTAGGACCTTCCCTGGAAGGGAGGGACTCAATATAGACCGACTTTCCAGAAAAGCGCACCCCTTGCCGGATAACCCGTTCGAATTCTCGCCGTTTAAGCAAGCGGGCGCTCTTAGGAAAGGAATTATTCACACGCGAGTCAACTGCTTTCTGCCACGGCGGCGGCGGCGATTGATAATTTTACGACCCGATGCGGTGCTCATTCTTTGCAAGAAACCGTGCGATCTTTTGCGCTTTAGTTTGCTCGGTTGGTATGTACGTTTCACTGAATCAACCTTTGAGGTAAATGTTAATGCCTAAATAATAGGGTGCTCTCACTTAAAAGGCAAGCTTTGTGTTGCGAAAAAGGGCTTAAACAGGTATGCTTTGACGCAATTGAGATTTAAGGACCGTAACATGAAAGTGAAAGCCTCTGTTAAAGCTGACCCCTCTAAAGGTGACATCCTCGTTCGTCGTCAAGGACGCCTTTATGTCATCAACAAGAAAGACCCGAACCGCAAGCAGCGTCAAAAAGGCCCTGCTCGGAAAAAATAAGAAGGAACCGTAATGGCTAAGAAGTCATCTGTCGAAAAGAACAAAAAGCGGATTCGCATGGTTTCTCTCAAGTGGAACAAACGTAAAGAACTGAGAGAGCAAGCCCGCAACGTAAACCTTTCTGAAGAAGAAAGAGCGAAAGCGCGTGAAGCGCTCAACAAGTTACCTCGTAACGCAAATCCGATCCGTATCAGAAATCGTTGCGAATTGACCGGCCGTCCAAGAGCTTTTATGCGTAAGTTTAAAATCTCCCGTCTTACTTTCCGTGAAATGGCCTCGATCGGCCTTATTCCGGGCGTTACCAAGTCCAGCTGGTAACTCATCCATCTCCCCTGCATTCCAGGGGGGATAATTTCTTTTATATTTACCACAGAGGCCCAGAAAAAGAAGAGAGGGTCCAGCTCATCTACATAGGTAACAGTTTATAAAATAAACTATAATGCTCTGACTCTGCATAGGTTTAGAGGATATGGCTTGAGAGAATTATAAGATGGAACAACAAAGACTTCGAGTCGTAGAGGCCTATATTTCAGGAGAATCCTCTATGAATGCTATAAGTAAACAATAGGGTATTAGCAGAAAAACAGCCTATAATTGGGATCAAAGATATAACATAGAAATAACCTAAAAGTGTTACCTATGTAGATAAACAGAACCCTCTCCTCTTTCTCTGTGGCTCTGTGGTAAATCCTGCTAACCTAAGGCGTCTTTGAGCTCGGAGACATCTTCTATTTTACTCCACCCTTCCATCCCTTCCGTCCAAACTAACGTGGAGAGACTCAAGGCCTTATCGAAATAAAGTCGTTGAAGAACGGTAAAAGAGACAGGCCCTTTTTGATGATGATTCTGATCCATGTAAAACCACTCTTTAAAGCGCATGCTCTTATAAGAGGAAGGCTCTTCCACAATCGCCTCTTCCTCTTCGCTAGCGGGAGCCTCTTTCGTTTCAACGGCGGGGAGAAAGAATAGGATGATAAGACTTAAAATACCCAAGAGCGCCCCTAACA
>CAYWQX010000024.1:0-30606 GCA_964460985.1 uncultured bacterium
CGAAGAGAAATTAGCCATCTACCGGAACAAGATTCAAGACGCTTTAAAAGATAATGGTCAAGTGCTGATTGACCTCGTTCCCGATTTAAAAAATATCATTCATGAACAGCCTGAAGTTTTAAAGCTTGGTCTCGAAGAGACGAATAACCGCTTAAACTATGTCCTCTCTTCCTTTTTGGGTTGCTTTCTTGAAGAGGGGGTCGGTTTTGTCATTATATTAGATGACATCCAGTGGGCAGATGAATACTCCCTCCGTTTTTTTGAGTCGTTTCTTTTGAACGAAAAGTATAAAAACTATCTTCTTATTTTAAGTTATCGAGACAATGAAGTGGGTCCTACCCATCCTGTCACTTTCATGCTTGAAAGGCTCAAGAATAAAGGGGCTTCTATCGAATCGATGCAGCTATTGCCTTTAAAGATTGATTCTATCAATGAACTTGTTAATGAAACCTATCAATTTAAGAGCTCCGCGATCAGCGAGCTTGCTAAAATAGTTTATTATAAAACGGATGGAAATCCCTTCTTCGCTAAAGAATTTATGCGTCTCTTGAATGACAAGGGGCTTGTGACCTTCGACTCTCAAAAGGCGAAGTGGATTCCTGATTTGAGCGCGATCAAAGAGATGGAAATTTCTGTCAATGTGGCAGATATTCTTGTTCAAATCATATCCACGCTTGATCTTGAAAGTATCAGATTATTAAAGATTGGGTCTGCGATAGGCCGGGTTTTTGATGAGCATTTTCTTTCTCATGTAGCCGGTGTTTCAACAGATTTTTGCTCAAAACATCTTATCGAAGCTTTGAAAAAAGATCTCGTCTCTTACACCGTGAGCCGAAAAGGGCAAGTTATTTATACCTTTAATCACGACCGTATCCAGCAAGCCTTTTTCAATCTGATGACGGAAGAAGAAAAAGGGGAGCTTAACTTGAGAATCGCAAGGCTCGCCTTAAAATACTACCCTTTGAAAGAGAGGGAAGAGCGTATTAATCAAATTGTCGATCACTACAATCAATCGATTCATCTAATCAATGATCCGGATGAGCGGATGGAGGTCGCTCAGGCAAACCTTAAGGCAGGTTTAAAGGCAAAATCGGCTGGGGCCTTTAATGCAGCTCTTGAAAACTTTAGAGTGGGCTTATCTTGTCTCTTAGAGGATAGCTGGAAGTCCAATTATGATTTAACGTTTAGTCTTAAAACCGAGAATGCCATTTTAGAGCAGATGGTTGGCGATCCTAAGACGGCCGAAACACTCTTTGATGAGTCGATATTGCAGGCAAAAACCAATCAGGAAAAGCTGCAAATTTATTCTCAAAAAATGCTCTTATTCATGCAGAAAAGGAGGTATCGAGAAGCGTTCGAGATCGGTTATCGAGGACTTGATCTCACCCGGTTCAAACTGCCTAAAACAGAGGTTTCAGGGCTTAGAATCATGTATGAGCTCATCAAAACTGAAATTCGATTTTATAAAGTGAAGTATAAAGACTTAAAAAATCTCCCGAAAGCGGAAAATCTGGAGATTAAATATGGTCTGAACATCATGAGCCACCTTGTGTTCTGCTCCTATATGCTTGGCTACAACTATTTATTATTCCTGACACTTATCAAAATGTATCAAACGACCCTGAAGTATGGTATGACCCATAGCGGAATTACAGCTCTTGCACTATATGCCAATGCTCTTTGCTGGATATTTGCAAAACAGTACGAAAAAGGTCAAAAACTGATGAGGGCTGTTTTAGAGATTGTCCATAATGATCCTAAAAATATGGGTTCAATCGAAGCGGAATTTTTTATTTATAATATTGGATATAGATGGATCGAAAAATTTTCTAACTGCTCTAAACCTTTAGAGGAGGTCTCTCGCAAATTAATGGAGTTCGGAAATCTCCCTTTTGCATCTGTCAGCTCCTACCAAGCCTCTATCATGAAGCTCCTTTCAGGAGCTCCATTAAATGAAGTAGAAGCTTATACCAGAAAAATTATTCCCGATATTTCGAGAGCCGGAGTATTCGATTATTTAGCGGCGACTTACTTTCTTGAAGGATTTACCAAGTCTTTGCAAGGCAAAACCAAAGAACGGGATGTTTTTTATTCTGAGGAGGTTCCACAGGAGTTCGTAAGAGATATTGAGAAGGATAAAATAACCGAGGTCTATCAGTTTAATTATAAAGTTTTTCTTGTGTGGATGAATGTGCTCACTGGAAACTACCACAAGGCGATCGAGCAAGCTCAGCCTGTATTGGTGGATGTTTGTCTTTTTGCGAACTATGCCATGTGGAATACCTTCTATTTTTACTACACTTTAGCAATGATCGGCGACACGATTGAAACAAAAGAGAAGAAATGGGCAAAAGAGATCAAAAAATACAAAGATTATTTCAAAAAATGGGCTGAAGTCTCCTCTAACTACCAAGCGGCCTATCACATCATCTCAGCAGAGATCCATCGGATGGAAGGGGCGCGAGAAAAATCGATTATTCTTTATCAAAAGGCTATACGATTTGCCAAAGACGAATTTTTAATTCATGAGGAGGCCTTTGCAACCGAGCGGCTTTCTCAAGTCTACATGGAGTTAAAAGATGAAAATCAAGCGAAAGAGTATTTACAAAAAGCTCTTAAAGCTTATTCCAGATGGGGGGCTATAAGAAAAGTCGATCAGCTTAAATCCGATTATTCAGAGCTTTTGCAAGAGAAGAAGGAAATCCTTTTAAATGAATCTGTCTATCGGATGAGTCAAGAATTTGACTTTAAGTCCTTGATTGAAATCTCAAGATCGATTTCTAAAGAATTCTCTCTTCCTAAACTGGTAGAAACCTCTATGCAAAACTTATTGAAAATTGCAGGGGCGGACAAAGTGGTACTACTTTTAGAAGAGGCGGATGCCTACAAAATCCAGGCTGAGCTGACTCTTGAAAAGGGTATTTTGAAATTTTACGAGAACAAAAAAAGTATCGGCGACGAGGATTTAAGTAGGTCGGCTATTAACTATTGTATCCACACCTCAAAACTCATTCTTCTTAATGATGCGTTTGAAAGCGGTCCTTTTATGAATGATCCTTATATCGAGAAATATAGAGTGAGGTCGCTTGCGGTGATTCCTTTGTTAGAACAATCTAAATTAAAGGGTATTTTGTACCTTGAAAATCGATTGATTAGCGGCGCCTTCACGTTAGAGAGGATACAAATTCTTGATTTTGTCTCGTCGCAAATGACGATCTCTATTACCAACGCACAGTTCTATTCGCAACTTGAGAATAAGGTTCATGAAAGAACAGAAGAGCTTTCCCAAGCTTTAAACGATTTAAAAGAGGCGCAAGATAAAATCATCGCTCAAGAGAAGCTGAAGGAAAGAGAAATCGTTAAGAATAAATTGGGGAGATATATTTCGAATTCTCAAGTGCTAGATCTCATCTTGAATCAAAAAATCGATCTCGAGGGAACAGAGAAAGAGGTCACGGTGTTGTTTTGCGACATCCGTAACTTCACAGCCCTATCTGAAGGTAAAAAGCCTAAAGAGACCGTTTCGTTTTTAAACGAATTTTTTACCGATATGGTGCGTATTGTTGTTGCTCACGGAGGGATCGTCGATAAATTTATCGGCGATGCGATGATGGTATTGTTCGGACCCATCGAATCTTTACCGGACGATCCAACGAGAGCAGTTGAAGCGGCGATAGCCATTCAGAAGAAGATAAAAGAGAAGTACACTATTAAAGCCGGAATCGGAATTAATACGGGCCGCGTGTTGATCGGTAATATCGGAAGCTCTGAAAGAATTGAATACACGGCTATAGGCGATGCAGTCAACACCGCTTCACGAGTTGAGTCTTTGACAAAAGAGCTAGATGTTCAAATATTAATCACAGAAAGTACAAAAAAACTTCTTACAAAAGAAATTCCCCTCATTGATAGAGGGGAATTTACCATCCGTGGAAAAACGAATTCGATTAAACTGTATGAAATCAATATCGACGACCCCAAGCAATAGCGACCCCTGCTTTGGTCTCTGTCAAGTCCACATTTCCGCCCCCTAAGAATTCGGGAATGGAGTTTTTACCTTTAATCTTATTTTTGAAACGAACCCCACCAAAGAGGCTTAAATCATCGCGGCAGGTAATCTGCCAGGTTGCGCCGCCGGTAAGGAAGTTTTGCGCTACATCATCGGTAAGCACGTTTAAGGCCGTTTGAGTTCTGCGAACGCCTGTAGTCACTCTTCCAAAACCGATCCTAAAATTCCATTCCTCGTTGAAAGCATAATCGATTCCGAAGCGGTAGCTATTTTTATTTTTCCAACCAAAACCGGAGCCATCATGGCTTCCGAGCTTATTGGTGATAGAATCAAGGAGAGTGGGTTGAAGAATATTGTGGATGGAAGGGGTCCCTGACCATCTTTCGTTTTCATATTCAAAGACCAGGGTTGCACAAGTGATAAAGCGCCAGGCAAAGCCCGCATTGTATCTCTCCGGGATATCGACACGCCCTTTCTCTGCCGAAAAACCTCGATATTTTCCGAAGCGGGACATCCGTGTTTTTGGCGTCCATGCAAACCCAAGTTCGATGTTATCGGTCAAATGGAATTGCCAGCCCAGTGTAACTCCTAAGCCGTTTGAATAGTTGTAACCACGGTTGGTCACCGCACCAGGAGCGAGTGAAAAGAGAGGGTTATCAAAATTTTCAAGGCCATCCACTTTTAACCTTGCAATCTGCCAGTTTAAGGAGATGCCGAAGTTGTTTCTTCCCCATTTATAGGAGTAATAGGGGGAGACAGTTTCGTTAATATACTCTAGACCAACCGGTGTATTTCCTAGGAGTAAATTGGGATTTTTATAGGTGGTCTTTTGAGCGTTTCGGTTATAAACCACAATCCCTATTGCTGAGTTGCAGCTGAGATTGTAGTTTAAACCAAACGAAACGGAAGGGAGCCATTTAGAGCTATAGAATGCATCGAATTTGCCATTAGTGAAAGGATTTAATATTGGACCGTCAGGGGTTAAAACCAGGTTGTCTTTAACGGTTGCATCGCCCTTTTCATATACGCCGAAAACGCCAATATCAAATCGATCTTCCACATCAACCCCCACGGCAGGATTCAAGGCCGCGCTTAAGCTGTCCATGCAATAGGCAACTCCGGCAGAGCCCAGTTGTGCATCTTTAATACCAGCAGCGATCCCTTCGAGCGAGCTTACGCTTAGTAGGGAGATGAGACTGAGTGAAAGAAAGGTCAGTTTTTTCATGAAAGATACCTTTAAATAAAAGGCTTTCATAAAACAATTTTTTTAATTAATCAACATATTTTGACAAAAGGGTTAGAGAGGCCCAACTTTTGCCTTGTCAATTTCTCCTATCATCTCGATTCTTTATACTATCTAAACAATCTTATTTTATTTTATTTGCATGATTCATTTTTACGACAATCTACGCCTTTTTGAATGGAAAAGCCCGTTAAACGGCTCTTACATAGAATGTGAAGATACAAAAGCGACGTGGGGAAAGCACCGTCTCTCAGATGACCCTTGGGTTATACGGATTAAATTGCTCGATTTGGCCGTGACTAATTTTGTAAGAGTCCCCTTATACATTGTCCCCTTTAGAATCATCGGACTTATGAATGGCGACATTAAAAGGCACGCAGAAAAAATTGCTAAGCGAGATTGGATCGTAAAAAAAGAATATTTAGCTAAAAACGCGCAAGATCTTCTGAAAACACGCACTGAGGAAGAAATCAAAAAGCAGCTTTGGAGTGAAGTGGAAAAAATTGTCAAATTCCCTTTGATGCTGATTGGTCTTTTTTTTGCCGCCTTGATTGGCATTATTTCGCCTTATGACGGGCGTCAGCTTTATTCAAATATTGAGGATAGTTATTCCAGAAGCAAATTCGATCACTACGACAACATCTTTTTGGCGTTTAACGAATATACGGCTCCTTGCATGCAGGAGGATAATAATTTCTTTAAAAAGAACATCGTCAAGTTCAATTTCATCAAAGGGGATGCGAATTTCTTAGTCTACTCCAACTCTCATCGATTAGATAAGTATAAAAACATCTATCAAAAGCATTTTGGAAATATTGAAGAGTTTCAACAAAGTCTTTTTGCCAAGCGTAAAGAGGGGGATAACAGCTATCTTGAGAAAATGGGAGAGCTAAAAGTTTTATTAAAAACCTATATTCAAAACGAAATCGAACGGAAAGATCAAGACAATACCATCATGCAAATTAATGGAATTCGAACATCCTTACAGGGATAAGAAAGCACTTCTTGAAAAATGAGCGGTTCGTTTATGAGAAGGGGTATGACCGATTTAAACGAACTTGCCCAGGAACGAAACCATTTAGCCTCCGAAAGAACGTATCTTTCTTGGGTAAGAACCTCCCTTGGAATTTTAGGCTTAGGATTTCTCATCTTGAAGTTTATCCCCTATCATACTGAAGCACATATCGAAGAGGCTAAACAAGTTGGAATCGGCCTCATATTTTTGGCGATCACTCTTCTGATTTTTTCCTTGATAACTTTCCTAAGGGGAGAAATTTCTCATCACAGAGAGAGAGGCAGCCTCATCGCATCCTCAATTATGACTTTAGTATTGGTTGCATCAGCCCTTTGGCTCTTGAGAATTAGCTGATTATTTAAGCAGTTTTTGCAAATCGTCACTGAGTTGCTTTAATCGGTTTTTATTGATCTTCGCAAATTCTTGATCTTGAGACTTAATCTCTTGGAGTCTTCCGATAAAATGTTCGATGATATGAAGAGTGCTGTCCGCATCGGTTAAAAACTGAAATTCCTCCCCATCGATTTTTTTAAGACGATTGATTAAGAAGAGTTTATCTTGCGGGCGCGTGATATCGGAGGTGAGAAGCGATATAAAATCGCCCCTTTCCATCACATCTCTTGCGAGCCTTGTTTTGACCGTAAAAGCTTCTAAAAGCTCATTGATAAGGTCATTATCTTTCACTTTCTCGCCTTTATTAATAAGCTCTAAGATGTATTGCGTTTTCTCTTTGCTGCCATTCGTGGCACGGAAAAGGGCATTTTGAATTTCCCGGTAGGTTGAACGGGTAATGGGGAGGGAAAAAATCCTCGTCAAAGAATTTTGTACTTGTGTGCTTTGTTCGCTATTCAACATAATTACCGCCTTTCTTATTTAATAATCGATTTCCCTATATGTTGGTAATAATATGATGAGGAGTTTTTATGGAACCCCCTAATGGGCCCCCCCGGCTTGCCATTGAAAAAATTCCTAGCGCTTCTACAGCCTCCGGTTCCGGCAGGCGATCCTCCGCGAGACTTTCTGTTAAACCGTTGAATGCAAGCGACATACCTTATTCCAGAAGATCCTCGCCTCCCCGAACCTTTACTTATCAAAAGGAAGGAGTCCTCTATGTAAGGCAGTCGAGTATGGGCCACTTGACGCCGCACAGAGTAAATGTTCTTACCCCCAAATCCAAAGCCGTTTCAACGGGATCTCCTAGAGTCAAGCTTAAAGAAGCTCCCCTGATTGAGAGTTCAAGAGAGGTGAAAAAATTCAATCAAGAGCTTTTGAGTTTTTTAGACAGCGAGATCGATAAAAATAAGCCTAACGATTTGAATGCCTTAGAGATTGAAAAACTTGCCAAAGCTTTTACGAAAAGCTTTATTGACGCGCTCTTTGAAGGGGAGAAGAGAACGGAAAAAATAAAAGCCGCCGATGTGGTTAAAGTCGAAGTGGAAAGAGCTTTTAACGCATGGGATCACATGATTAGGACGCTTGATTTGGCAGAGCCTTATATCAATAAATTGGCAGCTCTCACCGAAAGTCTTGTGAAGTTTTTGAACGAGAAGGGCAAAACAACGGAGCTCGCTAAACAAATTTATGCCTATTTTTCCCTTCAGGTCGAAGAAAAGGATCTGAGGGCTTTAGTGAATCTTCTAAAATCGGATAGATTCGATAAAAAAGTAAGAGAGCTTTGCCAGAGAATCTTTGGAAAACAATTTCATGAATGTCTGAGCGCCTGGGAAAGCTGGTTAAATCCCCAATCGAGTAAACTCCTTCGATCGTGGGTCACATCCGCCTATATGGACTCGGTCGCAGCCAAAATGCTTCCTGGAACGGTTTATTTACTAAGACACCCTACGTGCAATTGGAAAGATGAAATCAATAAGGTGACCTGCTACGAGATCGTAAGATGCTTATTTAATGGGTTTGCAAGATTCGATCGCATTACTTTTCATACCAATGGGACCTCCTTTGATCTTCAGCAAAATTTACTCGAAAAAGATGGCGAAAAGGCTTTTTTTGCAAGGTTTAATCAAGCGATGGCAAGATGCGGCTTTCAAATAGATCCAAAAGAAGAGGAAAAAATACTTTATTTTGAAAAGTTTAACTGGAAAGATCCCGTTTTTCAAAAATTACTCATCAATCCAGGGGAAAATCGCGATCTTTTGGAAGCTAAGATGAAAAGCTCTTTTATAACTTCCGATGAACTTTTAAAGATGCATCTTGCAAAAAAAGTGTCCCAGTCAACAGCGGAAAGAGATTTTGCCAATTATTTCCTCGAGAACATTCATTTTTATAGAAGACTTACCAATTCTCCCTACTCTATTTTTCACGAGGCTTTAAAGGAGTATTTACCAACCATTTTTAGCCGCCCTTACGGTCCAAAACTGCAGCAAGGGATCACACTCGATATTCATGTTGATTCATATGAGCAATATCGAATCGTTCAAACCAGATGCTTTGGAGTCTATCTTTACATGAATGAACAGACGCAAGCCTTAGATTTAAACCGCGTCCTTGCCAAAGTATGGTTTGGCCTTATCATCGATGGAGGAAAAGAAGAGGAGTTTCGTTTTGAGATCAGTAAAATTGAAATTCCTTCAACAACCAAAGACTCGGAAAGGTGGGATATTTTGAAAGCTCTTACCGATGTGAATGCTCAGCTCGCTTAATCAGTCTTTGATTTAAACTCTGGCCTTGGCTGCTCTAATACATAACTTGCGATATGAATCGCCTGTTCTTCGGTCAAATCGGGCATTCCGTAGGGCATATTCCAGTAAAGGAAGGCAGACATCGTTTCAGGGACTGCCATCCCGGCTCCTTTATTAAATGATTTGTCTCCCCAGACAGGAGGTATAATTAAAGTTTGATCATTTTGGCCCTCTCCTGATGCGCCATGGCAGTCGGAGCAATAGATCTCATATAATTTCTTTCCTTCCTGCGGGTTTCCCTGAATCGCTGTTTTTAAAGGTTTTAACCCTCTCCAAGGAAGCGGGGTATAAATGGGGGTCCCTTTGGATATCCAGGTGAGATAAGTCACTAAAGCGGTCATGTCGGAAGAGTCGATCGGGAGGCTTTTACCATTCATACTTCTTTGAAAACAGCTTTCAATTCTATTTTGAAGGGTCATCACTTTATTTGCTCGAGGGTTAAAGGATGGATAAGCGCTTGCCACCCCGACCAAGGAGATGCCGCCGTTTTTTCCGCCGGTCGTATTGCCTCCTGCTATATGGCAGTTTGCGCAAGTCAATTGATCCCCCACATAGTCAGGCAGCAGCTTGTTCGTATTGATCATAAGATCATAGCCGCGCAGTACAGCGGTTTGAATCGGTTGTGGCGATAGGGCAGGATCCACTAATTCAAAATGAAGATTTTCAAGCCCTTCCTTATTCTGCAGCTCCTTGAATTCTTGCGGGCTTAAAGAATTGGGTTTGGTTGTTTTATTCAGCAGCCATAATTCGAATATCGTAAGGGAGAGAACGCCGATAAGAGCGGCAAGTAGTATGCGGAAAATAGGGTATTGTTTCATAATTCGGCCCTTCAAAAGAGGTGTTTCATGACGAAAGTGTTGCAAGAGACCAGAGTCTTCAATCCGCCCCCTTCGTTCAAAAATGGGAACGTTACCGATCCTGCTATTTACACACAAGAGGACGAAAGATTTTGGAAAGATCAAGCTGAGAAGCTCGACTGGTTTAAACCCTTTGAAAAGGTCGTCTCGTTTAAGGCTCCGCATGCTAAATGGTTTGAAAAGGGCAAGCTCAATGCTTGCTACAATTGTGTCGACCGGCACCTTTTAACTTCCAAACGAAATCAGGCAGCTCTCATCTGGGAAGGGGAAAACGGGGAGACCAGAACCCTTACCTATTGGGATCTTCACCGCGAAATCTCCAAAATGGCGAACATCTTTAAAAGCTGGGGCCTTAAAAAAGGTGACCGTATCGCGATCTACCTGCCGCTCATTCCCGAAGCGATCATGGCGATGCTAGCATCGGCAAGGCTTGGCCTTATCCATACGGTTGTCTTTGGCGGTTTTTCGGCAGACAGCCTTCAAGATAGAATCAATGATTGCGAAGCGAAAGTTTTAGTCACAGCCGATGGCGGCTATCGAAGAGGGGCGATTATTCCTCTAAAAACAACGGCTGACCAAGCCCTGCAAAAATGCCCGTCCATTGAAAAAGTGCTGGTGGTTAAGCGCACTTCAACCCCGATTGAGATGAAATCGGAGCGCGACTATTGGTATCATCATCTGTTGCAAGATGTCTCGTCCCTCTGTCCTCCTGAAGAGATGGATAGTGAAGATCCCCTTTTTATTCTTTACACTTCTGGCACTACAGGTAAGCCCAAGGGTATTTTTCATACAACGGCAGGCTACTTGACCCAAGCCAGATCGACCGCAGAGATGGTATTTGATTTGAAAGCCGACGATGTGTACTGGTGCACAGCCGATATCGGATGGGTGACAGGCCATAGCTACGTTGTTTATGGCCCTCTATCACTGGGTGTCACGCAGGTTATTTACGAGGGAGCGCCCGATTTTCCGAAGAAAAACCGTTTTTGGAAACTCATTGAAAAATATGGGGTCACCGTTTTTTATACAGCGCCCACCGCGATTAGAGCGTTTATGAAATGGGGGGCCGAGTTTCCTGAATCTGCTAACCTCTCTTCGCTTCGCTTGCTCGGATCAGTGGGAGAGCCGATCAATCCGGAGGCCTGGATGTGGTATTACACCTATATAGGCGCTAAAAAATGTCCTATTGTAGACACCTGGTGGCAGACTGAGACAGGAGGCATCATGATAGCTCCGCTCCCTGCGATTACCCCCTTAAAGCCAGGATCCGCTACTAAACCGTTGCCGGGCAT
Source organism: uncultured bacterium (assembly GCA_964460985.1). Classification (GTDB taxonomy): domain Bacteria; phylum Chlamydiota; class Chlamydiia; order Chlamydiales; family Parachlamydiaceae; genus CAZABG01. The sequence continues at coordinate 11,113 of CAYWQX010000024.1, forward strand.
TCATGCCTCCATAGTGAATGAGCAAGGGGAAGAGGCCGATTCCGGTTATCTTCTGATCACAAAGCCGTGGCCCGGTATGCTTCGGGGCATCTGGAAGGATGAAGAGCGTTTTATCAAAACCTACTGGTCTAAATTCCCCGGCTATTACTTTACAGGGGACGGCGCCAAACGAGACGATGACGGCTACTTATGGCTTATGGGACGTGTTGATGATGTGATCAACGTCTCTGGTCATCGCCTAGGGACTATGGAAGTTGAGTCGGCGCTTGTGGACCATCCTTCCGTTGCCGAATCGGCGGTAGTGGGAGTGCACGACTCTCTTAAAGGGCAAGCGCTTATGGCGTTCGTCACTCTTAAAGAGGGTTTTCTTTTCACGAATGACCATGAGGCCGAGCTTAAAGCGCATGTCGTTAAAAAAATTGGCTCTATCGCGCGTCCTGAGCGTATCATCTTCACAAGAGATCTTCCGAAGACACGCAGCGGAAAAATCATGCGTCGTCTTCTTCGCGATATAGCAGAAGGGCGTCTTCTCGGCGACGTCACCACTCTTGCCGACAAGGAAGTGATCGAGGAGCTTAAAGCCAAGTATCAAGAAGATTGAGAAGATTTTTAGTAAGTCCAAGGAAGGCAGCGGACCTTCCTTGGACTCATTAGTGAAAATCTAATACGATTTGGCAAAGATGGCATCGAGAGTCGCCGGCTTGCCGGTCAGGATGCATGTCCCTTGGGTTCCCGACTGCTTTAACGGAAGGCAGCGTATCGTCACTTTTAACTCTTTCAGCATCTCTTCGGTCGTCGTATCGCCGCACCATTTAGCGAGGACAAAGCCTCCGTGTATTTCCGGCTTATCTTCTTTCTTTGGGGTGAAGAAGGCTTTGAGTTCTTCAAAGGTTTTAAGATGCGTATAGATATGCTGATCGCGATAGGTTTTCGCCTGATTAAAAAGAGAGTGGTGGAGATCGTCCAATTCGTCGACTACCATCTTTGCAAGATCGGTGAAAGCGACTTTTTTCTTCTCTTTGTGAGGGCGATCGCGGCGCATCAGCATAACGACATTTTCTTCAAGATCGCGAGGGCCGATTTCAATACGAATGGGAGCCCCTTTTTTGATCCATTCCCAGCTCTTTTCTCCTCCGCGAAGGTCGCGTTTGTCTATATACACGCGGACGTTTTCGCCGTTGTAGTGTTGTGCACGAATCTGAGCTGCTAACTCTTCGGCTTTAGCAAGAATCGCCCCTTCCAGTTCAGGTTTAGGGATGAAGGGAATGATCACGACTTGTTTAGGAGCGACTTTAGGAGGCAGTTTTAAACCATCGTCATCGCCGTGGCACATGATCATCGCTCCAATCAAGCGAGTGGTCACCCCCCAGGAAGTGGTATAGGCATATTCTACAGCGCCCTCTTTGTTCGTGAACTTGATGTTAGATCCTTTGGCAAAGTTTTGACCGAGAAAGTGCGATGTCCCCCCTTGGAGCGCTTTTCTGTCTTGCATCATTGCTTCAAGGGTATAAGTATTGACAGCACCGGGGAATCTTTCCCCTTCTGATTTTTCTCCCAAGATCACAGGGATGGCCAAAAGATCCTCCGCAATGGAGCGGTAGACTTCAAGCATTTTAAGGGTCTCTTCCCTGGCCTCTTTTTCAGTTGCGTGAGCGGTATGCCCTTCTTGCCAAAGAAATTCAGCTGTTCTTAAGAAGATTCGGGGTCTCATCTCCCAGCGAACGACGTTCGCCCATTGGTTGATTAAGAGGGGAAGATCCCTCCAGGATTCAATCCATTGGGAGAAGGATTCGCCGATGATGGTCTCGGACGTGGGACGTACGATTAAAGGCTCCTCGAGCTCGCCGGTTGGGATCAGTTTACCATCTTTTTCTTCTAAACGGTGATGGGTGACAACGGCGCACTCTTTCGCAAAGCCTTCCACATGTTTGGCCTCTTTTTCGAGGTAGCTTAAAGGGATAAATAGGGGAAAGTAAGCGTTTTCATGCCCCGTCTCTTTGATCATGCGATCAAGGTTTTTTTGAATATATTCCCAGACGCCATAACCCCAGGGTTTAATGACCATGCAGCCTCTAACGGGTGAGTTCTCCGCCATATCGGAGGCTTTAATCACCTGCTGATACCACTCAGGGTAGTCTTGTTCTCGGGTAGGGGTAATTGCGGTCTTTTCGGACATAGTTAAACTCTTAAATTTTCAATCCAAGAGTCTAACTCTTTAAAAAATACTAGTCGAGTTTAAACGATTGAACAAAGGCTTCGTGATTCTGCTCGTCGGGATTGTCAAAAACCGTTTTTAGCTGCCAGACGTTTTCGGAAGTGATGATGTAGCGAATCTTCGTTCTCACTCTCGTTTCTTCGTTAATCGTATCCATATCTAAAATGGCGTAATTACCCTCTTTTTTCCCGTTATAGGAGAGAATTTTTTTTGGCGGAATGTTGTAGACCCCCATTAAAATTTGGATCGTTTGACTCGGATTACGTTGAATATTGGTTTTAGAAGTTGAAAGCACATACATCGCCTTATTCCCATCTCTTGCGACGATTGTATGGTTTTTATCACTATGGCTAGGCTCTGCGGCGACTGGAAAAGTAACCGAATATTTATGGCTTCCTACTTGTCCTGTCTTGACGTCAGCTAATAAGGGTAAAACAAATAACGCAAATAAAACTAACAATCTCATTTTAAAAACCACCTTTTAATAGTAATATTTTAAAATAATATTGTTAAGATTTAATAAATTATTATTATCTAATAATCGTTTTTTTGCATTTTAGAAAAATGCAAGAAATTTGAGGGGCGCTCTTTTTTTGTGTTCCTAAAATCCAATCGCCCTATAATTTTCTCGGAGGATAAAAAAGCATGCTAAAAGAAAACGCACTACAAGTACAAACGACGAATCTTGGTTTATCCCTTATTCGAGTGTTGATGGGAAGCTTATTCCTTACCGCTATTTCTCAAGTTTCAATACCCGTGGGTCCCGTTCCCATTACCTTGCAAACCTTGGGAGTTTTGCTGCTTGGTATCACTTTAGGCAGTAAAGAAGCTTTTTTTTCCGTTCTTCTCTATTTGGGAGAGGCAACTTTAGGGCTGCCGGTCCTCGCAGGCTGGTCTTCCAACCCGCTATGGTTTATCTCTCCTCGATGCGGCTATCTGTTTGGCTTTCTGATCAGCGCCTTTATAGCCGGTAAAGCCAAAAATACCTGGGTTTCAGCTCTCTCATGGCTCAGCTTCGCTCAACTCGTGACTCTCTTATGCGGAACGGCTGTTCTTGCCTTTTTCATCGGCCTCAAAGAAGCTTTTGTAATAGGCTTTGCCCCTTTCGTGATCGGTGAGACGCTTAAAGTAGGTTTTGCGGCAGCTACTTTAAAAATAAAGAAATTCGTCTAAAAACTCAGGCCAAGTTTAACTTGGCCTTTTTAGTTTTACATCAACCACCCCCATTAAAGAATTGCAGATATAGCATTTCGATCCTTCAGGAATATCTTGAAGGCGAAATTTTGCAAACTTTAGGTTGGGCAATCGCTCGATCGTAAGCCCTTTTAGATAGGGGAGAGAAGGGCACGCAGTGACATTCTCACCTTCGTACTCATAAAAGAAATTCGCATTTGAAACCTCGGTGATATAGCCCTCTTTCGTTAAGATAAGAGCATCATCGCATCCCTGTGTATGGGCATAATCGCGGATAAACTGACGGTTTAGATACTGAAATGTTTTAACATGAGCCCCCTCTACCGGTTCGGGATAAAGGGTGAGTATTTTGGGCTGAAAGCCGGAATAAGGCTTGATTTCATGCGACGTTCCGTGACGAGTGACGATAATTTTCAGACGCGAAATAGTTTTAGGTATTACAATTTTCTGTTCATGGTAGCTTAAACCCAGTTGTTTCGCATCGTGGATAAGCCGCTTGATCTGTTTTTCGTAGTGGTGGATGATCCCATCTTGGATAAGAAGGGTTCTAAAAACGCCTACGGGTTCTTCTTTTTGCGCGCTTGGGCAGCGAGATCTCTGCATTCTAGTATTTTGAATACGACATCCTCAACAGTCAAATCGGATGTATCAATTTCATAGGCATCATCGGCTTTTTTTAAGGGAGAGATTGCTCGGTTCATATCGAACTGATCTCTTTTGTGAAGATCTTCAAGAACTTTTTCTAATGTAAGATCCTGGCACTCCTGCGGAAATTTGGATTTCATTTCAGCAAGGCGTCTTTTGGCACGGACATCATCCCGGCCTGTCAAAAAAATCTTCAGCGAGGCATCGGGGAACACCACGGTTCCCATATCTCGCCCTTCATAAACGGCGTTCACCCCTTTCGAGAGATCTCTTTGCAGCTGCACGAGATGGTCCCTTACATCGGAGTTGGCCGAAACCTGACTGGCTACATTAGAGACTTCTTCGGTCCGGATGGCTTCAGTGATATCTTCACCCCTTAAAAAATAGGCTCTCTCACCTCGATTAAACTTAATGCGGAACTCGAAATCTTGGAAAAGATTTTTGAGCGCATTCGGATCATTGACATCAATCCCTTTTCTGATCGCATCCAGCGCAACCGCCCGGTACATAGCGCCTGTATCATAATAGATATAGCCGATAGATTGAGCGAGCTTTTTTGCAATCGTGCTTTTACCGGTCGCGACCGGCCCATCTATCGTGATAATCATTTATAACCCCAGTTTTAAATAAAAATACATGAGAGGCGTTGTAAATACAAGGGAGTCCACCACATCTAACATTCCGCCAAGGCCTGGCAGGTGATTGGAGTCTTTAACACCTAGATCTCTTTTAAGGAGAGACTCTGTCAAATCCCCAAATTGGGAGGTAAGAGACAGAAGGGCGCCAAGACCTATACTTTCTAAATGGGTAAACCCAAGTTTAGGGTAGAAAAGGGCAAAAAGATAGCTCGTCAAAACACCGATTAAAAATCCGCCGATTGCCCCTTCCCAGCTCTTATTGGGGCTGATGTAGGGAGCCAACTTCGTTTTACCAAAGTAGCTGCCGATGAAATAAGCCCCTATATCGGTAAACTTTGTAACTGCGATCAAATAAATTAAATAGCTTCTGCCGTAATCAAAATTAATCGAGATAACTAAACTGAGCGGGATGGTGAGATAGAAAAGCCCAAAAAATGTAAGCGACAGATTTACAAGGGGCTGCGATCTTGAATAAAAAAAGGTGCCAAACCCAAGGATCAGAAGTCCGATGATTAATATAAAGGGTATGACATCGTACCTGGGATATTCCGAAGATAAAAAGACGGTATAGACGTAAGCAATAGAGCCCACGATTCCAAGGCCTGACAGGGGTTCGAAACCTTTTCCTTTTGCAATATGATAAAGCTCCCACAAAGCCGCTGCAATAAAGGCGGCTGTAATAAGAGTAAAGATGGGCCTAAAGAAGGTGAACGATGAAAAATAAATCGCGAGCAGGATAAAAAGGGTGACCGCGATCGATACTAAGAGTCTCTGGTTTAGGTTATGCATACATTAAAGTCCTTGTCTCCGCTCCCTGTCTTGAAAAACTTTTACGGCTTGTAAGAGTTCTTTTGAATCAAATTCAGGCCATTTTAACGGCGAAAAATATATTTCAGAATAGGAAAGTTGCCACAGCAAGAAATTCGAAATCCGATTCTCGCCGCTTGTTCTGATCAGCAAATCGGGGTCGGGAATGGGATGGGAGTCTAAATGGTGCGAAATACACTCTTCCGTCACTTCATCAGGATGGATTTCGCCAGCTTTGATTTTGCGGCCTATCGATTTAACCGCTCTTGTGATCTCGTCTCTCGCACCGTAGTTCATAGCGATCACAAAATCGATTTGAGAGTTATTTAAAGTCGCTTCTTTAGTTTTGGCAAAAGTCTTTTGAAGCTGAGGAGAGAGTTTAGATAAATCCCCCATGGTTCTAAGCCGCACGCCCTCTTTCATCATTTTAGGGAGCTCTTCAATCAGAAAAAGCTCGGCTAACCACAATAGAAGGTCGACCTCTTCTTGAGGGCGTCTCCAATTTTCGGTGGAAAAGGCATAGAAGGTAACGGCTTTGACTCCAAGCTCTTTCGCTGCAAGAATCGTATCCATGATAAGGCCAACCCCTTTTTCATGGCCTTTACCCACATTTAAAGTCTGGGCTTTGGCCCATCTTCGATTTCCATCCGGTATGAATGCAACATGATGAGGGATTTTAGCTGGATCGAGGCTCTTTTTCTCGCTCTCCGTAAAGTAGGTCATGTTTTTAACACTTCCATAAAGGCGCTTTGCGGGATATTGACTTTGCCAATCTCCTTCATCCGCTTCTTACCTTTTTTCTGTTTCTCCCATAGTTTACGCTTACGGGAAATGTCACCCCCGTAGCACTTGGCAGTCACGTTTTTTGTAAGCGCTTTAATCGTTTCGCGAGCGACCACTTTTCCGCCGATGGCAGCCTGGATCGGCACTTTAAAGAGCTGCTGAGGGATCACTTCTACCAATTTTTCACAGATAGCACGCCCTTTATACTCCGCTTTTGTACGATGCACCAAGCAAGAGAATGCATCGACCGGCTCTTCATTCACTCTAATTTCCAGCTTGATAATATCGCTCTCTTCATAGCCATCAAACTCGATATCGAAGGAGCCATACCCCCGTGTGACCGATTTTAATTTATCGTGGAAGTCGGTGATGATCTCATTCATCGGGAACCGGTAGGTAAGCATAATTCGCTTCGAGTCGATCGTCTCGGTTTTGGTAAGCGACCCCCTTTTTTCCATGCCGAGCGCCATGATGGCTCCCATATAGTCGGAAGGAGCGATGATATGGCACTTTACATAAGGCTCTTCAACCGCATAGATATGGGCAGGATCAGGGTAGTGAGCCGGGTTATCGACCTGTTTGGTCGTTCCATCATTTAAAGTAAATTTATAGATCACCGAAGGGGCTGTTGAAATAATATCGACATCAAACTCCCTTTGAAGCCTTTCAAAGACCACTTCCAAATGGAGCAGGCCCAAAAAGCCGCATCTAAAACCAAAACCGAGCGCTTGGCTCGACTCTTGTTCGATATGCAAGGCGGAGTCATTTAATTGGAGCTTAGCAAGGGCATCTCTTAAGGCTTCAAAATCGGCCGCATCAATCGGATAAATGCCGGCGAAAACTACGGGAGTTACCAGCTTAAAGCCGGGCAGCGCGTCGGGAGCCGGATATTTACTGTGGGTAATCGTATCTCCGATCTTCACATCCGAGGTGATTTTGATGTTGGCGATCATATAGCCTACTTCACCTGCTCTCAAGATATCGACAGGGGTCTCTTTAGGTAAAAACTTACCCACCTCAAGGACCTCGAAGATCTTGCCGGTCGCCATCATTTTAATGGGGACCCCTTTAGAGATCTCGCCGCTGACCATACGGATGTAAACCATCACCCCTCTGTAGGTATCATAGTGGGAGTCAAAGACAAGCGCCCTTAAAAGATCATCATCCCGTAGGCGGGGAGGGGGCACAAGCTCTATGATCTTGTCGAGAATAAGATCAATGCCGATACCCGATTTGGCAGAGCAAGAAATCGCCCCTGAAGCATCAAGGCCGATCACTTCCTCAATCTGTTTTTTGCACCCTTCCACATCGGCGGTCGGCAAATCGATTTTGTTGATAATAGGGACAATCTCTAAATTTCTTTCGAGGGCTAAATGAACGTTCGCAAGAGTTTGAGCTTGCACCCCTTGCCCCGCGTCGATTACTAGAAGAGCCCCTTCGCAAGCGGCAAGAGATCTTGAAACTTCATAAGTAAAATCAACGTGTCCCGGTGTGTCGATCAGGTTGATTTGATAGTTCTCACCCTCTTGGGAGGTATAATTCATGGTGACAGGGTGCGCTTTGATGGTAATACCCCGCTCTCTTTCTAAGTCCATATCATCCAGAAGCTGCTCCTGCATATCGCGCTTCTCGACGGTTCTGGTAATTTCTAAAAGCCGATCGGCAATGGTCGATTTACCATGATCGATGTGAGCAATGATTGAAAAATTGCGAATTTTTTTGGGGTCGTACTTAAACATGTTTCTGCTTTATTATAAGGAGCTTTCCGCCTGAGACAGTCACTTCAAATTCGTGTCCGGTAGTTCGATTAGACAAGCTGATCTCGAGCATCTGATCCTCTAGTTCCCATTTAAAACCTTTTGTTTTAACCCTTAAAGGAGAGGGATAAGGGACTAAAGAAATGAGCTCGCCCGGCTGACAAACTTCCTTTTTATTATCTGAGATAGCATAGATGGTTTCGCTTTCTGTTTCAATTGAGAGTTTTTTAGGATATTTTGTAAGTAGTAACAGATTATTTAATACGTGATCGCTTCTCCCTTCCAAAACCCCAAAAAGCGTCCCCGATACGAGCCCATTTTCAAAACCCCATTTGACAGCCAAGTCGGTATCGCTATCATCTTTATCCTGAGGAAATTGAAGAATCTCTACCTTTTTAAAATAAGTTAAATCCTCTTCGGTCACCGAATCCAAATCACCGATAATCAGATCCGGCTTCAAGCCGATTTGAATTAAATGCTTAAGGCCCCCATCTACTGCGATCACGGTATCGAAGGAAGGGAGGCGGGAAGCTAAGAAATCATGAGAGAGAATAGAACCTGAGGAGACACATGCAAAGGTCATTGCGGCCAAGATGACTCGAACATCCACCGAGTTGCCCCGACTAGAACCTGAATCTAGCGCGTCTACCAATTCCGCCATGGCCGCGGGAACTAGAATCTTACTCTATTTAATCGAATGATTCAAGCTCTATCCACATAGAGCCATATCCCATCCACTTTTTCAAAAATCGACCGTTCTTTAAAAGAGATATCCTCTCCTCGAAGCGATTTTAATTTGGCAAAGAAGGTGACTTCATCATCCCGAGCATCCAAAATTTCTAAGCCCACAAACCGGGTCGTTTTACAAAAGTGAAGGATGGCTTCTTTCTCTCTCTCGTGATGAGGAGAATCGGGGTGGGTGGTTTTCTGAATGTAGTCGGCAAGTCCAAGAGCGTAAGCGCTATATCTTGAGCGCATTAATTTCAAAGGACTTTCAGCATTTATTCCTTCATGATAAGGTTTGCAGCAGTCAGCATAAGGTTTACCGCTAAAGCATGGACAGGTTAAAATAGGCATATGTGGATTATACTCGCGATTCTCTTTACTGCCTTCATTTTTTGGCTGCCAACGATCACCTATTATAAGGGACCTAAAAGTGATCATTTCGATGGCAAGTACTTTCATAACCTCGAAAAGCGGGAGAGAACCTTTTGGGAAATTTATACCTGGTGGCGCACAAGCAACCCCGTCCCATGGCCGGACAAAGTAGAGATCACCCCCTCAATTCCTCCTGAAAGATCAGACTATCTCCGCATCACCTACGTCAATCACTCTACCTTTCTCATCCAATGGAATCAAGTCAACATCCTGACAGACCCCATCTGGTCTGAAAGAGCTTCCCCCTTCTCGTTCATCGGCCCTAAAAGGCATCATGAACCGGGAGTCCCTTTCGACAAGCTTCCTCCGATCGATTTCATCCTTCTTTCGCATAACCACTATGACCATATGGACCTTGAGACCCTGCGGAAACTGGAAGAGAAATATAATCCGACGATCCTTACGGGCCTCGGAAATGATAACTACCTTAAAAAAAATGGCGTCCATAATGTGATTGCTCTTGATTGGTGGGAGAGCAATTTCGGTTTTACCTTTGTCCCTGCAGAGCACTTCTCCGCCCGCTGGCCATGGGATCGCGACAAGACGCTATGGGGCGGTTTTGTAATCCGTCACGGAGATGAGACGCTCTACTTTGCCGGAGATACTGCCTATGGTCAATTTCTGAGCGAAATCAGGCGCCGCTACGGCTCTCCAAAAGTGGCTTTCCTCCCTATCGGGGCCTATGAGCCCCGCTGGTTTATGCAATATGCCCATATGAATCCTGAAGAGGCGATTGAAGCGCAGCTGGACCTTGGCGCAGAAACAGCGATCGGGATGCACTGGGGGACTTTTCAGCTCTCCGACGAAGCTCGCGAGGAGCCCCTTCTAAGGTTAAAACAAGCTAGGACGAATGAAAGATTCATTGTCCTCGATCCCGGAGAGTCCATCAACATCCACGAAATCGACCAAAGGCGAAATTAAAATAATTAACGGCTAGAGAGGAGGCGGATAGCCCCTTGGATGCCGGAGAGGAGCGCTTTGGGGTTCGAGCTGCCGTGGCATTTGATGAGGATCCCTTCAACCCCGATGACGATCGCTCCGGGGTGTTCCATCCAATCAAATTTTTTGTAGACTTTGGCAAGCTCCGGTTGGAGGGAGTCGGGGAGTTGGCTACCCATTGATTCAAAGATGTAGCTGGCGGCCCCTTCCGCTGTTTTAAGGAGGATGTTTCCGGAGAAGCCGTCCGTTACGATGACATCGATGTTGCCGGAAAAAAGATCTCTTCCTTCGACGTTGCCGATGAACGTTCCGTCGATTGAAAGTTTTTCGAGAAGCTCGTAGGCCACCTGCCTTTCAGAGGTTCCTTTTTTTGATTCCACGCCAATGTTGAGAAGGCCGAAGCGGGGGCGCGGGATCGAATAGGCTTTACGGTGATATTCTACCCCGAGGGAGGCAAATTGAGCGAGAAGGGGGGCTTTGCATTGCACAGTGCCGCCTACGTCAAGCACCGATACCGGTCCTTTGAGAGTTGGAAGGGTTGCTAATAGGGCGGGCCGCTTAATGTGAGGGTTTTTGCGAAGAGAGAGGGTTGCTGATGCGATGAGAGCACCGGTGTTGCCGGCCGTGATAAGGGCGTCTATTTTTTTCTTTTTCACCATCTTAACGCCGACTAAAAGGGAGGAGGCCTTTTTGTTTTTTATGGCTCTAAGAGGCTCATCGCCCATGGTAATGACATCAGGGGTGACTCTCGCTTTGATGTTGGGGGGAAGTTTGGCGCCGATTTCAAGCAGCGCCTGTTCTGTTAAAATAATGATGAATTGGAAAGCCGGATTTAGTTTTGCCGCATGATGCACCGCTTCATAAAGCTCAACCGGGCTCCTATCAGAGCCCATAAGATCTACGCCTATATGAAGCTTAAGTGGATTTTCCAATGCTTATATTACTTCACTTCAAAAATAGCAGTTTTACCGTAGTGGCCGCACGATTCACAAACGCGATGGGGGAGGATCGGGTTGGAACAGTTTTGGCAACGGGTTAAATTCTTAGGTTTTTTGGCGTGGTGCGCCCGCTTGGAATTGCGTCTTGCATTCGACATACGGTTACGTGGTACGGCCATGATTCAGATACTCCTCAATTATAAATCTTTAAAGGGCTTATAACCCTCATCTTTTTCGCGTTTTTTCGGGTCAGCCAGAAATTTTTGGATATTCGCCCGCTCTGGGCATTTACCATCCGAACATTCTACAACAAAAGGGACTTCTAGTAAAATAGCTTCACGTATTATCGGCCTTAAATCGAAAATTTGTCCCTTAATTTGATTTAAAGGTTCTAGGTGAATGAGCTCATCCAGGTGGATGGGCACTTGCGTTGGGTTATTGCAGATGCTGCAAGGAAGGGTCGCTTCGGTATCGATTGAAATATTTATTACCAGATCGTTTTCGGCAATGTAGGCGTGCCCTTCGATTAAAACGGGCTTAAGAAACTTCAGCCCCATCTCGGACACATCCAAAATGGACGGATCAAAAGACTCTTTGATATCTTCGGTTTGGCCCTTCTTTAGGCGATCAATAAATATTTTAAATTTGTCTTCCATAGCGACTCCTTAAAGTATACCTTTCCTTCAAGATTAATTTCTAGAAGGTTTGTAGATAAGTCCCGGAGGGGTCTGTCCGATCAATTCAACCGCGATCCTCCTTTTATTTTCACGACCGATCTCTTCTTTCGCCTTTTCTAAAAATGTAGAATAAGAGAGCTTCTCAAGGGTTTGAATTCTTTCATCAATCCATCCGAAGTTCCCTTGATAGTCATAAGCGAGTTTGAAAAGAAGCTCTCCCATCGCTTGCATATTGAAGGGTTTTAGTTTTAAAGCGGTGATGAGCGAAGCTTTGATTTGCTCAAACTTCTCTTCGCTAATCTCCTCTTCCAAGTTTCTTAAATATTGATCAAGAAAGGCCTCCGTTCTCCACAAAAGTTCTCTTGGGCTGTAGCTTGCCGATTGGATCAAGAAGAAATGAAAGAGATGCTTGTACATATCTTCATTAGCCGACTGCACGATATAGCCTGTTTGCTGTTCCGTTCTTAGCGTTCTGAAGTAGGCCTCTTTTAACCCTTGGCCAAGAATTTGCTGAACCGCCCGATTCTCAAGCGAAAAAGGGATGTCGATTGCCAAAATCATTCCTTGGCTTTCGCCTTTTGACTTCCTGGAAATAACTAAAGGGCCATTTTTTAAATCTCGAAAGGAAACTGCCTTTTGCTGGCTTAGCGGATATCCCCTATTGATTAAACTGAGGATTTCTTGGTTTAATCGGATCGCCTCCTCTTTCTTCACGTTGCCGATGATCAGGCCGGCTACAAAAGCTTTTTCATAAAAAGCCTTTATATACGTTTTAAAATCTTCTAAGGTGACTTTTTTGAGCGCTTGCGCTTTTTGCTTGATGCTTGCCTTTCCGGTTAAGGTCTCTTGAATCAACTGCGAGCTTTGTTTATAGGGAGGATTTGAAAGCTGGTTTTGATAATCTCGCTTGAGTTCTTCTAGCTGGGTTTGAAAAAGCTCGCCACTTAGGGTCAGCTGTTTGAGCTCTTGACGAATAGCTTTAACTACTGCAAGAGAGGGAGACGAGTAGCCGTTGACAGTCAACTGAAGTCCTTTAAGGCTGTTCTTAAAGTCGATTCCGGTCCCTGCTAAGGATGCATTATGAAGAAGTTCAAGCAAGTTGTATTGCAGGATTTTTAAATAGAGATCGGCAAGGGCCTGATTTTTCCCTTTCTTGTACTGATAGCCTGAAGATCTGATTTCAAAGGTCATATAAATTTCAGGAGTGGCATAGACACTATCGCCCCAAAAATACAGCTGCCCTTGCGGCTCATCCACAATTAAGTCGGGCTGAGGGAGTTTTTCGAATTTGGAGTAGTATGCTTGAGGATAGACAAGGTTGAAATCGGTAGGAAGATATGGGTTTGTACTGGGGAGCTGAAAAGCGCTTGGAATAATGGATAGGGCTAAAGGATCTATTCTAAAGGGTGTATCTGTCCACTCTTCTTTTTCGGTGTAGACTGCTTGCGTGTCCTTTTGCGGAGCGGCAAGGGTTGCAATCGTTAAAGCAGGGTCTAGGGAATTTAGAAACTGTGTGTTAGAGGCGGGATCGAATTTTTTGATCAGTTTGCTTTTTTCAGGATAGGTAGCAAGATCTTCGTCAGACAAAGTCGATGCCTTTTCCATCGCCTCGTCAGCCGCATCCTGTTTAGTCTGATTTTGGTAGGAGAGGAGCTTTAAGAGTTTCACCTCTTCATACACTTTTTCAGGAATTCCTTGCTCTCTTAGCTTTTCAATTACGCCAAGAACAAGGCCTATCACTTTATCTTTATTTTTTAATCCGGCAGCCGTGAGCTCAATCTCTATTTGGAATAATCCCTCATCGTTTGTGTAAGATAAGGAGCCTGCCATAACCGAGGTGGCTAAACCCTCTTTTTTAAGGATTTGGCTAAGGGAATTGGGCCCTTCATTACCTAGGATGTGAGTGACAAGCTCTTCCGGTTTGGCCTCGTCATCCTTTAAACTGACTTCCCACATCAAACTTAAAATATAGCGATTTTGAATAGGTTCAAAGGTGATTAGCTTGCCGCGGATATTGCTAAGAATGGGGCCTTTAAATTCAGGCAGTTTAAAATCGCTTTTTTTAATGCCGCTAAATTCTTTTTCAACAAGGGCTTTTATTTCACTTAAAGGTTTGGGCGAAAGGACAAAAAGCCTCATCCTATCGCTTGAGTAAGCTTTAGCATGCCACTCTTTTAAAACCTCTTGTGAAGTTCCGGCTAAGCTTTTTAAATTGCCTGTGGTAAATTGATGAAACGGATGATTTGGAAGGGCCAGCTTGCTTAAGATCTCTTGTTCTTTATAAGAATCGAGCTCAAGATTTTTTTTAAATTCTTGATCAATCGCGTTGAGTTCGCGATTTACACCGCTTGGATTAAATAAGGGGGTCTGAAAAAACTGGGCGAAACGGTCTAAAGTCTCTTCAAAGCCTTGATTGGTTACGGCAAAGTAGTATCCCGTCATGTCGGTGCTCGTGAAGGCGTTAAACTGCCCTTTATACTGGGCAATTACTTTGTCAAACTCCGATTCATTCGGATACTTTTCTGTGCCTAAAAAGAGCATATGTTCAAGAAAATGGGCAAGGCCCGGTTTAGGCTCATGCCAGCTTCCCACTCTTACCGCGAGAGCCGCAGCAGAGTTCGGGGTATCAGGATCGCTAATGAGAAGAGCTTCAAGGCCATTATCGAGTTTAATTTTCTCAACTTGCCGATCTTGAAAGTCGTAGGTATAAATAGGAGTTTTAGCCAGATCGGGAATTGTTTCTACCCCATTTAAAGCAAAAAGGGAGAAAACAAGAGAGAAAATCATTTTACGCATGGATTTTGCCATATAATTGGTTGACCGTGCTCCAAATATTTGAAGCCCTTTTTTCACGCATTTGCTTTTTATCCATCCCTTCAGATCCGGGGATCCGGCTCATGTCGATCTCCTCTCCAAAAGCAAGGTGGACCGGCTGAAAAGAGGCAAGCCGCATCTCGCCTAATTCTGTCTGGATATTTTCAGGAGGAGGCAGCAAACGATAGGTTGAAAGCGCTAAAGGATAAAAATGAGTTTTTGTCTTCGCTTGATCGGCATAAATTTTAAAGAGCTCGATGCTATTTGCGTCAAAAGGAGCTAGCATTATCTCCTTTTGATCGTTCATCCGGTCTCTTCCGCCGCTTGGAGCCACATAAATCAGCTTGCCGCCTTCTTTTAGAAGCTCTTTCATCCGGTTAAGCGTGCGTTGATTATGCAGCTGTTTTTCAGCTTTTTCTTCCGGAGGATTTTCAATATACCTTTTAGAGTAGATGCAAAGAAGGTTTCTCCCTCGGCTGAAAGGAATGGCAAAGGGATCGCTCACAACTCTGTGGCCGGCAACGGCGATAATGTCTTCTGCCAGTTTCGGATATTCTTTTTCTAGCAGGCATGAGATGATTTGCGGATCGGGCTCCGTTTGGTGGTTTGCGAGAAGGATGACATTTTCTCCTCGATTGATTTGCTCTTCAATTTTCTCTAAGTATTCTTCTCCAAGAATCCCTGAATGCACTTCATCGATAAGGGGCCTGATAAAATTGAGGCCAAATTCGTAATAGCTCGCTTCCTTAGAGTGGAATAGATCAAACCGTGTGGGATTTTTGAGCTCGTTTGCGACATATTCCATCATCTCGATAAAAACCCCTTCGTATTGGGCGGGATTCTTAACCGATTTGATATAGCTTTCGTAAAAGCCGCGTAAAATCCTCTCTGTTTTTTGATCGAGGGAAAATGCTTTTAACCTACTTTCAAAGCTGTTCACAGATCGATTTTTTTGTTGGTTATGGTTGAATAAAAATGAAACTCATTAATATGCAAGCGATCATCCTGTCCAAATTCAAGATGGGCATTTAACTCTTCCGAGAGTCTCTTTAGATATCCTTTGTCGTTCACATTGAGATATTGATCAAGCTCAGGGTGCGTGACCAATTTGATGCCGTACTGTTGATTATAGCCCACCACTTTTTTAAGGAGTCTTTCAATTTCAATAGAGACGCTCTCATGCGTTTTAACAAGGCCTGAAGCATTGCAGTAGGGGCATCCGCAGAAAATTGTTTGCATCAAAGACCCTCTATTTCTTTGACGGGTCATCTCGACTAAGCCAAATTCGCTCATGCCAAGAAGCGTACACTTGGCAGAATCTTCTTTCATGCAGTCTTTTAACCTTTCTAAAACTCTTCGCTGATTTTTACGCAGTTTCATGTCAATAAAGTCGCAGATAATAAGGCCGCCTACATTTCGAAGGCGAACTTGTCTTGCAATCTCTTCCGCTGCCTCTAAATTGATTCGGACAAGCGACTCTTCCACGTCTGTTTCACCCGTCTGGCTTCTGCCGGAGTTCACATCGACTGTATGCATTGCTTCGGTTCTGTCGAAGTAAAGGTAGCCGCCGCTCGGCAGCCAAATTTTTCGTTTGAGCGTTTTTTCGATCTCTCTTTCTACCTGGAAGCGTTCAAACATGGGGATTTTATCGCGATAAAACTCAAGTTTCAGGCTGTGTTCGGTTTGGTAGCGGCTGTATTGTCTTTTGATTGCCTGATAGGTGGGATAGTCATCGACTAAAATACGATCATAGCGTTTATCCAAAGCGGTAATCAAGGCGCGTTTAATGAGATCGCTTTCTTCAAAAAGGAGTTTAGGCTCTGTTGCTTTTTGGAAGTTATTTTTGATCTCATCCCATTGTTTAATGAGATCGGAGGTCTCCTCGATGAGCTGTTCAGGGGTTGCAGTACAACTTGCCGTTCTGAGGATCAGCCCCATATCTTGAGGCATCTCAAAGGAGCGGATGAATTTTTTAAGACGCTCTCTTGCCTGCCTGTCTTCGATTTTACGAGAAACCCCTCGATGGCTTGAATTGGGAAGTAAGACTAAGTATCTGCCGGCAATCGAAATGTTAGAGGTGAGTCTTGCTCCCTTATTGCCGATCGGCTCTTTTACCACTTGGACTAAAACCCATTGGTCAGGTTTTAAGAGTTTTTCAATGTCCTGATCTTTTTCTTGCTTCTTTGGATTTTGCTCATCCAAGTCGAAATCCATATCAAAGAGCTGTTCAAACTTCTTCGTATTTTCCAGGATGTCGGAAATATGGATAAAGCCGTTTTCCCCTTCATTGATGTCGATAAAAGCCGACTGAATGCTATGAAGGATATTGGTGACTTTGCCTTTATAAATATTGCCAGTTAATTGACGCTCTTTTTTTCTTTCGACCGTCAAGTCATGCAGCTGTCCATTTTTGAGGATAGCAAGACGTATTTCTTTTGATTCGACGTTAAGTAGGATCTCGGACATTCGTTACCTTTGAGGTGACGAAAGGGAGACTCAATCTCTCTTTTTAAGGGCCTAAACTGTAAACTCTAATTTTAGCAATTAGAGGAAATAGCCAAACTTTTTTTGACTTTAAGGAAGGGATCATCCACCTGCAACCTTAATGTCGTAATGAGAGGAGTCGCTGCCTTTCGGGGTTTATAACCAATCATTATCAATTATCTTGGATTATAAAGGATTCTTAGGATCTTGACCATATTTCTTATTGATCCAATCTTGAATTTCCTTCAACGCACGAGTCATTTGTTTCACTCTTTCAAGCGACTGTTCGACAGAAGCCTCCTTATCGCCTGTCGCTATAAGAATTTCTTGGAAGAATTGATGGATTCTTAAAAGCCACTCTTTCAGCTCCGCAGCACTCATTTTTTCAAGAGGAGAATTGGGTAAGTACACCACCCTCGGTTTACTAAGAAAGGGCGAGGTGGGGATGAATTTAAGGGTCCAGAGAGGCTCCTTCATATTGTTATTATACAAATTTTTGAAATTTAGGGGTTTAATGTTAAAAAATTAATAGAATTTTAATTGAAATCTTTGTTACTCGTTATAGGATGTGCGGCATTTCGGTTCTTTGGTTTACTCTCGCAATAGTCCTTCTTTTAATGGGCGATTTGCTTTTTCATCGAAAAAAAGAGAGAGCGCTCAACTTTAAAGAGGCGATTCAAGCCACTCTTTTTTGGATAGGGCTTGCGCTTCTTTTCAATATTTGGGTCTATTTTTGTAAAGGGCAAGAAACGGCCCTTCATTTTTTAGCCGCCTATCTCGTCGAGCAATCTTTGAGTGTCGATAATCTTTTCGTCTTTATCGTCATTTTTAAGTATTTTGGAATCGAAGGGAAGTATCAGCATAAAATTTTATTCTTCGGAATTTTAGGGGCGATTGTCTTTCGGGCTTTATTCATCGGCTTTGGCCTTGAACTCGTTCAAAGATTCGAGTGGATCTTGTACATTTTTGGTTTATTCCTGATCTATGCCGGAGTCCAGCTTGCTTTTCCCCAAAAAGAATATGACCCTGAGAATAACTTAGCGGTGAAATGGGTGAAAAAGTTATTTCCTGTGACGCACGAAGGAAAGGGGCATTTTTGGTATAAAGGGGCTATGACCTCCTCGATGCTCGCGCTCATTGCCGTGGAGACATCGGACATCCTTTTTGCGCTCGATTCGATTCCTGCCGTGTTTGCAATAAGCCGCGATCCGTTTATCGTCTATACCTCCAACATCTTTGCTATTCTAGGGTTGAGATCGCTTTATTTCGCGATCTCAGGGCTTCTTGAGACGTTTACCTATCTTCATTGGGCGCTTGCTGCCATTCTCATTTTTGTCGGGATCAAAATGTTAGTAGAGCCTTTTTATCATATCCCTGTCGGATTCTCTCTCATGTTTATTTTTGGCGCTCTAGGAATTGCGATCGGCTCGGGTTGGGAAAAAAGCCGTAGGCCTAAAAACAAATCTTCTGATAAGGGGTAGTGCATGTGTGATCTTTCGGTAGGCTGGTTTACCCTCATCATTGTTTTTCTTTTGGCGATAGATCTTCTATGGCATAGAAAAGATCGCGTCCTAAGCATGAAGGAAGCTCTTTATGCGAGCCTCTTTTGGATAACCCTTGCGCTCTTGTTTAATGTATGGATTTACTTCTGCCGAGGCAAAGAGGCGGCCCTTTTGTATTTAACCGGTTATGCAATTGAAAAATCGCTTAGCGTCGATAATCTCTTTGTTTTTATCGTTATCTTCAAATACTTCCGCATCCAACCTAAATACCACCATAAAGTTCTTTTTTGGGGTGTGTTGGGGGCGATTTTTTTTAGAGCTCTATTTATTTGGCTCGGCCTTGAGCTGGTTGAAAGATATGCTTGGGTGCTTTATTTCTTTGCACTGTTTCTCATCTATGCAGGGATTAAACTCGCTTTTCCGCAAAAAGACTATGACCCTGAAAAAAGCTGGCTTGTGAGAGGAGCTAAAAAAATCCTCCCCTTTACCACGGAAGGGGAAGGAAAATTCTGGCATAAGGGAGCTTTCACGACGATGTTTTTGGCCCTGATTGCCGTTGAAGCATCAGACATCTTATTTGCGCTAGATTCCATACCCGCAATTTTTGCAATCACCCGCGACCCCTTTATCGTGTACACGAGTAATATTTTTGCGATTTTAGGCTTAAGGTCGCTCTATTTTGCGCTCGCAGGACTTTTAGAGACCTTTGTTTATCTGCACTGGGCGCTTGCTGTGATCTTAACCTTCGTGGGGATAAAAATTCTGATTGAGCCTATTTACCACATTCCGCCAGGATACTCTCTCTTGTTTATAATTGGATCGCTTGCGATTGCTGTTGGAGCGGGCTATGAAAAAAGCCATACCAAGCCATAGCTTAAGAGAAGGCCTAAAAAAAAACTGAGAATAAGAGCTGGGATAATGTATTTTTTAAAGAGATCCCCGA
>CAYWQX010000025.1:0-30547 GCA_964460985.1 uncultured bacterium
GATTCATAAAAGGGATGGCAGGTACGAGGAGTTTCAGCTTTCGAAGTTGACCCGCGGGATCGAGGCGGCTTGCCAGCATACGACTATCAGTCACGAAAAAGTGCGAGAGCTTGCCTCGGAAATAGCCAATGATTTACAAAGCAGACAGTTTAAAGTAATCGATTCCCAAGAATTGGGTGAAATCGTGATGCAGCACTTGCAAGCTTTGGATCCAATAGCCTATATTCGCTTTGCCTGTGTCTATCGGCGATTCAAAGAAATTCGAGAGCTCGAAGAGGCAATAGCGGCCATACAACCGAAAGATCTGAAGGAGGGGGTAACCCATGGGACTAAAAAAAGCCGAAGTTGATAAATTTAAAAAAAAATTAATAGAGCTCCGCGGCCAGCTGACCAACACCTTAAAAGGATCGACAGCAGACGTTAAAGAGCAGGACGAGGCGATCGGTTATTCGCAGCACCAGGCTGACCAGGGAACTGACGACTTTGACCGCACGATTAGTCTCGAGGTCACCTCTAAAGAATTCGGCCTCCTTAAGCAAATTGACCGGGCCCTCGAAAAAATCGAAGAGGGAACCTATGGCATTTGCGATATTTCTGGAGATGAGATTCCAAGAGCGAGGCTCGATGCGGTTCCTTATGCCACGATGACCGTTAAAGCGCAGGAACAACTGGAAAAAGGGCTCCTTTGAAATTCACCCGGTGCTGGCCCTTTTTTTTGGGCCTATTCATCCTCCTTTTAGATATAGTCACGAAATATTGGACACAAAGCCACTTGCCTTTGATGTCAGGAGAATACCCCTATAGCGGGATTCCTATTTTCAAAGATTTTTTTGGAATCGAATTTTCCTGGGTCCACCAAACGAACAAGGGAGCGGCTTGGGGTCTTGGTGCCGAGTATCAGATGGGGCTGATGGTGGCGAGGATCCTCCTTGTGACCGGCCTTATTTTTTACGCCCTTTTCTTTAATAAAAAAGCGGCCAATGTTTTTGGGTTTACCTTGGTGATCGCAGGAGCGCTCGGCAACATTATCGACTATTTTGTCTACGGCCATGTGATCGATATGTTTCATTTAGTCTTTTGGGGCTATGACTACCCGGTCTTTAATGTGGCAGATAGCGCCATCACAATAGGCATTTTGTGGCTGATCTTCGTATCTTACAAGTAAAGCTGCCTTACGAAGCTTCGAAATGGCTTAAAATTCCGGCTCTGCTTGAACCCTCTGCTTTAAAAGAAATTCTTGGCTTTGCCGACTACTATCCTTTAAGCGGTTTTACCGACTCTTTAAAGCCTGTCCCCGAGTTTAAGGCCTACGAGGAGTACATTGAAAGCTGGAAAAGAGGGGAGGAGGCTAAGCTCAAAGATACCGCCTTTGGTCAGACTCTCTATCCGGACGCTTTGTATGCGATGCAAACATCCAAAGGCTACATGATCCGTCCTGCCCACCCCAATGTTCAGATAACGTCCCATTATATGAACTTTAGCGAAGGGGAGATCAAAACAAATGTGTTTGGAGAAAATACATTGTCGTGGGGGGTGCAGTTTGCTTTTCCGCAGCTTCATACTAAAGAAGAGGGGGAAGTCGGCAAGCATCTGGAAGCCGCTAATTTTCAGCTTTTTAAAAAAATCCAAGCCTATATTCGGGAGCACACCGTCCCTGCTAAATTCATCTGGGAAGAGAAGCCCTACCAATCGTCACTAAGAATCAGTAAGCCGGCGTTGGACTGGGTTAATCTTCATCCGTGGCTCAAAAGAAAAGGATTAAGGGTTGAATGATTGAAATCGTATCGATCGGAAATGAAGTTCTTTCAGGATTTACCCTCAATTCCAATGCAGCCTTCATCAGCCGAAAAATGGTTGAAAACGGCTATCAAGTGGCCCGTGTCACGACTCTAAGGGATGATAAAAACGACATTAAAGCGGGGCTTAAAGAGGCTTTTAATCGAGCAAGGTTTGTCATCGTCACAGGAGGGCTTGGACCTACTCTCGATGATTTGACAAGAGAGAGCGCAGCTGAACTCTTTAATTCAAAAGAGCATTTTGATCCGGCTATCATGGATTTTCTCATGAAACGCTATGGGAAAAAACATGTTTCTTTTGAAAATCAATCCATGGTGCCTGATATAGCGATCCCGATCTTGAATCACGTGGGAACAGCCCCGGGCTTTATTTTTCGGGAAGGGGAAAAAGCCCTGTTCCTTTTGCCGGGAGTGCCCACCGAAATGCGGACCATGTTTGAGGAAACGGTTCTTCCGCTGATTCAGCGAGAGACAAGCGATGTTCGCCCTTATCATGTTAAACGAATGAATCTCTTAAATCTGCCTGAATCGGCGGTAGACCCGGCTCTAAGAGAGATCAAAGAGGCCGACATTGAAGTGGGCATCTATCCACAGGCAGGCATTTTAAACGTGACTCTCTTTTCGAAAGATCAGGAGAGGCTCCAGGCTCCTTATCAAAGGCTGATGGAACAGTTTAAAGGGCATACTTTTGACTCCTCCACGGGTAAAATTGAAGAAGCGGTGCACAACAAGTTAATAGCGCTTTCAAAAACGGTTGCCGTCGCCGAATCGTGCACAGGGGGCTCTCTGATGGCAAGGTTGGTCTCGCAACCCGGAGCTTCAGCCTACATGCTGGGAGGGATCGTCTGTTATTCCGATCAATCAAAAATCGATCTTTTAGGGGTAGATCAGGCTTTACTTGAAAAAAAGGGCGCGGTCTCGGAAGAGGTGGCTAAAAGCATGGTGTTGTTCATCAAGCAAAAATTTAAATCCGACTATGCTTTGGCGGTCACCGGGATCGCAGGGCCTTCAGGAGGCACCTTAGAAAAACCGGTTGGAACCGTCTGGTGTGCGATCGCAACCCCAAGTGTTGTCAAAACATGGGCTCTTGCCGCGTGGTCTTCATCGAGAAATCTTATTATTGAAAGAAGTGTAAACGCCCTTTTAGCCGAGCTTTATCTTTATCTAAACAAAGGGGTATAATCTTCCCCATGTATGAATTAATCGATAGCGGAAATGGAAAAAAGCTCGAACGTTTTGGCGAAGTTGTATTAGCTCGCCCCGCAGCGCAAGCGGTCTGGCGCCCTCAGCAGGAGCCGTGGAATTTTGATGCCGGCTTTACACGGGAAGGGGCCAAAGAGTGGCAAGTGAACACGAAACTTCCTGAATCGTGGGTGATGGAAGAGGCCGGCATTCAATTTAAACTCTCTCCCACCGATTTTGGCCATCTGGGCATTTTCCCGGAGCAATCTCCTTTTTGGAAGTGGATTCAAAAAACAGTGACCTCTGATTCGGACGTTTTAAATTTGTTCGCTTACTCAGGCGGCTCTACTTTGTCTGCCGCCAAAGGAGGAGCAAAAGTGTGCCACCTCGATGCGTCTAAAGGGATGGTCGATTGGGCCCGTGAGAATGCGAAAATCAATCAGTTAGAGGGAAAGCCGATCCGTTGGATCGTGGAGGATGTGAATAAGTTCTTGAGAAGAGAGATTAAGCGCGGGCATCTCTACGACGCTATTATTTTAGATCCTCCCAGTTTTGGAAGGGGCGCTCAAGGGGAAGTTTTTAAAATTGAAGACGACATCCTTCCTCTTTTACAACTTGTCAAACAGCTGTTAAAACCAAAGCCTTTGTTTATTCTGTTCTCCTGCCATACTCCGGGCTTTACGCCTGTTATAATGGAGGGTCTTTTAAAAGAAATTACTGCGGATTTGGGCGGATCAATCGATGCAGGAGAGATGCTGCTTCACGGCAAAAGGCCTCTTCCGACCGGTACCTATGCGAGGTGGCAGCGTGGTTGATATCACCAGTTTAAAAAATCCAAAAGTGAAGCTCGCGGTCGACTTAAGAGAGAGGCGCGAACGAGAAAAAACCGGCCTTTTTCTGATTGAAGGCTATCGCGAAATCACAAGGGCTTTGAAAGGGCACGTTAAAATCGAAACCCTCTTCTATTGCCCCGAGCTTTTTTTGGGAACCAATGAGGGGCAGATTTTGGATGAGTGCCCTCAAAAGCTAGAAACCTCTGAATCTGTTTTCCGAAAAATTTCCTACCGCGATCGGCCTGATGGATTAGTGGCGATAGCTAAGCAGCAAAACCGCACGTTAAAAGATATTCCTCTTTCTAAAAACCCCTTCTTAGTTGTAGCCGAAGCGATCGAAAAGCCGGGCAATCTCGGAACGATTTTAAGATCCTCCGATGCGGTGGGTATTGATGGAGTAATTGTTGCGGACCGCTGCACCGACATCCACAATCCCAATGTGGTGAGAAGCTCTGTGGGAACTCTTTTTACGATTCCGGTGGTGGAGGCAAAAGGGGATGAGACGCTTCGCTATCTTAAAGAAAACGGCATCAAAATTGTCTCTACAACCCCTTCTGCAACGGAAGAATATACTAAGGTAGATCTAACAGGCCCGATAGCCATTGTGGTGGGAACCGAGCAGCTAGGATTAAGCGATGAGTGGCTTCAAGCGGCCGATATCAAAGTTCGTATTCCTATGCTCGGAGTCGCTGACTCTCTCAATGTGGCGACGGCTACAACACTGGTTTTATATGAAGCTCTTAGACAAAGACGTTCTCTTTGAAGATAATCACTTGCTGGCCGTGAATAAGCCGGAAGGTCTTCTTACGCAGCCGAACGGCACTTCCGAAATGAGTTTGGAGCTCCTTGCAAAAGAGTATATCAAAGAAAAGTACAAAAAGCCTGGTAATGTTTTTTTGCACGCGGTTCACAGGCTCGATAAACCCGTTTCAGGCATCGTTCTTTTTGCAAAAACTCAAAAAGCGCTCTCGCGCTTAAATGAGATGATGAGAAATCGAGAAGGGGAAAAAATCTATCTTGCCAAAGTGGAGCATGATCTTCCCCCAGGTTTCATTTTAGAGCATAAGCTCTCTCATGATGAGTATAAAGCGGTAGAAGATTCCTCCGGTAAACTCTGCCGGCTGCTTTATAAAAAAATTAGCGATGGCCTCTATGAAATCACTCTTGAGACGGGCAGATATCATCAGATCAGAGCCCAACTAAGTTTAGCCAAATCCCCCATTGTGGGTGACACCAAATATGGCGGAAAAGCGGCAGATCGACTCTACTTACATCACACCCGATTTTCCTTCAACCATCCGGTCGGAGGGCATAAGGTCGAGATTCTCTCCTCAAGCCCTTTTTAGAGTAAATAACGAGATAATGTAAGCCAAGCCTGAAAGAAGGGCAATCGTAGATCCAATCGGCCAGTCCAGCTCAAAGGCCATCCAATTGCCGGCAAAACAGACGATCGCCGAAATAACGCAGGCGATCAGCATCATAAGAGAGAGGCGGTTTGTAAGACAGCCGGCGATCGCAGCAGGGATGGTTAGAATAGTCATGACAAGAATAACCCCTACCACCTGAATCAGAAGAACTATCGTGATAGCAATCAAACTGAGGAGAAGAAAGTAGAGTCCGTGGACATTCAAATTTTGTAAACGGGCCTGATTTTCATCAAAGCAAAGAATCAGAAACTTGTTGTGAAAGAAAAGAACGGTGATCAGCAAAATGACATCTAGAATTCCTAGGATAATCAGGTCATGCGGTGTGACCCACAGAATATTTCCAACCAAGTAATTGGAGAGCTCAGCGTTGGAGCCGGGTGTTTGTGCTATGAATAAAACCCCTATCGCCATGCCGACCGACCAGATGGCAGCGATGAGAGAATCTTCTCTCTCTTTATAGTTAAGATGGATGTAGCCCATTAAAAGGGCAGACAAAATAGCTGCGATTAAGGCTCCTCCCAAAGGTGTCAGCCATTCCACTTGATGAACCCTTTGCAGATAAAGAGAAAGTCCAATTCCTCCTAAAACCGAATGGGAAATAGAGCCTGATATGAAAACAATTCTTTTGACAACGACATAAGATCCAATCACACCGCTTGCAATAGAGGCTAAAAAGGCTGCAAACAAGGAGGCAAGTAGAATGGGGTTCGAAAAGACAGCTTCCAGAAAATTCATTTCTTCCCTAGATGAATGAGATGATTCGGTTGAAGAAGAGGGGCATGATAAAGTCCCATGGCAAAGTGCTCGCACACTTCCTTAAGAGTAAGAGGAGTGACGGTGCCTTGGACAAGCAGCAACCGGTCGACCTCTTGGATAGCGGCATTTAGATCGTGAGTTACCATGAGTATCGTGATCGATTTTCTAAGCGATTTCAAAAGGGAGAAAATCTCTTTTTCTCCTTGGGGATCAATGCTGGCGGTCGGCTCATCTAGAAGAAGTAGAGTAGGCTTTGTGACAAGGGCTCGGGCGATTAAAACTCTTTGCATCTGGCCACCTGAAAGCTGTCCGATTGGCTTATCGGCTAAATTTTCTAAACCCACCTGACAAAGAGCGTCATGCGCTTGTTTTTTTTGCTCGGCATGATAGAAGCCAAACGAGCTTAAAGTAGAAAGGCAGCCTGACAAAACGACTTCAATAACGGTGATTGGAAATTGTTTGTCGATACCTAATGTCTGAGGGACATAGCCGATTTTAGGGTAGCTCTCTTTAGGGTTTTTGCCATCAATTTCTATAGATCCTGAAGTAGGCTTCAAAAAACCTAAGAGAAGTTTTAGAAGGGTCGTTTTTCCGCCGCCATTAGGTCCAATGATACCCACAAATTCTAAAGGGTCCACCTTGAAGGAGGCTTGAGAGAGGATAGGGGTGTTTGGGTAGGAAAAGGAGAGCTTGTCTACAATAACGGCGCTCACAGCCCCTCCTTGAAAGCGAGCGCGATCGAGCGCATCATGCGAAGGTAGTCTTCCGAATAAGGATCTAGTTCAACCACTTTCGCCCCCATTTGCTTCGCGAATATTTCAGCGCCTTTTGAGCCGTATTGCGGCTGCACAAAAATGGTGGTGATGCCGAGGTCCTTGACCTGATCATAGAGGCGAATCATCGCCTTCGGAGTAGGCTCCCGTCCCTCAAATTCAAGGGAAAGCTGTTTTAAAGCGTAGTCTCTGCAAAAGTAAGCATAAGCCGGGTGGGACACGAAAACGTATCTTCCTCTTTTAGGCCAAAGCTCGCGGGTAATCTCTTGGTCTAGATCTCTGAGTTCTACGAGGAACTTAGCCAAGTTTTGTTCGTATAACTCTTTATTGGCAGGCAGTTTCTTGATTAAAGCATCGGCGATGGTTTTAGCTTCCGTTTGTGCCATGCGAAGGCTTAGCCAAATATGAAGGTCTTCTCCTCCGTGGCAGCAATGAGAGCCATCTTCATGGTGATGGTGAGGGGCCGGGAGAAGTGATAGGCCTTGCCTTAAGTCGACAAGGGTCAAATTTTTATTATAAGACCTTAAGGCTTGAATCGCTTTTTCTTCAAAACTCTCTCCGATTTTAAACCAGATGGAGGCTTTCGAAGCGCTCATCATCAGTTTGGGGGGAGGCTCATAGCTATGCGGAGAGGCAGACGCCGGAACCAAAACAATCACATCGACTGTATCGCCCGCTATCTTTTCAACAAAAAATTTATAGGGGGCGACCGATACGATGACAGACTCTGCCATCAGAAATAAAGGTAAAAGTAAAAGTATAAAATAATTCACACTTAAAGCATCGGACAAAAAGGGTTATTCGTCAACTATCAGTTGCTTTGGAATGGTTAAGTTGGGTATGATTTCGCACATCTTAAGCGGAAGGATGTCCGAGTGGCTTAAGGAGCACGCTTGGAAAGCGTGTGTGCGCCATAAACGTACCGTGGGTTCGAATCCCACTCCTTCCGTCCTTTTCTAATTCAAAGTTTTTTTCCGTCAATTGCTTGAAGAAGCTCTGTATCGTTTTCGTCTTTTGCTTTTTGAATCACCCGATCCCATCTGGCTTTCACTTGCGGATTCATCTTGGCGGGATCAAAATCAAGGGTAAGGCTGCTTTTTAACAAAACTCTTAGCATGTCGTCATAGTCGGTTACATAGATCAAGTCAGGTGTCAAAAGGAGGAAATCGCCATCGAAAAAACGCTCTTCAAACAAGGGTAGTTGGAGAAGATCGTAGCTTACATGGCCTCCTTGCTCAACTATTTCTTTAAAAAGATCGGGCTTTCCTTCGAGCCAAGCGAGATCGGCTGCGGTTCTCCCTTGTTTATCGGTTTTATGTGTGTCTACCCCCTCCATTAACAAAAAATGTACGATCTCTTTTTGATTTAATCGGATCGCTTCATGGAGAAGCGTGGTCCCCTCAGTCTCGGCAGAGAGAGAGCAGCCCGACTGATGGGCGAGGTGAAGAATATGCTTGTTATTAGTCTGAACCGCTTTTTTCACATGTTTGATATCGATAGGATCTAAAAAGGGATCTTTTGACAAACAGTCAATCAGGGCGTTTCTTTCACGAATCTCTTCATGGTTCAAGATAAAATCGATTTGCTCCTGGTCGAACTTGAACACTTCAAGATGTTTTAGCACTTTTATCTGATCTATTTTTGATCCGAAAAAAGTTTTAGTTTTTAAGTCGTCCGGAACGCCTCCTTGAAGTCTTAGATAGTCGATATAAGCTATGTATAAGCGATCGAGATAGCGAAGAGCTTTCTTTTGATCATTTTCTCCTAAATACCCCAGTTTTATCGCTTGTTTTTGAAGCGCGGAGGGGCTCTCCTTATACTTTTCGATTTTGTTGAAAAGCGACTCGATTTTGTCCCGATCGGTTTTAAAGGGAATTATTTTATTAAAGATCTTCCAGAAGAGCGATGTGTTTTTTTCGTAAGCTGTGTAGGCGTTTTGAGCCCCTTCAATTTGGGTAAGCCGGAGCCTTGGATCCTCTTTAGGGCCATACTTTAAAAAAAGGTGGCTATAAGAAAGGAGGTTGAGAGCTTTTTTTTCATCCAGCTTTTCTAAAGCCGGGGGAGGTTGAATCGAGGAAAATGAAGTGGGATCCATAGCTACCCCTTTTTCTCTATTATAGATTATAGGGGAGGCTTAAGATGTGTTAATTTAATGTGAAGAAAAGTCGATTCTCTTAGAGCATCAGAAGGTTAATTACGGTTTAATTTCTCCATCAAAAAACTGTAGAGCGAATCGATGGCGCTTGATTTAAGGTGAGGCTGTTTTAAAAGAGAGACATGAATCTCCGGCAGCTTAGGAAGGATAGGGTGCTGGATTTTCTTTAAATCGGGGGGAATCATCGTGACAGGCAAGACGGAGAGACCAATTTCTGCTCTTAAAGCCGCAATCGTTCCCGCATAGCTTGGACTTGTGTAGAGGATTCTATGTTTAAGAGAGGTTGTATGGAGCGCTTTCAAAGCACGGGATCGAAGGACGCAGGGCTCAGGAGATAAAACAAGCGGGATTAATTGATCTTTCTTTAGGATATTTTTTTTCCCTACCCATACTAAAGGCTCTTTCCATATTTCAACCCCTTCCGGAAACTCTCCTGGATCGCTGAGCTTTACAATTGCTAGATCGAGCTGTTTGAGCTTAAACTTTTCTAAGAGGGGGAGCGTCAAATCGCAATCGACGTTCAAAAAGACTTTAGGATGGGTCCTCGAAAAGCTGATCAAAACATCCGATAAAAAAAGGCTTGCGAAATCTTCAGGGACGCCGATCTTGACCTCCCCCTCGATTTCAGGGCTTTTAAAGCGATCAAATGCCTCTTCGTAGAGCTGAACGATTTTTTGAGCGTAGCCTAAAAATAAAACACCCTGTTGGGTGAGTTTTGTTTTTCGACCCCGATCAAACAAGGTTTGGCCTAAAGCCTTCTCTAATTGGTTTATTTGTTGAGTAACCGCCGATTGAGTGCGGTGCACTTTTTTCGCAGCCAGAGTGAAGCTGCCTAGTTGATGCACCGCAAGAAAGCAATCAAGAGTAAGCTTATCCATTAAAAAATCTTATCATTAATATTAAAATTATGAGTTTTTCTTATAATATATAACTTCTTATCCTTTTTGAAAAGGATGATTAGCTCGATGTATAACCTATTAATAATAAGTTTGTTGGCTTTATTAGCCGGGTTTGCTTTTTGGAAAAGAAAGCCGATGGAAGGGGTGTTTATTGCATGTAACGGCTCGCTTGCGACTTTTCTTCATTATTTAAACCCCGATCCTGCCACTTCGCTTTTGTCGAGCCTCATCTTTTTTTTAAGCAGCGTGATTCTTCTTTTTTCAAGCGATTATCTGGCAGGCGACAAAGAACACCTCTCTTTTAAGCTTAAAATCGAACTTTTAACCTTATTGATGATTATCTGGATCAATCTAAACTCTCTTCTTTGGTTAGGTCTTGGCTGGATTGTGATCAATGCTCTTTTATTCAGCCTGATGGTTCATAAGAACGAGTGGAAGGCAGCGAGGAGCGGGGGGGCGCTTTATTTGAAATATCAGGCGCTAGGTTTAACGATAGGACTTTTTTCTCTCTTTTCTCTAGCTTATCTTGGCGGCAGTTTTTCGCTGGATGTTTTAAATGGAAAGCTTCTTTCTGATCCATCGGTTAATCTTCCTTTAATCGGGCTTGCGATCGCAGCCTTTATTCAAGCAGGCCTATTTCCCTTTCACGGCTGGCTTATAAGCTCGCTGAACTCGCCTACACCGGTGAGCGCTTTTATGCATGCAGGGATTGTGACGAGCGGAGCTATCCTTCTGATGAAATTCACCCCTCTTTTTACTGAAGAGTTATTATTTTTTATTTTTACCGTTGGATTTTTAACTCTTTGGCCGGCCAGTTTAATTAAACTGGTCCAAGGGAATGTAAAACAAATGCTCGCTTCATCGACATCGGCTCAAATGAGTTTTATGTTTATGCAAATAGGTCTTGGCCTTTATGCCAATGCTCTTTTGCATATTCTCTGGCATGGTCTCTTTAAAGCGCATCTCTTTTTAGACTCCGGCTCTGTTTTAGAAAATGGAGTCAATACCAAGAAACAGGAGATTCCTTATTCATTAGCCCTATTCACACTTTTTTTAGCGTTGATGGGTTTTAGCTCCTTCATCGCTCTTTATGGTACAGAAAAGGGGGGGCTTCTCCTCGGCCTATTTGCTTCTATTAGTTCGGGCGCTTGGGGATACTCTTTGCTTAGGCCTCTAAACTATAGATCGGCTCTTAAAGCGATCGGAGGATCCACTCTCTTCGGGGCTTCATATGCTCTTTTTATGAAAGGAGGAGAGGCTCTTTTTGAGCTAGAGACTCTCACACATCCTCAAGCCCTTCATGAGAGGCATTTTTTATTAATGGCAGTCATGTTCTTTAGCTTGATTGTTTTTTTCTGCTTGAAAAACGAAAATCCTGTCAAAGCATGGCTCTGGACAAAAGCTTTTCGCTTCGGTAAACCGTCATTAAAAACGGTGACCCTCCATTCAACCGAATATCGCATTTAAGGAGCTAAGAGATGAAAAAGATAGAAGATTTGATTGATAGGGTATTAGAAACGATTCCGACGAATCCCCCTTTAAAGGGGTGGGTCGCCACCAACCCTTTGCAGGATATGACTCAGCAATCGATTTGGGAGGCGTTAGAAACATTCAAGACATGCCCCTTTGATAAGTCGGCCAATCCCTTCCTCATTAAATGGCTAGAGGCTTTTTCCGATGAAGGTGAAGCAGGGTGGAAAGCCCCTTATGCGAAAGAGGGTTTTTATAAAGCTTGGAAAAGGCTTCAAGGGTATGAAATTCCTTTTTGGCAATTCAGCGTTAAAAAGAAGCTGAAAAGCCTTCCTGACGATCCTTATCTTCTGATCCAAGAAGTCCTCGACCAAGAAGGGCAGGAGAAAATGTATCGCTCGCTGCATGCTTTGATAGGATGGGTAGGCTACCTTAAATGGATGCGTCTTGAAAAAGAAAGACCCTCTATCAAGGTGCATGAGTATTTAGCCGTTCGTTTAGGAATTGAGAAAATCTTTGACTTGAAAGAAGAGCGCCGTTCCTATGAGCTCTCTTCAAGCTCTTCAAAAGAGGGTATTTTATCTTTAGAAAAGAGAGAACAGGAAAAAATCCTAAACGCTTTAAAATCGTCTAAAGAAGGAGAGCCTGAGGGTTCTTTAGCTTCGGCGGTTTTTTGTATCGATGTAAGGTCGGAGCCTGTGCGCCGCTTTTTAGAAAGCAAGGGATGGAGAACCTATGGTTTTGCAGGATTTTTCGGAGTCGCGGTTAAGCTAATCAACGAGGTGGAGGAAAAAGCGCTTTGCCCCGTTTTAATAAAGCCGCAAGAGAAAGTACTTGAAAATAGACAAGTTTCGTGGATTCAAAAAGAATTTATCCGCTTCTATAAGACTTTAAAATTTAATGTGGGGTCGGTTTTCGCACTGGTTGAAATGATGGGGCCCTTAATGGCGTTTTCTTCCTTGAAAAATACATTTAAAGGGAAAAAATCGCCTCTCAAAGGGGAATTCCATTCCTATTCCGCCTCTTTTGAAAGCAGGGCTGATATAGCTGAAAATGCCCTTAAAATGATGGGCATGGATACCTTTGCCAAGTTTATTTTTATTGTCGGCCACAAAAGCACTCACCAAAACAATCCGCATAAATCATCTCTGCAATGTGGCGCTTGCGGCGGCCATGAGGGGGATGTGAATGCCTCCCTTTTAGCCCGATTGTTAAATGATCCGGGTGTTCGGGATGCCTTGAAAAAAAGGGGGCTTTCAATTCCTGATGAGACACTGTTTATCCCTGCCATGCATGATACGGTGACCGATGCCGTTGAATATGATCAAGCTTTCACGTCTCTCATTCCTGAAAGTCTGAAAGAAGACCTTGCAAATACCTCCTCTCAAAAGCCTCAAGAAACTCATTTTAAAAAGGTGAACTGGTCTGAGACAAGACCGGAGTGGGGTCTTGCTAGAAACTCGTTGTTTATAGCGGGTCCCAGATCAAAAACGAGTGCGATCGATCTTGAAAAGAGGGCCTTTTTACACTCTTATGATTGGAAGCTAGATCCTGAAGGAAAATACTTAGAAATCATTATGACAGCCCCCCTCATTGTGGCGGAGTGGATTAATCATCAGTATTTCTTTTCTACCTTGTACCCGACCTTGTTTGGCAGCGGCAGTAAAATCACTCAGAATGTGGTGGGTAAAATTGGGATCATGCAGGGCAATTCTTCGGATCTAACGATAGGCCTTCCTCTTCAATCGGTATTTGAAACGGATGAGAAGCCCTATCATGATCCCGTCAGGCTATGTGCGATCATTTTTGCTCCGGTAGAGAGAGTTCAAAAGATCATCGATAAACACGAAGTGCTTCAAAAGCTTTTGTATAATGAGTGGATTCATATGATCATCTGCGATCCGCTCACAAAAAAATACTTAAAATATGAAGAGAAGGCATGGGTCGAAAAATAGGCTTGGGCTCGATGCACAAAAAAGAGGAGGCGATAGCTCCTTCCTTTTTAGATTTATTAGATTGGGATGTTCAGCCGGTGAAAATGGATACCGATGTTTTTGGAACTTTTTCAGGAGAGATTCCGCGCCTTAAATCTCCCCTTGAAACTGTAAAAGAGAAGTGTAGGGCCGTCTTTGATCATTCTGATGTAAAAGCAGCGATCGCAAGTGAAGGGAGCTTTATCCCTTACCCTCCCGCCCCTTTTTTCCCGGCTCAGCACGAAATAATGCATTTCATCGATCAGGAAGAGGGCTATGAATTGACCCTTTCTAAATGGAGTTTAGAAACCAATTATCAAAAGGGAGAAGTCAGATCGTTAGAGGAGCTCTCTGATTTTTTAGAGAAAGCCAAGTTCCCTGAGCATGCGGTCATTGTAAAAAGCGAAGGCTTCATTCAAAAGGGGGTGCAGGATAGAAATTTTTTACTCGATGTCTATCGAGAAGCATCCAAAAAGGGGAGGGTTGTATCCTTTGAAACAGATATGAGGGCTCATTTGAATCCTTCTCGCATGAAAGTGATCTCAGAGCTTGCAAGGGAGATGGCTCAAAGATTGTCGCAAAAATGCCCCGCTTGTCTTACGAGAGGGTGGGGTTTAAAAGAGAAGAAAAAGGGCCTTTTATGCGCTCTCTGTAAAACGCCGACCCAACAGACTCAGTGTGAAATCTATGGATGCCTGAAATGTGAGTGCGTCCAGTCGAAGCCTGTTTTAGAACCAGCAGATCCGTCTACATGCCTGATTTGCAACCCTTAAAGTTCTTTTCTAAATCGCTCGAAGATGACTTTGACAGGTTCAACCGCCTCAATGCCGGCAACGCTTTTTCCGGCTTGCCAATAATCCTTGGTGGAGGCGCCAGTCAGGGTGTTCTTTTTGAATTGCCGTACCGATCTTAAGGTATACCAAAGGCGCATCCATTTTTTTGTGAAGCGGTGTTGTAAAAGCCACTTTGAAAGGGGACCGACATCTGTCCCTATAGCTTCTACATAGGGTGTTTTAA
Organism: uncultured bacterium; assembly: GCA_964460985.1. Classification (GTDB taxonomy): domain Bacteria; phylum Chlamydiota; class Chlamydiia; order Chlamydiales; family Parachlamydiaceae; genus CAZABG01. Next base: position 14,282 of record CAYWQX010000025.1, read on the forward strand.
TGACGGCAAGGGGCACTCCCGTCACTCTTAAAGTCAGCACAATATCTTCCGGTTTGGCGTGAACGATGGCTTGTTTATAATTATCTTTTTCATGGCACTCGGTAGTCGCAATGAGCCTAGTTCCGATTTGAACGCCGTCATAGCCGATATCAAGCATCTTTTTAAACGTTTTTTCATCGCCGATTCCTCCTGCGCAAATGAGGGGAACTCCCAAATCTTTTAGCTCAGAAAAGAGTGCCTCAGGCGTTTTGGATCCGGCATGGCCGCCTGCTTGGTTATTCACGCAGATAAGTCCATCCACATGATGCTTCAGAGCTTTTTCGGCCCACTTTCTTTCGGTCACATCGTGATAGACAAGTCCCCCTTTGGCATGGACTTTTTCAACCACCCACTCAGGATTGCCAAGCGCTGTGATCACAAACTTAATACCCTCTTCGAGCGCAATATCTAAATATTCACGCATCCTATTTTCGTATGTTTTAGAGGATTGCTCCACGATGACATTGATGCCGATAGGTTTTTGGGTGAGCGACCTTATGTACTTAACACCTTCTCTAAAATCGTAGCCATGCACATAAACTAAAGAGAGGGGTTGGATAATGCCAATTCCTCCGGCTTCAGAGACGGCTGCGACCAATTCGGGATTGGAGCAGGGATACATGGCGCCCCCGATAATGGGCAGTTCAATATGAAGAGCACTTGTAAAACGCTTACTTACCATGCTATCGTGTTTAACCGATGGATCATTATTGCTTAAAGGAAATTTATGATTTGCCCTCCTCGAATAGAGGCCGTCTTAAATGAAAGAGGATTTACTGTAGTCGCCGAGAGAGGGTGTTTTGTTATTAAGAATTCAGAATTGATTCCTCTCGAGTGCATCGAGGTTTTACTTAAAAATACGGGCTCCCAACCATTTCTTGTAAATCACAACCGGCTAGGCCCTGTGGAGTTTACGGTCTTTCCGTATAAAATCCCCGATTTTTTTCAAGAGACCCTATTTTTTGTGGTTCCCGGCCTTGTAGACTCCATTTGGAAAAAAGTTGAATCGATCCCTCCATCGCCTCCGATGTCTTTAGGAGACGAGCAAAGGCTTTCAAATGGAGTGATTGAATTTTTCGCCCCCTTTGATATCGATAAAGGAAACGCTTTAGATTTAGGGTGTGGAAAAGGGATCAATTCTCTTCAGCTCGCCCGTTTTCATTGGAAAGTCACAGCCGTCGAACTAGACAAGAGGTATCTTCAAGCGATCAAGGCTAAAAGACCTGAGATTGAGTGTATACATGGAGATATGACGGAGCTGAAGTTTAAAAGTCATTTTTTTCATCTCGTGGTGGCGACGGAGGTTTTTCCTTACCTGAAGCCGGCAACGTGGAAAAAAACGCTCGAGAAAATTCATGATTGGATGGCTGAAGGGGCCCATTTTGTGGGGACTTTTTTCATCGATACCCCCATGAGTAGGTTACAGAATGAAAAAGGGGCCCATCTCATCGATCGGGGAGAAGAGGTTGTGGCGATGCTAGAGTCGACCCGTTTTAGTGTTAAAAAAGCTTCATTAAAACGGTCTAATCTAGAAAATATGTTATTAGCGACGGGATTAGATCCCAATCATCCTCTCGTGAAAAGCCTTAGTGTTCCATGCGTGGTGGAATTTGTAGCTCAAAAGCCTTTAGCTCCTCTTGCAGTGTCTCCTCATTCCACTGGTAAAATGATCGAAAAAGAGAAGCTACAACCGGTAAAGCCTTGAGACCGTTCGTATAGCCCATCTCGGTCCTTCGGTAAAACCAATCGCTCAAATGTCTTGCCTGCTCTTCTTGAAGAGAGAAGAGGACGTCTTGATCGGTATAAGGGTGTTCCCCGGTCAGTTTTTGGCCCTTATGTTCAAAAGGCTCATTTAGCATGAGATTTTTCGTAAGAGATTTTTTTGAGAGATGAAGAAGCTTGCACGCTTCATCTACCGCCTCTTCGGCCATCAGCCTAAACGTTGTGTATTTCCCGCCAACGATTTGAATTTGCGATCCTTCCACTTTAATTAAATGGTCACGAGGAATTTGAGAGGGGGAGAGGCCCTCTGTTTTAATGAGAGGTCTAAGTCCAGCAAAAGAGCTTATCAAAGTCGTTGACTGTTTAGGAAAATAGAAGGAAAAAGCCTCTAAAAGGTATTTAATATCTTCTTTTGTAACAGATACCTCTTGAGGATTGCCTGAAAAAGGGGTATCGGTTGTGCCAACCAGAGAATAGCCTTTCCAAGGGATCACGAAAAAAACTCTTTGGTCTTGAGGCGCTCTTAAAATAAAAGCATATTTTTTTTCGACCTGGGGGAGGACGAGGTGCACTCCCTTGGTAGGCTTTGAAAGAGGGCTAAAAGCTCCTTCAGCCTGAATGGTGACCTTTGCCTCTATTTTTTCAGTTGAGTAGTTCTGAAAACTCGCGCCATTTTTTTTAGCATCGGCCAAATTGGCAAAGACAAGCCTCGCATCGTCTAGCTGCGCATCGTAAAAAATATATCCCTCTTGAATATCTCTTCGAAACGTGGAGTTTAATTCAGGTATTTTTGTGAAGCGGTGTTTAGGAAGGTGAGAGGGAGCCAGCCAGTCATATAAACTCAAAGCCAGCTTCATCTTTAACCTCGAATCGTGATGGAGAGGAAAAATGAAAGGGAGCGGTTTTACCATCTCCGGCGCATGGGTTAAAAGCCAGTCCCTTTCGGATAAACTATGTTGAACTAAACCAAATTGATATGTCTCAAGGTAGCGAAGACCTCCGTGAGCAAGCTTAGAGGATTTTGAGCTAGCTCCGCTTGCATAGTCGTATTTTTCAATCAGCTTGACTTTGAGTCCTCGTAAAGCGGCGTCCCTGGCTATCGCCGCTCCGACAATTCCTCCTCCGTAAATTGCAATATCAATCATAGGGTTTTAAGAGTTCGATAAGAAAGCTGTCCACCTTCTCTTTCGTCTCACTCCACGTTAAAGGGGAGTTATTAATCATAAAAGCAAAAAGGATAGGATGCCCTTCCCGGTTAATCCAAAATCCGGCAAGGTTTACAACCCCCTCCATCCCGCCCGTTTTTGCAAAGAGCCTTTTTTCAAGGAAGGTATCATTAAAACGGGATTTGAGAGTGCCATTTACCCCGGCTATAGGTAAATAAGGTTCAAGGAGTTGCCAATCCTTTTGAAGAAGCGAGACGATCTCTTCGCAAGTAAGTTTGTTATGGCGAGATATTCCTGAGCCGTCTACCAATTTTAAAGCGGGCTCTTTTGAAAGGTGCAGGTTAATTGTTTCAGCGATCAAGTTATCGCTATCTCTTAGCATAATGGAGCAAAGATCTCCCAATTGTTTGGAGTATTTAGCGGCTAAAAAGTGAATTGAGTCCTCTTTTTCGCCCCATTCATTTATTGCAGGGGGTTGAATCTCAACCTCTTCTCCGATTACTGCGATACCATGATCTTTCAGTTTTTCTATAAAGCTCTCTTTAATATATTGATCTAGCGGTCTTGCAGCATATTTGAAGACGGTATCTTCTTGGATAGATCCACTTAAGACAATCGTTTGATCGAGGGGAGAAGAGGTAATTCTTAAAGGAATGGGCGCCCCTTCTGCTTTTGAGACTTTTGAGTCAATAGTTGGGTCCGACAGGATGACGGAGTTTTCTTTGAGAGTCAGCTCAACTTTTTTCAGGTTGTGGTTCAAATTAAGCAGGGAGTGATCGGTCGCATAGGATTCAAAGAGATCGCCGATCTCAAAATGAGGGTTAGAGAGCGCTTTTTGGAGGAGGATAATTTTTCCTTGAACCGTATGAATGCCAAGCGTTTTTACAGCTCTAGCTAGTTGGTCAAGCCCTTGATCATCAAATAAAGGATCGCCCTCTCCATCCAGATAGAGGTTTCCTTTCAACGTCTGATTCTCTTTTGTCCCTTCATATAAAACGGACGTTTTAAACTGCTTATAGGGCCCGAGCTCTTTCAAGGCTTTAGAGGCCGTGAAAAGCTTGGTGAGGGAGGCCGGTACAAAATATTGGCTTTCATTTTTAGAGGCAAGGATTCGATCTTCCTGTAGATCATAGACGAGATAGCCATAAGAGGCGTGGGGAGGAAGCTCGGCTCCCGTAAGATAGCAAAAAAAGAAAAGGAAGAGGATTTGCTTGTTCATAAAAAATCCATGTTGTAGGAGATAGATATGAAAATTCTATTCCTTTCTCTATTGCTGATAAACCAAATCTTTTCTGCCGATATCGAAAAGATTTTGAATGAGTTTAAACGAAATAAAGAGGTGCCGGGTATCGCTGCTGTAGTGATACAAAATGGGCAGCCAAAGCTTTACCTCTTAGGATTTGCCGATAGGGAATCAAAAAGACCTGTTAAGCCGGATACGATTTTTGAGCTTGCCTCTATTACGAAAGTATTTGTTACGACTCTTTTGGCGGGTGAAGTCTTAAAAAAGCAAATCAAGCTGAGCGATTATGCTTATCAGTTTATGCCGCAGCTTAAAGAAAGACCGATACAAGGTTTCAAAAAAGTGACCCTTTTAGATCTTGCGACCCATACCGCAAGCCTTCCCAGAATGCCCCCTTCGGAAAAGGGGAGGGAGTTTACCCATGCTTCTATCATACAGTTTTTAGCCGATTGGAATCCTTCCTATCCCATTGGCTCAAAATATGTGTACTCCAACTTAAGTTTTGGAATTCTAGGGTTTGTGCTCGCCAATAGTACGCATACAAGTTTAGAGTCTTTACTCAGAAAAGAGATATTAGCTCCTCTTGGGATGAAACATACGGGGATTGAGGTTCCTGAATATCAGAATAAACTCGTCGCTACGGGCTATACTTTAAAAGGAAAACCTATAGGGTTAACTCCAGTAACCGCGATTCCAGGCGGCGGCGCTTTAAAGTCGACCATTGATGATATGACACGATTCCTTCTAGCCAATATGGGACTCTATGGGCCTCCGCTTTTAAGAGAAGCCATGCAATTTGCTCAAGCTCCGCGCTTTAAAGCCTCTGACAGACTGGAGTTGGGCTTAGGCTGGCAAAATTTTACCTCTGAACAAGGCACTCTGATCGATAAAAATGGGGGCCTTCCCGGATTCTCTTCGTATATTGGGTTTGATAAAGAGAGAAAATTTGGCGTTGTCATTCTTTGCAACAAAGCAAAGACGCAAGTGACTAATACCGGAAGAGAAATTTTGAGAGCCCTTCTTACCGAGTCAAAGGGGGTACAGGAGAAGGAGAATAATCCTCCACAAAAATAGGTTTTTGAAAGCTTTCTAAAAACAGTTTTAGATCGAGGAGGGTAATTTCACCTTTATAAATAGCTTCATAAGCAGCTTGTGGATTACTCATGAAATCAACCTTGTTTATGGCAGCTTCACGAAAACGGCGATCGATCTCGATCAATTGGTTTAAAAGTTTGCTATATTTTTCAAAAAAACCAGGTATCTCCGATTGGCATTGAATCTTCAGAAGACAATCTTGAACCTCTTGTCTTACATTTTTAGAGAACAAAACATTTGAAAAAGACGGGTCTAAAAGAACAAGTCCCATGGTTAAAACAAAGCCATAGATATCTGTAAAAAACGTTCTTAAACCGGTATATCTTGATAGGCTATCCCACAGGATATAAGCATCGGTTCTTCCCCAGGAGAACAACGGGGCTGCAAAATCAAAGTCGGCCATCATGGCATTACTGGAAATTTCATATTGAATAAAGATATTGGAAGGTTTCACATCTCCATGAATATAGCATTGTTTATGGATTGTCATAAGACCGCTAAGAGCGTGGAGTAAGTAGGTCAATCGGGACAGGGGACCAAGTGTCTTAATCCCTTTATACAAATCGGTTGCATAATGCGGCTCGATCCATGAGAGCTGGTGGTTTTGCCCTTTTATACGAGTGTCTAACTTTAAGAGAATTTGTGCGATATGAGGGTCTTTCAGGCGCATCTGGAAATCGAGCGCTTTCTCGACATGATCAACAGGATAGCCGGTTACTTTCTTGTATAGCGCGTGTTGAAAACGATCTAAAGAAAGATTAGAATCGATTTTCCCTTCATAATAGAGACATCTTTTAAAAGACTTTTGCGTGGCGGTATATGGAGGTTTTTCTATTAAAAAAACGGCTAAAATATAGGTTTTGGAGCTAGTGGATGCAAAAAGCCACCCTGAAAAAGCCGGTATCACAAGGCAGGATGCATCTCTTATTTTATCAGGATTGAATTTATGAAAACGGGAGTTGATGACTTTTTTAGAGTGGATCAGCTTTGCAATCTCGGTGCAGAAATCACCCAACTTTCCTTGATGAGGAAAAAATTTCAAGTGGCTTTGCAAGCCTGAAAAAAGGGAGTCTACAGGTTCCATTGGTTTTTAATTGTCTTTATGTATTTTTCTTTGAGAGAATGATCTTGCGGCTCTTTTTTAATCTTTTCCCTTAAGGTTTTTTCTAGAATAGCACCTATTTCATTCGAAGTATGATCATATCTTACTATTTTTAGAGATGAGAGTGGATTTAATGTTTTTTGATTAGTCATGAGAAGCCGAAGCTGAAGATGCTGCGTTTCACTGTATCGAAGTTTGAGAGATCCGTTCAAAATGTTTTCTAAGCTGATTTTTATAGCCGGAATGCCGGATGAGTAAGAGACATAGCTCTCATTTCTTGCAAAAGGTTCTGAAGGGTTTTCATAAATTTGATATAAAACCCCCCCCCTTAACATCGCTTAAGACCTTTAAACAGGAATAAAAGAGCTCTGTCGCGAGCGACTCGGAAAATCCAATCTCCTTAAAAAAGATTTTAAGAGCCGAAAGAATCTTTCCTTCATGTTTACAAGCGGTACTTCGATTATTAAGATAAATCCAAAGAGAGGAGTCTCCAAGACGTTTATAATTACTGAATAAAGAGAAATTCATGCTCAGCAAATGGGAGGAAGTATCATTCAAATAATCCAAATAGGGAAGAAAAAACCTTCTTAAAGGGTCTTGAGAATAAAAAGGTAGCTGTTCGAGATAGTTGATGAGTTTAGAGTAAAGAGAGGAGGGGGAATATTCTAAGAGAAACCAGTCCTCGAAATCTTTCAGGTTGATGATCTTTGCTATGTTGCCGTTATGAAGGCGTCTTGCAATCTCTTTAAGAAGATGAGGGTCAACGAGCATCTCTGAAATAATGTTCTCATCAAATGAGTGAAGGCTGCCGGATGGATGAAATCCTTTTACTATCTTTTCGCCTTTAAAAGAGTAGTGGAAGGATGAAAGGGCATATTTTAACTCTTTAAGAGGAAGAAGTAAGTTGGATTGAGTCTCAGGATCGATCTCCTCCAAGCTTAAATGAATTCGAAACCTTTTTTCAAAGGGATCCAGAATAAAAATTTTGAGAAGAAGAGCGATCTCCTCTTGAGAGGCAATCCCTTTGTCATATTGTTTCAAAAACTCTTCAATGCCGCATGGCATATCATAAAAAGAGGCGCCCGGGACACGAAAAAAGTAAAAATCGGACCTTAACGGAATATTCAGATTTTCCTGAAAGACAACTCTTAAGATATCTTGCATGATACGAAGATACTGAGAGGAGGCATGGTATCCTAAAAAACCCTCCTCTTGCTCATTTTTTAGAATCGTTAGAAAAAACTCTTTTTCCTTTAAGTAGTTTTCTACAAATGCATCGGAATAATGTGTGATAAAATGGTTTTCAATCGCTTCTAGAGGGTCTGTTTCAAACAGTAAGTCTGAGGGGGCTGCACCCAAATTGAAAAAAAGGAGGCAAAAAGAGAGCTGAATGAATAGCATTAGGGTCCTTTAGAATTTGGTTCCGAATTTCTTGAAGGATCTCCTCGCCTATTTCAGGGGGAAGACGATCATACCGGATCATCCTTATCGATCCATTAGGTGTTAAAGTATATCGGTTTGCCATTAAAAGTCTTAATTGAAAAAAATCGCCCCCTTTTTTTATGAAAGGGATTTTTTCTAGGGCAATTTCTGAAGGAGGAACATTCTTAACAGGGATGCCAAAGGGTTTTGCTACATAAGAACACTTGTTTAAAAAGGTGTAGCCGGGAGATTCATCAAAAAATTGAAGAAGACAACCTTCAACTTTGTAAGAGGCTATTTTTTTGTTGAGAGAGAGAACAAGCGGTCTTACCAGGCTTGGATCCAGCCTAAGCTTTTCAAAATAATCTTCAAGAAGTGTAATCACTTTGCTTTCTCCCGATTCAATGGAGCGGTCGTTTAAGTAAACATCCAAGGTGCTTTCGCCAATAAAATTGTAGTTTCCAAAAAGGGAGTAGTTAATGCTGATCACCCTTGATTGTTGTTCTGGGCGGGTGTCCCAATAGGGGAAGAAGAGTGACATGAGAAAATTACTCTCTTCAGGAGGGGCGTTTAAGATTATATCGAGGAATTTTTGATTGATCGTCTGCTCGTTTAAACACTCCTTAATTAAGCCTAAAAGCTTTTTTTCAGGATGTCCTGTTTTATTTGAGATAAGCTGAGAGAGTTTCTTAAAGGATGGATTTTTTTTACCACTCCCATAAAATCCCTTTTGCATCTTTAAAAATGAGGCCGTGATTTTTTTCTTGTAGTCGCCTCTAGGATCGTTTTTAAATTTTTGGGCGAATTTTTTTTCAAAGTTTTTATCTAGTGAGAAAAGTCCTTTTATTTCCGCGTCTTTCAAGGACTCTTGAACATGGAGTACAATCGGCTCGAAGAGAATTGAGATTTCTTCCTCGGTAAACGCTTCGGCCTCTAAATTTAGAGGGGATTTTTGATTTAATGGTTTTAGAATGAAGAGCTCCACTGCTATTTTTTCTTGCTCCTTTGTTTTGGCCTGCGGGTCAAAAAGATCATAATAGCTTTTAGTGCCCTCTTCTAAATCATATAAAGGGTCTCCAGGGATTCTCAAAAAGTAAAAGTTAGGGGGGATGGTCTCGCCCAGCACCTCCTCATGCACCACCCTTAATATGTCTTGAAAAATACGAAATTGCTGGGTGTGGCCGTGATACCCAAAGAATCCCGGCTTATTTTCGTTAGCGATGATTTCTAAAAATAAAGGATAGGAAGCCTCAAATTTTTTGACTTTCCACTCCTCATGAAGGTAGCTGAGTTTTATGTCCTCATGAATTTGATGAAGAGAGATTTGTTTAAGATGAGTCTCTGTCAAGGTGGCGGACAAAAATGGTAAGAGAAAAAGGGATAAAATGAATCTTCGCATGCAAGAATAGGGGTTGTTTTTTCCCAAAGTATAGGCAAGAGAGGTTAAGAGATGATTAAGAAGAAGTGTTTAATTCAAGTCTTGAGGTTTGCCACAATATCCTGGGGATTGGGAAGTGTCGATAATACAGCAGCTAAAGTGTTATACTCATCAAGTTTAGATTGATTTTCCGCCTGTAACAGAGGACCGTCTTGATGGGTTGAGATAGGAGGATTGGCAAAAATTTCTTTTAACTGGCTAAAGGATTGCGTGAGCAAGCCAACCGGGGTTGATTTGTCTTGTCTAAAGAGCTCTTTTGCGATGGTGTCGAGCGAATTTATAACCGCTGAAAAGGGCGTTTTAATTTCAAGGTAGGTAAGATCAACCTCTTTCACAATATTCTTAACCACTTCGGTTAAAAGAATCTCCCCCTTGAAGCCGATTTCTCTCATCCCTTGATTGACGGCTCTTAACACAACTTCTGTGATGGTGCTAATAGGTTGATTCGTGAGTGTTAAATCGTAGGCGCTTGAGGCGATCGCAAGCCGTCCTAGCGTACTGATGATCTGAGAGACCAGAGGCTCCGATTTTTTTTGGATAGCTTTTTCAGCAATATCCGCTAAACGGGCAAGGAGGTAGTTGAAAGTGTAGGCAACCTTATCGACATGGCTTTTCTGATACTCATCAAGCTCTTTGTCGATACTAGCATATGTTTTACTCGACTTTAAAAAGTTCTGACCAATCTCTTTTAATTCTTGAACCGCTTGAGAAGCAAGGGAGGAGTTTGTTCTTTCAATCGATCGGATAGCCACTTCCGCCACACTTTCGATCGATCCTATCACCGCATCAAGGTTTGTCTCTCTAATTTGGGTTTCCGCTTCTTTTTTAAATAAATCGAGAACCTTAAAAGGGTTTAGATACTCTCCGACTCTGTGAACGAGATAGCGGAGGCGATCGATCGAAAAGCCAAGCAACAGAATCCAAGCCGGTAAAAGAAAAAATTTATCCAATCCGGCGCCAAATGCGGAAATGGCAGTGAGGACGAGAGCAATTAAGGGAGAGAGATAAAGGGCAAGACAGTTTAGCGATAGCCATTTATCTTTTTCAAGCATCTCGAGAAGCCGGGGCGTGGAATTCAGCTCTCCTTTTTGAAGGGGGGTCCAGCTAAAAGCATAGACGATTGGGATGACAACGAGAAAAAGTGAAAAAAGGAAGAGAAGCAGGTAGCTGAGGTGGGTCGTGTTTCCGTCCGCAATAAATTCACTTGGAACAAACATAACGGCAATCGCTATCGCCAAACTAAAAAGTGTCGCTTTCATATTAATCTTTTATACCTTACTTTACCGATTTATGGAAAAAATCGATCAGCTAGAGCGTCATCTCCTTCGCAATCAAGTGCTTAAAGAAAAGCTCAAGGAGTGGTCGCTAAATCCCTTGCCTCAGGAAGGGACAAAGGATCTTTCGCATATGATGCGAAAGAGAGAGTATTTAAGAAAATCGCCTCCTCTCGACACTAAATCCTATGCCGAAGTCTTGAAAGTTGATTTGAAAGAAAAGTATATATGGGTAGAGCCGGGCGTCACGATGGAGGGGCTTGCCGATGCCACCCTAAAAGATAACTTTTTGGCTCCGGTGATTGCTGAGTTTAAAAAAATAACGGTAGGCGGAGCCATCATTGGCTCTTCGCTTGAGTCGAGCTCATTCAAGTTTGGACAATTCAACGATCCTGCGCTTGAATATGAGATTTTACTCGGTAATGGAGAGATCATCCATATATCCCCTCAAACGCACTCCGACCTATTTTATGGGTTGTCAGGGTCTTTTGGCGCACTCGGAAAAATTCTCTCTGTCAAACTGCCTTTGATGGAAATCAAGCCTTATGTCGCGGTAAAGGTCGAGAGATATAAATCGCTTTCTGAATTTATGGCGGCACTAAAAGAGCGATGCAAGCGAAAAGCTGGCCCTGACTATATTGAAGGATTAGTCTTTAATGAAAAAGATTATCGAATATTGATCGGAACTTATTCAGACAAAATCGAAGGGGAGCTCTATTCGCAAAAAGCTTATTACTCCGAGTGGTATCACCAGTATGTTTTAAAGCACGATCATTTTACAATGCCAACTAGGGACTATCTCTTTAGATATGATCGAGGCGCTTTTTGGATGGGAAGCTACGCTCTTTGGGCCTCTTTATTGGCAAGGTACCTCTTCGAAGACTCTTTATTTCCTTCCTGGATTGTGAAACCTTTTAAAAGTTATTCTGCCGGTAAATACAATGAAATGAAAGTTCCCCCCTTACTATTTAGACTGTTAAGCGGCTTTACAATGGATTCAGCCAAGCTCTACCAAAGGCTGCATGCCAAAAAGGAAAATTGGTTTGAAAATCATTTCATCGTGCAGGATTTTTATTTACCTGAAAGTACCGCCGAGACATTTATTGACTATGTCAACCAAACTACTCAAATCAAGCCTTTATGGATATGCCCTTGCAAAGGGACGCTCACTTCTCAGCTCTTATCCCCCCACTATGGGAATGAGCTATTCTTTGATGTGGGGGTTTACGGGTGGCCTTATGAAACCCTCTCCTCTAAAGAGCGCACACGCGATCTTGAATTAAAGTGCTACGAACTTCAAGGGCGAAAAATGTTTTACTCCTGGAATTATTTAACCGAAGGGGAGTTGAGTCGGTTATATCCTATGGATGCGTTCAATGCCCTTCGTAAGAAATACCATAGTGAGATTTTTCCGAAATTCTATGAGAAGATTTTATAGTTCATGGAACTCATCTGCTACCAGCTGCAATTTAAAAACCTCTGTCTTTGGAATCTCCATTTCGATGAGTTCTTTGAGAGAGTTGATGTGATGCTGTCTGAATTTTTTCCATATGGCTTGCAAATCGGGTTGGGATCTATAAACCTGTAAAAGAAACTCTCGTTGGTCCAGGTTTGTCGCCTTTTTGAAAAGAGGCTCCAAGTCTCCATCGTCACGAATTCCAATAGCGGCATCGGAATCTTTTATCAATGGACTTTTTTCAAAAACTCTCTTTTTCTCGATCTTTAGCGTTTGTTTGTAGGCTTCGCATTTTTTTTGGAGTCTTTCTAGCTTTTGATTAAACTCGCGGATCACCGCTTGCCCCGAAAGCTCTTCCAGCTTCGAGGTTATAACTTTTTCAACGCTACTTTTGGTAATATTTAGAATAAACTGTTCTCCCGCTACGATTTCATTAAGGGTCGGATTTTTAACAGAGAGGAGATTGTCTAGCTGAGCTTCTCTTTTTCGGTTCTCTTCCTCCAAAAAGGGGATCAACGATTCTATCGGCAGGCTTTTAACAAGCAGAGCGAAGTTATCCAGCAAAAAATGCTCCCTCAAACTGGTTAGATAGCCTAAAGAGTTGGCTGTTTGAAGAGTGCATCCTAAACTGGTAATTTGGGCGGCAGTTAAACGGTTTAAAAAGGGAATCACTCTTTTGTAATGACGCTCTAGAAGTAGCATAGGGCAAAGAATAGGAGGGATAGAATGGAGCACTTTCTCTTCATCTGTTCCGATAAATTGGGTCTGAGAATAATTAGTATGTAGATAAGTCACAACTTGATCCAATACCGGTGGTTCACGAAAACCGAAAGTTCCAAATTTTAATGAAAGAAGAAAGTTAATTTTCGCTTCATCTAAAAGGAAATAAAAAGTCCTGAACTCCAATGGAGATACCTTATAGACCGGCTGCAGATATAAAGAGGTTTCAGTCACCTCGGTTAAGAGTGTGGGATGAAGGGTATAAAAGAGCGTAAAAAATAACTCAGGATTTTTCTCAAAGGAGTGATAGATGAGATTAAGTGCATCTTTCTTGGTATAAAAGTGAATGAGTGGGGTTAAAAATTTGTGTATTAGAAAAGGATCATAAGTCTTTTGCAAACGCAGAAGAAATTTGCCAAATTCATTTAAATTCTCTTTGGCATGGTTCGCGAGCTCTTCTTTAAGGTTTTCAGGAAAAAGTTCGATCAACTGGTAAAAAGCTCTCGAAGCGGTTGATCTGATAGCGGTAGAAAGACTTAGCCAATGGGTTAAAAAATTAGGTTGATGGGCTTGGGAATAGTAGTGGACTATAAGAGCTTGAGATAAAATAGGACTTTCTATGGCAGAGAGTAGTCTGCTTTGTTTAAGGGGAGTTGTGTAGGGATACACTTTTACGATTTGCTGCCATTCCTCTTCATTTAAACAGTCTATGACCGGGTTGATGTTAAGGGGGGCTTGCCCTTTAAGCGCTTCGGTCATTAAGCCCACGAGGTGATCGGCCCAATCTGTATGGTTTTCAATCAATAGATCCAGAGCCATCCGAGTGCTTCTATCGCTAATGTGTTGAGCTACTTTAAAGCCGGAGGTCTCTTTATTTTCAAATAATTGATAGACTATCTCTCCATGGGAAAGGGGAAAGTCATCTTGCTCAAGAAAAACTTTAATTTTTTCAGGTCCTCCTGCCACCGCTTTTTTTACTTTTTCGAGGTCTGAAAGCTCGATTTCACCCTCCTCTAGAGGTGATTTCTCTTCGGCGGGAGAAAAGGCAGCATCAAATAAGGGGGAGTAGGTAGGGGTATAGGGAGGTGTTGGAGGTTGCATAGTTCTTGTAATTAGTGCTTAAATACCACATAATATCTTAATCCTATATAGTTCCAAATACTATGTTAATTTCAAAAAAAATTTCCCAGGCAGTCGATGAGAGCATCGCTGCAATAGAGCAGCTGAAATCGCATGAAAAATTCATGGCCGATGCGAGCTATTTGATTGCAGAAACTTTCAAGTCGGGACACAAAATCATACTAGCCGGCAACGGCGGAAGCCTTTGCGATGCCTCCCATTTTGCCGAAGAGCTCACAGGCTTCTTCAGGGGCCCAAGGCCTGCCCTTCCGGCGATTGTTTTGTCGGAGCCCGGGCATATTACCTGCACAGCAAACGATTTAAGCTTCAATGAGGTCTTCGCAAGGGGCGTAGAGGCTTTCGGGCAGCCGGGGGACCTCTTTATTGGACTTACAACCTCGGGAAACTCACCTAACATCGTAAGAGCCTTTGAAGAAGCTTCTAAAAGAGGGCTGAAGACGATTGCGTTCCTCGGAAAAGGGGGCGGCAAACTCAAAGGCCATGCTACCCTCGAATTGATCATTGACGGATTTACGACTTCTGATAGGATACAAGAGGCCCATATGGCAGCTATCCATATTATTTTGGAAGCGATGGAGGCAATCCTCTTTAAAGAGGTGCCTCTTCATGCCAAAGAGGCTACGAAAGGTTCATAATGCACGAGTGGGAACTCTATTTTTTGAAGGTCATCCGAAAGGAAAAAAAAGGGTTTTGGCCCTCCTTTTTACGTTTCAACTTGTGGCTCATTTCGTTCCCTTATCGATTTATCATTTTTCTTCGCAACTCAGCCTATGACCATGGCTGGTTCTCCAGATACTCGCCCCCGATTCCATTAGTTATCTCGATCGGTAACATTGTGGCGGGCGGAGCCGGAAAAACACCCGTTACCCTTTTAATCGCGGAGCAATTTTATCCCGACACTCCCATGGCAGTTTTATCAAGGGGATACCGCTCCGAAGCGGAAAAACTCTCTCATCCCGTGATCGTCTCTCAAGGAAAAGGGCCCACTCATCCTGCCTCTTATACAGGAGACGAAGCTTTTTTGACAGCCGAAAGATTCCCTAAAGCCATCGTAGTAGTTTCCAAGGATCGCAAAAAGGCCGCTAACTGCGCTGCGAGACTTGGGGCGAAGCTTATTTTGTTGGATGATGGTTTACAGCACAGGAAAATCGCCCGTGACAAAGAGGTGGTTGTTTTAGATGTAAACGATCCATATGGCTTGGGTTATTTTTTGCCAAGAGGACTTCTTCGAGAAGGAAAAGGGGCTTTGAAAAGGGCCGATCTGATCATTTTAAATCACGCCTATGAAGGGACGCAGTTTGAGCGTTTAAAAAGGGATATCTCCCATATTTCCAATGCTCCCATCGTAGCCACCTCCATCGTTGTTTCAGGGGTATATGACTATCCTTCGAATCAGCCAGTTAGCTTGAAAGATAAAAAGATTGCCCTCTTTTCAGGGATTGCTCATCCCGACTACTTTTCAAAAACGGTATTAAAATTAGAGTGCGAAGTGGTAGGAGAGCTTATTTTAGCCGATCATGAAGCGATCGATTTGGATCGCTTGGATCGTTTTGCGAAACAAATGAAAGAGCTTGGGGCAGAACTTCTTCTTTGCACAGAGAAAGATCGAGTAAAACTGCCTCACGACGCTTTAGCTTCCCTTCCCATCGCATGGGTCAAAACACGTTTAAACGTGATCGAAGGCGAGACCGCTTTCAAAAAATTTATTGAACAAAGCAAAGAAACTTTAGGTTCTTGTTAAAATGAAATTGTGGATGAAGATCCTGATCGGGCTTGGGCTCGGATCAGCGGTAGGACTTGCCCTTGGGCCGAATGCGGTTTATTTGAAGCCGGTAGGCCAGGTTTTTTTAAGTCTGATCAATATGATCATCGTCCTTCTGATCTTGTCTTCGATGACAACTGGGATCACTGCGATTCACGATCCTAAAAAACTGAGCCGCGTAGGACTTAAAACTCTTTTTCTCTACCTTGTCACGACGGCGATTGCTATCGTGATCGGAATGTCTTTTGCCGACTATTTTCAGCTAGGCCGTTCCCTTCCTCTTAAACTTGAAAAGCCGGTCGTTTTAACTAATGCCCCCTCGATCGGTGAAATGCTCCTCGGTGTCATACCCTCCAATCCAGTCCAAGCGCTTGCTGAGGGGAATGTTCTTCAAGTTATTGTATTCAGCGTATTCTTAGGCCTTGCGATTAATCTGGCAGGTGAGAAAGGGCGTCCTTTAAAACAAGCTTTAGAGTCGCTCGCAGATGTCATGTATCGCCTTACACAACTCGTCATGGAATTTTCTCCGATCGGTATTTTTGCCATTATGGCATGGGTGGTAGGAACTTTTGGATCGGCCGTTCTCTGGCCTCTCTTAAAATTTCTCCTTATTTACTACACCGCCTGCTGCCTTCACATGGCCCTTGTTTTCTGCGGCATGCTGAAGTTTATGGCACGTCTCAATCC
>CAYWQX010000026.1:0-30276 GCA_964460985.1 uncultured bacterium
GCAAAATCGCAGAAAAATAACAGGATAGGCAGGATCGCCCGTCTAGCGGCAGGATTAAGTTAAAGGCGGGTTATGGTTCTAGGAAGTGTTCCTTGGTATTCGACAGGTAATTTCATGGGATTGACGATGACAAGTTCTTTGATGGTACTGAAGATCGAGGTGATCTTGGCGTTGGGTTCTGTGACAATGAGTGTTATCAAATTGACGCGGGAATTGCTAATAAAGAGAGTATTTGAAGCTTCTAAAAGAGGAGCTTCCACATCGTTTGCCGTGATGCCGGCGGTTAGCGATTTCGCATGATCATACACTTTGACGTGAGTGAGGCGTAGATCTGTGTGGGCTGTCACGACATCTACCTCTTTGACTTGGCTATTATTAAGGGTGATCGAGCCATATTTCGAAAATATGGTGTGAGCGGCTGTATTTACAAAGTGAATCGATTTTTTGGCTTTAACTTCGTTTAAATGCCCCTCTTCCGCTTGAATCGTCTCGGCTTCAACGGTTAGCGTGACTTTTGATCCTTTAATGTGGATATCTTTTTTTGCAAAGAGGGATTCAAAAGCGCCATTTACGGTTTTGATGGAGTCATTAGACGATCTGATTATATGGCCCGTGCAATCGGTAAGCTCGATAGCACCGGTAATATGAGCGTGAGTTAATGTGGCGGATGTTGCGGATAGGAATTCTGCTCTATAATCATGAGGGTACAGGTGGTTTACAGTCATAATCGGAAACTAAAGAATTTCCGATTATTCGTCATCTCACAAGATTAATGGTTAAGTATTAGCACCTAAAGGAGGTAATGGTCAATCTGTGCCTCTCGAGCGAGAATATTTAGCGGATAATGACTCAAATTACAGATTACCAATCGTGCAACCTTGCATTGAGTGAGGGTCATCTTTTGGTTATCCGCTGTTATATGAAAAACAATCTCTTCTACAGTACTCTCGCTTATATTTAAGGAACCTCTGCAAATAACCTTTTTGACCGAAGATACTTTTTTGAGGGTGACATTGCCGCTTGAATCTATTTCATCCACAGATTTTATGTTTTCAATCGAGCATGAAACCGTCTTTATTTTATGAATACGATTCCTTTGCGAATCTCTCACTTCGACAGACACGGAATTGATGTCGTTTGCACTCGTCGAATAAAGACGCACAGATGTCGCATTAATATCTTGTAAAGTTGATTGAGATGCATCTAGATAAGGCGAATCAATTTTTTCAGTTACATGACAATCTAAAAGCTCTAGATAAGAGAGGCATTTAACGGTCCTAGCAGTTCCATACTTTAGATGCATATTCGAAGCTTCTAAAGAGTCTCGCTCCCAGCGAGGCTGATACATGCTTCCTAATTCAATATGTGAGGGTATCATCAAAATCTCTAGTAAAAATCTAAATTATTGTAGGTAGCAAGCTACTAAAAAACAGCTTGCTAAAGTACTATACGCTCATCGTTTGCGGATGGGGGACTCTGTTTTCGAGACTGACCTTTAAATCATCGATGAGATCATCCGCATCCTCTATACCTACAGAAAATCGGATAAGTCCATCCGAAAGACCGATCTCTTTCCTCACTTCCGGAGGAATGGAGGCATGGGTCATACTGGCCGGGTGGCAGACGAGCGATTCTACACCGCCTAATGATTCAGCCAAGGCAAATAGGGTAAAACTGGAAACTAGTTTTTTCGTCTCTTCAAGAGAGAGGTTAAACTCCGCTGAAACGATGCCTGAAAAGCCGCGCATCTGTTTTTTGGCAACATGAGCTTGAGGATGCTGGCCAAGTCCGGGATAGTAGACTTTGGCGACTTTTGGGTGTTTGGAGAGATATTCAGCGACTTTAAGCGCGTTCTCATTATGAAGGCGCATTCTCGCACCGAGCGTTTTAATGCCGCGGTTCACAAGCCAGGCATCAAAGGGGGAGGGGTTGAGGCCTAGTGCTTTTCTAGCAAAATCAAGTTTTTGCTTCATTTCATGGCTGTTAGTGATGACAACTCCGCCGATCACATCCGAGTGGCCGCCTAAATACTTGGTAGTGGAGTGCCAGACATGATCCGCACCAAATTCAAAAGGGTTTTGGTTAAAGGGGGTTGCAAAGGTGTTGTCGACGATCACTTCAACGCCATATTTATGGGCGAGCTTCGAAAACGCTTCGATATCATAAATATCCAGCAAAGGATTGGTCGGCGTTTCAAAGAGAAGGTATTTAGGTTTTTGTTTTAGAGCCTCTTCCAGTTTATCCGGTGTTACTTGCGAAAACTTAATTCCGAAACGGCTAAAGACTGAATTAAAAAGTCTAAAAGTGCCTCCATAGACACCTTGGAGCGCAACAACTCCGTCTCCAGGATTAAGCGAGGAGACAATGGCGGTAAGGCCCCCTAGTCCCGACGAGAAGATCGTAGCAAAATGGCCGCTTTCTAAACTGGCAAGCAGGTTTTCCACAATGGTGAAATTGGGATTGGAGGCCCGAGTATACTCATAGCCGGAAGGGGCGATACCCGGCTCTTCTTGGACATAAGTGGAGGTCATGTAGATGGGGGGCATAATGGCCCCAGTGCCTGGATCAGGTTCCTGTCCGGCGTGGACAATACGCGTTTGTAGTTTCATTTTTTTTGTACTAAAGAAGATTGTTGGCTTTCATCCATTCATCATCGAAAAATTTCGATAAGTATTTGATTCCTGAATCGCAAATTACCGTCACGATGGTAGCAGGCTGCTTTAACCTTTTCGCAATTTGCAGGGCGCCCCAGACATTTGCTCCTGAAGATCCCCCTGCAAGGATTCCTTCTTTGCGGGCAAGATCCCGAACGACTTGAAAGGCTTGTTTGTCGGTGAATTGCATCATTTCGTCGACTACAGAAAAATCCATTGCATGGGCAATATGATCTTCTCCGATCCCTTCCACGAGATAGCTGCAATTTCCACCCTCAGGAATTTTACCGGTTCTAAAATAGTCGTAATAGATCGATCCGATAGGATCGGGCATGACGATTTTAATCTTTGGATTTTTTTCTTTGAGATAGCGGCCGACTCCTGAGATAGTTCCTCCTGTTGAACCGGAGGCAACAAAATAATCAATGTTTCCGTGCGTCTCTTCCCAGATCTCAGGACCCGTGGTAAGATAGTGCGCTTCCGGGTTTTTTTGGTTGTCATACTGATTGATCCGGAAGCTATTGGGGGTCTCTTCCGCTATTTTGATCGCTTTGTTGACATAATGCTCTGGAGAGTGAGGGGGAGCGCTGGTAGGGCAGACAACGATATCGGCACCAAAAGCTTTTAAGGCGTTCTGCTTTTCTTTTGAGACTTTGTCCGGCATCGTCAGGATCACTTTGTACCCTTTAATAGCTCCGATCATGGCAGCCGCGGCCCCCGTATTACCGGAGGTGTTTTCAACGATGGTGCCTCCCGGTTTTAGGAGGCCCCTTCGTTCTGCGTCTTCAATGATATGGCGGACGATTCGGTCTTTCACCGAAGCGGTGGGTCCAAAAAACTCAACCTTTACGAGTAGTGTCACATCGGGGTTCGGATTGATCTTTTGCAGTCTTACGAGGGGAGTTTTCCCGATCGTATCGAGTATGGTATTATATTGAGTTTCTACTTCAGTCATTGTCATTTCAGTGTTTCAATTGCCTTGTTGATATTTGCTTCTGTAATTTCTTCTACTCCGGCTAATTTTTTGCCTTTTTTAGCTTTCATATTCACTAAAACAAGAGTAGGGGTTGCATCCATACTAAATTGCTTGGCGGCCTCTTTCCAAAATTTCAGCCCAAGCGCAACGTCCGCGTAGTTCAGCTCTTGGTATTGTGTACCGGCTTTTTTAGCGATTTCAGCGATTTGCTTATCGGTCGGCTCCCCGGTATTCTCTGAGAGTTCTGTCAAGAAATCTCGAAGCTCCAGATACTTAGCTTTATTATTTACCATAAAGCTTAAGTTGTAAGGGGAGTAGTTAAGTGTTTCTTTATGCACCGGAAGATCTACAAAATAGAATTTTGTTTTTTGGAAAAGGGTGGGAGTGATGAGTTTAAGTTTCGCTTCTAACTGGCGGCAAGCAGGGCAAGCCCAGTCCGTAAAAAGGTAGGCTTGGATGTCCGAATGAGGATTCCCGAAAGCAATTTGCTCTTTCAGGCTATTTTCATCGGCCTGGAGCGGATTTTCCTTCGATACGCCTACAAACGCAATCAACATACCCACAAGAAAAATAAGAAGGGATCCGATCCCTTTCCAAATACTATGCATAAACTCTCCTTTATTCCCCTTGGTCAGGGATGATTGAAGTTCTTTAAAATAGCCATAAGAATGAACGGCAGCTGCGATAAATACGCTTGCTGCAATTCCAAGGCATACCGGGCACCAGTGCCCGATTTTATATTTTTGGATCAGTATAAAAACAATTTCAGAGCCTAAAGCTCCCATGATCGCAAGGCCTGTCCAATAACCGAGCACCGGAAATTTGTAAGAGAGCAGGTGCAGAGTAAGTACGCTGATAAAAAAGGCGATTCCAAAGGGGGCAAAGGGAATTTTGAAAATCCGCCAGTCATGGCTCGCTTTGCACTCTTCGGAGCAAAGCTCAAGAAAGGAGACTATGGACAGAATGAGACCGGCAAGCAAAGCCACCATGATGAGGTAGTAGCGGATTTTTTGTGGTTTTGAGAAAGCTAGTTCCATCTCTACCCTCCCTATAAAAAATAAATATCATTGATATACAGATCTTTATCTCTTTAAAGAGAGTTTTTGTCAAAGTTTCTGATCAATTTTCACCGCAGAGGAAGAGAGTTTTTTTAGGTAGATGATAAAAAGTAGGCTCTCATGGATGCCTTCTTCTCTTAGTTAAAATGATTTACTAATTTGCCGGCGGTCAATACAAATTGTTTTTGGCAAAGGTTGGCAAGTTCCCGGTCATGCGTTACAATGACACATGCTTTTCCTTCATTTCTTGCAAAATCCAGAAGGAGCGAATGAATTTGCTCTGCGGTAGAACGATCTAAGTTTCCGGAGGGTTCGTCTGCAAGGATAAGTTCCGGATTATTAAGAAAGGCTCTTGCGATCGCAACTCTTTGTTTTTCACCCCCCGAAAGCTGTCTTGCAAAATGGTGGGATCTATCTTTTAATCCCACTTTGAGAAGAAGCTCTTCTGCTCTTTTGTAAGAGGGGCTTTCTTTATGAGTCGATTTTCTTCCGATAGAGGCAGGCATTAAAACATTTTCAAGCACCGTATAGTCATCCAATAGATGAAACTGCTGAAAAATAAAGCCGATATGTTGGTTTCTTAAGTGATGATCGTGATAGCTTGCCTTTTTTCCGAAAAGTTCAATTTCACCGGAGGTAGGCTCATCGAGCATGCCAAGTAAGTGAAGAAGAGTGCTTTTACCCTCTCCCGATCTTCCGACGATCGCAATCGTTTCATTAGGATGAATTTCAAACTCAATCCCGCTAAACAGTGAAAGGAAATGAGGCGCCTCGTACGATTTACTTAAGCTTTTACATTTTAAAATCGGCGTCATGATTTTAAAATCTCCGCAGGCTTGAGACGGCTCGCTTTATAAGCGGGGATGAGCCCTGAAATCATGGAAATAATGACGGTCGCGATCAAAACGAATCTCAAAGCTTCGGGAGATATTTCATGTGGAAGCTCAGAGCCGAAAAAGAGAGGATTAAAAGCCTGGAATCCCTGGACTTTCGAAATGAAAGAAATCAGGGCGTCGATGTTCTTAAGAGTGAGGATGGCAGCCACGATTCCAATTAAGCTGCCAATAAACCCCATGATGGTTCCGCACAATCCGAAAATGGTGGAGATCGAGAGGGAGGAGGCTCCCATTGATCGTAAGATGCCGATTTCAATCTTTTTGTCGTTTACAAGGATAATTAGCATGGAGATGATGTTGGAGCAAGCTACGATGATGATGACAAAAGAAATGAGGGAGAAAATGTTTTTTTCAGACGAGAGCTGCTGGATAAGATCGCGCGTAAATTCATATTCTTTATAGGACTCAATCTCAAAATAGGGAGTAAGCCCCCTTTCATCAAACTGCCTTCGAAGAAGCGCCTTTGTTTTGTCTACATCGCCTAAATTTTGAAGACGTACATGAAACCCTTGGGTATCTTTAGCTTCGTCCTGAGCCTGTGAAGATCGGATGAGACGCACAAGATCTCTGTTGGTTAAAGCGAGTTTTCCGCCGACCGGAATAATGCCGGGGTCATAAAATCCGCTTACGACCACTGCCAACCTCTGCTCTTGCACCGAGCTTGTGGTAGGAGCATAAAAGCCGATTACTCCTTTATCACCGATTGCAACCCCCGCGTCTCTAAATCCTTTGGGAAGAAGAATGCCTCGTTCAGGGAGTTTTTCTATCGGGGTAAGGAGGATCTTATGAATTTGTGGATTTTTTGCATCAAACGGGGCCACATAGATGGCCTGCGAGACTTGATGAAGATTTTTCGATAGCGTGATTTTTAACGAAGCGCCGCTAATTTCATAATCGGAGGGATCTGTTCCCGGAACCGATTGAATGGCATTGAAGGCTTCCTTGGCAAGATCTTTGCCTAGATTAGGAGGAAACCCCTCCGGCAAAGCTTCGTCTTTTTCAGGGTTATAAGGATCTAATTGTGTGCTAGCTAATTTTTCGCCTAAACTTTTCGTTTCGTAATTCGAGCTCGAGGAGAGGGCGTCTATTTGATGGTAATAAGTTTTGTAGTATTCAGCGGTCGGGGTGACACGGATGGGGGCTGTGAGGGTCACCATTTTGTTGACCCAAATTTTTTCTAAGCCATCTGTAACGGAAAAAAAGACGAGAATTAACCAAACAACAAGGGCAATAACAAAGGTCGAAATAAGGCTGATGATTGATACTGAAAGTTGCTTTTTTTTAGGTAACAAATATTTTAAAGCAACTTTCAGCTCGAACATCTATTTTGCTTCTTTAAATTCGACGTGCTTTCTCAGTGTAGGATCGTATTTTTTTAAAGTTTTACGGTCCGGTGTGTTCGTCTTATTTTTTTCTGTATAGTAGTAAAAGCTCGATTCCGAACTCTTCATTTTAATGTTTTCGCGTTTGCTGGCCATGAGTTAAATCTCCAAAAATAATCACGATTTTATCTGAAAAACTTTTTATCCACTAGCGGAAAGTGAAAGGGTCGCAATCGCAGGCAAGGATAGGGGATCTGAAACCCCCTTGTACTTATGATAAGCAAGCCCTGCGATCATCGCTCCATTATCCAAGGTTAGAGCTTGAGAGGGGTAAAACACGTTAAACGGTTTCAAATATTCTTTTAAAGCTTGGCTGTTGATGACACCGCCGCCGACAAGGACATTTTTTAAATGATGCATTTGCAGCGCTTTTTTCACTTTAGTTTGGACATCGGTAAAAGCTGCGTGCTGAAAGGAGGCTGCAATATCTTCTTTTATCGAATCATTCATTTCAGGAATTTTTTGAACGGTATAAAGGACGGCGGTTTTAAGTCCGCTAAAGGAAAAAGCTAAGGGGTTTTCTTTTACTTGGCCCGCCTTAAAAGGATAAAGGGGCTTTCCCGATCTCGCTAACTTTTCAATAATAGGTCCGCCCGGGTAGCTAAGACCCAGTATTTTTGCGCATTTGTCAAAAGCTTCTCCCAAAGCATCATCGGCTGTCTCTCCAATGATTTCATACTCTCCGAGCGTTTTGATGATCGCTAATGTAGAGTGTCCGCCCGATAAGATTAATCCAAGGGCCGGAAGATCGATCGGTTTTTCAGAGGACATTTGAGCCGCATAGAGATGCGCTTCAATGTGGTTGATCCCTATAAAGGGTTTATTCAGGGCGAGAGAGAAGCTCTTTGCGGCATTAAGGCCGATCATTAAAGCTCCAATCAGGCCAGGCCCTCTTGCCGCAGCAAATAGATCGATATCCTGAAGGGATAGGCCCGCCTGTTTCAAAGACTCTTTGATGACGGGGAGTAAAAGGTCGACATGTCTTCTACAAGCAAGCTCAGGGACAACCCCTCCATAGCACTTATGCAAATCAATTTGCGAGCTGACAACATTCGATAAGATTTTTTTCCCCTCTTCGACGATGCTTACAGCCGTTTCGTCACAAGAAGTTTCAATGCCTAACACTCTCATAGAGAGTATTTTAGCAGGGAATTGGCTCCTTGATCAAGGATTAGTGTCACTTCTTTTTGAAAAGTTCTAAGCTTCTGGGCCGGGTACTCAGAAAAATCGGAGGCTCCTTCTACCACTGTTTTCACCATCGAGGCTTTTTCCTGACCCAGGACATATAAAACAGTATGATCGGAAGATTCAAGTTCGGGATAAGTAAAGGTAATTCTCCAAATTTCTTTGGTGGGGAGAAAGTTCGCGACGACCCGCCTGTTGTCCGTGGTTAAGGCGTGCGTTTTTGGAAATAATGAGGCGATATGGCCATCATCGCCCATTCCAAGCATGATCATGTCAAAGCGATAAGGGAGTTTGCTTTCATATTTTATGGCCGCCTCTTCAGGATCTCCGCTGTCATACATAGGATGCATTTGGGAAAGGTCGACTAAATCCTTGAAACCTGCTTCCCAGGCCATTTTAAAGTTACTTTGAGGATCATCAAGAGGAACTGCCCTTTCATCGCTGAAAAAGACCCGTACTTTAGACCAGTCTATAGCGGCTTTTTGACCTGCAAGCCTTTGAAAGATGGCCTTGGGGGTCGAGCCTCCTGAAAGGGCGACATTAAATACTCCCTTTTTTTCGATGGCTTGATGAGCCTTTTTTAACCAGTCGCTAGTCGAAAAAGCGATCGCTCTTTCCTTGTCCCCTGGTATAATAATATTAAATCCCATGTTTTAACTTCTCCAGCATAAGAAAATAGTCAGGGGAAACGCCTTCAAAAAAAAGCTCTCTCCAAAAAGTAAAACCTCTTTTTACAGGTGTCAAGGGAAAGTTTTGCGGCATTTGGCAGAAATCTTCGTATTCAATATGGATAGAGCAATTCAACCCTTTACGGACAAAAGAAAAGAAAGTGTTATTTTCTCCCGCGATATCCAAGGCGAGAATATCTCCCGGCCGCTCTTCCCGGCTCTCTTGGGGTTTGTAGACCACTTCAATTTTTTCCCATTTAAGCTTAGCTTGCAGCCAGGCATTAAGGTACCTTGCCTGAATTTCGGGGTGAGGAAGACCCGGCGAGGAGTGAGAGTTATAGGTGATGGTAATAATCTTGGCTTTAGAGATCGCTTTTATTTCATCGGGATTATCAATTGTTGTAATTAAAGCTTTTCTCCAGCCAGATAAAGCGGCCCAATTCACATCTCTTAATTTAGGACTATGCATCTCAAGCATTCTTGAGGCAAATTGAGCTAAGTTGTGCACACAGATCGAGTCAAAAATAATTCTGTCTGCGTGTTCTGAAAGTTTAGTTAAAATTTCATTCGGGATAGAGGGGTCGGATCCCCACAGAAGAAAGGTGGGGATATCGGGTAAAAGAAGAGGTAGAATGATAAAGGGGGTTTTTTCGCGATCTTTAGGTCCGATCAAAATTTCGATCAGATCGCAAGGGATCTCGGGATGAAAATCGGATCTGACATCAAAGGTGATCGGATCCTTATATTTTTCCTCTTCATGGATAAAAATGATGCGGCAGGGAAACTTTTCTACCAGCTTAGAAAGGAGTTGAAAAATGTATTTAGCCCTGTCATCCGTAGTGGTGTAAACGATGAGGGTAAAGAGGGCTGCCCGATTTTTAAGACCTTTAGCTTCGAACTGATCATCGAGCTCTTTCTCAATTAAGCTCGGATCTTTCAGCCGGGTCATACAATCCTCCAGCTTCTGCCATCTTTTTGGATCATCTCATCGGCCGCTTTCGGACCCCAGGTCCCTGAGGCATAATTGGGGAAGTGGGTTGTAGGATTCTTTTTCCAGGCATCGAGAACAGGGCTAAAAATTTTCCAGGAAGCGATGACCTCGTCATCTCTTGCAAAGAGGGTGCTGTCACCTGCCATGCAATCGCAAAGAAGCCGTTCATACGCTTCGGGAGGTGTCGATCCAAAATATGATCCGTATCTAAAGTCCATTTTTACCGGTTGAATCATCGTATTCAAACCAGGGATTTTGCAATTCATTTTCAACGAAATCCCTTCATCGGGCTGGATTCTGATCACTAAAATGTCGGATTGCAGCGGCTTTTCTTCTGATTGGAAGAGAAAGCCTGGCGCTTTTTTGAAAGTGATAGCAATTTCGGTAGCTCTTTTAGGCAGCCTTTTACCGGCTCTTAAATAAAATGGCACACCCGCCCATCTCCAGTTGTCAATGTACAGTTTGCATGCCGCATAGGTTTCTACATTAGATTCAGGGCTCACATTGCTCTCTTCTCTATAGCCTTTAACAGGCTCGCCATTTACATAGCCGGGACCATACTGGCCTCTTACGACAAATTCGTTCAATCGATCTAAAGGAAAGGGCCTTACTGATTGAACGACTTTAACTTTTTCACCCCGGATGCTATCCGCCGAAAGGTTGGCAGGGGGCTCCATTGCAACTAAAGAGACAAGTTGCATCACATGATTCTGAATCATGTCGCGAAGATTTCCGGCCTCTTCAAAAAATTTGCCCCTTGTTCCTATTCCAATTTCTTCTGCGACAGTGATTTGGATGTTGTCGATGTATTTATTATTCCAAAGGGTTTCGAAAATCGGGTTTGTGAATCGGAAAACCAATAGATTTTGCACCGTCTCTTTTCCGAGATAATGATCAATGCGATAAATCTGTTTTTCACTTAAATAGCGGGTGAGCTCTTTTTGCAAATGCTCTGCACTTTTTAAGTCCTCGCCAAAAGGTTTTTCGACAATGACTCTTGTAAATTTTGAGCTATTGGCCTCATTTATAAGGCCATTTTTATACAGCTTTTCAACAATGAGCGGAAAGTAGCTGGGGGGAGTTGAAAGATAGTAGATTCTATTGCCTTGAGTCTCCAATTTCGAATCGAGTTCATCGAGAAGCTTTTTAAGAGATTGATAGCCGGCATCTTCATGGAATTCTGAGCGGTGATAAAATATTTGCTCGGAAAAAGAGCGCCATAAATCGGGGTCTGCTTTTACACGGGAATACTTGTTAATCCCTTCCAGCATTTCATTTCGAAACTGCTCTTGGCTCTTGTCACGTCTTGCAAATCCAACGCAGGCAAAATGGGCGGGAAGAAGGCCTTCGCGGGACAAATTGTAGAGTGCGGGAACGAGTTTACGATGGGTGAGATCGCCGCTTGCTCCAAATATAACCATGATGCAAGGGCTTGCTACTTTTTCATTGATCGAAAGATCGGAGAGAGGATTTGTTGTCATGCTTATCAAGATAATTAAAGAGGGGAGATAAAGAAAACAGCTATTTGAGATTTAAGCGATCGAGATAGTTTTGAAGGATGATGACAGCTGCCACAGAATCAACGATTTGAGCTCGTTTTTTGCGGCTTAAGTCAAACTCTTTTAAACTTCTTTCCGCTTGAGCAGAGGTAAGCCTTTCATCCCATGTGTAAATGGGGCAATCGATATACTTTTTTAGGCACTCGGCAAAATGAAGAACCTCATCGGCTAAAAAGCCTTTTGTGCCATTCAGCATAAGGGGAAGCCCGATCACAAGACTTTCAAAAGTATACTTGCGAGCTTGGGCGTCCTTTTTTAACTCTTCTACAAGCTTTTGAGCAGTGATTTCAGCTTTTTTTTCAGCCAAAAAAGTTTTATAGGGAGTTGCCAAAATTTTTGACTCATCGGATAGGGCGATCCCTATCCGTTTGAGTCCGAAATCAATGCCGACTATTCTACTTCCCATGATGCTTGATGACAGCCTGGATGAAGTCGCGGAATAAAGGATGCGCGTCGGTGGGTTTAGATTTGAATTCAGGATGGTATTGTACCCCTAACATCCAAGGGTGGCCCTCGATCTCAGCGATTTCGCATAAATTGCCGCCATCTAAAAAACCTGTGACATTGAAGCCTTTAGGCTCCATTTTGTCGAGGAATTTGTTGTTGAATTCATAACGGTGGCGATGTCTTTCGTAAATGACATCTTTGCCATACGCTTTATGGGCTAAGCTCCCTCTTTTTACTTTGCAAGGGTAAGAGCCCAAGCGCATAGTTCCACCGAAATCGGTGACTTCCCTTTGCTCGCTTAAAAGGGAGATGACAGGGGCGTCGGTCATCGGATCGATTTCAGTGGTGTTTGCATTGGTAAGCCCTGCCACGTGTCTCGCAAACTCGACTGCCAATACTTGCATACCGAGGCAGATGCCAAAATAGGGGATTTTGTTCTCGCGGCAATATTTTGCGGTCATGATTTTTCCCATCCAGCCTCTCTCGCCAAATCCACCGGGAACTAAATAGCCGTCGCAGCCTGCGATCGCTTTTTCAATACTTCCCTTTTCAAGGACTTTGTCGGCTTCGAAAACTTTGATCTCCAGATCTACTTGATGATGAACAGCCGCGTGTTTAAGCGATTCATAAATGGATTTATAGGCATCTTGGTGCTGCACATATTTGCCCACAACTCCCACGGTAATTTTCTTTTTGGGGTTGCGGATCGCATGCATGATTTTATGCCATTCATCGAGCTTTGTATGGCTTTTGCAAGGGAGTTTAAGCAGTTCGCACACGAGTTGATCAAGCCCTTGTTCATGCAGCATGATCGGCACTTCATAAATGCTTTTTTCAACATCGGGCTCATCCATTACGCATTTGATGGGAACGTTGCAGAAAAGACTAATTTTTTCTTTCACCTCTTCAGAAAGTGATTTTTCGCACCGGCAAAGAATGATATCGGGGAATATGCCGATTCCTCTTAAGAGTTGAACGGACTGCTGCGTGGGTTTTGATTTAACTTCACCGGCCGCTTTTAAGTAAGGGACATAGGTTAAATGAATGTTGATGCAGTCTTGGTGGTGCTCGTTTCTAAATTGTCTGATCGCTTCTAAAAATGGGAGCGATTCAATGTCGCCCGCCGTTCCGCCGATCTCAACAATTAACACATCAAGATTTTCGGCTTGTTTGGCAGCGGCAAGAATACGCGCTTTAATTTCATCGGTAATATGGGGAATCACTTGAACTGTTTTGCCAAGGTAGTCGCCATGTCTTTCACGTTTGATGACCGTATTATAGATCTGGCCGGAAGTTGCATTGGAGGCTTTCGAGAGAGGGGAGTTCGTGAACCTGTAATAGTGGCCAAGGTCGAGGTCGGTCTCGGCTCCATCATCCGTTACATAGACTTCGCCATGTTGATAAGGGCTCATTGTGCCTGGATCCACGTTGAGATAGGGATCTAGCTTGAGAAGGGCCATCTTCAGCCCTTTCTTCTCCAATAATAAACCAACGGCAGCAGAGGTTAAACCCTTCCCGAGAGAAGAGCAGACCCCGCCGGTTACAAAGACGTATTTTGTTGACATAGGTAATGTTCTACTTTTTGTATATCTTCAGGAGTGTCTACTCCGATACTGAACCCATCTACATGGGCCACTTGTATGGTGTAGCCATGCTCCAAAACTTTTAATTGCTCTAAATCTTCAGCGATTTGCAAAGGAGTCTCGGGAAGAGTAGCATATTTCAATAAAAAATCCCTTCTATAAGCATAAATTCCGAGATGTTTATAGTATTTGTTTTCAGGTTGATAACCTTTTTTCCCGCCGGGAATCAAGCTTCGGCTAAAATATAGTGCACGTCCGTTTAGATCTGTAACACACTTTACGACGGACGGGTTCATGGCCTCTTCCTTTTTTAAAGGAATAACGGCTGTCGCCATCACCGCTTCAGAATCAATTTTGAGTCTTTCGATTACTTTTTCGATGATCCGAGGATCAATGACAGGCTCATCACCTTGAATGTTGATGATGATGTCAGCCGTTGAAAACGTCTGATTTTGAGAGATTACTTCCGCCAGACGATCGGTTCCAGTGGGACAGTGAGGGGAGGTCATGAATACGGCCGCTCCAAAACTCTTGGCATGCTCAAAGATACGGTCATCATCAGTGGCAATCACCAAATGATCGACCCCTTTTACTTTTTTGGCATTGGTGTAGGTATGCTGTAAAAGGGAGACGCCGTTTATCAGAGCTAAAGGTTTTCCGGGGAAGCGGCTGCTTTGATAACGGGCAGGAATGATGCCGATAACTTGCAGCTCTTTCATAACAGTGTAATAGTAGCCTTTTTCAAGTTTTGAATCAAAGTAAAGTTGATGATGAAAACACCCTTTTCCCCTCTAAATGATAGACATCGCTTCGAGGAATCTTTATAATCATTTCTTATGTTTAAATTCTTTTATTCGTGTGTCTTAGGGGTGTCCGCCATCCTCTACTCGCCTTTTTTCTTCTATCAAATGATTGCTAAAGGCAAATACCGTAAAAGCTTCTGGCAGAGACTTGGGTTTTCATTCCCGAAGGTTAAAAATCCCATCTGGGTCCATGGGGTTTCGGTAGGCGAGGCAAAAGCGATAGCTCCCCTTGTGAAGAGAATCAAGCAAGACTATCCCCAAACCCCCATCCTTTTTACCACTATTACAGAAACAGGGCTTGCCGAAGCTAAAAAAGCTTGTCCCGAGGCCGATTTTTTTGCCTATCTTCCCTTTGATTTTTCTATCCGCTCTATTGTGAAAAAGGTAAAGCCCAAGATCGTCATTTTGTGTGAAACCGATTTTTGGTTCAATTTCATGGACGCGGCAAAAGATGAAGGGGCTAAAATCGTTGTGGTCAATGGCAAGCTCTCTCAAAAATCGATGAAGCGATTTAAGCGCTTTTCTTTTCTTTCAAAACAAATTTTTAATCGGATTGACAAGATCATCTGTCAAAATTCCATTTACAATGAGCGATTCGAATCCCTTGGCATAAACCCTTCAAAATTGGAGGTGGGGGGTAATATCAAGCTTGACTCCGATCCGGGGTATTTAAATGACAATGAAATTAAATCTCTTAAAGAGGAACTTAAGCTTGGGGCTGGGCCTATTCTAGTGGTGGGCTCGACTCACGATCCGGAAGAAAAAATTTTTTTAAAAGCCTTTTGCGATCTTTTAAAAGAGTATCCTTCCGCTCAAATGGTTTTAGTGCCCCGCCATCCGGAGCGGTTTAATCAGGTGGCAAAAATTATCGAAGAATTTTCGCTCTCTTACGGGCGCCTTTCAAAAACCATTACAGAACAGCACCCTGTGGTTTTAGTGGACGCGATGGGAAAATTAAAAAAATGCTATCAAGTCGCAACGGTTGCTGCCGTCGCGGGTAGCTGGACGGACAAAGTTGGCGGTCACAACATTTTGGAGCCGAGTTTCTATGGAAAAGCGGTCCTTTATGGCCCTTACCTTCATACGCAGCCCGATTTTAAAGCGTTAATGAAAGATTATCAGGGAGGTGTCCAAGTTAAATCGGAAGAGATTGCTTTAGTTCTTATCGACCTCCTGAAAAACCCGGACCGCAGAGAGAGTCTCGCTTCGAATGGCAAACGAATGGTGGCAGAATGTCAGGGAGCTTTACATAGAACATATAATCATTTAGTTAATTATTTAAATTAATTTGCTTTTAATTTTTATTTTAAATATCCTACTAAAGGATATGAATAAAATATATATCCTTCTCTTTGTAATTACCGCCTCATTATATGGGGATTTGTCTCATGTATTTAATAACCCTCTTAATTGGCCACCTATTCTTTACGCTCTTCACATAGGTGATGACGAATCGGCAGCTAAGCTCATCGAGCTTTATCCTAAAGATCTTGATAGGACAACGAAAACGCTTGGAGGATTCTCTGATAATTTTACTAATGGTTTTCCGTCATATTCTTATAATGCGGGTGTGACGCCATTAGAAATGGCTTTAAGAAAAGGTAAAACCGATCTTTTTAAAATGATGGTTGATAAAGGGGCCGATTTAAACTTTAAGCGTGCAACCATGCCAGAATCTTTTCCGGGCAACGGAAAACTTCATACAGCGCTCTCAATTGCTTTGGAAGAAAACAACTGGGAAATAATTAGGTTTCTTAGGGAGAGGGGTTATAATTTTAATTTATGTTTTGCAACTACTGTAGCAACTAAAGATCTATCCAATCACATGTCAATAATCCCTCATTGGAATAATGTGTTTGAAATGTCATCTGTAGAGCAGCTTCCTTTTATACTTGAGATTCTTTCAGACAAAGAAGCTTCCCAAGAAGCGATCGACTGGTTTAAGCATCCAAATCCTCTTCAAAGGGCTTTTGAAGAGGGTAATATTGAAATGGCTGTTTTAGCGCTTGAGTGCGGTTGCGATCCTTATGCAGAATATCCAAAAAATCTAATGACAATAGCATTGGAAATGGATGATCCAGCTTTTTTAAACCTTTTAATAGACCATAAACTTTTCTTAAGAGAGATATATGCTAAAGCAATCAATGAACATCGTGATGATTTGATAAGTCTATTATTTTCCCAAGGTTATGTCGAGGGAGTTCTTCTTGATGCCGTCCTTGCAGGCGATTTTGAGATGGTAGTGTTATTAGTTGAGCAAGGGTTTAAAGATGAAGAGGCTCTCACACTTGCGCTTGAAATCAAAAAATATTCTATCGCACTCTTTCTGTATGAACAAAAATTTCCTTTTCATCCAGAGTACCATAAAATAGGAAGATATGTTGATCCAGAAACCAAAAAGTTCTTAATCAGGAATGATTTCCCGGTCTGGATCGGACACAATGATATTATTTCAGCCATTGAAGTACATGATTTAGAGCTCTTGAAACTCTACTACGAGAAAGGATTGCAGTTAAAAGAGTATTATTGGGGTTTTTACACAGCTGTAAGACAAAATGATCCGGATATTTTAGAATTTTTCTTTGAAAAGCATTCTTTGAGTAAAGATGCAATAGACAGTCTTATTCGTGAAGCTTTATGGATTAGGGCCGACAAACGAATAATAGAAACACTCTCCAAAGCTTATTAAGAGGGCAATTTAGGATTTGTTTTTTCTTTTGCTTGTCATAAAAAGAGTCAAATGCTAAGCTTTTGTCAATCTTGAATTCATCGCGGGGTGGAGCAGGGGTTAGCTCGTTGGGCTCATAACCCAAAGGTCGGAGGTTCGAATCCTCTCCCCGCTATTTTCTTTTTGTTTTTCTAAACGGCGGCATAGCTCAGCTGGTTAGAGCAGCGGAATCATAATCCGCGTGTCGTCGGTTCGAATCCGGCTGCCGCTAAAACTAACCGTTATTATCAATCTTTACATTTGAACTGTTAACGAGTCTTACCTTGGCTTTGTTCGCTAATATAGTGATCGGTTCTTTTGCTGTGCACTGTTCTATATCTAATTTTTCAATCTTTACAGGCAATATGAAGGGATTCGTTTCAAATGTGCATCCTGCTAAAGCCAAAGAGGCGATCTTCACTTCTGATTCATTTAAACGACGTTCTTTTCCCTTTAAAAAAGTAGAGTCTATTAATTTTAATTCTATAGGGTCGCATTCATAGAGAAGGACGGAGGCGTTTTCAGGGTTCAGTTTTGCATTAAAAAGGGTCAGAGACGAAATTTCAACATCATCTTCTCTTACAAAAAGAAGAAACATTAGCATAGTTTCGTCATCAATTTGCTCCATGTTAATGGCAAGCTCATCAAGTTTTTTCATCTTCATGATATGCTCTAAGGCGTTTGGAGATATCGGAATCCTACCCAGATTCAATGTTGAAGTATCTAATGGAATCGCTTTGATGATGGCATCGTACTCTTCAGGTTTTAAATCTTGAGGCAGTTTCGATAAGTCGATACCACCATTTTCAGCGGTGCACTGTTCTATAATGACCTTAGGTTCGATATTTTTAATGACAGGAAGTTTTTTTGTTTTTAATGACTCCATCTGATTCAGCCGGTCTAAGTTGGTTATTTGAGTACATCGGCTTAAATCGATCGATTCAAGATTCTTAGGTAAAAGGTTAAATTGCTCTTGGGTTAAGTTGTTTGGAAGAGAGACACTTTTTAAATTTAGACCGATAAAGCGCTCATAGTCCTCCGGACTCACATTATCGGGGATTACAAGATTGAGATTTTGCGCTTTCATTAGATTTTCAAACAGAAACTCTTTGTTAACGCGCAGAAAAAACGAAAGGGCCGGGTTAAAATAGCTCAAAAGTTTTGCGATCAACTTTTCAAGAAAAGTGTGCTCTCTTAGTTGAGCGATGCTTTGATTAAGAGAGGTGCTAATTTTATCGGCTAATTTAGTGTCCTCACTTAAAAAAGTCTCATACATGGCAAGCGCAAATAAAAAATCTCCTCTTTTAGTCGTATTCAAACGATCGATAATTCCATCTGCTTTTTCAAGAAGTGCCTTTTTTGCCTCTGGAAAATCATTTAAATTCTTGTAGAGACTTATTAAAAAAATCCATTCTTCCTTTGAGAGTTTTGGATCGGGCAGAAAATCAGCCTCTTTACCTACTTCCAAGTGAAAAAGTTTAAAAAATAGATTGTCAGTTATTTTTTGATCTAAAACGAGCCAACCGAGGCTTCCTTTGGCAACAAGCGCTTGAATCACATCGGATTGACTCATTAAACCTTCTCTTATCAAAAGTCTAAAGCCGTATACAGCCTCTGGTAGGGAAGCCTCTTCTTTTAAAAACTTGACGAATTTTGAAGCAGAATCTTCCTTTAGATCGATGGCTGCGACGATGCTTTCAAATTCATCACGAGGTGGATTCTTGGGAAGCTCGGAATAGAGAGAGTTTAGTTTATCTTTTATAGAGCTTATGTCTCCCTTGGCCTCTTTCAGTATAAAATAGAGCCTTCCCAATTCATGTTTTTCGATGGGTTCTTTGGAGATATATCGTCTTAAGAGCTCGAGCTCATCATAGGTCAACTTTTTAAAATTGAGGTTGGGAATTTCTTGCTTAATCGTATCTCTTAAATATTTGGGATAACTGTTGGTTTGCTCTTTTAAGGAAACATCTACTCGGGGACTTTGGAGCACTTGGGAGGCGATTTTACCAAGCTTTATTTTGTCTTCCGACCGTTTCTGAGAGTCGATAAACTTCCAGCATTTCTCTTTCAATTGGAGCTTTGCCGGCTCGGGTAAGTTCTCTATTTTTGCGAGGATCGCATGCAAATTTTTTTCATTATTCCCGTCTACTTGATTATGTAAATTAGGAACTCCACGGCTCCAATCGCTTTTAAGTAAAGTTTGTATGCTCATACCTTCATTATACGTGATTTTCATGAGTCCATAAAATTAAGATTGGATTAATTTTAACCTCTTCATTATGTTGCTTAGGCATGATTCAAAATATTCGTAGTAATATTGACCTATCTCTCAAAGAGACAAAGCCGTCCACTGTTGTGGCGTTGACTGCGCTGTTTACTCTATGCGTAACGGTGTGGGTGCTTGATCGATTGCATCGTACCCCAAAAGATCTAATGGCCCGTGTTTCATTGAAGGTGCCTTTTATAAGGCGGGAGTACGAAAAAGAAATCTCGAAAGAGAGGCTCAAGTTTGTTGGCCAGGTTCAACAAAAATGGCAGGAATATGGAGCTCCTTTTTTAACGATTCCTGAAAGAGCGATTTCTTTTGAAGAAGCGTATAATCTTATCGATCGCTATGACGCTTATGTGAAAAGTAAAATTCGTGGAGTTCATTTTTCTGGAACGATTTATCCGGCAGTGCATGAAACAACACCGATAATGAAAACTCACGATATGAGCAGCTTATATGCCTATATCACTCAAAAAGCCTATTTATGGAATTCACTCCATATGGATGAGTTTGATATCGGATATTTTCTTCAATATCAGGTCGTTCAAATGATAGCTGCGAAATATGGGGCTCAAAAAAATGAGGCTTCCGGTTTTGTGACTTCCGGGGGAACTGAAAGCCTCATGCTTGCTGTCCGCACCTATTCGGAATGGGGGATGAAAAATCGCGGTCAAAAGGTAGGAGAGGGGGTTATTTTAGCAGCTCCCACCATCCATGCGGCCGTTTTAAAGGGGTGCCAAGATTATAAAGTGAATATGTGCCTGCTTAAAATAGATGAGAGAGGGGGTGTCGATTTAAAAGACCTCGCCGAAAAACTTCATTATTGGGGCGATTTTGTTGTAGCTGTTTTTGCATCAGCGCCCGCTTACGGAACAGGCACGATGGATCCGATCCCTGAAATTGCAACCCTTTGCAATCGCCATAAAGTTCCCTTCCATGTGGATGCGTGTCTTGGAGGCTTTATTGTTGAAGAGCCGTTTTTTAAATATCCGGGAGTCACATCCATTTCGGTAGATACGCATAAAAACGGTCGAGCCCCCAAAGGCTCTTCGGTGCTCGCTTTCCTCTATGACTTTGCTGATTTTTCGATTTATTGCTATCCCGATTGGGAGGTAGCTTATGGAACACCTAAGGCGGAAGGGAGCCAATCGGTGGTTCCGGTCTTTCAGGCATTCATCACGCTTCTTATGACAGGCTTGGAAGGGTACCGAAAACAAAGAGAGGCGATTTTATCGATGCGAGAGAATATTATCCGTCGTCTTCCTGTCAGCTTTGTAATTGTTGGGGAACCACAGGCTAATGTTGTTGCTTTCAAGATCAGGGAAGGCGATTTAAGGCCTGGTGCTATCTATCATTTCGCCCACGAAATGAAAGAGCGTAAATTTGTTCTGAACCCCTTGAAGGGAGAAAGAGTGCATCTTTGTATCACGGAGCTTTTTACCTCTGATCCGACGGTGTTGGATAAGTTCATCACGGCGGTTCATGAAAGCTATCAAGAAACCGTTAAAGCGGCTCATTCCCAAAAGAAGTTTTTGGGTGAAGCTGGCGTGTATGGTTCGTTAGAGGCGGCCTTCCATCCTGATGTTCAGAAAGCGGTTCATTTGATGGGATTAAAAAAGGGGCTCATGGAAGTGGTTAAAAACATTTTACTTGGAAAAAGGGGAGCCTCTGAGGCTGTCAGAAGCTATATATCGGCTAGGCTTCAGCCTTATCGTTCGAGTCAAAAATTCGAGTAGTTATTTTTTTATAAATAACAGGCTTGTGCCAAGTAAAATACCAAGTATAGCGAACAAAAGAGAAGGATAGGCGATCTCTGATGTTCCGCTTGTGAAGGCAAAAAAATAAAGGCCTAGAACAAACGAACCAATGGATATCAGAGAAATTCCGATGAGATGTAAAATTTTATACATATCTCCTCAATAACAATTATCGTCTCTGATATAAAGATTTTTTTTCGGAGGAGAGATGAAGGTTTTCATTCCATTATTTATGTTGATCGGGGCGCTTCATGGAGCTGACTTAGGTTTAAATATCGGCCCTTTTAGTTTAGAGCTAAATGTAGGTCATAGAGGTTATTCTGAAAGACAAGGTTTTATCGATGATCCTATCTGCTATGCGATCAGCTCGAAGCAGCAATTGAGAGTGCAGTTTTTGGTGGAGGAGGATCTTGGAAAAGGGGAGTGGAAAACCACTTTAAAAGAGGTCACGATCGATCCTTACGTATTTGGGTATGATAAAAACAACCAGCCTGTCCTTCGCGGGAATATTACAAAGGAAGAGGTCTTAAAAGAAGTGACCATTAAAGATTATAAACCGTCAGATGATGACGGAAAATCATATAGCGGCTTCTTCAGCTGGTTTAAGACAACGGGTAGATCAAATTCGATTAATGTGCGGGGGATTCGAAGCATCCAAGTGTTAGATAATCAGTTCTTCAATCCACCGAGTGAGCTTGATAGCTCCTACTTTAATGATTTGGCTACGGTGAAGTGCAAACTTTAGTGATTTAAAATTTTACTACTGAGCCACTGAGATCATACGAGCCCGATGAGAATTTTTTTTCTCACTGAGCTCGTGGTACTCTCTTGCTTAATTGCAGTTGCAGTTTTGCTCGGGTTCTAGAGAAGGAGCGAGCGATTCAGGAAGAATTCGGTACTGGCCGCCGCTTACTGCATCCACACCCCAACCGATGAAGCCCCCGGCGATGATATTACCCGCAACAGCTGCAGAAAGGACTGGAGTTAAGTTGTATGTTTGCGGCACGTAGCCTTCCTTCGAAAAAGTTACTAAGTGGTTATGCTTACGAGAAACTTCGATAGTTAAGGGAGTATGTCCTACATAGCATCCATCCACGTCAACCTGAGCCCCTGCAGGGTAAGATGTCACCGGGATAGGTTGAGTCGTTCCATTGATAATTGTTGCACAACCGGTGAGTGTTAAAAGGGATAAAATTAAGTATTTTTTCATATTACCTTCTTATTAAAGGTAATATTATTATCAATTTAGTTAATTGAGGCAATTATTTCTTTTTAAGATGTCGTAGATGATTGCTCATCTCATCATGGAGGTGTCCGTTTGAAGCAAGGATATGCCCATCCATCAAATCAAGCGGGGAGTTGTCATAGGCAGTGACTTTGCCTCCCGCTTCTTGCACAAGGAGCCAGCCGGCTGCCATATCCCAGGGTTTTACCCCTCTCTCCCAGTAACCATCGAGTCTGCCGGCTGCCACATAGGCTAAATCAAGCGCCGCACTTCCAGCACGTCTCACCCCTTGGGTAAGCTGGGTAAAGTGGGTAAATTCCTTATAGTTGGTTTCAGGCGATTTGAGTCTGTCATAAGCAAAACCGGTCGCAAGAAGCGAGTCTTCTAATTTTGCGATCGAAGAGACACGGATCGGCTTTCCGTTGAGCGTAGATCCTCTTCCTTTGGCGGCTTCAAAATTTTCATTTAAAAGTGGATTGAAGACGATCGCCACCATGGGTTCTTGTTTATAGAGAACACCGATCGAGATGGAGACTGTTGGGTATTGGTGGGCATAATTAGTGGTGCCATCAAGCGGATCTATAATCCATAAATAATCACTAGGAAGGGCTTCAAAGCCCGACTCTTCTGCCATGATCGCATGGTCTGGAAATGATTTTTTAATCGTTTCGATAATAACCGCTTCAGACTTCTTATCGGCTATGGTGACAAGATCGCTATGAGAGCTTTTTAAATCATAGGCCGTGATTTTTCCCCAATACTCTGTTAAAATTTGAGCGCCCTTGGAAGAGGCTTGTTGAGCAGTTGCTAAAATCTGGTCAATCATAAGATGAATCATCGCTCTTTACAGAATATTAATGAACTTTTAATTCGTCCTTTACCCTTCTTCTTCATACTAACTTTTTTAAAACATTTTTGAGGATTTTTATGACAGTTAGCCCCACTTATATTTACTGGACTCCGGTTCCGATTCCACCAGCACCCCCTTCAGAACAAGTAGACTCAAGCGCTTTTGCACCAATACCGGTCCCTCAATCCCCTGAACCTCCTCCATCCTATGTAAATGATCAATATGAAGCTCCTTTGAAAAAGCCAAAAAAAATTGAAGAGACAAAATACAGTCATTCAAAACAGCCTTTAGACAAAAAAGTGGTGGAGCTGAATCAAGCTATGACAGAAGTGTTCGATCTCGTTCGAACGGTCATGGAAGAGCACTACAAACCCAGCAAGCAACTTGAAGAGGGCTATTTTTGCCAAGAGTACTGTCCAAGAAGAAGAGAAGTGAGCAGTGTCAGTGTTACAGTGATTTCCGTTAATACCTGGAGCAGCTGGGGACCCTCTTTTGTAGATGATCGTAGAAGAAGTAGACACTCCTCCTCCGATGAGGGTTCAGGTACTTTGATTAGAATATTAATCGGCGTGGTTGCGGTGGTAGTTGCTATAGCAGCGGTGGTTTTAATCGCCAAAGATGTCAAAAGAAACGAAAGAACGACTCAAGCGATGGAAGCTCTCAACCATCTTGAAGACAAGATTAATGAATTAGAGAAATTGGATCCAAAGATTGATACCTCTAAACCGCGTAAACTGCTTCAAGCGGGAGATCTTATTTTTGATAAATTAAAACGTGATTTCAGATGGAGTATTATCACTAAAAGCGCGCTTTTAGTGGGGGCTATAGGAGTGGCAGTCGCTGTAGCGGTGGCCGCGTGGCCGGTTATTGTTGCTTTCGCAGCCGTCACGGCTTTATCCTTGCTCGTCATCCTAGGTAGAGTTGTTTATACCTGGAATGACGACAAGAATTTGTCCAATGCAGCGATGAAGGTATTAAGCCCTTTCTTTAATGGAACTGAGCTTCTTCCGTCGACCCTTTAAGGGCGGCAGTAGAGGCTTTATTCTCTGTCACCGCTAATAAAAGCTCGTCAAAGTATCCAGTGCCCACAAAGCTCTGGTGCTTGGCGGCTTTATAGCCCTCTTTTTCAAGTGCAAACTCTTTTTCCTGCAGTTTGGAGTAAGCGAGCATCCCGTCTTTAGAATAATCATGGGCAAGCTCAAACATACTTTCATTGATCGCATGAAAACCGGCTAAGGTTACAAACTGGAATTTATAACCCATTTCGCCCAGTTTGTTTTGGAAAGTTTTGAGTTCCTGGTCGTTCAAATGTTTTTTCCAATTGAACGAAGGAGAGCAGTTATAAGCGAGCCATTTGCCGGGATAGTGTTTATGAACCCCTTTAGCAAACTCTTCCGCCTGTTTTAAGTCAGGAGTCGACGTTTCACACCATAAAATGTCTGCATAAGGAGCATAAGCAATCGCTCTTTTGATCGCGAGTTCATTGCCGCCTCTTAGCACATAGAACCCTTCATTCGATCTTTCTCCGGTTAAAAATTCTTGATCAAGGTCATTGAAATCGGATCGGATAAAGGAGGCCGACTGGGCATCGGTTCTGGCTATAAGAAGAGTCGGAACCCCTAATAAATCGGCGGCAAACCTAGCTGAGATGAGTTTTTCAATAAAATCGCTGGCAGGCACCAACACTTTTCCGCCCATATGGCCGCATTTTTTGAGAGAGGAGAGTTGATCTTCCAAGTGAATGGCAGCAGCTCCCTCACGAATCATCGCTTTGATAAGCTCAATCGTATTTAAAGGCCCCCCAAATCCCGCTTCAGCATCGGCTACGATCGGTTGAAACCAGTCCCTTCCATTAACATTTTGCATGTGATCGATTTGATCGCGCCTTGCAAAGGCATTTTGAATTCGGCGGATGATCGTAGGAACACTGGTTACAGGATACAAGCTTTGATCGGGATAGGTCTCTAAAGCATCGTTGGCATCGGCTGCTACTTGCCATCCGCTTAAGTAAATCGCCTCAAGTCCCGCTTCAACCATTTGTACGGCTTGAGTTCCCGTCATTGCGCCAAGCGCTCGTATAAAAGGCTTTTCAGAAAGGTATTGCCATAATTTTTCGGCGCCATGTTTAGCGAGAGGCTGATCAAACACAATCGAGCCTCTAAGCCTTACAACATCCTCTGCTTTATAGGGACGCTCAATCCCTTTCCAACGAGGTTTTTTCCATTCTTGTTCTAGCTTTGCAACATCGTCTTTGTTGTACATTATTTTATATACTCATAAGCTGGGAGGGTTAAAAAATCGGGAATATGAGGCTCCAAAACCATCCTTATCAGAAGTTTTGAGGCCTCCGGAAGACCTTTCGAGTAGGCAAAATGGGCGTCATTTTGAATATGCGCCATTTCTTCTTTAATATAAGCGTCTAATATCTTGGGCGAAATGTGACCTTCTTTATTTTGAACAGGCGTCTGACGGTGGTTCCATTCCCAAAGCTGCGCTCTTGAGATTTCGGCTGTCGCTGCATCTTCCATAAGATTGAAGATCGCTTGGGCGCCAACGCCTTGAAACCAGCCTGCCAAATATCTGAGAGTCACATTGATATTGCTTCGGACCCCTTTTTCAGTTACGATGACACTCGGGCTAAAGAAATTTAAAAGATCGCTTCCTTGAATTGTTACAGGGGGAAGCGGCCAATCGATTTGATTTTTTCGTTTGCCGATTCGTTTTTCAAAAGGCTCTCTTGCAATTTGCACTAAATCGGGGTGGGCGACCCAGGTTCCATCAAAGCCCTGGCCGACTTCGCGCATTTTATCTTCATAAACTTTAGCAAAGGCAAGTTTATTGACTTCCGGGTCTTTTCTGGAGGGGACAAAAGCGGACATGCCGCCGATGGCATAGGCATTTCTTTTATGGCAAATCATTACTAGGATTTGCGCGTAGGCCATCATAAATGGCAGCGTCATCGTCACTTTGTCACGGTCAGGAAAAACCGCGAAGGGATGAGTGTGAAGCTTCTTTATGATGCTGAAGATGTAATCCCATCTTCCGGCGTTTAGACCTAAAATGTAGTCTTTCAAAGCGAAAAGAATATCTTCCATATGAAAAGCTGCAGGAATCGTTTCGATCAGAACAGTTGCCCGAATCGATTTAAAGGGGACTTTTAAGTAGTTTTCTGAAAATTTGAAGACTTCATTCCAAAGCTCCGCTTCGTGATACGACTCCATTTTAGGAAGATAAAAGTAAGGTCCGCTTCCTCTTTTAAGAAGCTCCTCCGCATTGTGGAAAAAATAGAGGCCAAAATCAAAAAGAGAGCCTGACATTTGCTCTCCATCGATGATAATATGCTTTTCCGGTAAATGCCATCCACGCGGCCTGACCATCAAAGTCGCAATTTTCTCTTTGAGTTTGTATTCTTTACCCTCTTCATTTTTGAAACTAAGGGTTTTTCTAACAGCTTCTTTGAGATTGTTTTGCCCCTCGATTAAATTATCCCATGTGGGACAGTTCGCATCTTCAAAATCGGCCATAAAGGTGTCTGCGCCTGAGTTAAGCGCGTTAATCACCATTTTTTTGTCGGTAGGCCCTGTGATTTCAACCCATCTCTGCTCCAAATCTTTAGGCGGCGGATTGACTTTCCAGAACGGATCTTTTCTGACTTCATACATCTCTCTTGGCGCCTTTGGAGACTCGCCTTTTAAAAAAAGATGCTGCTGTTCGATTCTGTCTTTGAGAAGCTTAAGACGTTTTTTATTAAAATTTTTGTGCAATTCAGTTAAAAACTTTAAGGCTTCTGGTGTGAGAATGGCCTCTTGCGAAGTCGATTTTTTTTCGATGTGAATGGTTGCGGTCATAATACCACCATAGCAAAAAATATTTTTAAACCAAAAAGAGTTAACGGTCCCCGAAAAAAATTTGTTATACTTAGAGATATATGTCCATTTCAGTATTTGATCTGTTTAAAATTGGGATTGGCCCTTCGAGCTCCCACACGGTAGGCCCTATGAAGGCCT
This sequence comes from uncultured bacterium, assembly GCA_964460985.1. GTDB lineage: Bacteria > Chlamydiota > Chlamydiia > Chlamydiales > Parachlamydiaceae > CAZABG01. The sequence continues at coordinate 27,018 of CAYWQX010000026.1, forward strand.
CCCTGAAATTTGTTTTGAATCTTGAAGCATCCGGCAAACTATCAACCACTTATAGAGTTAAGAGCGATCTCTATGGATCGCTTGCTCTTACCGGGAAAGGTCACGCAACCGATCTTGCCTGCCTCCTTGGATTAGAAGGGAATGCGCCGGATACCGTGGATCCGAATATTGTGATCCCCCGCTGTGAAGAAATTCGTAAAACGCACAAAATTAACTTGCTAGGAAAAAAAGAAGCCTCTTTTTTTGAAGAGAGCGATCTTATTTTCCACATGGATAAACAGCTGCCCTACCACCCTAATGGGATGCGTTTTACCGCCTTTGATGAAGCGGGAAATGAGCTTTTCTCGGAAGTCTACTATTCGGTTGGCGGCGGTTTTATTGTCGATCATGCGAGCGCGAGTAAAGATGCCCACTTAGTGGAGAATTCTCATAAGGATCCCTACCCCTTCAAGACCGCAGACGAGCTTTTAAAACAGTGTCAAAAGCACAATATGACGATCGCCGAGCTCATGATGGAAAATGAGAAATCATGGAGATCAGAAGCAGAAGTCAGAGAAGGTCTTTTAAAGATCTGGTCGGTCATGAAAGGCTGCGTGGATAGAGGCTGCCATGAAGAGGGGACTCTTCCGGGCGGCTTAAATGTAAGACGCCGAGCCTCTACGCTTTATAAACATTTAAATGATCCCTCAAAAATTCATAATCCCGCCGAAGTAATGGAGTGGGTAAGCCTTTGGGCCCTTGCAGTGAACGAAGAAAACGCGGCCGGTGGAAGAGTCGTGACGGCTCCGACTAACGGAGCTGCCGGAGTGATACCCGCTGTCATGCATTACTATTCCAAGTTTACCCCGAATGCGAGTGATGAGGGGATTATCACCTTTATGCTAGTCGCGGGTGCGATGGGAATCCTCTATAAGCTCGGCGCCTCGATTTCGGCGGCTGAAATGGGCTGCATGGGCGAAGTGGGTGTCGCCTGCTCGATGGCAGCGGGTGGACTTACGGCAGCTTACGGCGGGACTACTGAACAGATAGAAAATGCAGCCGAAATTGGAATGGAACACAATCTGGGACTTACCTGCGATCCGATAAAAGGACTTGTTCAAATCCCATGTATTGAACGAAATACTATGGGTGCGGTAAAAGCAATTAACGCCACTTTTTTAGCATTAAGGGGTGACGGCATACACCGAGTCTCGCTCGATCAAGTGATTGCAACGATGCGAGAAACTGGAAACAACATGAAGGCGATCTACAAAGAAACATCTTTAGGGGGCTTAGCTGTCAACGTACCAGAATGTTAAAGGAAACATTGAATCGAACAGAAACACGTGAATCGGTCGAGTTTGAAGTAAACGGAGAAAAAATCTTCGGGATTTTTCATCGACCTATCCTTTCAAAAACACCTTATCCTTCAGTCATCATCAGCCATGGGATGGCAGGTCATAAAACCGGGAGATACCGAGTCTACGTAGATCTTGCTAAAGAGCTCAGTAAAATGGGGTTTGGAGTTTTACGCTTTGATTTTAGAGGCTCCGGCGATTCAGAAGGGGATTTTGGATCGATTACATTGCAAGATCAAGTGGATGATTTACTCGAAGCGATTAAATGGGTGAGAAAGGATCCTCACGTCGATAAAAATAGAGTCGGACTGTTCGGAAGATCGTTTGGCGGAACAATCGCAGTTATTGCAGCAGCAGAGGCTGCAGATATTAAAAGCATCGCTCTCTGGGCCCCTCTTTTTTCTGCTCAGCAATGGAAGGATAAATGGGATTTCATAAATGCGAGCACGAGCGATCCTGAAAAAATCGAGGAGTTCAGAACGATCAACGGCCAGGTAGGCGGTTTAGAATTCTATGATAATCTTTTCAATTTAGATATCACCCCTTATATCCAAAAGCTATCTAAAGTCCCTTTTCTCCATATCCACGGCCTGAAAGATACGAATGTTTTTCCAAGCCATGCCTATGATTATGAGAAGGCAAGAAGAGGAGCTGAGATCAATGCTTTCATCAAGCTTGAAAATACCGATCACGATTTCACTCACCGTAAAGAGCGGTTTCAAGCGATTGAACAGACCTGCAGCTGGTTCGAAAAAACGTTAAAATAAGAGTTTCGTCTGATGAGTTTAGCCGATATTCGTAGAAAAACCGAGCTTGATCTTCCCTTGGAGCTTCAATCGATCGAAAATCTAGTAGCTTACACCGAAGAGAAGCTAGAAGTTGCAAAAGCGATTGAAACCTTATTTCCCCATCTCAATCATCAGGTTATAAAATTCCGTAAAGGCGAAAAAGAACAACATAAGCCCTTAAGAGTTGGTGTGGTTCTTTCGGGGGGGCAAGCGGCTGGCGGTCATAATGTGATTGTGGGTCTATTCAGAGCCTTAAAAAAATTAAACGCTGGATCTGAGCTTATTGGTTTTTTGGATGGTCCGATCGGCATCATTAACAATAAAACCAAACCACTTGAAGAAAGTTTCGTGAACGAGTACTTCAATCAAGGCGGGTTTGATATGATCGGCTCGGGCCGGGACAAGATTGAAACGCCGGAACAATTTGAAAAGAGTCTCAAAACTGTTCAAGCATTAAAACTAGATGGAGTCGTGGTGATTGGTGGAGATGATTCCAATACCAACGCGGCTCTTCTCGCGGAATTTTTCCAATCTAAAAATCAACCTACCACCGTTGTAGGAGTGCCTAAAACGATTGACGGCGATCTTAAAAATAAATACATCGAAACGTCCTTTGGATTTGATACAGCTTGTAAAACCTATTCGGAGATGATCGGCAATATTTTAAAAGACACCTTATCCGCTAAAAAATATTGGTATTTTATCAAGCTGATGGGGAGATCTGCCTCCCACATTACCCTTGAATGCGCTCTCCAAACCCATCCCAATCTTACGCTGATTGCAGAAGAGCGAGAGTCGCTTGATACCCTTGTTTCTAAAATGGTTAAATTGATCGAATCCAAACCTTATGGGGCTATTCTTATCCCGGAAGGGATTATTGAATTTATTCCAGAGATGGAAAAGTTGATCCAAGCTCTTAACAAGGAAACAGACCCGAACAAACTTCTGCCTGAGCTTAAAACTCTTTTTCAAAGCCTTCCGGATACGATCCAAAAGCAGCTTACGATGGATCGGGATCCTCATGGCAACGTTCAAGTCTCCAAAATTGATACCGAGCGTTTCTTCATTGAGCTCGTTCAAGCCCGTACTCAAAAGAAATTTTCGCCCCAGCCGCTCTTCTTCGGCTATGAAGGC
>CAYWQX010000027.1:0-30025 GCA_964460985.1 uncultured bacterium
ATTCAGGCCTCTCAAACTACAAAACTCTAAGATCAAAGCCACTGACGATAGCTCCTGTCCAAGCAGAGCTTTGTGGAGATCATCTTCTATTAAACTATAAAAATCGATTCGAGATCTGGGATCTCTCTTTAGGTCTTCGTGTGGGCCAAAAAAATGAAAGTTTCAACATGGCAGCCGGTGATCTTAAAAAAATCGTTTATGTGAATAGAAAAAAGGATTGTTTCGTCCTACAAAACGAAACGTAAGGTAATTGTATTCATCGATTTTATAAAAAAAGTTATGAGGGTTTTGATTTTCGCTGCGGTCTCAAAGCTTGAAATATTTCAAACGCTTCATCGTAGGCTTTTCTTTTCAGGCACTCTTTGGCTTGTGAAAGATGACGCGACTGTTGGTGCCTTGATTTTTTAGGCATCCTTTCGATTCTCACTATTTCATGTGCATAGACAGAAGAGTGAAATTGAATCGCTGGAGCATGCGGAAAGGGCCTCTTTTTCACTTCAAAGTTCTCTTCAACCAAAAGATTTTGAAGTTTAGACAAATTTTCCTTCACTTTTTTTTGATTTTTTGGGAAGGTTTCAGTCAATTTTTTGGTTTCGTGGTATAGCTCTAAAGCTTGAACCTGAATCTCTTTTTTGAGGCGTGCAATTAAGCGTTCACAAGAAATCAAGGTATCAAGAATTCGCTCGGCTTTAAAATCTTGCTCAGTTGGTTTTGCGGTATTCGTTTGGCCAACCGTTAAATCAAATCCTTCATTCATAAATTGATCTGCTGTTAAGGTAGAACCCTCTTCAATGAGCTCTTCGAACACATCGAATGCATTGAGAGGGTCTCTTGCAAACAAATTAAAATGGCAATGAAGTTCACGAATTCTTTTTGAGGCTAATTGGTCGGGCCTAAGGGTTGCTCTAAATTGGTTATAATGGTGAACCAATTTTTCAGGCGCCCCCTCCTTAACCCGTCCTATAATTCGCACTTTAATAGGTCTTCTTGCCATCCCGCATTGGACGGTAGTTTCAAATTGGTTTTTAAGAAAGGGAAGGGCCTTTTGAATTCGCTTGAGAAGGGATTGAGCATCTACGATCCTTCGATCAAAATAAACTCCATATCGGCCGAGTGGATAAAAGGCGTCTTGAATCATAAAATTTCGTTTATTTTTAAAAGTTTGTAGTAGGCACTGATTAAGTCTTTGTGACTGATAAGGTAATGGATCTGTCTAAATGACGACAAAAATCTTCGATGCAACCGGTTCATCTCATTTTTAAGCTGATCAAGAGGGATCTCTTCATTAACCTTGAGATAGAATTTATCAAGAAAGTTATTTAACAATCTTTTATCAGGATTTGAAAGGACCCATTTGTCCATTATTTCTTGCCTGCTTTTGCCCGCCTTTAAGGATCGTTGCAACTCTCGAATGAAAGAATCGATATGAAATTCTTGCATGCTGCCAACGACTTTTTTAAATCGCTCAAATAGTTGATCAAGAGCTCTTTTGTTCGAGTGAATAAACTCCTTCTCCATTAATTGAATATCGACTGAAGCCTGCTCAAAATCTTCTTGAGATATTTTTTCTTTGACTTCGTAAAACCAAGCATCTACATTTTCTACTTTCATCGAAGGGAGAGTTTTTAAAAGATCGTAAATTGTTTTAAGCTTGGCTAAAGTAAATAAAACGGGAATGATTGAAATTTTTACTCTTTCAGAGTGCGGACGATTTTCAGGCATTTTTTGCCTTTCAAGCTCTTTTACGACTCTTACAATCCTGACGCTATGAATAGCTTTCTGCAGAATGTTTATTTGATCATCGCCGGAGATATTTTTAAGTCTTTGCTTTAATGAAGGATACTCACTTTCTAATGGTTGTTTAACCGTCTCTACAAGGGATTTAATCTGTTTTCTGAAAGGGATATTGATGATCAATTGATGAAGTTCTGTGTAGTTTTTATAAAATTCGGTTTCATTAAATGGTTGGCCCCTCAAAAGGGTCATGCATGCATCAATTGCTGCCTCCCCTTTTTTGATTTCTGCTGGAGATATCAGTTCTTGCATCCCTTCGAAAAGCTTGATTTCCTCATTCAATTCTTGAGCGCATTCAACAACAAAAGAGTTTTTTATTTTTTTATACAAAATATAGTCAAGCTGAGCTAGTTTTGTATTATTATCGGTTTCTTCGTGAAGAAGATAGGAGCTCTTTTCTTGGTATTCTTGAAGGATTGTTTCATAATCGTCCAGATCATCCAGCAAAGAAACATAATCGATCGAGATCTCCCGGAAATGATTTTTAATTTTTTCTCTTAGATCGATAATTTTTTTGGATGGAGAAGCATTCTCTTGCCTTCTTAATCGCTCAAAGCGTTGTTTGGGATCTTCTTCTTTTTTCAAAACCTGATCGGTCATGACTGAAAAACAAAGGGTCGAATTTTGCCAATGCCAGATTTTCCCGTCGAGAGAATAGAGGCCATCTTGGCATCTCCCCTGAAAAGGCAGCGCTCTTAATACCCTTCTTTTAAACGATTCATGATCGACAAGGGGTGAAGAGGTCCAGACGGAGGGTAAATTTGAAATCGGTAGCATAAATTACAAGTGTGTTTTTAAAGAAATTTGGAGGGTATAGCAATTGGAATGAATAAATTTAAAGAGAGTATTAAGCTCGGAGACTTTATCTTCAATAATGATTTTCTTTTCCGGACGAACCAAGCGAAAAGAGAGATTTGCCGATTTCATAATCCGCCGGACTCTTAAGTTAACTTTAATAAGTTTCACATCGAGATCTATCCTTTGCGAAAAAACCTCTTTTATCCTCTCTAAGACCTCATCAAAATTTGAGTACTCTTCTGTTTCAATACAACTCGCTAAAAAGGCGAGCTCATCATGGCAAGGAATCGGAACTTGCTCTTTTGCGATCACCAATGCAGTGCACAACTTTAAAAGATCGTCAATATAGACTTCCCTATGAAATTTGATCTTACTTTCAGGGAGAACTTCTTCTGACTCTGATTCAGATTCAGCTTTTAATTTTTTTCCCTGCGGACCCATTGAAGAGGCTGCCTTTCTTTTTCCCTTTTCAGATGTATACTGCTCAAATAAGTGATCGATTTTTAAAGAGATGGATTGTATCAGCTCAAAGGATTCTTTTGCCTTTATGGCAGCTAAACACTTATTGATTTCAGAGGTCGCTTCATTAAAAATATGTGAATCAAAAATATCGGGAAGCGAATTGTCGCGAAACTCTAATACTTTAGCCTTGATATCGGACAAGGCGCAATCAAGAGGTGTGGGCTTGGTATTCGCCATATTAAGTGAAGTGTTTTCGAAGAGATTTTTTTGGCAGGCTCTCTCATCGTCCGTTTCATTTAAAAAATCTTCATACACGTCTAAATCATCTAGAAGTCTCACCGTATCTCTACATTCGAGAGAGTGATTGATCCCCTTGAGATACTTATTTGAGAGTAAAATATTGGGATGAGGCTTACTCGAGGCCAAAGATTGTAAACGGACACTTCTCTCATAAGGATTTTCTTCAGCCGGAGAAGCTAGGCTTCCTACGATCGATACGTGTATTTTCTCGTAGCTTGCCCCAGTAATCACATGCGTATGGGTGCTGCCTGTCAAAAAGGGAAGAGCGCGGGAAACCCTTGAGATCAAACTATCGACATCTACAACCCTGGAACTAAAGAGGTACAGGACATCATTTTGGGTATGACTTACATTTCTTGCAGGAGGGACAAACATTACTTTTGAGCCTCTTTTACAAGCACATGGCAGTAGCTTAAAATATCTTTTTTAATAATGTGATGGGAGAGGAGATTTAGATTATTGGATGATCTCGTTTTGAATCCCATTTTAAGTCGTTCAAAAACGAGTGCAAAATCAAATTCCAGCTTCTCTTCGTATTCATCAAAATTCGTATGAGATGGAGGGATGACAAGGGGATCTTCTAACTCCCCGATTTGATGCAAATAATCAAACACCCTGTTTAATTTACTTCGTCTGAAAGTGTAGGTCTCCTCTGAAAACGAGATCTTTTTCGGAGATCTTTTGATGGGATTTTTTATAGGAACAGGATGGTTTTGAGCGGGCTTCGATTCAAAATCCCCTCTTATATTAGATTCTAAATCATCGAGAGCATCGATGATGTTCACATAGTCGGGCTCCGAAGCTGCAAACAAACCGGCAATCGATCGGATTTGGGACTGAATAGAAGACTCTTCTTCGTGAGAGACTGTTTTTGCCTTGAGCTGAAGTTTACAAAATCGATCTGGCAGGGTGTGCTTAGCTTTCTTGACGTGAGTAGCTTTCCCGCTTACCCGAAATTGGACAGGTTCTTTGTGGCGCCAGTGTTTAGTGGTTCCTTCATAGACTAACTCGTCCCCCTTCAAAAGACCTAAAAATGGGAGGGTCCGAGCTATTCGATGTTTCAAATTATCTATATCGTGAATATAAAAGATCGAATTTATTTCTACGTTCATAGTTAATTACTATAAAGAAATTATTATTAATTTTCAATTAATATTTGGTTTTTTGGCTGAATTTTCTCAACCTATTTAATTTTTTAATTTTAAGGACAAAAAAGGGGGTTTTAGATAAATCAATAACATGGAAATTGACTTCGGCATCAAAATCATCCCCATTTTAACCTTCGGTCTTGCGTTTGCAAGCGTACTCGGGTATCTATCGCACCGATTTAAATTCTCCCCTATTTTAGGCTATCTTTTTGCAGGCTATCTGATCGGCCCCTACTCCCCCGGCTACGTGGCGGATATCCACATTGCCGAACAGCTTGCCGAAATCGGGGTCATTTTAATGATGTTCGGGGTGGGACTCCACTTTAAGATCGATGATTTAAAATCGGTTAAAAATGTGGCGATCCCTGGCGGTCTAATTCAATCTTTTATCTCTGCTTCAGCTGTCGTCATTTTATTAATGAGTGTAGGTTGGACGCTTGTGTCAGGGATGGTCATCGGTCTTGCCATCAGCGTCGCCAGTACGGTGGTTCTTGTTCGTATGATGATGGATTATAAGCTCGTTGAAACGACACCGGGCCACATTGCTGTGGGGTGGACTATCGTTGAAGATATGATCACCGTCTTTATCCTTTTACTCCTCCCCTCTTTAGCGGCTTTGGCTGAAGGCGGTAATTTTTCTCCAACAGCTATAAGTCTTTCGATTTTATTTGCTTTATTCAAGTTTGTTTTATTGGCGCTTCTCTTATTCACCTTAGGACACACCATTATTTCAAATGCCCTTGCGCGGGTGGTAAAAACCCATTCGCAAGAGCTTTTCACCGTAACCATTTTAGCTCTCACTTTTGTAATAGCAGTAGGATCTTCTTACATATTTGGAACTTCGATCGCTTTAGGCGCCTTTATTGCCGGTATGGTGATGGGTCAAACGAACGTCAGTAAACGGGTGGCCAATAATGCCATGCCGCTCAAAGACGCTTTTGTGGTGATGTTTTTTGTATCGGTGGGAATGCTCTTTAATCCGGTCGCGATAAACGAAAATCTTTTCCTTTTCTTTGGCGTTTTAGCGGTAATCATCTTACTAAAACCGCTCGCCTCTTTTTTGATTGTCTATCTTTTTAACTATCCATTAAAAAGCGCTTTGATTACGGCGGTTGCTTTATCGCAAATCGGTGAATTTTCGTTTATCGTGATTGAAGAGGCGCTCAAGTTTAATCTTGTTCCCGATGAAGCCTACGACATGATTGTCGCCTGTTCACTTGTATCGATCGCAATCAATCCATTTCTCTTTAGATGGCTCAATAACAAATACGACAAACAGCTTGCGTAGCTTGGGTTTAAGAGGCAGAACGAATAGATCTCATCACTTTTTTTGCCGCTAATGAACCCTCTTCTTTAATAAAGCCGGACCCAAAGAATAAAAGAAGAGAGTTTCGTAGCCGTCTAAAGATTCTTTAGACTCCAATTTTTGTTGTTCATTTAAGAACAAATTCGGGTTCAATTGCTTGATGTAATCTAAAAGAAAGAAGACGAGAGGGTTTTTCTCAAGGAGGACATTTTGACTTGCTGAAACCACCATTCCAATTATGATTTCATCAGATAATCCAGGCAGTATTTGCAATATCTCCTCTCTCTTGAGCAAAATAAAGTAATCATAAGCCGTCTCACCGTATAAAAGAACAATCCAATTAAATTTGACCCAAGGAGTGCTTCCTTCATAAGACATTTGGGGAAAAAATTTGGCAAAAGGAATCGACGACTCTGCTAGACACTCAACCAACGAAAGGCAATCGAATTTGGCCGCAAGCGATCTCATCCCTTCAAGGGAGGCGTAATTAAAAAGGTAGCCTCCCACCGGATGGGATGTATTAAAAATCATCTTGAGGGCGAGAGCACTCACTTTATCTTCTAGGAGCTCTACCGCTTTGATTAATTGTTTTTTAAATCGACGGCTTTCGAGTGCTTTTCCAAAAAAATCGGTCAGAATAATTTGAAAATCATCTTTAAAGAATATCCTAAAAAAGCTCTCTTCATGAAGCAGGCGATCAAGAGGAAGAAGAAGCGCAAACGCTGAAAATTCCACCTGATCGTGCATGAGCGCTAAAAATTGTCCTGCTTCCGGAGGGGACTCGGGATCGTCTAAATAGCTTTCAACGATGGAGGCCGCAACTCTGCTTTTCTTTTCCGCCGGCAGACTTAAAAGGGCTTGTTTAAAGTTTGAAGGATCTTTCATCCCTTTTACAAATGGAATGATTTCTCTATAGTTTACCGATTTTAAAAATGATTCAAACTCTTGAACGGTTGCCTCTCCCTTTTGAAGGGCCTCATGGAGCTTATGTCGATAAAATCTCGACTTAGGGACTTTGATAATAATTTTTTCTGGTTCTTCTTGGAGGGGCTCATTAATTTCTCTAGTTTCGACGAGAAAGTAATCTGCATTTAAAAATGGGTGAATAGTCGGTGAATTAATTTGCATATGTTAAAGGCTTTTATTTAAGAATCTATTGACAATAGCTCCGATTTTTTGAGCTGCATGACCATCTCCGAACGGAGACTCAGAGAGAATCATTTTGTCCCTCTCCTCTTGATGATCGAGGATTTTATGGCTCGCTCTTAAAATGTGATGCGCATCGGTGCCGACCAAAAGAGACTGCCCCGACTCGATCGCCTCGGGCCGTTCAGTGTGCTCTCTTAAGACAAGCACCGGAGTCTTCAAGGCGGGGGCCTCTTCTTGCACGCCGCCGGAGTCGGATAAAATCAAGTAGGCTAAGCGCATTAAAGAGACAAAATGAAGATAATCAAGAGGGTCTGAAAGAATGATATTTTTATGGCGGCCTAAAAGATGATGCACCGTCTCTTTGACGTGAGGATTCGGATGAACCGGGAAAAAAATTTGAACATCTTCTCGATCGGCAATCTCTAAAAGAGCTCTACAGACCTGCGAGAGCTTATCAAAATTTTCTCTTCGATGAAGGGTGACTAAAACTAGCTTCTTAGAAGGATCTATTCTTGAGTCCATCGGCAGTTTTTGTTTTGCGATATAATGAAGGGCGTCAATGACCGTATTTCCCGTTACAAAAACCGTTTTGGGATCAATCCCCTCTTTTAAAAGAAACGCTTCACTTAGATTCGTAGGAGCAAAATGAAGCGCACTTAAGCGACTAATAAGAACACGGTTCATCTCTTCCGGAAACGGGTGATCATAATTAAACGTGCGAAGACCCGCCTCCACATGTCCAAAGGGAATTTTTCGGTAAGCACAAGCTAAAGCGGTCATAAAAACCGAGGTTGTATCGCCTTGAGCTAAAACTAAATCGGGTTTCGTCTTTTCAAGGGCTTCATCTAAGGGTATAGGTAAATTTGCCGTAAGTTCGGGAAGGCTTTGTCTCTTTTTCATGATATTCAGATCAAGATCCGGTTTAATCTGAAAAAGATTGAGCATTTGGTCAAGAAGCTCGCGGTGTTGGGCAAGAGATAAGATCGTTAAATCAATATTTTTATCTTTTTTGAACTCCCAGATGATAGGAGCCATTTTGATCACTTCCGGACGGGTTCCTATGGCAACGAGAATTTTTTTCATACCGCAATCTCCGGAAGCGATTTTGTTATTTCAGCTTCGGCCCTTTTTGATAAGGGCATACATTCGAAATCCTTAGAGAATTTTTCAAGCACTCTAAAAAAAAGATCTCTCTTCTCTTCTTTACTCAATTTCATTCCGGGGAAAAAATGCATGTCAGGCGCTTCAGTCAAGCCTAAAAAATCGGGAGGATGTAGCAGAAAATTGGGAGCGGTCTTAGTCATTTTACAAAACAAAAGGGCCATATCAAGGTATTTAAGAGAGAATTTCGCGGAGTGGCCTCCTAAATACATCAAATAGCTTAAGTGAAAAGGGGTTTTAAAAAAAGGAATGGTTGTGACGGGGATTTCCAATAACTTAGAATGTTCCGTTTTCCAAAAATAGGGTTTATTGGGTCTTAGGCCATCTTTGACCGATCCAAAAAGATTCTCTCTTTTAGATCTCTCCTCCCCTTTGATGTGTGAAACAGAAAAATAATAGAGCCTCGCTAAAGGCCCAATAAAGGAGGGAAGGGTGCTTGAGTCGTAGAGATAGTTTCTTTTCGAAAGAAGCTCGAAAAGCTCTTGACTCCAGGTAAACCCGGGGCCTCGAAACCCTCTTGGGATCTCCCCTGTCACCTCATAGATTATCTGTTCTGCCTGGATGATCTCCTCTTCCAGCTCTTCTCTACAATAGGTGTGCATCCAGGGTTCATGGTTAAAAGTGTGGTTTCCCACTTCATGTCCTCTTAGGACAATCTCTTTAGCTAAAGGTTTAATGGCAGGAGAGGTTAAATCTCTTCCTACCAAAAAAAAGGTAATTTTTAGTTTAGCTTCATCTAAAAGGTCTAAAAAATAGGGTAAAAACTCTTCCAGATAGCTTGGAAAAGTTTGCCATTTGGGATCGCCTTTTATTTTTAAATAGGTCCACAGATTATCGACATCGATGGAGATCGAGCTTTTAAGCTTCATTCGTTTTCTCCGAAACCCATTTCCAGCAAGGAAATCCCACGGTAAAGACAACGATCAGGTATAAGATATGATAAACAATCGCAGCCGCTAAGGCATCAGAAGCTCTAACCCCATAGGCTTTTAAGCCGAGCACAAATCCTAACTCAAAAATGCCGATATACCCGGGCGATGTGGGTAAAGCCATGCCCACTACAGTGATCCCCATTATTAAAAGGGAGGCCCCAAAAGGAGCTTCAATTCCAATTGCCTGATAGGAAAGATAGTGGACATACGCCATGATAAGCCACTGGATAAGAGAGATTGTAGAAATCCAGAAAATGAGTCTAAAGCTTGTGATCGAGCGCATCCCTTCGATGGCATTACCCATTCTTTTAAGCCCTTTCTCCCGAAAATCGGAAGGGATAAACCCGGTTAGTCTGTTCACGATGGAGAGGGTAGGGTCTTTCCATACGACAAAAATCCCAAGCAGCCCCCCCAAGAGAAGAACGACCGTAAATCCCAAACTGATCAGAAAAATGGGGTTGGATACCCTTAATGAATCCAATACGAAGGTTAAGAGAATAAGAAGAGTAAAAATATCAAAAAGACGCTCAAGGATGATGGTAGATAAAATGGAGAATTTACTTAAATTGTATTTCTTTCCAAGGATGTAAGACCGCACGACCTCTCCTACAACGGTCGATATGGCTACATTGACCGTAACAGATGCCATCATCACGGGAAATAATACTTTAAACGGCTGCCTGGATACCGGTTCTAACAGCCACTGCCAGCGGATCGCTTTCAAAGTAAAAAATACCAGAATCAATATCAGGATGGGCGCGATATAAACGAGATTCAGTCTCAATAAAGCATCTTTAAGCTCATCGAATGAGACAAACTTAAAAATAAAGGCCAGCATGAAAAAGCTTAAAATACAGCCCAATAGGATGCGAAGCTTATGTTTATGCCACTCGGTTAATCGAGGGGATGTTTCCATTCTTCCATTAGCCTTTTGGTCACTTTGACCACACAATTATTATTGAGGGTGCTGTGTCCTGCGAGTTCATTGTTTACGTTCCAGATCCTTCTGTCAGGAGTGTGGGCGGCCTTATCGTGCGGCGGAGGGCTTTCAATCCACAGAGCTTGCACAAGCCTTTCACGATGGACATAGGTATTGATGATATTATCTTCAATGTCGGGAAAACTTTTTTTCAGCTGAGCGATGAAAATCTGTTTAATCTCCTCATCGCTTTTATCAAACCAATTTGAACTTGGAAGGTCATATCTCGGGATCATCACAAAATGGTGGCCATTAAATTCCTTGATGTCGCCAAGCCTGCTTACTTCAATAATACCCGTGAAAGGATTCCCCACGTCGATTAAATTTGTGATATAGTAGGGACTTAATGAACGCTTGAGCACAAGGGCCATCCGGATCACACCTAAATACCTCGGTCTTGGCGAGTCGGGATAAAGATCTTTGATTTCCGGAGCAATCTTTTGAAGCTGAGCGGTAGGAATGGTGCTAATCAGCTGATCGAATCGGAAAGTCGTTTCGGAGGTTTTCACTTCTACCCCATTTTTCAAGTGGTTAATCGAAACTACTTTTTGATGGGTATGAATCTCCCCTCCATTAGTTCTGATTTTTTTAAACAGAGCTTCAAATAAAACGACAAGGCCCCCACCTTTCAAGTGACCCATATATTCCTTACCATCTTTTTTACTCCGGGTGGTAGCATATCTTTTCATCGTTGACCAAATGATGGTGGCCGGAACTTCATCTTTCAGAGCGCCAAATTTGGATTGCAAAAGCGGGTCCCAAATAGTCTGATAGACTTTTTCTCCAAAGACTTTAACAAGATAATTCTTAGCTGAAATCCCTTCGATTTTTTTAGGTATGGTAAAGTGATTGTTATAAAGAACACCAGAAGCAAAACGGATTTTTTGCCACAAATTAAGGGGCGGAAAATGGAGAAACTCTTTGTAATTACTCATCGAGATAAGCTTTCCCTGCCAAAGGAAGCCGGTCCTTGTTTCTTCCCAATGCAGCTTTGGACAAAGACCGAGCTCATCGATAAGATCGATTAAATAATCGTCGGACTGTAAAATAACGTGATAGTACTTATCCCAAACAAAATCATCGAAATGATACCAGGTTGAAAGTCCTCCAGGCTGTTCATTGCCCTCAAGCAAAATGACTTTGTGACCTGCCATTGATAGTTTATAGGCAAGGACTGAGCCCATTACGCCTGCGCCGATTATTCCGATTTCCAAAAGGGCGTCCTCCGGGTAACAATGTAGATAATAAGCAAGCTAGCTAGAATAATTAACGTAGAGTCGGCAGGAAGGCGATACCTCCAGCTTCCAATCCCAATTAAACCAACTGTAGAGACGAATAAAGGACAAATCCATAGTCTTGAAAGCTGCCAAAAATGTGCACAAAAGACAATAAGAGAAATGAGCGATAAGATAAGAAGTACAATAATCGGGATATTTCCAAATAGCGCGCGCGTTTTTATCTCCCAAATGATCGGATAGATGCCCCACATGTTAAGCATTTTGGCAGTTTCTAAATAAAGGACTTTGTCAGGATTCATCCTCATCCATTCAAAAAGTCTCGCAAACAAGAGCCGATTCCTTTCTTTGACTGGAAGCTTGTTTTCTTCAGGTGTTAAATAGCCTGATTCATAAGTCCACATGCCAGGCCCCCCTGGCGCAAGTCTTCCGCTCGGGGTTTTATTGATCACATATCCTTGCTGGATAAGTTTGTCATTTAAGCCGCCTGCCATAGCGTCTGCCGTGTTAGCACTTAAAATAAGAAACGTGCCCTCTTTCTTAGAGATGGTGTAGGACCAGGGTAGAACAACAAGTACGACTCCAATAATCAGCCCCAAAAAATCGCGAATAGCAGGCAAAAATCTTTTTTCCTCTATCCATAGGATAAAATAAACAAAAGGAATAAACAAAAGGTACATTGGATGGACCAGCATCGTGAGGCCAAGAACAATTCCCGATAAGAGGTATTTCCAAAACGCCCCCTTGATTGGAAGGATATTTAAGAATATTAAAAATAAAACTAGTGAAACACTTTCAGAGTAAAAACTTTCCGAAAGGTAGGCCGCTGTCGGCCATAAAGCAATCACCGATCCGGAGAGGAGGCTTACCCAGGGATTCCTCGATATTTTATAGGCTAAAAGATAAAGGAGAGGGGCTCTTAGAGAAGAGACAACAATTAGTAAAACATGCGCTATTAATAAATTGCTATTAGACGCCCATAACGCACCTGCCAAAAAGAGTGGAAAGCCGATCGGCCGGTAGCTGTTAATCTCATAGGTTCCCTCGACTAATTTGGCTGCATGAGTGTAATAGTAGGTTTCATCAACATCAAGTTTTTCTTTGGCAGGCTCAGGGTTAAAATAAAGTAAAATGGCCAGGGACGAAAGGAAGGCTAGAAGATAGACGAATAAGCATTGAATCGATTTATTCATGCAGATAAAAAATCCTTTAAATCACTAAGCCCTAAGCTTACTCTTTTTAACAAAATTCTTTGATTGATCTCTAGGGCTACAGCCAAATAAACGATAGAGATTGATTATTAGATAGTTACAAAAAGGCTCGACGGGAAAAATGAGCCCGTTTTAAAAGATGTCTTATGAAAACCTATCTTTTGTTCCCAGCCTTTAATGAGGAAGGCTCAATTCAAGATCTCCTTAAAAACATTCAAGCGGCGCTAAATAATTCAAAAATACAAGATTATGAAATCGTCATCGTGAACGATGGGAGCCGGGATAAAACATTAGAACGAATCCAAAAACAGTCTGTACCTGTTACCCTGCTTGATCATGGAGTCAATAAAGGGCTTGGCCAAGCTATCAGAACGGGTCTTCTCTATATTATTTCGAAAGCGCAAGAAAATGATATTATCGTAACCGGCGAAGCAGATGGCACTGTTCAAACGGATAGGTTCATTCAGCTTATTGATGCAGTAAAAAAAGGGGCCGATTTAGCCGTTGCAACCCCCTTTATCGGTAAAGGCTTTGTCAATGTACCTTTTTATAGAAGATTTCTCTCCAGAGGGGCAAATCTTCTTTACGAAATTCTTTTTCCTATCCACGGCCTTCATGACTACACTAATTTAGCAAGAGCCTATAGAGCCTCTCTTCTCAAAAAGACTTTAGACCATTACGGGGATCAAGATTTTTTGACATTATCAGGCTTTGAGGCGGTTCCAGATATTATTTTAAAAATCCGAAGATTCAAGCCCTTGGTTGCTGAAGTTCCGATAGAAATCGATTTTGGACAGAAGAAAAAAAAATCGAGCATGCCTGTTATAAAAACTATTTTAATGAGTCTTGCATTATGCATGAATCATCTCATCGGCCGCAAAGCTTAATTTACACCCCCATTTGACATAACTCAACTCAAAAAGGTATCATCAAAGTCTTTAATTTATCGGAAGGGAGCTTTCATTCATGAAACTATTCAAAATTTCCGCTATCGTTTTAGGGACAGCTGTTGTCATAACCCTTACAGGTGGCTTTCTCCTTCCGTCGATCCTTTCAACATCAACCGGAAAAACATGGGCGCTTGATCTTGCGAATCAACGGATTCCAGGAAGAATTGATGTCTCTGAGATGAATCTCAACTGGTTTTCCCCAAGCCGGCTTAAAAATGTCTCTCTATTTGACAAAGAAGGAAAACTGATCGCCTCGATTGATCAAGTAGACCTCAACAATACCTTGTGGAAGTTGTTAACGAGCTCAAGGCCCCGTCCAACTGCTGAAGTGACAAACCTGAATGCGGTCATCATTGCGGACGAAAAGGGGACCACCAATTTTGAAAGCGCTCTTTTTTTTGACAAAGAATTATCTTCCAATCGCCTAAGTCCGATTGAGCTCAAAAACACGAACTTGAAAACCGAGTTAAATGGTAAGACAGTACATCTGGTGGCTGTTGGAAATACTCTTCAGGGTCAGACTCAAGGCTCTTTTAATGTAGCGGGCGATTTTGGAAACGAAGTGGAGGCTGATTTTAAGGTAACAGATTTTCCCTCAGCTATCTTTGATCAGATCGTATCTTTTAGCGAGCCTAAAATGAAAGGCCTTCTCAAAGAATTGCTAGGACAGCAATTTTCAATCAACGGAAGCTCGCATGGCAACACTTGGGTTTTTGAACTAAAGTCAGGCAATTTAAAAGGTTCCGGAGAGGGCAAAATCCATTCGGATGATTGGCTTTTCACAAAACCGCTCTCTTTCGAATTTAGAATGACCCCTGAAGCTTTTAAAATTTTAAGCCAAAATGGCACGGCTCTGCAAAAAACGGGTCAAGTTGAAATCGACATCGACAATTGGAACGTACAAAACCAGTGGCTCAAAGGAAAGATTGCCTTAAGTGATTTTGCTTTTGAAAAGTTGCTTTTAAATAATACCACGATCGATCTCAGCCCATCGGAAATTAAAGTTGCCGGCTTAGGTCCTGACATCCAGTTTGGACTCGATATCGTCAAAGATCATGAAGAGTCCATCGTTAAATGGAAAAAATGGCTTGATCAATCGGGAAAAATTTCTCTTTTTGTCAAAGGGCTCTTGGCGGACGTTCAGGGTAGCGGCAATTTCAATCAAGATTCGGTGGATCTTACTCTCAATGGTAAAATTTCAAACCTCCAAATGGAAGATCTAAAGATTGCAGCGCAAGGTCTTGCCTGGGATGAAATCTCAAACCTCGATAGCTTAAAAATCACAGGTGATCTCTTTGCAAAAAGAATTTCTCAAGATCAATTCACACTCCTGAATGTAACGATGCCTTGGGAATTTGACGGGAGAGACCGTTCTGCAAAAGCCACCGTTTCTGCCTTACTTGATAAAAACTCGCCTTTAAAAGGAGAGTTCAATTTTGCCAAAGGTGTTTTAAAATATAAGAGCGATATCCGCGATTTTCCTCTCGCGTCCCTCCCGTTGCCAGAGCATCCTCTTTTTAAAACACAGGCTCTAATCACAACAGAGGGTGAAATCACAAAAGATGGCAACGGTTATGCAAACTCGAAATTCAAAACCGTTGATTTAGATTTATCTGCGAAACTTCTCGTTCAAAATTTTAACCAAGTCCAATTGAATGGCGAGCCTATCGTTTTAAACTTTCATCTTTCCCCCGAGCGGTTCAAAACCATTTCACAAAACAGACTTGAATCGAGCGAAAATTTTACCGGCTCTTTCATCGTTGACACTCTGAATTTAAAAGATCCTGTCACCCAGTCGAAAGTAAAAATGCAAATGGTGATAGCGCCCTTCACTTTAAAAAATCCCTCCGATGGAAGAAAAATCATCTCTCGCGGCTTGAATGGCCAGATTTCCTCTGAGTCGCTCTCGGAAAAAATTGATTTTTACGTGAGGGAAGCGGAAGGCGCCGGTTTCCTCAATGTCAACGGATCTATTGTAGATGTTTTCAAAACACCAAGCATCGACTTTAACTTGAAAGCCGACTCCTTCCCCACCCCTTTTATTGCAGCGCTTCTTCCCCCCGAGGCAGATCTTGGCCGCAAAGTGGATGCTTTGTTAGGTTCTACTTTTACAGCTAACATTCAAGCGAAAATGACCAAAATGTCAGGTCCTATTGTTGCCTCCATCAAAGGAGCAAGATCGGAGTTGAATCTTGAAGGAGGGATAAGCGGAGGTTATCTCACTTTATCAAAACCGCTACTAGCCATGATGACAGTGACGCCTGAAATCAGCGACGTAATTCTGGATGACTTCGTGCCCATCTTAAATTCGGCGATCAGAGCCGATCAGCCGATTAAACTCACAATCAGCCCGCAAGGATTTAGGCTCCCTTTACGCGATTTTTCTATCTCTAACACTTCTATCGATCAAGCCACTTTAGATCTCGGAAGAATCTACTTTAACCGTAATGGAAATCTTGCCGAAATCTTAAGCCTTTTAAATATTTCTGCAGGACCCGAATTTTCGGTGTGGTTCACTCCCCTCTATTTCAACCTTCAAGAGGGGGTCTTTAACATGGCAAGAGTTGATTTGTTAATCGCCGATAACTACCCCGTGGCCTCCTGGGGATCGGTCAATTTCCCGCAAGACAGTGTGAATATGTACGTCGGCCTAACGGGAAAAGCCCTCTCCAATACCTTTGGCGGAATTATGCTGCCTCGAAACTATATGATGGCGATGCCTCTTCGCGGCCCCGTTTCAAATCCACGTCTTGATACAACGAAGGTGGCTGCCAGAATGGCGAGCATGGCAGCCATGGTCGCAGGCCCGCAAGGACTTCTTCTAGGCGCTCTCATGGAGCTTGCACTGAATGACAAAGTGCCTGCCCCCTCGACAAACCCCCTCCCCTGGGAAACAGACAGTCCTCAATCAGAAAATACAACTGAAAATAGCAACAACCCGGCTAGATCGATCCAAAAAGGGGCTAAAAAGCTGATTGATAACTTTTTTGGCTCCTGACAAAATTTTACCGCAGAGCCAAAGAGCGAGATCATTCAACTCTAAAAAATAAAAGATCCTGCCGCTCGCCAGGATCTTCTAGTGAAATCTCAGAGCTCTTTTGGTCCATTTCACCCGCGTCAGCAACATAAATTTACACAATCTTAATAATATACCTTTATACTATTTGCATGTCTGTAAATCCACTCACCTCTTTCAAAGGAAGCCAAGATCTCTCCATCCTTTCCCTTTCATCCGATATTTTGAATTATATTTTTTCCTATGCACTCTCAGATTGGGGAAATTTTTCTCGGGTATGCAAGCGTTTTTATGCCGTGACGAAAAAATTTGACGACTCTCTCGCTAGAATTTTTTCGAATCGGGTTCAGATCCAAATACACGAATATTCCCGAGGATGCTCTGTAAAAGATAACTTTATATATTTCCCTCGTCCAAGCAACACATTTCAACGTCTCAACTTGAAAACGGGTGAAAATAACCCCCTTTATTTCGGCTACGTTAGCGGCACGATCATTAATCAGGAATATGATGCTTTGATCGTAGAAACGGCATACCTTAGATTCAAAATGATCTGCCCGCAAGAAGTTCTAGAGTTTAGTGAGGTCAAATTTAATCCACATACAGGCCATCATGTTGAGTTAACTCTTGGTTCACTTGCCTTGAAATCAAAAACACGAACCATTCGCAAATGGGATGATACCTTATTTGATCGTGTTAATCTGAGAGATGTAAGAATTTTACATGAAGATGAACATTTCTTAGTCATCAATATATACATGAATTTTACGAGCAGAACCCGATTTCTTTCTATTGGTGATGGATCAATATTAGAGATGCCTCATTTTGATGAGGTATCTTTATCAAGCATGGGCTATGTGTGTTCTAAAATTTTAAGAGATTTTTATTCCTCAACGGAAATTAGAGATAAAAGTAATCCAAAGATTGTTTTAAGAACCTTAACCCCAAAAGCAGCCATTCCTTTTACAGATCGCTCATGGCAATTATTAATCGGAAAAAGAGAAATCAAAGTAGGTAGTTTACAAGACGATACTTCAAAAGTATGCAGCAAATTTAAGCCAATTAAAACGCAGATGGCGCATGATCTATTTCCGGTTTATGACTATTTTTCGGGGGCCATTCACTATCCTTTAGTCGCTCGCATTCATAATAACCACTTAGATGTATGGAATACTGCAACCGGTAAAAGACTATTTAGCCATGATTATCCAGAGACGAGAGTACGAGTTATCCATTTAGATACCGAAAAAATGGTGGTTGCAACCCAATCTAAAATCTATGTTTATTCTAGTTTTGCGATAAACGTCTCAGAAGAGCTCAAGTACTACTCATTATGGGAACGTTTTTTCCTCCTTCTAAACCGTATATGGCAAGCTGTTAAAGTATTTTTCACAAACATTCCTAACTCAGTCCCAAGTTTATAAAGTTTGTTGACCCAATTTTGTTCTATCC
This sequence comes from uncultured bacterium, assembly GCA_964460985.1. Classification (GTDB taxonomy): domain Bacteria; phylum Chlamydiota; class Chlamydiia; order Chlamydiales; family Parachlamydiaceae; genus CAZABG01. Next base: position 17,894 of record CAYWQX010000027.1, read on the forward strand.
TTGCGAGTGGCAGGATCTTTTATTTTTTTGGAGATGAATGATCTCTCGGTGAGCTCGCTAGCTCCTTCTGTGGCTCTGTGGTAAAATTTTGTCAGGAGTCAAAAAAAATCAATGAATTAACAGGATAGGCAGGATCTTTTAATTTTTTGGAAATGAATGATCCCTCGGTGGGCGCGCTAGCTCTCTCAGTGGACTCTGTGGTAAAAATTTGTCAGCTGTAAAGGAAAGATAAGAATAGAGTCACAAGCTTGGCATTAAAACCAAGCTTGTAATTCCTGTCGATTAACGGGAAAAGCGAGGTGCTCTGTCGCCTCTGTCGCCAGAAGGACGTCTGTCTCCGCCTCTGCCACCTTCACGTGGAGTGCGCTCACCTGCTGGACGCTCTTGAGCGAGCGATACGCGGAGGTTTCTCTCCATGTAAGGCTTCTCGTTCAAAGCGCTCAATGCAGCATCTGCCTCATCAGCCGACGCCATCTCAACAAAACCGAAACCTTTCGATTTGCCAGTATATTGATCGATAACGATTTTAACAGAAACAACTTCGCCGTGTTCAGCAAATAACGCTTTGAGGCTGTCTTCTGTAGCTTTCCAGGGCAAATTGCCCACGAATAATTTTTTCTTCATGTAAACACCATTTTGGTTAAAGTCCAGCTCTCGCTTGATCTTTCCATGCAACTTGGAACTCACCAAAACTACAGCTCAATGTGAAACCATCAGGAAGGTGGGACAAGAAAGGACAAGAACTAATAAGCTTGATCAAGGACATAACCCTAATATAACCCTTTAGACTGTTTATAACTAGAAAAAAAATCAATTTGATAGGAGGGGTCATGACTCCCCTCCTTGAAGAACAGAAGCTATCTCATTCTTTCCGATTCGTTTTTTTGCTCCATGCGAACCTTTAAACGATCGAAATAGTCATATCTTTCAAAAAAAGTATTGATGATGTCGTCGATCGATTTGTTGATCGTGGCCTCAAACTCATCTTTTGGAGAGACAAGAAGGGTCTTTTTCTCCCAGGTTATCGCCTGGAAAGAGGTATCGGGATCCAATTTTACCCTTTTAGGATCAATCCCTTCCATGAGCCTTCCATCTACTAAAGAGACGTAGCCTTGCTCAATCGGATAGACCACAATCAACAGATTAAAGAAAGGGGCCGCTGAATTAGCCTGGCCGTTGATATCAAAACCATGCTTGGAAAATTTTTCCTGAAGCGTTTTATCAAGAGAGGCTTCATTAAAGGGAAGGGTTGCGTCAGCCGGTTTTAAGATTTCTGAGACAATTCTCACATTTCGGCTTAAATTCAAAAGATGATCGGATCCGACCCATCTTCCGCCCTGATTCACGACAATCCCTGGGTGCGTATAGACTTGCGATTCGAAAGCACTCATTGGGACAGCTGAAGGCGTGGCAGCATTATGGGTTTGAGCGGCTGGGGTTACAGACGATGGAACCTCTGTCTCTAGCGCACCTATAAAAGGAGCTACAGTGGTCAAACCTATCATTAATAATCTTTGCATTTAAAATCAGTCTCCTATTGCTTTTCATTAACTTGAAACGAATTCAAGAAAAAGAGAAATTCATCCTGCTCGGGCTCTTTTCCTTGAGACATAACACTTAAAATGTAGAGTTCACGCCCTTTTTTGAAGGCTTTGCCGATCACGTTGACATCCTTGTTGTTAATAAGAAAGTCGACCGCTTTTTGTTTATGAAATTCGCCATTCTTTTTATCTTTTAATTGATTGTCTTTGCTCGCCTCTATCAATTCTTGGACGAATTGATTCAAGACCACCGCTTCATCTATCTTTTCGGTCCCTTCAGGAAGCGTGATCACACTGATGATATAAGTGGTTCCATCCGCTTTCTGAGAGACATAAGTGTTGTAAGTCTTATTTTTTTTGCTGGTTTTATCCTGAACTGTCGACGAGGCATTTTGCGGAAGAGTCGGAAAAAAGACTTGAAAGCGATTGGTCGGCGAGGTGTAGAGATGCCAATCCGCGAAATCGGTATTGACCGCTTTGGGAACCATTTCGTTATCGGGTTTGATGTGGTAGAAATACAAGCTTCCTAAAATCAGAACTAGCGCTGCAATAGCTAGCCAACGTGACATACGCTTTCACCTTTAAGACCCCTATAAAGATCTTTTCAATTTTTAAACCCTTATAATCATAACATTTATTATAGTCTACGTTATGTATTCAATCGCGCTAAAGATGTTGATTGGCGACAGAGCCAAATTTCTCATGTTGATCTCCGCTCTGACTATTGCCGCCCTTCTGATGACTCAACAAATCGCTGTATTTCTAGGACTTATGCGCTGGACAACCGCCAGTCTTAGAAATACGCAAGCTGCCATCTGGGTTGTAGATCCAAAGGTCGAGCAGCTCAATGAAGTAAAACCTATGCGGGACACCGATCTTGCTAGAGTGAGATCAGTGGATGGCGTTAAATGGGCAGTTCCCCTCTATCAAACCATTCAACAAGCCCGTTTGCCGGATGGCCGGTTTAAATCGATTCTGTTTGTAGGACTTGATTCAACCACGCTTATTGGCGCTCCTCCCGTCATGCTTGAAGGGAATATTACCGATTTATGGATGAGCAAAAGCATTGTGATTGATCAGCTGGGCGTCGAAAAATTATCGGTCGACCCCAAAAAACCGATCGGCATCGGCGATACAATTGAAATTAATGATAATGAAGGGAGAATTGTTGGCATTGCTAAAACCGACCGATCATTTTTTGGCTATCCTTACGTATATACAACCTATGAAAGGGCGATTGAATTTGCTCCCAAACAACGAAAAAATTTAAGCTTCATTTTGGCAGAGCCTCTCCCGGGGGTGAATACAGAGGAGCTTGCAAGAAAAATTGAAAAAACGACCGGTCTTAAGGCCTATACCAACGATGAATTTTTCTGGAGTACTGTCTGGTGGTTTATTCGAAATACTGGCATACCGATCTCTTTTGGAACAACAATCGCATTAGGTTTTATTGTGGGAGCGGCCGTCTGCGGACAGACCTTTTATATGTTCATTCTTGAAAATATGAAATATTTAGGAGCGCTCAAAGCGATGGGAGCATCCACTGCGCTTATCACCCGGATGGTGCTCCTCCAGGCTTTAATGGTGGGTTTTATTGGTTATGGCTTAGGTGTGGGCCTTGCAAGTATTTTTGGATTGATTGCCATCATCAATGAACAGCCCCCCTTCTTTCTTCCCTACTCTGTATTGTTTATTACGTTTGGAGCGATTTTAATCATCTGCTTTATATCCGCCTGGATAGGAATTCAAAAAGTCAGAAAACTTGAAGCGGCTGAGGTTTTTCGTGGCTAAACATGCGGTCACTGTTAAAAACGTAACTAAGCATTTCGGAACCGGCGAGACAAGAGTTCAGGCTTTAAGAGAAGTAGATCTTATAGCCTATGAAGGCGAGATGCTGATGATTGTAGGACCTTCAGGTTCCGGAAAGACGACTTTAATCAGCATCATCGCAGGAACGCTTAAACCGGACACCGGGACAGTGAGTGTTTTCGATAATGAATTAGAGAGTATGAACGATGAAGAGGTCACATTTTTTCGTAAAAAGGATGTGGGCTTTATTTTTCAGCAATTCAACTTAATTCCTACGTTAACCGTCCTTGAAAATGTCATAATCCCCCTTCTTTTAAACGGGATTGAATGGAATCAAGCAAATAAAATCGGCCTAGACTTTCTTGAAAAAGTGGGACTAAAAGGGCGTGAAGGGGAGGTTCCGCAAAAACTATCCGGTGGTCAGCAGCAGCGAGTCGCAATCGCTCGTGCCCTTGTTCACGATCCTAAATTAATAATTTGCGATGAACCCACCGCCGCTTTAGATGCTGAAACCGGCACTAAAATTATGGATCTTATTTCCCATATCGTTAAGAAACCCGGAAGACTCGCTCTCATAGTAACTCACGATAGTCGAATTTTTAAATATGCCGACAGGATCGCCAAAATGGATGATGGAGTATGTACCTTAGAAATACCTTAATATTGCTTGCAACACTCGGAATTGTGTTTTGTGTTTTACTCATCACAAAGATCGCGGTAGTCAATAAAGCGCCGCCTCCTCCCGAGAATCCGGCCATAAAACCCTACATTAAAGCAATTGCCGCCTCAGGCCTTGTCGAAGCTTTAGAAGAAAATATCTCAATTGGAGTGCCAATCGCTGCACTCGTCTCCGAGGTTTATGTAAAAGTGGGCGACTTTGTTGAAAAAGACGATCCCTTATTTAAACTCGATTCAAGGGATCTAGATGCCGACTTTGAAGTGCAAAAAAGCAGTGTCGAGGTGCAAAAAGCAACCCTTGACCGTCTGAAAGATCAGCTTCAGCGATTACAGTCTATACAAGATCCACGAGCCGTGTCGATCGATGAAGTTAAAACACGCTTAAATGATGTGAAAATCGCAGAAGCCCAGCTTTTAAAATCTCAGTCTGAGCTCGAGCGGACCCAAACGCTGATCGACCGGCTTACCGTAAGAGCTCCTAAAAAGGGGCGTATCTTACAAAACAATCTGCGTGTCGGTCAATATGTCTCTCCTACCGCTTCGCAATCTTTTATGATTCTTGGTAATTTAGATAAGCTTCAAGTTCGTATCGATATCGATGAGCAAAACGCCTCTCGCTTCGATCCTTCTAAGCCCGCCTTTGCCTATCCAAAAAATAATACCGATCTAAAAATCCCGTTGAAGTTTGAACGGATAGAGCCTTATGTTATACCTAAGAAATCGCTGACAGGTGCGACCGACGAAAGAGTGGATACGAGAGTCCTTCAAGTGATCTACACTTTTGATCAACCCAAAGATTTTAACCTTTATGTAGGACAGCAAGTCGATGCATTTATTGAAGCGCCCTGATCTGATCCTCCTCATTGTAACAATGGGTTGTACAAGCCAAGTCTCAACGGATCTTGAGTGCGATGCGCTCCCTTCCAGTTTTAAGGAAGAGAATATCGGTTTTGACTATGACACCCTTGAATGGTGGGATATTTTCGGCGACTCTAAACTCGATTGTTTAGAAAAGAAAGCGATCGCTCAAAGCCCGAGTCTTGATCGGGCCTATGCCATTATTTTAGAGGCAAGAGCGAGATATGGCAGGCTCAGCGCCGATTTGTGGCCTAATATCTTTACGGCCCCAACTGATTTTCAGCAAGGAGCCTTGCAACCCTTATTTCCGGAAGGGACCGCAAGACAGCATCTGAGACAGTACACCTTGCCGATAGAGCTTACCTGGGAAATCGACATATTCGGTAAACTCGGCTACTTAGCTGAAAGTGCTTACAATGACCTGCAGGCAGAAAAAGCAGCTTTTTGGGCCACCCGATTAACGCTGACGGGAGAGGTGGCTTTTACCTACTTTGACTTAAGAGCCAACATCCGTTTAAAAAAAGTTCTCGAAGAGACCCTGAACATAAGAAAAGAGGCGCTTGAGGTCAATCAAGCAAGATATAATGCGGGTTTAGTGAATTATACCGATGTTTCGAGAGCCGAGGTGGAATATACAAGAGCCCTGACAGAATTCAGGCGGGTGGATGAGTCCATCAATCAGGCCATTAACCGGCTTGCTTTTCTGACCGGCGAATACGCCTCAGTATTTGATATCATGGCAGAGCCTATCCTCAACAATCCTCCCGATGTAGCTGCCGGCTACCCCTCGGAGCTTCTGCTGAACCGTCCCGACTTAATCCGTGACTACTATTTTTTAAAAGCGGCCGGAGACACTGTGAAATCGGCTAAAGCCAATTTATTCCCGACGTTCCTTATTACGGGAGCCCTCGGCCTCTCCTCCCCTGACTCAAGCGAACTTTTCAGCTGGAGAGCCCGTTTATGGGAGTGGCAAGCTCAGATGGTGCAGACGATCTTTGATTTTGGGCGAAAAATCGACACGATTGATGAGACCAAGGCCCAGTTTTTACAAAGAGTGGCAGACTATCAAGAAAATGTCCTTTTAGCGGTTAGAGAAGTCGAAGATGCTCTTTCGCAAAAAAGGCTATCCGCCCTCGAACTTACCTCTATTCGGGAAACCATTAAGGCGGCTCAAACAACCGCTGATCTATCTCGTGAGAGATATCTGAAAGGTCTCGTCAATTATTTAGAGGTGGTCGACGCGGAAAGAGATCTTCTGCAAGCTCAAGCCGATGAAGTCGCAACCGTTTTACAAGAGTACACCGCTTTAATCAACCTTGTGAAAGCCATCGGAGGACGCCTCTAATTAAAATTCGTTAAGGATTTGCGCTAAATGGTTTATGAGTTGAGGGCCTTGAGGTGTATAGTATACGAGTTTATGAGGATTCTCCTTTAATCTTAGAAAAAGGTTAATTATTAATTTGTAAAAATAATCATCTACCTTTTTTACTTTGATTCCTGCTTTCTTATAATTATTGTAAGCATCTACTAGCTCCTGAACCATATAATATCTATAGCCTTGTGTAAGACTTTTGTAAATTGGAAAAATGATTGTATAGGCTGCACTCCAATCGATTAATGGATATTTGATTTTAAGGTACAAAGACATCAAGGCTGCTACAGCTGCATCGACGCTCGCATGCGAACAATTTCCTAATTTTTGCCTTTTAAGGCTGCACTCTGCAAGAAGTGCAAGGTTCAATTTTGCAACAAGTTTCTTTTCGCTGAAGCAGGTATCTTTTGTATTTAACTTCGCGGAAAGAATAGCTTCAATATCATTTGTATTTAAAAGATGATCTTTAGGAATTTGATACACTCTAAAACCTTCTCGCTCATTTATCCCACCTCGATCGCAATAAATGACAAAACTTTTAAATAAAATAACAATGCTTAAATGTTTATCAAACCCTGAAATCAAAACTTGTGGCGAAGTTTCAGCCAATTTTTGAATCGTTAATAAATCCGGAAGCGGCTTTGAGATCGAATAAAAGCTTTTAAGATGTTCTAAAGCAAATGCTATTTCTTCTCCTGGAATATCTGATTGAATAATCTCTAGAAATTGAATATAAAAAAGCATCATTGCACCATCAGGGGCCCCTTCTCCTGTGATCAATCCATTAAAAGTGGGATGTTCAATATTAATATTTAAAGACCATACGTGGCAGATTCTTTTAAAAAAGAGATAATAAAAAAGATCACTATTTAGAGATTGATAATGAGTTAAAGAGAGGGACTGGGGATTGGATTTCACCATCTCGTACATGAGATCAACGGTTGTCTTAGTAATAGTGAGTGATTCTTCATGAACTACAGCACCGATACGGGCTAATTTATTACTTTGTTCGGATGGAACAGTACTGGAAGGAATTCTACTTAAATATTGGCTGTCAGGTGGAACTCTCCATTTCATTCTGCCCTTCAGTTTCATAAGAGTTTCCTGGGAATTTCTCAAATTTTGCGCTTGAAAACTAGTTAGATCATTTTCAAAAACTAATAAGGTTTGACCTACTAAAACATCCGCAGTGTCGGCATGATTAAGTTGAAGGGCTAAGTTAAAATATTTTCTAGCGTTCTCTTTTTTGAAGGGACGAGATGCCAGTAGATGCGTTACTGCAGGCAGATTAAATTCAAAAGCTAAATGGATTGGCTCAATATTATCATACAAAAAGTCAGTAGGAACACCTTTTTCAAGTATTTTATTGACTAAAATTGCTTTTTGTTCTGGATTCAATCTTTTATTAAGTAAAACAAGATGATAACTTTCCGGAGGAAGCGAGGTCGGAAGATTAAATAATTTGAGAATAGAATCGTATCGAAGATTTAGTAAAACACTTTTGGCAAGGTGATACGGGATAAACGTTGGTAAACTAAAATCTATTGCCCTATGTTGAAGTAAAATAAATAAATCATCATTAAAATTTATGGCTGCGTGAATCAGTCCGATCAAATTATACATGCGTCCTAGCTCTGCTAGTCTCAAAACCATTAAGTTACCTGGTTTGAATAGTTTTTCAGCAAGAGCTTGAAGCTTAGGACTTATTGGTTCATTAGGATTAAAAAAAGCTGATAACTTAACAACTTTAATGAAGTTTTTAATTTGAGGAACGTTTAGAAAGCGCCCGTCCAGTGCATTGAAAATCTTACAGATAACCGCTTCCAAGTTACTTTTACTGGGCCTGTATTTTCCGGTTTTTAAAAACTTGGTTAAACGATTTACAATAACTACCCAGTGCTTATCTTTTAAAGCCTTCAAATCATCGAGTCGTGTGAATGTAAGCCTTTGAAAAATCTCTGAAGGCTCAAGCTTGTGAAGCTTTTCGTTGCCTCTTGCCTTCTTTAAAAACAGAGGCTTTTCTATTTTCTCTAAAAATCTTATCGTAATCATGGTACTGTCTCAGAAATGGCATTCAACCGTTCAATGAGATGAGCCTTCAAATTCTCACTTTCCGGCGAAAAATGAGCGAGCTTGTTGGGATGCGCCGACATTTTCAGAAAGACGGCTAGAAGAAGTTTATAGAAATACTCCCCTTCCGTATCTGTTTTCCCCTGTTCGTAGTTTTTTTTCGAAGTAGAGGCCACTTTTTGCCATAACTCAAGCCCGGTTAGATCCATTAACGAAGAATCAAACCTCGCCCTTTTTTCGCACTGTGTGGATTTAAAATGCCCTTCTCGAATTGTCATAACAAATATTATAAAATACTTTTGTTAGTTTTTGATGTAGTTTGCGTTAAGATGTCTTAATAAAAGCAATCTTATTTAAGAGCCATCTTAGGTGGTTGATAACGCTCGCCTGTTTTTCGGACGGGATAACAGGTGCGAGTTTATGCGGTTTAGCTAACAACTTGACAAAAGGGTAATGCAGATAAGAATAGACGAGGGACTTTCTTGAGGGACTTGGTTTTTCTAAAAAAAGATGCCCTCTTCAATCACCGTATGGACCAATTTCACCACCGCAAAGGCCTTCCATTATTTATACTGAAAGGAAGCTATCATTATCTTATCGATATCAGGATTTCCAAAATCACCGATTTAAACAAAGAAGGGCGTAAATGGCAATATTTAAACTGCTTCTCGTACAAATACTGGCCTTCTGACGGCTCATCGGAAGATGAAATTTTTCTTCAACTTCAAGTCTTGCCACGATCGCTTCTTTGGAGAGCTGATTCGTCTCATCGCTTGAAAAAAGTCGACGCGGAAAGAGATCTTCTGCAGGCTCAAGCCGATGAAGTCGCAACCGTTTTACAAGAGTACACCGCTTTAATCAACCTTGTGAAAGCCATCGGAGGACGCCTCTAATTAAAATTCGTTAAGGATTTGCGCTAAACGGTTTATGAGTTGAGGGCCTTGAGGTGTATAGTATCCGAGTTTATGAGGATTCTCCTGCAAGCGCAAAAACAGGTTGGTCACGAGCTTGTAGAATAAATCATCGATTTTTTTGACTGTTTTTCTCTCCCTTTTATAGGAATCCAGACCTTGAAGGAGTTCATTTAAGGTATAGTATCTGTAGCTGTGGGTAATTTTTTTGTAGGTGGCTTGAATAGTTGAAAAGGCGGCTCCCCAAGCAATAAGAGGCATTGCGATTTTGAGGTATAAAGTCATAAGCGCTTTGATGGCTGCGTCTATACTCGCATGAGTGCAATTGCCACATTTTTGCCGTTTAAGGATACCCTCTGAAACAAGATTAAGACTCCATTTCGCAACCAATTTTTTTTCACTAAAACAGTTTTCTCTATTCGATTTGTTGTTATCAAGAATTAAATTTAAATCGGCCGGGTCGTAAGATTGATTCGGAGGAAATTCATACACACGAAAACCTTTCTTTTCACTTATTCCCCCACGATCGCAATAGATGACAAAGTTCTTGTACAAGATCACGACGTTTAAATGACTATCGTACCCTGAAATCAAAACTTGCGGAGAGTTTTGAGATGCGTTTTTAATGACTAATAACTGAGCTATCGATTGACCGCCCACTGTATAGTCTTTAAGGGCATTCAGAGTAAAAATTAGCTCAGGTTTTGGAATCTCACTCTGTATCAGGTGTAGAAATTGAATATAGAGTGAGATCATGGAATTTGGATTGCATCCCTCTCCTCGAATAAGGCTGTTGAGTGCCGGATGTTCCGTCTCGATCTTCAAAGACCATACATGAGAAATGCGCTTAAACAAAAGAAAATAGTAAAGAGTTGGATTGAGATCTTGATAATAGCTTAAAGCTATAGATTGGGGATTTCTTAATACCATCGTTCTCAAAAGATCGTCGGAAAGAGTGGTTAGGCAAAGATCTCCTTTTAAGATTTCTAAACTTCCGTTATCGACCAATGGTTTCAATTCAGCCAAAAGAGGCGGAGGGCTTGCCTGAAACCTTTTAAGCTTTTCAATCTGAGAAAATGGAGGAATTATCCATTTCAATCTACCCTTTAAAACCATTAAAGATTTTTGCGCTTTTCTAAAATATCCAACGACCTCTTTAGATACATCGATGCCACAATGTACATCTCTTGCCCCTGTTAGAAGATCGATGGTTTCCGCATGATCATTTTTTAAAGCAAGAAGGAAATACTCATGAGTCTTTCCCGGATCATAGGGTAAAGAAGCAAGAAAATGAGATATCTTTGAATATTTTTTCTCTAAAGCAAGTTGAATGGGCTCATTTGCCTCATAAACTATTCGGGTAGAAAGCCCTCTTTCTGCCAATATTTTTATAAGGTTCAGCTTCTCAATTTCGGTCAAATGCTCGTTTAATAAGATGTAGTGATAGCTTTCCGGAGGAAGCTGAACCGGGAGACTCAACATTCGAAGAATTGAATCATGCTTTAAATTGACTAAAACCGTTTTAGCAAAATGATAAGGAACGATTGTTGGAAAGTTAAAATCTACTCCTCGATAAAGAAGCGTTTTAAAAAGATCATCATTACAGCTTGAGGCAGCTTGAATCAATCCTACTATGTTATACATCCGTCCCAGCTCTGCCAATTTAAGAGCGATTAAATTGCCCTTTATAAATAATTTTTCGGCCACCGTCTGGAGAGGTGCACTGATGGGTGTGTGAGGATTAAAAATCCCCGTTTTTTTAACCGACTCGATGAAATCGGAGATGATTTTAAAATTTAAAAATCGGCCGTCTAAGGCCTCAAAAACTTTACAAACCACTTTTTCAACATTATTTTGGCGCGTGTGTTTAAAGTCAGTGGAGTTAAAGTAATCGGTTAGATGAGTGATTATCCCTGTTAATCGTTTGTCTTTAAGAGTGCTTAAAGAGCCTATACTTAAATCGGGAAGACGATGAAAGATTTCGACCGGCTTAAGCTTGTGAAGCTTTTCTTTGCCTCTTGCCCTCTTTAAATAAGGAGCCTCTTCACTTTCTTCTAAACGCCTTATCTTAATCATGGTACTGTCTCCGATATGGCATTCAACCGTTCAATGAGATGAGCCTTCAAATTCTCACTTTCCGGCGAAAAATGAGCGAGCTTGTTGGGATGCGCCGACATTTTCAGAAAGACGGCTAGAAGAAGTTTATAGAAATACTCCCCTTCCGTATCTGTTTTCCCCTGTTCGTAGGAAAGTTTTGCTGCAAGCAAAAGCTCTTCTGCAACAAGGGAGCGATAGGCGGCTTTGACTCTTTTGTAGTAAGCTATTATTTTTTGATTAGCCTCTTCCCAGCTATTATCTTCTGTTTTGGAACCAAGCGTCAGAAGGGCTTGAAAAGCAGCCGATGTCCCCCCTTGGGTACAAAAACCTCCACTCATAGCTTTCATTTTTTTGGTGTAGAGAAGCTTCAGTTTAAGTTGAGATTTTAGAAAATCTTCGGTGGCGCTATCATTTTCCTGGACACTATCCTGTAAAATCTTGTCAATTAACTCGAGATTAACAATCGAAAGATCAAACTCATCAATTTCGTAGATGGAAAAGCCTGCTGTTTTTCTTCTATCGCAAAAGACAAGCCAATTTCTATAAAAAATGACGGACGTGAAGTGTTCATCGTATCCGCTAGTAAGAAGAATGGGCGCTTGATTGATCTTTGAAAGGGCGTTAATAAGGATCGCATCGCTGTCGCCATAACATAAGAGATTACTAAATGCCTCCATCACAAATTGATCTAAATCATTTGTAACATTGAACCTAGTTTTAAAAAAGCTTGCAAAACTCAAAATAGAGTAATATTGATCAAAACCTTCTCCATCGACAACTTTACCCTCATGCGGCA
>CAYWQX010000028.1:0-15084 GCA_964460985.1 uncultured bacterium
AGCTAAGGGGGCTTTGGGGAGTTCAACTCCGTAGGCCGATGCAAGGATAGAAATGTTTTGCTCAACCTCCAGGTATCGCTTATTTTGGCAGTCATTATAAATGGTTCTCACCAATTCGTCTAAATAGGCTTGAACTTCCTTACTATCCTGCTGGGAAGCGGCCCCTTTTGAAACAGGGGAAGTGGCAGGCAGTACCGTGCCACCCCAAATTAAATCGTCAAAAATTGACATGGAGCCTCCTACAATTGAGGGACTTTTATTTTAACATGGGTAGGTGAGGGCTGTGCTTTGTCGATGGGAGGTCTTTTCTCTAAAGGCCTTTCAAGCTCTGCAGCTTCTTTAACCCACGATCCAAAACCTTTGAGTGATTTTATGGGTACACATTTACCCTCATGGCTATGAATAAAGAGCTGCAATGATTCTCGAAGGGTGTTTAGAGCGGCAAAAGCATTTTGCTGACTATCTTTTAAGGCTTTGATCATCTCTTCGCGATATTTTTTTATCGATTTTCCTTCTTCTAAAATCTGTTTCGTCGTTTCAATCGAAAGAGTGGATGACAGATTAGCCGCTATTTGTTTCCCTTCACTATCAGAAGGTGCCTTATAACTTGTTTTTTCAAGTCTACTTTCTAAATTTGAAATCTTATTCTCGAGTTTACCAAGAATACCATATGAAAAGCGTGTACGCGTGATAAGGGCTTTCGTATCGGGAAGAATTCCACGTGCGACAAGATCGGCAATGACTTGTTCATCTTTGATATTTTGCTCTGTTTTACCAGCCGTTTTTTCAACTACATCGCCTTGATATTCTGCGAGAAGCTTCCAGTATTTTTCCTTCAGTAAATCAATTCTCGCTCTAAAATGTTTCTGTACCGATTCATTCCAGGTTTTGTTGTTAATTGTAGCTTGATACTCTTTTCGCTCTTTGTTTACTTCGGCATCAAAATCAAGAATCCTTTTCTTTAATTCCTCGATTTTAAATAGGACGGTACCGGGAACTGGTTTTTCAGACATGACAGCAATTTCTTTGGGGCGTCTTCCTGCAACTTTTTCAGATTTCGATTTAATTTTTTTGCTTTTTGCAAAATTTTCAGCTGTGATTTGTTGAAAGAAAAGCTCGATCTCTTTGAAAGTTTCAACCACTGCTTCAGGAGAATCAATTTTATAGCCTATGCAAGTGTTTTTGAAAGATAAATACTGATTTTTTACCTGATTGATTCTTTCTTTTGTTATTCTGTTAGAAATTTTAATCTGTTCTAGCTCTTGGTTAGTCTCATCTTCTTCATGACGGAGAATGCTTTCCATGGCGGGTTTATAGCTATCAACACTTGTGTCTAATTGAGCAAATTCAGGATGAATGATGGTGATGGGAGCAGAACCGGAAACAGTCATTTGATCTCCAAGGTAAAATTTTAATGTAGAATCTACAATTGATTTTAAAACCGTGCAAGCAGTTTTTTTTATGGAGACTTCTTTAAAGTTCTGAGGTAGATGGAAAAGTACTTTTTAGAGATAGATAGGCTAAAGGATCGATTTATCTTACTCCGCCTGATTGATAGAGATGGATCCAGTACTCCCGGTTGGAGCCGAATAAGTATTTATCCATTTTACTGAATTTGACCGGCCACCTATTAAAGATTTCCGTATCAATAAAGGCCACTTTGCCATCTTCGCAAAAAGGAATGTTATCCACAAAATTGCTATCGGCAGCTCCGGCATTATTAATGATATGGTAGAGATTATAAAGGAGGGTAAATCCGGCTTTTTTCTTCCACTTATCTTTATTCGCCGAATGGCTTAAAACTTTCATGTCTTCGACCACTAAGACAAAATGATGAGGCCCTTGAGGGGCATCATCCGGTACTTTATAGATCCATTTGCGAGGAACCTTAAATTGGGACTCCGCTTTTTGAAGCTCGATGGCTTTTCGTATGGCTTCAGCCCCTTTAACTCTCCATAAAAAATGAATCCACTCCTCTTTATCTTTAAAATCGTCGGTAAAACACTTGATCAGATAGCCTTTTAGCTTTTTATGCTTCATGACATGAATGCCGCTCGTATGGACTCCAGATCCATGGTGGCGAAAACCGGCTTGGTCGAGCGTGCCTGTGTGAGCCAAGACTCGGCTTTTTTTAAAAATCTTGTCGAGTTTAGTGATTAATTCCTTATCTTGAAGAAGATAGGGAGAAACTTCCGACAAGACGGCAGGGTCTATCTCGGTTGAAAACAGGCGGAAAGTGATGAGGACAATAAGACAAAGGGTTCTCAAAAAACCTCTTAATTTAAGGCTTTAAATAACCATTTAATCATTACTAGAGTAAACGTAACTAAAGCTGTTGTAATTATAGCGGCTGTTATACTTGAGAAAAAGAAGAAAGTGTCTTTAAAAAAGAAAATAAAACTAAAAAGAAAAGTAAATAGAGCTGTCAGCAACGTAATGTTATCGAAATAACGCTTTAAGTCCAAAACAATCCCTTCTAGGTAAAAATTCAATTTTTCTTTAACTTAGCGAAAAATGGTGTATTTACCAAGGAATTATATATGAAATTTTTGAATGCTATCTTAAGGCCCTTCACTGCTCTAGGAGAGTGGCTGCAAGATTATGTTCTTTTGGCCTTGCGCGTGATTTGGGGAAGCTTGTTTATGATCGCTGGTTTCGGGAAAATCATCGATATTCCGGGAACAGCTGCCAATTTTGCCAATTTAAATATTCCGTTCGCAGAAGCCACTGCTTGGCTTGTCGCTTGCAGTGAATTTTTTGGGGGTCTACTCCTTTTGCTGGGCCTTTTTTCAAGAATTGCAGCGATTCCGCTTGTGATTGCTATGATTGGAGCTTATATAACCGTTCACTTCTCCGCCTTCAGCCGTCTTAGCCAAGACCCTGAAGCGGTTTTTAAAGAACATCCGTTTAACTACTTACTTGCAGCTCTCATCGTCCTTTGTTTTGGCGCGGGAAAATTCTCGCTCGACGAAGCTTTCGGCATCAACCAAAGCTACAAAAAATAAATTTTTTAGCCATCTCTTTTTTAAGAGATGGCCTCCTTTCTTTTAAGGTCCTCCTCGGTTCATCAGTCCATGCCAATAGCCCGCCATCTTTTTATTTAAAAAGACAGGAATTTTGTGATACGGAACCGGCCATTCATGAAAATGCTCGGTGTCGATAAACACAATTTTTCCCTCAGCATTAAAGGGGACGTTGTCGGTGTAAACCGAATCTAAAAGTCCTACCTCGGTTAAAATGGTCCAAAAAGCATTTAAAACAGGAGGATTAATCAGTTTTGATTTCCAGAGAAGGCTATTATGCACCTCATCGACAGGCTTCATATCTTCCACCAGCATGATAAAATCTTTAGGTTCAGGAGCGGCTGCGTCATAGGTTTCTAAAGGAAGAGGGTAGACCCATTTTTTGGGTACGGTGAACACATTTTGAAGGCCATGTTTATCGATGCATGCTCGAATAGCGTTTGCCCCTTTCGCTCTTTTCACCCACATGCACCAGTCGCAGACGCCTGTCCAATCGTCTGTATAGAGTTTCACGGCATAGCCTTTCAGCTCTTTATGTTTATACACCCCAACCCCTGTTTTAGGATTGACGGAGATTTTTGAAAAACCGGCTTTGTGAAGTGCTTTTTCTGAGGCGGTAGGTCTTCCTTCGCTAAAAATTTTGTCGAGAGCCGCTTTGGCTGGATGATCTTCCGGCAAGAGGTAAGGAACGGTGTATTCCCATTGGGCTTCTCCCATATGGGGAGGTTTCTCCCATGCAGACAGCAGGGAAGCAATCAAGACGAAAAGAGATAAGAGTTTCATGGATTAATTATTCTGGTTGGGTGGTGTTGCCAAGAATGGCTTTGATACGTTTTTCAATAGGAGGATGGGTTGCAAAAAGACCGGTGAGGGTCCTGTGATCAAAATAAAGATGAGAAAAGGCCATACCTGATTTCGGCATATTGGCAAATTCTACCTCTTTTTGAATTTTTTTAAGAGCTCCGACCATCGCCTCAGGATTTCTGGTAAACTGTACCGAGGAGGCGTCAGCTAAATACTCTCTTTGGCGAGAGACCATCGCGCTTAAGATTTTTCCGGCAAAATAGGAGAGAAGGCCGGCTCCTACCATGACAAGAGCAATCAAGGCGGTTGGATTGCTTTTTTTTTCTCGCGATGAACTGGAAGGGGCAAATTGAAGGGTTCTTAGAGCGATGTAAAAAATAAAGAAAAAGCCCATCAGCATGGCGGCAAGCTTCATGCCGAGGACCACATCATGATTGTAGATGTGTCCGAATTCATGGCCGATCACGGCTTGAAGTTCATCTCGTGAAAGGCGGCTCATCGCGCCTGTTGTGACACACACGCAGGCGTTTTTAGGATTGGTGCCGGCCGCAAACGCGTTGATCTGGTCATTTTGTAAAATATAGACATCCGGAAAGGGCAGCTGAGTTGCAACCGTCATCTCCTCCACAATATTTAAAAGCTTTCTTTCGCGAGGATCAATCGTTTGCGGATTGACTCTGTAGGCGCCAAGCGCTTTTGCAACGACTCCGCCTCCTTGCGACTGGTACATGGCGTAGTTGAACAGGGCGACCAAGAAAGTTGAGCCGATAAAAAATAGGCCTATAAACGGAAGCTCGGGATTATCATATTCAACCCAAAGAGCTCGAACAATCCCTTCGGCTAAAAAAGCGACCAGGAAGGTGAGGACGATAAACGCCGCCACCATCCAACGAGTATTTCTTTTCGCTTCCGCCTGGGCTTGCCAGAAATTCATCGCCATACACAGGCCCTTAGAATTGTACTTTTACAGGATTTTTTGCGTTCACATCCTGTACCACATAAAGATCGGCAGGGTGGTGCCCAAAGAATCCCGCAAAAAGGGCGTTCGGGAACTCTTGCTGATAGGTGTTGTACATCATCACTGTGTCGTTATAAGCTTGCCTTGCAAAAGCAATCTTATTCTCTGTGCTGGAGAGCTCTTCTTGTAATATTTTCATATTTTCAGAGGCTTTGAGTTCAGGATAGTTCTCCGCTAAAGCAAAAATATTTCCCATGGCGCCTTTCAAAGTTGACTCTGCTGCCAGAAGTTCTTTGATCGAAGCTTGGGTAGGTCCGCCTGCTTTATCAATACTATCCCGGGCTTGAACGGCAGCCGTTCTTGCTTGAACGACCGCTTCCAAAGTCCCTTTTTCGTAGGACATGTAGCCTTTAACGGTTTCAATCAAATTAGGGATTAGGTCGTATCTTCTTTGCAGCTGGACATCGATCTGGCTCCAGCCATTTTTGACTTGGTTGCTGAGGCGGACGAGATGGTTGTAAATTCCCACCCCCCAGAAGACTAAAATCGCGAGGATCGCGAGAATTATCAAGGTAGTAGACATAGGATTACCTCACTCGTACATTTGACTATATCATACTACTCCTTGACGTTCAAGCAAAGGACACTTATAATATATTACTTTACAATGGTTTATGATGTTGGAATTAGAGATTAAAAAGCGTAGAACCTTCGCGATTATCAGCCACCCTGACGCCGGTAAGACCACCCTGACAGAGAAACTTTTGCTCTATTCCGGCATGCTTCAGACCGCGGGTATGGTGAAAGGAAGAAAAAATTCCAAAATGGCGACTTCCGACTGGATGGGGATGGAGCAGGAGAGAGGGATTTCGATTACTGCCTCCGCCATGCAGTTCGAATATAAGGATTGTGTCATCAATGTGCTCGACACGCCGGGTCACCAAGACTTCTCCGAAGACACTTACCGAACACTCACTGCGGCCGACTGCGCCATCATGGTGATCGATGCGGCAAAAGGGGTCGAGAAGCAGACGAGAAAGCTCTTTGAGGTGTGCCGTCTTCGCGGCATTCCAGTCTTGACCTTCATCAATAAAATGGATATGCCCGGTAAAGAGCCGATCGATTTGATGCAGGAAGTCGAAGAGGTTTTAGGGATTGAATCTAGCGCGATGAACTGGCCGATCGGCACCGGTAAAGAGTTTATCGGGGTTTATGATATTTTAGAAAAACAAGCCCTCATTTTTGAGAAGACAGCCGCTCGCGGATCGCAAAAAGCTCTCATTGAAAAAAAGAGTTTAAACGAGGCTTTGTCAGAATTATCTCCCCCAGAGGCTCAAAAATTCAAACAAGAATTTGAATTGGTTGAAGGGGCCGGCACCCCTTTTGATCTCAAACGGTTTTTACAAGGAAAACAGACCCCTGTTTTCTTCGCCTCCGCGCTCACCAATTTCGGTGTGGAACCCTTCTTTGACGCCTTTATCCATCTGGCCCCTCACCCCTACAGCCGTCCTGCCGATACCCAAAACGGAGAAATTACGATCGATCCGTTTAAAACTCCCTTTTCTGCTTATGTTTTCAAAATTCAAGCAAATATGGACCCTCGTCACCGCGATTCGATGGCTTTCCTTCGTATTTGCTCAGGCGAATTTGAAAAGGACCTAGTCGTAAAGCACCACCGCCTCAACAAAGAAATTCGTTTAAATCGTCCCCATAGCATGCTCGCCGGAGAGAGAACGACCTTATCGATGGGGGTGGCTGGGGATGTGGTGGGTGTGATTAACCCGGGCGTTTTCTCGATCGGCGATACCATCTCCATTACAGGTGGTTTCAACTTTAAACCTTTGCCGCAATTCCAGCCTGAAATTTTTGCCCGCGTCTATCCTAAAGATGTGAGCAAGCGTAAAGCGTTTGATAAAGGGATTCATCAACTGACTCAAGAAGGGGCGGTGCAGCTCTTAAAACCGATGGATCTTTCAGGTGAATTTATCATTGCGGCTGTCGGACAATTGCAGTTTGAAGTGATGCAATATCGCTTAAAAGATGAATACAACTGCGAAACTAAGCTCGAAAAACTTCCCTATAGCTCATCCGCCTGGATTCAAGGGGATATCCAAACATTCAAAAAATCGACACAATCTCTCATCGTGACCGATAAACTAGATCGTCCGATGATTTTATTTGCTGATAACTATGAGCGAAACTACGTGCAGTCGCTCAATCCTCAACACGTATTAAAGGACTTAAGTGACTAACGAAATCGTCTTTATTTACTATATTGTACTTATAATCGGATCGACCCAATTAGCCTGCCGTTTTGGGAAAGAAGCTCTTTTTGGCTGGCTCGGACTCCAGCTTGTTCTAGCAAATCTTTTTGTACTCGAGCAGATTAATCTTTTTTCGTTAACGGTCACAACAAGCGATGCTTACATGGTGGGTGCGTTTCTCACCTTGAATATCATTCAGGATAGGTTTGGGAAACAGATGGCCAATCAGGCTATTAAAATCGCAATCGGCCTGCAAATAACTTTTCTATTTTTGTCTCAAGCTCATCTTCTTTATACCCCGGCTATCCAAGATACTTCACACACCTCTTATGCCCAAATTTTAAGCCCAATGAATCAAATCATCACTTTCTCCCTCTGCATATTATTCCTTACTCAGAAATTGGATGTGTGGCTTTTTGGGATTATTAAAAATCGCCTCCCAACTTACTCTTTCGAATCAAGGTCGTGTGCATCCATGTTAGTATCCCAATTGGTTGATACTGTTTTATTTTCATTGATAGCTTTGTATGGACTAATCAGCTCAGCTTTTCACGTCATTCTCTTTAGCTACGCTATCAAAGCTGTTTTAATTTTAACGATGAATAGGGGAGTTGCCCTTACCAGAAGGTGGGCAAGAGTATGACCTATTTTAAGTTTGAAATTATTTATCAGTCTAAAAAGTCAAAAGCTCGTGTAGGGCGCATTCACACGCCTCATGGAATCATCGACACCCCCAATTTCGTAGCTGTCGGAACGAATGGAACTTTGAAAGCTTTAGATAATGTGTTAGTCGAAGAAACGGGGCTGCAGCTCATGTTTTGCAACACCTATCACATGATGCTTCAACCGGGCACCGAAGTGGTCAAAAAAGCGGGCGGTTTACACAAATACATCAAACGAAACAGGCCGATCATCACCGATTCGGGCGGTTTCCAAGTCTTTTCTTTAGCTTATGGGGGAGTCGCCAATGAACTTAAAAGTCGAGGCGCTCGCAAAACGGATGGCCAAGTTTTAAAGATTACTGAAGAGGGCGTCCTTTTTAGATCGTATCGTGATGGAGCCAAGATCTTGCTTACGCCTGAAACCTCGGTTCAAGCCCAAAAAGATCTGGGCGCCGACATCATTATTCCATTCGACGAGCTTCCTCCTTACCATATTGAAAGAAAAGAGATGCTTAAATCGTTTGAAAGAACGCATCGCTGGGAAAAACGCTCGCTCGAACATCACTTAAAAAACAGGCAAAACCAGGCCATGTACTCGGTAGTTCATGGCGGCATTGATCCTGAACTACGTAAAGAGAGCTGCCATTTTTCTAACAATCACGCCTTTGATGGCTTTGCAATCGGCGGAAGTCTTGGCAAAACGAAACAAGAGCTCTTTAAACTGCTTGATGAAACGCCGGGACACCTCGATCCTTCAAGACCCACTCACTTGCTCGGAATCGGCGATCTTGAATCGATAGAATATGGCGTGAAAGCGGGCCTCGATACTTTCGATAGCTCTTATCCTACCAGAGCCGCCCGCCATGGGATGGCGATTTCCGCCAAAGGACCGGTTAATCTTACACGGATGGCTTTAAAGGATCATTTCGAGCCGATTTGCCCTGACTGCGCCTGTACGACGTGTCGGAACTATACAACGGCTTATTTAAATCACCTGTTTAAGGCGTCCGAACTGCCTGCGCAAACGCTTGCTTCCTACCATAATCTTTATCAAATGGTAAAAATCATGGAAAACTGGCGGCTTAAGATACTGAATGGCGAAGTTTAGCTTTAATTCAAGTCCTATATTCAAGCCTTTTATAAAGTTGCCACAGGGAGTTTGCAATATGCTGCTCCACAGCGTCCATTAAAAGTGAAGATTTTCTATTAACAATATCTGCAAATTGTTTTCTTAAATCATCCTCCGCATCCGTTGAAGAGTTTTTTAACCGCTGGACACAGGTTTTTTTGAGCGTTTGCAATTTTAAAGACATAAAACCTCTAAAAAGGACCTCCTCATAAAGGTTTAGCGCCTCTTCTTTTTTTCCGCTTTTCTGATCTAAATCAGATAAAATCTTGTCCTGTAACCTATCTTGATCTCTAAGCCGACTCACAGTGTGAGCGTTCTTTGAAGCTTCTCCATTGAAGAAATAGTAATAATCGTTCTTAAGAGATGGATCACTCAAATCAACAATCAAAAGTCTTAAGTCATTTTCTGTGCTTATTTTTTGATTGCTGTCGAGGAATAAAAGTATACCTTCGATAAGACCATTGGCAATATCCATCTTATAGTATTTAACAATAGGAAAGTCTGCAGAGTTGAGAGCAAACCTAGGCAGAATTTTTTTGTAGAGTTCAACTTTCTTGGAGGGAGCTAAGCCCTCTAATCTTAAAGAAGTCGCGATAAAACTATTCAAGAGATAAGGATCGAGCCAATAAACCGATTTAACAAGGGTATTGCTAATATAAAAATTTACGAGATCAATCCCCTTTTTTCGAGGGAGTGTTTTAATTAATGCTGCGATAGAGTCTTTGTCTTTTTGTTCAAAAATCATCTGTTGGATTTGCTTCACAAGTCTCGTTTGAACGCTTGGAATGGATCCAAGCTTAGGGTGATTCTTGAGAATGGACAATGCCTCATCAATGTGCCCGCTATCAAATTGAGTGTTAAAATCGGTTGTTTTTTGATCAGTTGCATCGTATTCCGCTTGAACGGAGCTTTTCTGCCAAAGCCAGGGGAGGGTTAGGGCTTTAACGGCGAAGGCGAAAAGAGAGATTGCAATGACGGACACAAGAATAATTCCTAGAGCCGGAACCACGGGAATAAGTGAACATCCGGCGGCAAGAATAATGATAGAGACTATGGCAAAGCCTTTTTTCTGTGATCTGGACCACTCTTCGGAAGCTTTAAAGCTCATCATGCTTACATTTCTTCCGCCAAGGAGTCTTCTGACAGGTGTCGAAAGAACATCCAGGACAGATACGGCCTTCGATTTATTCGAGTACTCGTAATTATTGAAAATGGAGTAGGAAACGGCCGGATTTACGTTCATAAAATTTTTCCATGTCACAGGTTAAAACTGAAATTATAAGAGACTTGATAGTTAAGCTGGTAGCTAAAAAGAGGTTTGTATTAAGTAAAAGCTATGTATGTGGTTTTTCTTTTAATCTTTCAGTGCCTTTGGGGAGATCCTTTGCCCTCTTGGAGCGAGGGGCCTAATAAACTTGCGATTTTGCAATTAGTCGAGGAGTCAAAAAATCTTCTCGATCATGAAAAGATCGCTGTCTTTGATCAAGACGGAACACTATGGGTTGAAAAACCCTATTACACTCAACTCGTCTATGCCTTGGAAAATGCCTCGGACAAATCATCGATGGATCCATTAAAGTTGACGGAAGGGGAGATTGCTGAGCTTATTGTTAAGACCCATGCAGGACAGTCCATTCAAGCTTTTGATCAAAAAGTTGCAAATTGGCTCTCTTCAGCTCTTCACCCAAGGTTTAAAAGGCACTACACCGAGCTCATCTATCAGCCTATGCTGGAGGTGATGCGTTACCTAGAAAAGAATGGGTTTAACAATTACATCGTTTCTGGCGGCGGTCAAGAATTCATCCGAGTTTATTCGGATAAGGTCTACCAAATTCCTGTGAATCGTGTCATAGGGACAGCCGGAAAGGTCAAATACCAAGAGGGTCAAGTTTTTAAGGAAAAAGAGATTCTCTTTATCAATGATAAAGCGGGAAAAGTTGAAGGGATCAATCTTATTATAGGTAAAAGGCCTTGGATTGCATTTGGCAATAGCGACGGGGATAAAGAGATGCTCGAGTGGTCAATAAAAGGCAAATTTTTGGTCCATCATGATGATCCTTTAAGAGAGTATGCCTACGATAACGATTCAACAATCGGCAGGTTGTCTCATGAGCTTATGGAAGAGGCAAAAAAAAGAAACTGGAGGCTTATCAGCATGAAAGAGGATTGGAAAATAATCTTCCCATAGATTCTTACGGCGAATCTAATAAATAATAGTTTAGCCCTATTTAATATCTTAAATCATTTAAAGTGAGTTGCTAGCACAACTATTTGATTTATTAGGCTTTAAAGAATACTTTTAAGATATCGTTAAAGAGGTGCTAAATGGTTATCGATATAAGTATAGCTGTAATCGCTTTGGCATTTGTAGTTCTGGTTATTTATCTCGCGATTACGCTCGTTCAGTTAAAAAGGTCCTTGCAGAACTTTGACAAGGCTGTCAATGAACTCAGACCTTCAATCAAGTCGATTGCTGAGACATCGGATAAAATCGCCTATAACATGCTTGAAAAAGCAGAGGCGTTAGACCCGATTTTTGAGAATATCGAGAATCGTCATGCACAAGCTATGGCTCCGGCCCCTTCTAGAGAGGGGATTCAGGCGGAAGATATTATTCAGCTAGGAGCGTTAGGCTTAAGCCTCTGGCAAAAATTTCAACACGGGAGACGAAAAAAATGAGTACAAATGATCAAATTTTTAAAGCCCTTGCTATCGGCGGTTTGATTGGGGTTAGTTCCTACTATCTCTTTAACACGAAGCAAGGGGCGAGATTAAGAAAAGATATTAGACGTTACACCCAAGAGTTATCTGATAAGGCATTGGAACTTGCAGAAGAGGCGGGCGAGCTTAAAGAGGAGCTTCTCGATAGAGGAGAAGAAATTTATAATCATACGAAAAAATCGTTGATTAATGGAAAGTCTCGTCATAGCGATCTCTCTTCATCAACAATCGCCAAGGGAGCGCTTGCAGCAACCGTTTTAGGAGCAGTAGCTGTGTATCTTTTATCAAGAGAAGGTAGCAGCCCCGATTTTATTAAACAAACGTCGAAATATGCTAAAGGGCTGACAGACAAGGCAAGAGATATAATCGATGAGTTTGATGAAGCAAGAGAAAGAGGGGAGGAGATCGCCTCTTCCGGCTCAAGCGCTCTAAATGATGTGATACAACTTGCTACCCTTGGCCTAAAACTATATCAAACCGTGAAAAAGGGGAGATAAAGATGTCGATTTTTAGAAAAGAAGAAGAGCAATCTTCTCTTAATCCATTCCTTCTAGGTGCTTTTGTGGGGGCGGCAGCCGGACTTGCAGTCCATTTTCTTCTCAAAACGAGAGCTTATCAATCGGTCAGGAAAGAGGTAATTTCCAAATATCACGATTTATCGGATGCAGCAGAGGAATTTGTAGAAGATCAGCTAGGTCAGAAGAAAACGAAGCGTAAAACCCGTCATTAAAAATGTGGTTTTATCATCCCTTTTTTAAATGGGCGACAGCGATTATTCTAGTCCTTGTCATCCTGTTTCTGATGATTCAGCTCTATCCTATCATAGAGGTGATCATCCGTTTTGCTTTAGCTCTCATTTTTCCGCTGATTGCTGCCGGGCTTTTGTTTTACATTTTTAGGCCGCTACGAGATTGGCTTGAAAAGAGGCGAGTGCCTAGATTAGGGGCTCTGTTGATCATTTTTACTTTGCTTCTCCTAGGTTTATTTCTCATTGTTCTTTATGTGTGGCCTTTCTTTTATGCGGAGATCACCGAGTTTGTGGAGTCGCCCCAGTATAAGCTGCAACAGGTTCAAACGAGAACGATCAGCTTTTTAAATCTTTTCAATTATGATATCTCTTCATCGGAATTGAAAGAGCTGATGAAGAGCTATTTCTATAGCATTCTTGATTGGTTTTCTAAAGACATTATCGGCATTGTGACAAACATTACAAAAATCGCCTCCTTTATTGTTTTTACTCCGATCATTCTCTTCTATCTTTTGAAAGATAGCGATCACTTTGCAAAGACGGTCTTAAAGCTTACTCCTAAAGAGTATCGGGACGCGATGAATGTCGTTTTAAGCGAATTGGATGAAACACTATCAGTTTTTATCAGCGGTCAGTTTATGATTGCGATCTTAGTAGGCATCCTTCTCTTTATCGGCTATAGCATCATCGGGCTTCCTTACGCGATCCTTCTGGCAATGTTCGCTTTAATCTTTAACATGATCCCTTTTATAGGCACTTTTATCTCAACTCTGCCCGCTTTGATTTTAGGGATTGGTGAAAGCCCGTTGATGGCGCTCCAAGTTTTATTCGTTGTTCTGACGGTGCATGCCTTAGAGGCGAACCTCATTTCACCCTATATTCTCGGTAAAAAGCTAAAAATCCACCCTTTAACCATCATCCTTTTACTTCTGGCGGCCGGCTCCTTATGGGGAATCACGGGCCTTCTTCTTGCAACGCCTCTCTATGCCCTTCTCAAAACTCTCCTCCTGGCCCTCTATCAAGAAAGAGATGTGGTTGGTCTAAAATAGTTTTAAAAAATCATTAATAATATATAATATTGTAAAAAAATATTATTAAACATATGATTTCATTTACATCTCCCTTAAATCAAGCTTATTTACATATAGAAAATCACGGTCTTGGCCCAAGATCCAAATTGCATACGTTTTCAATCGATGAAATTGAAAAATGCCACTCGATCACGAATCATTCGAGGATCAGTTTGATCTGGAACCGTGTCTTAATGTTCTTGAAAACGGGAGCCTGGGCCTCAAACCAATCGATTGAGCGCTATTTTTTAACACTTAATAAATGGAGCTGCTCTAAAATAGCGGACGCTATTTTTAAAAATACCTGTATTGAACAAGAGGTAAAAGATAACGTTAAAAGACTGTGTGAAAAAAATGAAATTCGACATCAACAAATTGCATCCATCACTAATGATAAAATGCGACAAAGAATATTCGATGATTATGCTCTGACTAATAATGTATTAGACTCTAGTCAATCCGACGTTTACGATACTTTAAGAAAGGATAATTTACGGGTTGACAAGGGTTTAACAACTCCTGACTCAAACGGAAAACAGGTTCGCTCTTTTCAGTTTAGTTTCAGCCCTCATTATTATATGAATAGTGAAGATAATCCGGAGACGTATTTTACTGACGAAAAGATCAAAGAACTCATGACTGAAGAATTTCACTATAATTGCTAAACTATTTCATAGCCCCTATACAAGAGCCATCAGCTCTTTGTAAGGGGCTTAAAATATCAAATCACAATCGTAAATCTGAATTCAGCATTTTGAAAGTTTGATTTCAATTTTTAAGAACATCCATTTCAAAAGTGCCTTCGATTATATCTCCATTCATCTTTGTAAGCTTCCCTTTACCGAACCACGCCCCTCTCTTCCATTCACCTTCGTAAGTGTCTCCGTTAGGATATTTTGCTTTTCCGAAACCCTCTTCTTTATTTTCAATAAAGGAGCCTTCGTAAGTAAAACCGTTAGTTCGGATTATTTTCCCTTGGCCATGCATTTTGTCGTTAACCCACTCGCCCTCATAGCTTGATCCATTAGGATAGATGAGTTTTCCATGACCATTTCGTTGACCTTTTGAATAGCTTCCTTCGTAGGTGCCGTTAGGGGTTTTTTCTATCCCGTATCCTTCTCTACAATTTTCTGCATAGTGGCCTTCAAAAACTAAATCGGTATCAGTATACTTCGCAAAGCCATGTCTTATGTTTTCTTTCCATTCTCCATCGTAAAGAGCACCATCGGGACGGACTAATTTTCCTCTTCCTTCTCGAAGATCTTTAACAAACTCTCCTTCATAGCGTCTTCCATCGGCATAAACTAGCACCCCTTTTCCGTGCCTAAGACCCTTTTGCCACTCGCCTTCATAAACCTTGCCATTTGAATAGAACGCTTTTCCAAAGCCCTCTATAAGACCTTCTTTGAAGACCCCTTCAAAAGAAGTTCCTTCTTTTTTGGTTAACTTTCCTTTTCCGTGCCTAAGACTCTTTTCCCACTCGCCTTCATAAATGTCGCCATTTGGATAGATCGCTTTTCCAAAGCCCTCTATAAGACCTTCTTTGAAGACCCCTTCAAAAGAAGTTCCTTCTTTTTTGGTTAACTTTCCTTTTCCGTGCCTAAGACTCTTTTCCCACTCGCCTTCATAAATGTCGCCATTTGGATAGATCGCTTTTCCAAAGCCCTCTATAAGACCTTCTTTGAAGACCCCTTCAAAAGAAGTT
>CAYWQX010000028.1:15184-28822 GCA_964460985.1 uncultured bacterium
CGCTTTTCCAAAGCCCTCTATAAGACCTTCTTTGAAGACCCCTTCAAAAGAAGTTCCTTCTTTTTTGGTTAACTTTCCTTTTCCATGCTTAAGATTTTTTTGCCACTCGCCCTCGTAGAAGGAACCATCAGAGAAAGTGCATTTTCCATAGCCCGATTTTTTTCCATTTACTATGCTTCCTTCATATTTTGTTCCATCGGGGGCCATATAAGTCCCTTTACCATGAGCTACATTGCGGCTCCATTCTCCATAGTAGACGGAACCATCAGAGAAAGTGCATTTTCCATAGCCCGATTTTTCTCCTTTTACGAAGCTTCCTTCATATTTTTTTCCATCAGGATTGAGGAGAGTCCCTTGCCCATGCCAACTACCTTCTTTCCATTCGCCCTCGTAAGTGACTTGGCTAAACACGTAGGTGACCTTTTTGCACCCTTCACGGAATAAAACATCTTGATTACATGTGTACGTTGTCAAAGCTGCTTCATTAAATGTTACCTGTTTAGGCGGCTTTAATGCAGAAGATACTTCATTCTGTCTCTTTGAGGACTCTTGTAGAGTATGAAGAGCTGTGTCTGAAGATCTTTTTAAGAGACAGCTTTTCCAGGTTTGAGAATTCTCATCCGAAAAAGAGGGATGAGATGGGGTCGATTGATTAATGGTATTCATAGTAATAAAAAAATTTAATATGCCATATCTTAACAAAATATTTATAAAAAATCAATTATTTTTAAATTATCTAATGTTATTATCTTATAAAAAGGATGTTTTATGATTGAAAAGCTTCTTCCGAATGCATCGGCCTCTTACTTGAATAATGACGTTCAACAAAGCGAAATTGCTGATCAATTAGGATTTAAACCCGATTTAGTTTCAAAAATAGGATCAAGGAGAGGCTCTCATTCGGTTTGCACTCTGAATATATTAGGCTATATTCCCGGCGTTAGCACGTTGACCGGAGCCTATCGGGCCCTTTTGGGATTGGCCTATTTAGTCGTATCAGCCGTCAAATACATTTTTGATAAAATTCATCGGCATCATCACTTAGAGTCTATGAAAATTGGAGCTACCAATTTGGGAAGGGGACTTATCGAAATGGTTCCTGTCGCAGGAAATTTGGTGGCAGCGAATATGGATGTTTCACGCATGATGCATCGATGGGCTTTAGCAAAAGAATATGATTACGGAGTGGGAATCCCAGTATTTAACTATATCGAGATGGCCGGCACAATTCCGGTTATAGGTCTTGTGATAAATGTTCCCATGTTTCTTTTTTATTCAGCCCACCTAATGGTAAATGCTCCTTTAGCGGTAACGGGGGATCGAGCCTCTAAAGAGGCTGCTTTCTTTGCTTTGGATAGAATGGGGAGATCGGTTTTAGCAAGCGTCCCTCTTGTGGGATTAGTGGCTATAGGATTTATTCAAACGGGTGAAGAGTCTCGAACTGGTGTTTTCGAATGATTTTGAAAATGGAGGTATAGAGACAAATACGCTTTTTTCTATATTCATTTAAAGTCATGAAAAACTTAATCATTTTTGGTGAGCCATTAATCGATGCGGTAGAGCAGATGAAGGCGATCCAAAATAATCCCATTCGACCCGAGCATACACTATTAATGGCGGATCACCACATAGGCTACTCGGTGCCAGTTGGAGGGGTTGTCGCTTATAAAGATCACATCAACATCAACGGGGTGGGCTTTGACATCGCTTGCGGCAATAAAGCGGCGAGGATTGATGTGGATGCAAACCTAATCAAAGCGGATATTTCCCAATTGATGGACCAGATTCAGAGGGAGATTAGTTTTGGGGTGGGACGCAAAAATAATGAAAAGGTCGAACACCCTTTACTAGACGATCCTTTATGGAACCAAATTCCATTTCTACGACCGTTAAAAGATAAAGCAAAAGCGCAGCTCGGAACGGTTGGCAGCGGCAATCACTATGTTGATGTGTTTGTAGATGAAAAAAATCAAGTTTGGATCGGCGTTCATTTCGGTTCAAGAGGTCTTGGTCACTCCATTTGCACCCATTTTATTAAAGAGGGGGGCGGAAAAGATGGGGTGCATGCCAAACCCGTTATTTTTCATGAGCACTCCGATTTAGGCGAGCAGTATATTCAGTGCATGAAGCTGGCAGGGGAGTATGCTTATGCCGGACGGGACTGGGTGTGCCAAAAAGTGGCCAGCCTTCTCCAAGGAACTATTGTAGAAGAGGTGCATAACCACCACAACTTTGCTTGGAAAGAGACCCATTTCGGTAAAAAAGTATGGGTCGTACGAAAAGGGGCCACTCCTCTGTTTCCCGGCCAAAAGGGGTTTGTGGGCGGAAGCATGGGGGACATTTCGGTCATTTTGGAGGGAATTGACTCTCAAGAGAGTAAAGAGGCCCTCTATTCGACAGTTCACGGCGCCGGAAGGGTGATGGGGCGGATACAGGCGGCCGGAAAAAAAGATTGGAAAACGGGGCGCCTACTCAAGCCTGGTCTCGTTAATAAGCAAGCGCATGACGCATGGATAAAAAAAGCGGGGGTCGAGTTGAGGGGAGGGGGTTTGGATGAATCACCTTATGCTTACAAAAGGATCGAGGAGGTTTTAAAAGCACACGAGAAAACGATCCGTATTTGCCACACCTTAATGCCGATCGGCGTTGCTATGGCAAGCGAAAAAGAGTTCGATCCTTATAGAGATTAATACTTAAAATTCTTAATCATATATTAACTCATAACTTGAGATCTTAAAAGTTATTATGTGGATATATGAATAATGATAAATATTTGTATATCTCTATATCGAATAATAATTTTTATATCTGCGAAAGAGAGGGCGAACAAAAAGAGTCGCCCTCCTCAATTTTAAAAAAAATCGAGACGATCGTTAAAAATAATCTTCCTTATGACAAAGAGAGACAT
This sequence comes from uncultured bacterium, assembly GCA_964460985.1. GTDB lineage: Bacteria > Chlamydiota > Chlamydiia > Chlamydiales > Parachlamydiaceae > CAZABG01. The sequence goes on from CAYWQX010000028.1 coordinate 18,093, forward strand.
GATCGATTCTCTCAAAAAGATATCAGAGAAATTTATGCTTTTTTGAGCTTAAAGGCCAAAGAGATCGTAGCGGCTACTTCTCAAAAACAGGAAAAATTAATCTGTTTGGCCAAGCTTTTTTTTAGAATGGGCCCTTTGTTGAAATCGGAGGAGCGGATTCGCCATCGTGTATTTCCTCCGGAAGGTTTAAAGATGGTCCACGATTTAATGCCGACCTTATCGGACTATTTGACGCTCTCTGACATCAACGCTTTATCGGGAGTTAATCGAAAGGCAAGAGAGCAGGGGAGTCTTGCTTTACTCAGTGTGGCAAGAGGGGCAGGCTATGGAGGCCGGGATATCAGTCAGGCTAAAGAGTATTTATTGGCCCTTTTCCAAGAAATTGAAAAAGCGCCTCTACCGATTCGTTTTGTTGTGAAAAACAAAAAAGGGAGGATAGACGGCCCTAAAACGTTTGACTTATTGAGAAGTATGAAAAGCTCTGATCTTCTTTTCATTATTCTGAATGATATTAAGAAAATCAGGGCTTTCGAAAATTGTCCTAAATTGCTCAGCTTTTTCATGAATTGGCCGGTTACAAAAGGGGAGAAAGTAGGTCAGGGAGTATCGGCTCTTTATTTAGCTTGTAAGTACAGTCTAAAACAAGTGGCTCTTCTCTTATTGAGTCATGGAGTCGATCCAAATTTGAAAATCGAGTACGAGTCTTCCATTTTAAGTAAAGCGGTAGACGCGAAAGACCCTTCCATCGTGCAACTACTACTAGATAAGGGAGCCAAAATAGACTTTTTTGCGGTTGCTTTTTCGCTAGGCGGATATGCGAGAAATTCGAACACAGAAATTTTTAAGCTTTTATTATCTCGCGTCGATAATATCAATCAGCAAAACGCCGAGGGAGATACATTTCTTCACATAGCTGCAAGATCAGGCAAGCAGGAGCATGTCGAACTGCTTCTTCAAAAAGGGGCCGATCCACATATAAGAAACCATGAAGGGATAAAGGCTCAAGATTTAATGAAAAAGAAAGATAGTTAGCGATAAAACGAAAAAAGGGCTGAGTTCGCATCAAGACCCAGCGATTCGAATAGTTTAAGGGTTGTCTCATCTGAAGAGGGGTAATGGATAGATCTTTCAGCAAATTTTTTTGCGTTTAAAAGGCGTTGAAGTTTGAGGTCCAGATCATCAATTTTTAAAACTCGTTCTTTTAACACATCAATAATAAGCCCTTTGTTAAAGGCTTTTATGTAAAGGTCTAGAAGAGCTGTAGGATCTTCGATTCGTAAAAAAAGTTCGACATTTTGCCTTACAAGTTCTCTTAAGGGTTGATCGGTAAAATCGAAACTTTTGAGGAGTAAAGAGAGGGGAGTTGGTCTAAACAATAGATTAAATATACTTTCTTGTTGGTGGATATAGGCCTCTAAAAGATAGATATCGCCATCTCTCTTGAAGGGGCTTAAGGGTAAAAGCAATTTTAACGTTTCGATATCCCCTTTTTTAATCGATTTGAAGAAGATTTTTTCAAGGACAGGCTCTATCACAATGCCCTCATCCACTAACTGTTTTCTAAAAATATTCAACTCATTGGAAAGTTTTTCGATCTCTTTGATGGACTCAAGCACTTTTTTGAGCGTTCTGATCCGATCAAAATGGGTGAATCTCTTGTAGTAGATCCGAGCGTTTTCGGCGCTCTCCGGTAAAGCTAGTAATACCGATTCGAAGTTAAGTTTGATCGCAAGGATTGTACAATTCGTCACCGTTTGGATTTTATGAGGGAGGGTCACAGGCGAAATAGATCTAAACTTTGATTTGGCTTGCGAGATCAATCTTTCAAACGATCGATACTTCCCGCTTAAAGTTTTTTTTACGTAAGACACCATTTTATCAAGAGAAATAGAGGAGAGTACCTGTATGCCGTAAGGGGAGAGATTGCGATTGCCCACATAACATTTTAAGGCGCTTTTAGAAATAACCACACTCACAGCATGACGGCTACTAGATGAATAGTGAATGATGGGTGTATAGGCCACAATTCCGTAAGGCGCCTCAGAGTGCTTTTTTTCAAGGTCGCCTGCATGCATTTGACCCCACTTCACTACTTCAAGGGCTTTTTCCCAGCAGCTTTTTTCAACACCGTTGAGCTCTTGAATGTATTCTTCCACCGATTGAGAGACATCTTCAACCACTTGTTTTAAAAACATGGCGCCATATGTCACTTTGACATCCATCATTTTAAATGAGTGCGTAATTCCATAGCGCAAGCACAAAAATCTCATAAGAATAGAAAACGGAGGGAGTTTAGGATGTAGGCACCCTTGAATCTCACTTCCATCCATCAAATGATCACCCGATGTAAAGGGAGTTTTTTTATACCTGGGATCTTTTAAGATAAGATCGATGACTTCTGTCTGGGTTTTTAAGGTATATCTTAAGAGACAATTTCCTGTTTTTGTTTTCTCGTTGATATCGAATTTCTTATCTTGAAGGAGCTCTTTGATAAGGGGAGTATCCTCATTTAACACAGCAATATGGAGGATAGAGAGGTTGTTATTGCTTTTGATGTAGAGATTAGCGCCATTTGATCGTAAAATCGAGAAACCGGCTTTAAATCTTGCCCTTAGGGCATACCATAAAGCCGTTTTCCCTTTAGAGCTCTTTTCTTCTAAGCCCGCCCCTTTAGAAATCAAAAAGATTAGCATCTCTTCGTTTTTCGCTTTCGCAGCGGTCATTAAAGGGGTGTATTCTTTAAGATAGCACGCCTCTAAAAGATCGGGGGTAAAAAGGCGTTTCGCGAGTGTATTTTGTTTTTTTCTGATCAGTTGATGGAACAAATAAGCTCTCCCTTTTAAGGTGAGCAGGGTATCATTCAGCCGTTCCATCGGAAAAGTATGGTGGGTGTCTATCAGAAGGTCTGATAATCTATCGGAAATTATCTCTCCTCGTTTACCAAGATTAGGAAAACATGCAAATTGGTCTCGGTAGTGTTTAAAAACCTCTAATAAACGATTTCTGCTGAGGATCCAGTGGACAAATAAGCCGTGTATTTTAGCGGCATGCTTTTTTTTAAGATCAAGAAAACCGTCGATAGCATAAGCCTGATGACTTTTAATCGCTAAAAGGGAAGGCTTGTTTTTAAATCCTTTGGCCTCTGCTAAAACTTCCAAATTTTTAAGGCATCCGCCGACTAACGCATAAAGCGATTCAAAATAGGTGTCTTTATGACGCCCTTTTTCTAAAAGATAATCAGCAAATGCATTTAGTTGCTTATCAATAAGTGGGTTCATGAATTGAAGTATTTTACACCTTTTATATGTTTCTATATAACCTCTATTTCATGCTCTGTATAAACTTTAACAAAAATATATCTGTTAAGCATCCTTACGAAGCGCCCTTTGTAGCGGTCAGAAGTTTAATTTGCGATTGGGAAGAGCGCTTTATTGAGGAGGGGCAAAAGGTCGTTTTACTCCGTCAAGGGGTCGATCTGGATAAGGATTCCTTTTTAACTTCCTGTGTTAATACCGTTGCTGCTGTCGCTAATTTATTCTTCGGTTCTGAAAAAGCTTCTTTGATGATGGAGGTCATAAGAGAGTCGATCGCGATCAGAATGGCCGCTCGAGAGATGAACCACTGGAGACACTATTCAATTATCAATCTTTTTGAGGGGATCATACTCCATGAGTATTTAGAAAAGGGTGGAGATTTAAAATTATTCACCACGGCCAATAAAGTAAAAATTATCCTAGATGCTATGTTTTTTTGGAATGTATACCTTCAAGATGAAGCTCATGAGGGAACACCCTTAAAGTATTCGCTGCTCGCCCCAAGATTCAATTTTAACTTTGATGTTATTGATAAGCTTAAAAGGAAAATCGTATCGAACGAATCGACTATTACACGTAATCGCTCGATGGGCTATTTGGTTGCGATTATTGAGTATGTCGCTTCAAAGTACACCCACATTTTTGACCATTGTTTCATCATTGAACAATTTCTTACGAAGCGGGGTGTACGCTACCGGATTTATCAATCATGGATTGGAGATTTTTCATTAAAAAGAGCTTATGAAATGGGGCTCTTGAATCACAAAACTCGCGATGAGATTTTGCATTTTTGCGATAAAATGGAGAATCTTTATTCCTGCACTCCGCAAACGACTTATGATGCTGTTTTTGGTGGTGAAAAAGGAAAAATGGGACCTGCAAAGCCATGCTTTGAGAATAATATTCTGAGAGGCCCCGGATTAAGGTTCATCGCTGAGCCCATCGATACTTTAAATGTCCAAAAAACCTTTCAGCATCTTTCCGCTAAAAAGCTCAAAATTAAGAAATCTTCATGAAAGTCTGAAATGTTATGTGGCTAGTCGGAAATGTTATGTAATTTAAGAGATTTACCTAGGTATCTCCTAGGTAAATCCCGTAAATTTACATAACATTTATTATCAGACGTTATAGATGGGGCAATGACCGGTAATTCAAGACCCTTTCAGGAGCTATTTGAATTAATGAATATGCCCGCCTCTCATACTGTCTTCGGGTTTACTTTGCATCCAATTAGGTGATGCCTCTAGGGGCTGTCTTTTTTCTTCTTCTTGACTTAGCCAGCTTACATCGCTTGGTTTTGGCTCACGATTCTCTCTGCTACTTTTTTCTGAATTGCGGATATCTTGCGGAACTTCGTTTATGTTTACAGGTTTAGCTTGAGTTCCTATAGGATGTTGATACCAGCCTGGAACTACATAGCTAGTGATGTTGTTTCTAACTTTAAAGACGGTGAACATTCCTCCCATTTCAATCACTCCAAAGGGCCCAGGATTACCAATTGGAGACATATTGGTTGGATATTTCATTTTTACGCCCATATCCATCAGTTTGTTAGTTCCATACATCTCAAACATATCTCCCATGCCATTAATATTCATTAATCCCATAAAATTTGGGAAAAATTGCTTAATCCTTTCTTCAATCCCCTCTTTGTTAATGCCCGTTAAATTAGGCAGATCGTGTTGCATTTGATTCATTACGTGATGCGATTTGTGACAATGCAAAGCCCAGTCACCTGGATTATCTGCTATAAGTTCAATGTCTCTTGTTTCTCCGGGAGCAACACTAATTGTATTTTCGGTGTATTGAGAGGACCGGGCTAATCTTTGAGCTCCTTTTCTAGTCACTACAAATTCATGCCCATGTAAATGGATAGGATGACTGTTCATCATAACGTTCGCAAATCGAATGCGTACACGCTCTCCGGTTTTCACAACTAAAGATTCTATTTTTGGATAAAGGACGCTATTAAAGGTAAAGATATTGAAATCGAGCATCTCAAAAGGAACCGGTGTTTTAGCTCCTATTGGCACTCGCCACTCATGAAGAAAAATAGCAAAATCTCGATCAATTGGAGGATCATCTCCACCCTTTGGATGGATAATAAAAAATCCCATCATCCCTAAAGCAACCTGCGTCATCTCGTCGGAGTGAGGGTGATACATGAATGTACCATTTTGCTTTAGGTTAAACTCATATTTGAATGTTTGACCAGGTTGAATAGCTTGCTGATTAAGTCCCGCTACACCATCCATGCCGTTAGGCAGAATGATTCCATGCCAATGAACAGATGTAGGCTCATTTAATTTATTGGTAACAAAAATTCGCACTCGCTCGCCCTCGTTGGCTTCAATAGTAGGTCCAGGGCTTGATCCATTATATCCCCAACAGTTAACCCAAAAGCCTGGTGCAAATTCTCTACGGATAGGCTCGGCTATTAAATGAAAGACTTTTACATCTCCATCCATCGTCCAAGGCAAAGAACCTACATTTGGAGTAATAACGGAAGGAGAAACTCTTTCTTTTGAAAGAGATGGGTCTTTAATTTTAAATTCTTGGTTAATCTCTTTTGTCGGACCATTTTTTTGCATCTGGGAAGGATCCATTCCCTGCATAGAAGTTTGATTTAAACGATGTCCTTCATGATTACTCTTTCCGTACAGAGAAAAAGCAACAAAGAACATTAATAAGGGCGTATAAAGTTTCATTCTTCAGTTCCTTCCTCGCAATTACAGGGAATAGGCTCATTTTCGTATGAAAAAATTTTATACAGTTTTCCTCCCAATGCTCTATCAAGTTGAACTCTTGCCATCCAATAATTGCGTTCAGATAAAGTGTAGTTGCTATAAGCTTGTAATTCTTGTCTTTTATTCTCTAAAAGACGATCGATTCCAAGTCCCATAACATTATAGAGCTCCTCTGAAGATTCTACGATTTTAACTTGCAAAGGGATGATTTGAGTTCGGTAATCATTTATGACTTCAAGATTATTCATGAGAAGTTTGTGGGCTTCTCTTACTTCAGAAAGAATTCGAATTTCTAGGGCGGCTAATTTATCTTGGGCTTGTCTTAGCTCTTCATAAAGACGCATACGCGCGGCTTGACCATAATTAAAAATGGGAAGCGCCCCTGAAAAAACAGGACCGATTGTATTAAGGCCATCGGGATCTCTCTCTCCTGCTATTCCAACTCGTCCATTAGTGTAAACCCACCATTGCTCCAATCCTAATTTACGACTCAATCGAATGACCTCGAAACGAGCCGCCTGTAAATCAAGCCTTTCTCTAAAAGCAACACATTCTAGACGATCAATTGGTAAGCCTTCATAATCAATCTCTGGAAATTTGTTTGAAATCGAATATTGAACATCTTTAGAAAATCCAAGCAACTTATTGAGTTTTTCTTTTAGACGAATAATGTCATTCTGAATCCTTGCAAGTTCTAGTTTGGCATCTAAAAACCTAGATTGAATTTGCTGAAAATCAAGACTATTAATGTTATAAATAGTTTTCTGTCTGGAGGCAATTTCATTATGAATACTTGTAAGTTCAACAATAGATTGTGTGATTTTAAGTAACTGTTCCGCAGCTTGTAGTTCGTAATAAGACTGTTCGACTTCAAATGCTAAATCTAAAACTTCATTCGTAACTTTCAATGTTGTTTGCTCAAGCTCTGCTTCTGCGACTTTTTTGCGAAGAGGAATCAAAAAAAGATCGATAAAGCTTGCAGTGATGGTATACTCAATGTCAGCTACAAAATTTTTCTTGTTAGGGTATCGAATGAAAAGATCGAAAACAGGGTTAGAAAACAGCCCTGCTTCGACCAAATCAGCTTGTGAAACTCCTATTTCTTCGAAGGTAGCTTGGATCTGTGGATTATTGAGAAGAGCTATCTGAACGGAAGCATCAACAGTTAATTCTTGTTGAAGAAGGCCTTGAATTCTGCATTGGACTTGTTCTTCTTGCAAACATCCTCTATCCCATTCAACTGATTTATCAAGACGTCTTTCTATAGATGATGAAACAAGCAAATAGTCAGATCTGTGGATTTTTGTGCAGCTGCAAAAGAGGCATAAGGCTATGGCTGCGACCTGGACACGTCGAAATCTACTCATTAAAAAAACTTCATTGCATAGGAACTTTACATTTGCAATACAAATCATTAACAATTTTTATAATTTTTTTGGTTTCCCATATATTTTTTCTATTCTTTACCTTCGCTTTAATTTGATAACACGTTATGAATCTCTTTAAAATTTATAAAATATTAACACAAGGAAGCTCTCAAAATTAGATATAATGAATTTATAAGACACAACGGAGTTTATTATGTCTGTCAATAATCCAACATTTACTCCCCCTCCCAATTCCCCTGATCCCATGCAGTCCAATCAACCGTCCATGAATCCCACTCAAACTACCCAAACTAATCGTGATACGACGGTATTTACTCCCGAACGGCTTCATACGGATCAAAAGACTCATGATATTTCTTCTCAGACCCTTTCAAAAACAGACAGCCAGCCTTCACGCCAATCCTTTGATGGCAAAGAATTAAGTTTGGATGATGCTTTGAAAGAAGCGGTAGAAACGGGCATGGTGACACAGGATGAAATATCTGATCTTTTGGGGATGCAAACCTCTGAAACTGAAAAATCCGAAAATATGCCGGCCGTTCCTGCAAAAAATTCTCCTCGTCCAAAGTCTGATCTATTTGGCGGGGTGAAAAAAGTTTTTACCGCGATCGGTCAGTTTTTTGGCAGTGGTATCGATTCCGTGGATCTTAAAAGATATAAAAGTGAAATTTTAAAAAAACTAGATCAAGATATTAAGGCTTCCAAGGAGTCTTCAGATCCTCTTGAAATGATGCAGAATCTACAGCTGAACGAAGTTAGAAACCGCATTGAAACGGCAAAAACGCGTCAAGAAGTAGATGAGGCTTTAAAAGAAGGTCTTGGAAACCTCCCCGGTAAAATCAGATCGGATCAGGCCATCGTTCAGTCTACTACAACCTTGAGTCTGAGAATCACTGCTTTTACCGTGGGAGAAAAGTTTCAAGCGCTCGGCAAACTCCTATTAAATTTAGGTAAAATGCCTGTTTTGGGTCTCCTCTCACTCCCCGGACGTGTCACATCGGGAATTGATGGGATTCGTAATGGACTCGCTTTATCTAAGTTGGCAGAGACTCAAATGAAACAAACGGAACAGAGAAATGCGCTTGGCGTGGAGCGTGAACTCTTAAAAAATCGAATCGATCATCAGTTTGGGGTAAATAGCATTAATGCATCGATTGCCAAGGGCATTTTAAATACCATCCCCGATTCAAATGATAATAAACTTAAAACGCCTGATCAACTAAAAAAAGACTTAGTTCAAGAACTTAAACGATTCAACATAAACCTCGAGTAAAATCTTAATAGTTAATTAACAACTTAGTTGGTTTTTGAATGCTATAATAATTTTTAAGAGGTAATGATGAGCATATCAAACGATTCGGTTGGAAGAATTCAGCCCCAACAAAATTTTGCTCCAGTTCAGACCGAAGCCAAAACGGCAACTCATAATGGAAGAACCTATACACAAGGGGGTACGGGATCCAACACCGAATCGGTAGTGGATCAACTCGGACAATTTTTCATCGAGCCTCTTGCTGATTATGAAGAGCCTGAGGGGCCCGCGAACAACCGCGATCGAAACGAGACCTATAGTCCCATGCCCTCAGTTTCAAGGGAAGCCTCTCGAAGGGGCACTGAAGAATCGATTCAAGAATCCCCCACTCCCCTTCTTCCCGATTATGAAGAGCCTGAAGGGCCTGTAAATAATCGAGATCGTTATGAATCATTTAGCCCTATGCCCGCTATCGATAAAGGCTCTTCCAGAAGATCATCCGAGGAGATCAATCGCAGCAGGTCCTCCTCCGAATCCTCGCACACCTTTACAGTTGGTGCCCCCTCCGCGTCTGATTCGAAGGTTGAGCTCGTTTGGCAAATGAATCTCCAAGAAGCAAAACCTGCTGTAGAAGAGAAACTTCCCCCCGTTCCTACTCGAGCTCCTCCACAAAGAAAATCGGACGAAGAGAGACTCCCGCCGGTCCCTTCAAGAGCACCTCCGCAAAGAACACCGCAGTCGAGAAGTAGAAGCCACGCCATTTCTGAAAATCAATCGACCCTTCAAAAGGAGGTTCTGAATGCAAGATCGGATGTCTCTGTTCTATCTCAATTCACTTCCTTCGTAAGAAAAACAAGCGATGCCGCTAAACAGGCGTTTCAAGAGATATCGACTCCTGAAAGAAAATCGACTAGACAACCTAGCTTTTCAAGCATCCCGGTCAAAGATTCTATTCCCACTAGAATAACCGACATGCTTTTCTCGGGCCTTTTATTTGTTTCAGCCACTTTAGACCGTCTAACAGACCGCGTAAAATCTTTGGGGCCTGGTGAAAAATAGAGTGGATGAGGTAGTATCTTTATCTCAATATGATTCAATCGGTCAGTCCTTCGCCAAGTTATAATAGATCTTTCAATTCCTTGCCGTTAGATATTCTTACCCTTATTTTTAGAAAGTATTTTAGTTTGAATGTTGCTCTCACCTGTAAACGGTTTTATGCCGTAAGGGCCCATCTCTTAAATGAAGGAGTGAATAGAAGAATCAACGAGCCTCCCAGGATCCTGAATAAGAATATAAGATTGAACCCAAGTATACAGAGGATCGCCCTCAACCGAAACATTTTAGCTTGCTACAGTCATCGAAACGTCGACTTAATCGATGTCGAAACGGGACAACTGAAAGCCGCAAAAAGAATGGATAGAATGGTACGTTTTGTACAGCCTTTTAAAGAGGGGTTTGTTTCTTTCGACTCGCAAGGAATAACGTACGATGATGTGGAGCTAAGAAAAGAGTTTTTAGCAGGAGATAATTTTGTTTTTTCATCGATCTCTCAAGACCGATGTCTTATTTATTGCTTGTCGCTTCATACTTTAAAACTTATTAATCTCTCTGATTGTTCCGTCATTTGCTCTATTCCTCATAGTCAATGTGCGTATGTTCACTTAACCTCTAAAAACTGGTTTATTCTTAGAAGAGATCGATTATTTGGAAACCCCTTGCTTGAAAGTATTCAAACTAAAAAAACATATCTCCTCTCTTATACTTTTTTTGAGTGGATACCTGTAGGAGATAAAATGGTTATTTTCTCCAAAGAACTAGGTAGAGCACAGCTCTACAACGAAGAATTTTCACGAGTAGGAGAAGAAAAGTCGTTTCCTAAAGCCAAACCAAATGAAATCTGTATCCATTTTGAATGGAGAGGAAAGTGGGTTTATATCAATCCACAGGCGGAGATTTATTTATTCGAATTAACAGATTCAGGCCTCTCAAACTACAAAACTCTAAGATCAAAGCCACTGACGATAGCTCC
>CAYWQX010000029.1:0-28267 GCA_964460985.1 uncultured bacterium
CAGCATACCGAATGATTTTTTCGGGAAAAGGTGGGGATGGTATGCCAACTCGGAAACTTGCACGGTTAAATTCGAAAAGTTAGTGGGAGCTAAGGGCGGAGGAGATCGCGAAGAGCAAATCATGGAGCTAAAAAAACTAGCGCATTTTATCCACCTTTATCTTCCTGAAGAAAAGTTTCAAGAGATTGCCGATCAACTGTATGGCTGGCCGGGTTTAAAAACTTTTCGTGTCGGTAAAATTGGAACGTGGAGAGAGTATTTTAACGAAGAGCACATCAAACAGTTTAAACGAGTTTTCGGTCAGGAGCTGGTTGAAATGGGATATGAATCTGATCTAAAGTGGTGAATCTACAATCCAAGCTTCAATTTATCGAGAGAAAAAGCAAGGTACTCTTCCTTTTCCCCTATTTTTTATGAATAAATCAACTTCATTCCAGGGGCAAGCGCGAAGGGGAGCAGCAGAATAGGTACTTCCGAAAGTTTCCAGGTGCTAGCGCGAGGGGGAGCTACAGGGGAATAGGTACTTCCGAAAGTTTCCAGGGAAGCGGGCAAGCGCATGGGCATGGGCAAGCGCAGGGGTTAGCAGCAGAATAGGGACTAGTAAAAGTTTCCAGGTGCTAGCGCGAAGGGGAGCAGCAGAATAGGTACTTCCGAAGTTTCCAGGGAAGCGGGCAAGCGCACGGGCAAGGGCATGCGCATGGGTTTAGCAGCAGAATAGGGACTAGTAAAAGTTTCCAGGGGCAAGCGCGAGGGGGAGCAGCAGAATAGGTACTTGTGAAAGTTTCCAGGGAAGCGGGCAAGCGCAGGGGCATGGGCAAGCGCGAGGGGGAGCAGCAGAATAGGTACTTCCGAAAGTTTCCAGGTGCTAGCGCGAGGGGGAGCAGCAGAATAGGTACTTCCGAAGTTTCCAGGGAAGCGGGCAAGCGCACGGGCAAGGGCATGCGCATGGGTTTAGCAGCAGAATAGGGACTAGTAAAAGTTTCCAGGGGCAAGCGCGAGGGGGAGCAGCAGAATAGGTACTTGTGAAAGTTTCCAGGGAAGCGGGCAAGCGCAGGGGCATGGGCAAGCGCGAGGGGGAGCAGCAGAATAGGTACTTCCGAAAGTTTCCAGGTGCTAGCGCGAGGGGGAGCAGCAGAATAGGTACTTCCGAAGTTTCCAGGGAAGCGGGCAAGCGCACGGGCAAGGGCAAGCGCAGGGGTTAGCGGCAGAATAGGTACTTGTGAAAGTTTCCAGGTGCTAACGCAGGGGTTTAGCGGCAGAATAGGTACTTCCGAAAGTTTCCAGGGAAGCGGGCAAGCGCACGGGCAAGGGCAAGCGCAGGGGTTTAGCAGCAGAATAGGGACTAGTAAAAGTTTCCAGGTGCTAACGCAGGGGTTTAGCAGCAGAATAGGTGCTGCCAAAGTTTCGTGGTAACATCATAATCCCTCTTTCAATTTATCGAGAGAAAAAGCGAGGTATTCCTCCCACGTTGGAGGAGAATATTTCAGAATATCCGGGCGAAGTTCCTTCAATTTCTCCGTTTTTCGAAATTGATAGCTAAAAATCTGTTTTAATTTGTTGATTTTACCTCGATGGCTTCCATCCTGGTGGAGCTCTCTCACAAAGACTGCATAGAATTTTTGGTAAGCCTCGAATGTATGAACAACACTCTCCTTGGCAAAATGGGCTTTGATTTCTTTAAAGATGAAGGGATTGATCACAGCTCCCCTGCCGATCATGAGCGCATCGCAGCGGGTATGATGTAACATTCTAAGAGCATCCTCAACGGTTAATATATCGCCGTTGCCAACGAGAGGAATTTTTAAGATCGATTTAGCTTCAGCAATCAAGTCCCATTTCGCAGGAGGTCCATAGCCATCTTCTTTGGTGCGTGGGTGGAGCGTTATAAATTTAACTCCGCTCTCTTCAGCAGCTTTGAGATTTTCTCTAAATAAAGAGGTGTCGCTATATCCTGAGCGCATTTTTAAAGTGACCGGTACTCGGACGGCTTTAACCATAAATGAAGCTATTTCATGTAATCTGTCAGGCGTTTTTAAAAGGGAAGAGCCGGCTCCTTTACCTGTCACAGTATTGGAGGGGCAGCCGCAGTTTAAATCGATCCTTTTAGCGCCTCTTTTCTCAAGCTGTCTCGCCATACCTGCCATAAGCTCAGGATCCGATCCCATAATCTGAGCGGCAAGGGGTATAGTCCCTAATTCATCCGCCTCATAGACTCTTGCTAAACTCTCCACATGTGCGTTAACAGGAACTCGCATAAATTCGGTTACCGCCTCGTCAAAGCCATTTATCGTTGACATGGCTTTTCTAAATGGACGGTCGCCAACTCCTTCCATAGGAGCGAGAAATAAGTAAGGAGCACTATTTTTATCTTTCGAAAGCAGATTCATGGGTGAGAAGTATAACAGGTCTTTATGAATTTATCACCCTTCTGTTAGAAAAGATAAAAATTATGATTAAAATATTGATTTGCCTCCTCTCATTGACTGCCTCTTTGGAGGCCGCCATGCCGGCTAACTGGAAAAGGGTTTATCTTGCCACTTATCCAAGGTCTGGAAACCACTGGATGCGCTACCTTATCGAAGAGGCCACAGGCATCCTTACCGGATCTGTGTTTTGCGATCCCGATCCGCCCCATGAAAGAGAGCCTTTTCCCTGGGGAGGCTATGCTCCGAAGGGGGGATATGAGGGAAACAGGCGAAATCCAAAACATCAAGATTTGATTGTTATTAAAACTCATTTTCCGATGGCTCAAGAACCTTTTGATCAACGCAAAAGAATAGGAGTCATTCGAGTCGTAAGGCATCCGGTAGATACGTTTTACTCCCTTTATGTTTACTCCTTTAAAGGAAAGCCTTACCATCCCGATTATCCAACCGACCGATTGCACAAAAATATTAAACTCTGGAGAGAGTTTCAAGAATATTGGAACCGTCAAAACGATGTGGTAACCATCCGTTATGAAGACTTGTATAACGATCCTTTTAATACTCTAAAATATGCCTTATCTAAAATCGGCTTTAAACTCAGCGATAAGGATATTCAACGAGCGGTTGACCGCTACCCTCCTGAAGGAGCTTTGCTGAAACACATCGGCCATTTTACAAAAGATCAGCTCAATATCATTAAAACGGACTTACATGATCTAATGGATCAATTTGGATATTTACTGTAAAATGGCTGCATTTTACCTAAAGATGGAAAAAAAATGATTGCGTCTCCTTCTACTCCAAGATCTCAAGATACGACGATCCTACACTCTACCCTTCCCGAAATGAATAGGTATGAAAAACCTGAAACACATGACTTATTGTTAAAAGAAAGTAAAATTGGACTAAGACAACATGCCTCAAATATTGAGATATTAAAGAAATTAAATCTCAAAATTCGTGTCATGACCTGGAATTTACTCTTCAACCTGAACGATCAAAAATGCTTGGAAGACAATAAATGGCCAAAACGCCTTCCCAAAATTGTACGCCTCATTGAATATCATTCACCAGATATTCTCGGAACACAAGAATTGTACGGCGTTCAAAAAAACGATTTACATGAGAAGTTAAAAAGCATCTACGAGGTCTACGGAAAAGCAGGTCCCGGAAAATCACCCGAAGAAAAGGAGACCAATGCTATCTTTTTTAAAAAAGAGCGTTTTATTTGCCGGCAAAAAATAACTCGGGAGATGCGTATAGATCTAAAAGAAGGCAAAAAAAGTGAATTCCCCGACAAAACGTTTACTTTTCTTCGCCTCTATGACACGGTTTCAAAGAACGAGCTCGTTGTCTTAAATACCCATCTTACGTTTGATTCACCCGATATTAGGGATAGCCAAGTTCGAATGATTGTTAAATTTGCGCATGAGTTTATACAAAAATATCCCGTCTTGATTATGGGGGATTTTAACTTCATGCCTCTTAAAACGGATATCAGCGCTATTAATCCACTCCCCTGCCATGATGGCGATCAACTCGTAAGACTCTTCTTAGAAGCCGAATTCCGTAGAGCTGTCACCTGGTCGCTTTTGGGCCATGCCGGAACTAATTCCACCTACACCAATAATCCCCCAAGATCTAAACCCTTTGAAGGAACGGGAACCCCTGGAGTAGAATTGGATGAAATTTTCGTGAATAGAAAAATAACCGTTCTATTTTTGATCGTGGAAACTGCCAAAATCGACGGGCAATACCCATCAGATCACTTACCTAAAGAAGCGGATATTCTTTTGAATCCTTAAAACAAACTGACATGCATATGGCAATAGGGAACCTTGCCATTGGTGTCATAATACTTTTGGTGATACGCTTCCGCTTCGTAGAAGACAGTGGCGGGAAGAATGTGGGTTGCCACTTTCATTCCTTTCTCTTCCAATATTTTTACCAATTTCTCAGCGATTTTCTTTTGCCCTTCCGTGAGATAAAAAATGGCCGAAAGATATTGCTTGCCAATGTCTGGTCCTTGTCCGTTCGCTTGAGAAGGGTTATGGATTTCAAAAAAGTATTTAGCCAAAGCCTCGTAATTTATCACTTTGGGATCAAATATCACTTCAACCGCTTCATAATGACCGGTAAGCCCAGTACAAACCTCTTCATAGCTAGGATTGACCGTTTTTCCGCCTGTGTAACCCGATTTCACACGAATTACCCCTTTCAGCTTATTCATGAGATACTCAACTCCCCAGAAACAGCCGGCTGCGAAAATAGCTCTTTCATAACCTTCTTTAGTAAACGCCGGGATAAAACGCATCGAAATGGAGTTCACACAGTGACGGGTATTTTTGGGAGTAAATCTCTCCCCAATGAAAACATGCCCTAAATGAGCTCCGCAGGTGGCGCAAAGGATCTCTGTTCTATCGCCATCAGCATCCATTTTCCTTAGGACTCTCCCCGGAATTTCATCATCAAAGGAAGGCCAGCCGCAATGGGAGCTGAATTTATCTTTAGATAAGTAGAGTGGAGAGTCGCACTTACGGCACACATACACCCCTTCCTCTTTCAAATTTTCATACTCCCCGGTACCGGGCCTTTCAGTTCCTTTATGATTGATGACTCTGTCTTCTTCATAATTGAGCTCATGGTACCTTCTCATACGGCATCCTTTGTTAAAACTATGTTAACATATTATTTAAAATTTATTAAGCGTAAATATTCAGTAAATTTTTAATACAAAGTGCGATATAATAAAATATTACTTATGATAAATAACACATCATTACTACTAAATTTATCAGATTTATATGGTTCCGTTGGAATTAAATTAGCTCGTTCTATCATTCCTGAAGACGAGCTCAGGAACAGTATTTCTCACGCCTCCATCCGAACCCTCATGGGGCAAATCCAAAAAAAGAACCCTTTTTTACTGAAAAACAAGCAAATTTTCAAAAATTATACTCGCAAACCTTTCTCAGAATTAGCCTTTGCTAAAGTGTTAGGCAATGTGAACCCCTATCTCAAAGGCAAAAAAGAGCTCACTCCCAGTTTACTTAAAAAAATTGATACCTGTCTCCTCTCTCTTCAACAGGGTGAGCAAGATAGAATTCTCACACAAAAAAACCTGGAAGAGGCTCAAAAAGAAGAGGTTTACAATAGACTGCGAGGAGTTAAAGAAGCTATAAAACCTGCCAAGGACTATATCGAAGCTCTAGCGCATGCCGTTGCCTACACAAACTGGAATCCTGGAGATATCATCCCATTTTATGATTCTAAGGAGAGCCAAGGCAACTATATCGTAGAAAAAACGATTACAAATGAAAAAGGGCTTCATATCGTTGTTTTAGTTCCCGACAAATCCTTTCTCCTTAAGAACGGCAAAAAACCGCCGCCTGTAATGGCTGTAAGAGGATCTGTGAGTGCTGAGAGTCTTATCGATGATTTTAAGCTCGTAATTGGCAAAAGAAGTCTATATCTCTCCTTAAAAGAGGTGGAAAGGACCCTCAAATCGGTTACGGATAAATATGGTCCGATTTTATTATGCGGCCACAGTCTAGGAGGTGCTATATGCCAACATATAACCTCTTTATTTTGCGATAGATACCCTATTGCAGAGTGCCATTTATTCAGCAGTCCCGGCTGCGGCAAAGAGTCGGTTCAAAGATTTGAGAAAAAACTGTCTGAAATGAGAATTTTTCCAAAGATCTATCTCTACAGAATCGACCAGGACTTAGTCCCCTACGGCGGCGGACCTCATCTAAAAATACGAAAAAGCTTCATTGCTCAAAGTCAAAGGTCCAGATTTGCGGTGCACCAAAAAGGAGAACACCACAATGATCTCCATTTTTTTAGTAAACGATTTAACCATATTAGAAAAGAGCTTGAGCATAAGGTAGAAGAGTATTTTATTGAAAAAGTAAGAATATTGTTCTCCTCAATTATCGTAGGACTCGTCAAATTTTTCTCCTCTTCTTACAACCTTCGTAAAAACAAAGTGCGTATGGAGAGATTCTTTACCGATTTAGAGCGGAATCAAAAAATCTAGAGGCCTCCTCCCCGATCTGATATTGAATCCACAATCGAGAGATCGAAGGGTCATCGTTAAACAAAAAAGGGAGATTTACCTTTTTTTGACCATCCAGCCCAAGGGCAGTTATAAATATAAAATGATCTACCTTTCCTGGGATTGTCTTGTAGATAGAATAAGGAATCATTTTCGCAAAAAAGCCAGCGTTATTCTTCGTCACCAAAACGGTGTCTTCTTCGGACGCGATAAAATAGGTGGGAATAGAGACTTTATTCAAACTTTGTTCATCAAATATCCACGCCCAGGCAGGCGCCATAATAAACGCGGCTTTGATTCTTGGATCTTTCCAATCTTTTTGCAAGCTATCGCGGTCTAAGGTGGGCAAGAGCTCATCCATCATCGCAAAATCTTGCGGGGCTGCAAAGTCTTTTGTCGGTTTAATGGCATCAAGTTTCGTTGATCTGCCGCCGATGACCCAAATGGCAGTCGTTCCCCCTAAAGAAAAGCCGGCCATCCCTATTCGTTTAGGATCGATCTTTCCTTCCTTCATGAGAGCATCGACTATTTCTTTAACATCTTCAGCCCGTCGCCAGTGATTTATATGGGGTTTTCCGCTCTCCAATAAATCTTTATGCTGAACTGCTGCCACGGCATAGCCTGCTTTCGTTAAATAGAGAATCAGCCAGGAGAGTTGGTGAGGATTTCCCGTCAAGCCGTGAGACACTACAATCAAGGGAGAGTAGAGAGGAAAATTGGCCCCTTTTGCAACATTAAATAAATCCCATGGATTTCCGGAAGGCTCTCCTTGCACGGTCGGATTCACCGGGTACCATATTGAGATGGGCCTTGAATCGGGCATAGAAAGTTCTCTATAACCCACTACCGGATAAGGAGTTATGGGACGGGGCTCAAAAGCATTAAGCCAGAAAGGCAACAAAACGATAAAAAGATATCTCATTATAAATCCTTTAGATTCCTCGTCCCAGTAATTCCTTGACATTTCACATTTGAATTATTATCTATATTTTTTTAACAATCAAAGGGTTTTAATTATGGATATTGCAAATCTCTTGATCACTTTGGTGTCAGGGGCTGCAGGGGGTAACCTTGCCGGCGCCGCCATGAAAGATAAGGGGCTTGGAACGCTTGGCAACACCATCGCAGGTCTTGTGGGTGGTACAGCTGGCCACTATATCGCTCAAGCTTTTGACTTGTACAGTAAAGTGGGTACGACTGGCGCGGAACTAGACTTAGGCAACATTTTAACCACTGTTGGAACCTCCGGCGTGAGCGGTGCGGTCCTTCTCGTTATTGTTAGCTACATCAAACAAGCACTCAACAAATAAGCTCTTTCAAGACAATAAGACCGTAAATACGGTCTTATTGATATTCAGATCGATATTTGCTTTTTAAATTATTAAAATCGTTTTGATTCATTTTTATAACTCTAAAGTGTTGTGTATTGGTGCAAGCTCCCTGAATATGCACCTTATCCATAACTATAATCGTTAAGGGATCAACGTCTGTTCCCCCAAATTGGACCGTTCCATTCCCTGAAACTACATGAATCGATTTTGCTATCATCACGCCCCCATTCAATTTGATAAGGCTCAAATCAGATTGCGAATGAATAGCCAGATCTCCTTCCAAAATTAACAGAGAAAATTTGTCTGAAATAAAAAACTGATGATAATCCTGTACATAATTAACATCAGCTCTAGCTAAATGATCAATAGGTTGCATAAAAAAAGAATAGGAATTTTTTTGGATATAGTAAAACATCTCATCTTCTTAAACGAGTGTTTTTTCCAAAACATTTAGACGAATCCTTAAAAAATCGGCTCTCTTGCCATCGGCTTTAATGAATTTTATCTTTTTCTTTGACAATTTAGACCGAAAATTTATAGTGACTTTTAGCAATTTAAAAAATTTACTGTAGGATCTTTATGACTGATCTCACGATTGGGCAATATAGCCTAGTCTATAACATTCTTTCGTTCGTGATAGCGGCGATGGGTGCTAGCACCGTCTTCTTCTTTTTCTCCCGCGATCTCGTACAAAGAAAATACCGCCTCGCCTTGTATGTTTCAGGGCTTGTGACCTTGATTGCCTGCTACCACTATTTCAGAATTTTCAATAGCTGGGAAGCAGCCTACACCCTCAGCGGGGATGTCTACAAACCCTCCGGTGTTGCTTTCAATGACGCTTACCGCTATGTGGACTGGCTCTTGACTGTACCTCTTCTCTTAGTTGAATTGGTAGCTGTTCTTAATCTTCCATGGGAAAAAGCGAAGCATCTTCTTATCACGTTAGTCCCTGCAGCCTTCTTGATGATTTTACTTGGATATCCCGGCGAAATCGCAACGGACAGCACCACACGCTGGACTTATTTTGTTTTGAGCATGATCCCATTCCTCTACATCTTGTATGTCCTCTACTTTAAATTGGGTGACTCTTTACAAAATCAACCTCCGCAAGTTGTATCCTATGTATCTTTAATCAGAAACTTAACGCTTGTGGCATGGAGCTTCTACCCTATCGCTTACCTCTTTAACGAGTTTAGAGATACCGGGTTTGGCTTGACCGCAGTTCAAGTCGGCTATAGCATCGCTGACGTCGTTGCAAAATGCGGCTATGGCATCATCATCTTCTGGATTGCAAGAGCAAAAACAGAAGCGGATGGCGGCTTAGCTAAAGAGTAGTTCTAAAAGAATCTAGATTGCCCAGCGAAATCAAATTCGCTGGGCCTTTTTTTTAACATCAAAATTTTTCACTCCATGGTCAAGAAATTAAAAGCCCTTTGCATAGGTGCGGGTTTCGGCGGAATCGCTGCGAGCTTAAGACTGAAGGCCAAAGGATATGAAGTCCATCTTATAGATCGCCTTCCCCAGCTAGGAGGAAGAGCCCAAAGTTTTGAAAAAGAGGGTTTTGAGTTCGACGCAGGCCCCACTGTTCTGACAGCTCCGATCCTTTTTGAAGAGCTTTTTCAACTTTTCAATAAAAAGATGGAAGATTATGTCGAAATTCTCCCCCTTGATCTGTGGTATCGTTATCAGTTCGAAGATGGTAGGCACCTTGATTACGGACAAGATTTAAATCTTCTTTTAAAACAGATCGAACAGTATAACCCTCAAGATGTTGAAGGATATCGAAAACTCCTTCATTTTTCCGAAAAGATTTTTAATGTGGGGTTTCAAAAACTATCGGACCAGCCTTTTTTGAACATCGCTCCTCTTCTAAAAGCACTCCCCTCGATGATCCGGCTTAAAAGCTATAAATCGGTCTATAGCCTTGTCTCAAGCTTTATTGAAGATGAGTCCTTAAGAAAAGCTTTCACCATATCCCCTCTTCTTGTAGGAGGCAATCCCTTTACAACCACCTCCATTTATACCCTTATCCACTTTCTTGAAAGAAAATGGGGCGTCCATTTTCCAAAAGGGGGAACCAAAGCTCTTGTAAAAGCTCTCCACAAGCTGATGAAAGAGGAGGGGATAAAAATACACTTAAACCGCTCGATCAAGGAGATATTGGTTAAAAATGGAAAAGTCTCGGGCTGCCTTACAGAGTGCGGAGAAAAATTCGAGGCCGACTTGATCGTTGTCAACGGAGATCCCGCCTACACGTATAAAAACTTGGTTCCCGGCCTTCAAAGAAAAAAATGGACCGACTCCAAAATCAATAAGCTCCATTATTCCATGGGGCTTTTCGTCCTTTACTTTGGGACTAAAAAAAGGTATCCCGATTGGCCTCACCATACTATTCTCTTTGGGAAGACTTACCGCGAGCTTTTAACTGAAATTTTTGATGACAAAACGCTTTCTGAAGACTTAAGCCTCTATCTTCATCGCCCATCCGCCACCGATCCTACCATTGCTCCCGAAGGAAAAGACTCCTTTTATGCCTTAGCTCCAGTGCCCAACCTTCAAGCTCCCATCGATTGGGATAAGCAAGGAGATCTATTTCAAGCGAAAATCATAGAGTTTTTAGAAAAGAGAGGGCTTAAAAATCTCAAGGAAAACTTGAGCGTCTCCTTTTATAAAACACCTCAAAATTTTCGAGACGATTATCTTTCTGAATGGGGGGCCGGTTTTTCTATTGCTCCAATTTTTAAACAATCGGCTTTCTTTAGATTTCACAACCGATCGGAAGAGGTCGACTCTCTTTATTTTGTAGGAGCAGGAACCCATCCAGGAGCCGGTCTTCCGGGTGTTTTAAGTTCCGCTAAAGTCTTAGATAAACTGATTGCAAAACAGGAAGCCTTATGAAAAGCCGCGAAGTGCTTCGAAAAAATGGAAAGGCATTTTCATGGGCCACCTCCTTCATGCCAACCTCTCAAGCGGAAGACATTTCCAACCTGTATGCATTTTGCAGGTATGTAGATGACCAGGTAGATCTTAAAAATAGCTCGTGCGACCTCATCAAAGATGAGATAAAAAAGGGTTCAAGCCAGGTTCAAGAGGTAATACATGCGATTGAACTGATCCGTCAAGGAAAAATCGAAACAGCGCCTCTTCTCATCTTAATTGAAACCCTTGATTGCGATCGCAAGGGCATTAAAATCCAGAATAAGAAAGAGCTCATCCGCTACTGCTATGGGGTCGCCTCGACAGTAGGACTTATGATGTGCCAGATATTTAAAATGAAGGATGAAAAAGCTTTTCCTTTTGCTATAGACTTAGGTATCGCGATGCAGCTTACCAACATTGCAAGAGATGTTTATGAAGATGCAAAAAATGATCGTATTTATCTTCCGCAAAACTATTTTAAACAAGGTATCACCTGCGAAAGCATCCTAGATTACTCTAGGAAAGAGGAGGTGATGAAGGCAAGGGATGCGATTTTAAAGCTTAGCGATCAATATTATTTAAGCGCAGATCAAGGGATGCATTTTCTCCCTTCAAACATTCGCTTTTCTATCCTCGTTGCCTCAAGGCTATACCAAGCAAAAGGTTTTTCTATCCGTTCGAATCCTCAAAAATATTACGATCAAAGGGCGGATGTGGGGCTTTTAGGAAAGTGCCTGCACACTCTGAGAGCCCTCTCTTCCCTTCCAAAGCTCTCTTTTACCGCAAGCGAACATGATGCCTCTCTTCATCACGATTTAATCTTCTTACCCTATACCCACTCATGAAAGAGAGCCTGATCATTGGCGGAGGACTATCCGGGTTAAGCTTAGCCTTAAGACTTCGGCAAAAAGGTCACAAGATCACCTTGCTCGAAAAAAGAGAGACTTACCTCAATGATCGTACCTGGTGTTTCTGGAATACGCACAGCCATCCCTTTGAAAAGCTGATTGAGTTTCGTTGGAATAAATGGCAGATAGCTCACGGGGGTAAAAAAAAATCGTACACCTCTAAAACCTATCAATATCAAATGATTCCTTCGCTTAAGCTCTATCAAGCCATTCTAGACACTCTTCATAACGATCCTCATGTTTCAGTCGTAATGGGAGTAGAGGCTCACGAAATCCAAACCTATCCAGACTACTTAACCGTTCAAACTTCAAAAGGGGTATTTAAAGGAGAGCTTGGTTTTGACAGCCGGCCAACTTACTTGCCAAACACTTTCTCACAACATTTTTTTGGCTGGCACATCCGCACACCCACACCTTCTTTTGATCCTTCAGAAATTATCTTAATGGATTTTGACGTCGATCAGTCAAAAGGAATCCATTTTATGTATTTACTCCCCTTTTCTCCTTATGAAGCGTTGATAGAGCCCACTTTTCTTTCCGCGAAAGTGCTAGAAAAATCAGATTATGAAGCGAGTTTCAAAGAGTTTTTATTAAAGCGATACGGCGTCAAAACGTACGAAATCGTTCGTGAAGAAAAGGGGGTGCTCCCTTTAACCGCCGATTATCAGGCCTCTTTATCCCCTCGCCTCACTTATATTGGTGCTCAAGCAGGCTGGACAAGATCGAGTACAGGCTATGCTTTTTTAGCGATTCAGGAAGCCTTGGATCATTTGATTGAAGGCGCTTCATCCAGCAAAAGGATGGAGAGATGGCTTGACAGGATCTTTTTGTCCTATTTAAAAAAACATCCCATCGAAGCGCCGTATGTTTTTACACAATTATTCGAAAAAAATGAACCGGATGCCCTTATCCGGTTTTTAAGCGGTAAAAGCTCGCTATCTGAAACGGTTAAAGTCATCTCCTCCTGTCCCAAATGGCCTTTTCTGAAAGAGGTCTTTGCATGAGGCTGTCTCTCTTTTTTTCCGCGATGTCGCTCTCTTTAGTTCTACTTTGGACTCTTTTTCCCTCCCTTGCAAGTATTCCTGTTTTGCTAGCTCTTTTTTTCTTTCTGGGGCTCCCTCACGGCGCTTTAGATATTGTGATGGGAAAAGAGATGCTATCTGGTCCTATGGGTAAAAATTGGTGGATCCCCTTTATCTCCATTTATCTTGCCCTCAGTTTAAGCATGATAGCTCTGTGGACCCTATGGCCTTTTATAGGCTTTATTATTTTTATGCTCATTTCCATTCAACATTTTGGTTTAAGCGATACGATCGGTCACGGCCCTATTCGACTGTTGGAGGGTTTGACCAGAGGGCTCATCCCCCTTACAACTCCCGCCTACTTTTCATCCGCCTCTTTTCAAAATATTTTAACCAGCACACTGACTTCTCAAGAGGCTTTTATAGTGACTCACGCTTTAAAGCTATTGTTTATCCCGACCCTTTTGTTGTTCCTTCTCCTCATCCTGTATTATTCTCTGCAGAAAAAACTATCTGTCGTTCTTGAGCTTGTTTCATTATTAAGTGTTTTTATATTCCTTCCCCCCTTTCAAGGGTTTTTAATCTATTTTTGCTTCCTCCATTCTATAAGACATACTTTAAGCATTAGTCATGAGACTAAAAAATCTTATTTGAACCTTATGGTAGAAGCCTTTCTGCCAACCCTTTTAAGCGCTCTCTGGCTGATAGCCATGTATTATTTTTTAAAAGAAAAAGGAGCTGACTTAAATACGATGTATTATCTCTTTTTTATGGGAATTGCAGCGCTTACTCTTCCGCATATGATTCTTGTAGAGGGTCTCTCTAAATTAAAAAAGAGCGAATCCTCTCCTTAAGCCTTTAAAAAAAGTTTGCTTTATCTGGAAGGTTAGCTATACCTGAAAATAATTCTTAACAAAGAAGAAATGCCATGAATAGTTTGAAAGATAAACTGAAAGAAGAGATTCAAAGACTTACTTTTTATTTCCTCTTTTTTGCCCTCTTCTTTTCGGCTTTTACTTTATATGGTCTTATCATCTTAAAAGAATATCATGTGATCGCACTCTATAAATTTAGTTATGCAATCCTAGAAGCTTTGATTCTTTCTAAACTTATTATTTTGGGAGAACACTTTCGCTTAGGAGAAAGGTATAACGACCGTCCCCTCATCTATCCTACTCTCTTCAAAACCCTCCTATTTTCCGTTTTTATTGTCTTTATGACTTTTATCGAAGAAATCGTATTGGGATGGCTGCATGGAAGACGTTCTATTGTTTCTATAGAACATGTATTTGACCAAGATCTCTACACCATTCTTGCAAAAACCCTGGTAATTGGTTTTGTACTTTTATTATTTTTTGCATTTACTGAAACTTCAAGAGTTTTAGGCAGAAACAAACTCTATGATCTTTTCTTTATTAGGAAGTAATGAAAAGATTTTTGTTTTTTTTAATTAGTGTAACAACCCTTTATGCCAAAAGTTCGATTCATACCGGAGAGCCCTGGTTAACAGGCCCTCTCTTAACCCCTACCTCGAATGTTATACCGAAAGGACACTGGACCACACAACCCTACGTCTTTTATCTAGTGAATTATAACCGTTTCGATCAGCATGGAAAAACGGTAAGCACTCCCAAATTAATTCAATGGATCTTCCAGCTGCCCACTCGAATAGGTCTTACAGAAAATCTAGATTTTAGCATTACCCCTCAAGCGGTCTTTGCTCGTTCCGAAGGAGCTTCTAATTGGAGCTTTTCCGATTTACCCATAGGGTTTGATTATCAACTCTATCGAGGGGATGAAAACAGCTTTTTAACCCGCATTAAATTCAGTCTGATCGAGTCGATTCCGACCGGCAGGTTCAATGGCCTCGATTTTGATGATGAAGGAACTGATGTGGGAGGTAATGGTTCGTTTGGTACCAATGTGGGGCTGACCTTTGGACGTCTAAGGCACTATGGAGGGCATCACTATTTAAGTTTACGCCTTGGAACCTACCTTGTCATTCCCTCTCAAGTGAGAGTGAAAGGAGTGAATTATTATGGAGGCGATCCCAGCACAAAAGGGGTTGTAGATCCAGGACTAGAAGGGAGAATTCTGTTTGGAGCGGAGTATACGCTGACGAAAAACTGGGCGCTTGCCATAGATATAGCCGCTATCCTTAAAAACAAGAACCGATTTAAAGGCAAAACAACCCTTCCGGTTGGAAACCCTTCGCTCACGAATTTCAGTGTGGCTCCCGCACTTGAATACAACTGGAGCCCTTCGATGGGGGTGATTATAGGCTCCTGGTTTTCAGTCGCAGGAAGAAATTCTTCAAACTTTGTCAGTTTTGTGGCAGCTTACAACTACGTCTATTAGGAGGGATGATGACCGCAGTTGATGCATCTAGTTTCAAGTCTGATTCTACCCAGCACTCTACAAGTCCAACCGTGACCTCTACGACAGAGAGTTCTGATAAAAAAACATCTAAAATCTATCAGGGCATTAAATGGGGTGGAACTGCCCTTTGGGGAAGCGCTTTTACAGCAAGTATTATTTTATTTGTTATCTCTTCTAAAAACGACATGAAAATCCTGCTCGCTGCAGGGACTGCTCTCATTGTTTTTGCTTTTTGCCTGTTGTTTTTGTGGGGCGGCATTCTGAGTTATATGAGGCATAAAAATGAACCTTGCTGTTGAAATAAAAAAACTGACCAAGCTCTACGATCAGTTTGTCGCAGTAGACCATGTCTCTTTTACTATTGAATCGGGTAAAACGATTGCCCTTTTAGGGCCCAATGGAGCCGGTAAATCAACTATTGTAAAAATGTTGGTGACTCTCCTCCCCCCCTCTTCCGGAACCGCGGTCATCGCAGGACATGATATTGTCAAAGATCCTGAAGGGGTTAGAAATCATATCGGCTATGTACCCCAGCTGATCTCTGCCGACGGGGAGCTTACCGGCTATGAAAATCTCTCTATTTCCGGAAAGCTGTATGGCCTTAGCCGCTCCAAGAGAGAAAAAAGGATCCAAGAGGTTATAGACATCATGGGCCTTGAAGGAGTCAAAGACAGCCCGGTGAAACGCTACTCGGGAGGGATGATCAGAAGGCTTGAAATAGCGCAGGCTTTTTTGCATGAGCCTAAAGTGTTATTTTTGGATGAGCCGACAGTAGGACTCGACCCTTCTGCCAGACGGGCCGTATGGGATAAAATTTTAGATCTGCAAAAAGATTTCGGCACAACCCTTCTCATGACCACCCACGATATGGATGAAGCCGATCTCTTAGCCGATAAAATCGCCTTCATGTACCAAGGGCGAATCCTGACGATTGAATCGCCCAAAAAACTTAAAGAGGCGATCGGTCCTGCTGCGACACTCGATGATGTATTTTTAAAATTTACAGGAACCACTATTCAAGAAGGAGGCGATTTTTCGCATGCCAACGAAATCAGACGCACGATCTCCAACTTGGACTAAGAGAGTTCGGCAGCTATCCGCCATCGTAGAAGCCGACATCAGAAAGCTCAGGCATGATCCATTCGAGCTTTTAACCCGTATGGTACAACCCTCTTTGTGGCTCCTCGTGTTCGGACAGGCTATGGCTCACGCTAAGATGATCTCAACCCCCGGTATTTCTTATCTCGACTTTATAGCTCCCGGCATACTCGCTCAAAGCGTGCTGTTCGTCTCCATCTTCTATGGAATATCTCTTATTTGGGAAAGAGACGCAGGTATTTTACATAAAATTCTAGTAACTCCAACTCCCAGATCGCTTTTAGTGCTTGGGAGAGCTATAGCTGCTGGATTTAGAAGTCTATCACAAGTGTTTATCATTTATTTGCTCTCTTTCTTTCTGGGAGTTGATTTGCGCTTTAGCATCCTCTCAATGGCAGGAGTTATGGCTATGGTGATGTTAGGGGGCGCCCTTTTTTCGACGCTCTCTCTTATCGTTGCAACGATTGTAAAGAAAAGAGAGCGTTTTATGGGTATCGGGCAGGTTCTAACGATGCCTCTCTTTTTTGCAAGCAATGCCCTCTACCCGACTTCTCAGATGCCAACCTGGCTCAAAAACGTCTCTTCGCTTAATCCTCTCACTTATTTAGTCGATGGCCTTAGAGCCTTTATGATTACTTCCGAGACCTCTCATTATGGATTATTTTTAGACTTTGCTGTTCCCTTACTCTTCTTTTTGGTCCTCTGGCGAATCGCAACCCCCCTTTATCCCAAAATTGTTTACTAACGAGGAATCATTATGCGTCTTTTAACTCCGCTCTTTTTCGTAGCTCTCTTAGGAGCCTCTCCGCTGCCACCCAAGGTGGAGGAGATCATGGCAAAGCCTCCCTATGCTCACGCGAACTGGAACATCCTTGTGAAAGATCTGACAACAGGTGAAATCATCCATGATTTAGGAGGAAATAAATTTGTAAGCCCCGCGTCAACCACCAAACTCTTTTCAACCGCGGCTCTCTTGGATGCTTACGGAGCGGACTACACCTTTAAAACACCGGTTTATACCGAAGGAACGCTTGAAAATGGGATTCTAAAAGGGAATCTGGTGCTGGTCGGGCAAGGAGATATGGTGTTTGGAGGGCGCGCTGAAAATGGCAATAAAATCGCTTTTACCCCTCTTGATCATATTGTTGCCAACGAAGTTCCGGGTGTGACCTTGACAAAGGGAGATCCTCTCCAAGGACTGATTGATTTGGCCAAACAAATTAAAGCAAAAGGAGTAAAGGAAGTTCAAGGGGATGTGGTCATTGACGACTCGCTTTTCGAAACTACTGTGAAGCGCGGCTTTACCTTATCCCCTGTGTTTATCAATGAAAATATGATCGATTTAATCATCAATCCAACGTCGCCCGAACAAAAAGCTGATTTAAGCCATCGTCCCCAAGTGAAAGGGTATGAGGTGATAAATGAAGTGGTTACAGGTAATAAGCTTCAAATAAGCGTTGAGAGCGATGAGACCGGCAAAAAAGTGATCGTGAAAGGGGAAATTCCGGAAAACCAAAAAAATGTGGTAAGAGTCGCCTTTGTAAAAGACCCTCAAGCGTTTGTGAAAGCCGCATTTACACAGGTGCTCGAAAAGGAAGGCATTAAAATATCCCCTCAAGCCCATTCCAATCTTACCCGCTCAAAGGATCCGATAGCTGAATTTGTCTCTCCTCCGCTCATGGAATATGTAAAATTAATTCTCAAAGTAAGCCACAACGTAGGAGCTGATCTTGTCGCCCCCTTGCTGGCTGCCAAAGCAGGAGAGAAGACCTTTGAAGCAGGCATGCTGAAACTTGGCGAGTTTACAGAAAAAGTAGCCGGCATTTCTCCTAACGAATTTGTTTTTGGCGATGCGGCAGGAGGAGAGGAAAATCGCCTAACGCCCCATGCAGAGCTGCAGCTGCTTGAATATATGAGTAAACTGCCCATCTATCCTGAATACCAGAGGGCGCTTCCCATCCTCGGCGTCGATGGATCGCTTGCTGAATTCGGGAAGAAAACAGAGGCGGTTGGCAAAGTGAAGGCCAAAACCGGTACCGGAGTCTCCTATAACGCCGCGCAAAACAAGCTCTTCTTAACCACCCAGACGCTTGCGGGTTATATCGATGGTAAAAATGGCCATACCTATGAGTTTATGGTGAGCGTCAATAACGCCAATATGCCGACGATCGAAGATATTTTCCCGATCTTTGAGGATGAAAGTCAAATCGCGGCCGAATTCTACCAAGAGACCGGAAAATAACCACCTTTGATGCTATTTCCCGTGCCTTCCTGGCACGGGCTTTGATACCGCATAATCCATAATTTATTCATTTTTAATGACTTAAGCTTAGCTCCCACTTTGGCTTAGAAAATGCTCTAACTCCTTCAAACAAAGGGAGTCATGAGTCATGAAAACAATTGCCATTATCGGGGGTGGGTTCAGAGGGGTCGGATGCCTGAAAATACTCCTTGAGCAGGGATACAAAGTGGATCTCTTCGAGAAAAATGATGATGTGGGAGGTGTGTGGCACCCATCGAATAATTACAAAGGGCTCATGATTCACACCCCCGCTAAGTTAAACCAATTCTTTGATTTTCCCTATCCTAAACACATCGACTTAACTGAAAGGCTGAAATCGAAAGATGTCTATGAATACTTAAAATCGTTTTCCGATCATTTTAATTTATACCCTCATATGACTTTTAATACCTCTGTGAGCCAAATCAACTACAAAACGAAAGGGAAAACAAGTCTTACCCTTTCTATCAATGGGGAAGAGATAGAGTCCTCGGAATACGATTATGTCATTAATACCAATGGATATTGCGACCGGCATATTCCCGACTTCAACAACTCGGATAAGTTTAAAGGGGAAATCATCCACTCTTTTGAAGCCACAGAAGATAAAATTAATGAAATGATCGCTCAAAACAAAAAAATTACGCTTTTAGGCGCCGGTAAAACAGCTTGCGATCTCATCCTCTCTTTTGAAAAAAGCGGCTATAGACCCACCTGGCTCTACCGAAAACCCTACTGGTTTTTCCGCTTTAACCCCCTGCAAAATGCGATAAAACACTCCATGAAAGGGGTTGGAGGAGATACGTTTTACAAGATGATGATGTTATCGGGATTTCTTCTGGCAGGTTATTTTCCTAAAGCTGCCTGCAAATTATGGAGAAAGCTGAACATCATCGATACTTTCGGAGAAAAGCATGACGATTATCGCAAATTCCACGTCGCTTTGATTACGGATCAAGAATTCGAAACTCTTAAAGATATAAACAGAACCTCCAGCGTGGTCGGTGAAATCGATCACTTTAAAGAAAAAAGCTATGTTACCCAGGATGGAACAGAAATCGAGGCTGATGTAGTTATATGCTGCACCGGCTCGTCAGGAACTAAATCCCCTATCCCCATCACGGTGGACGGCAAACTGTTAGACTTGAAACGAATTCATAAAGCCTACCGTGCAAGCGTAATCCCGGAGGTTCCAAATCTTATTTTCACCGCCTATCACCACTTCGCCATGAGTCTTTGCGACGGAGAGCTTCAAGCTCGCTGGATCCACAACTTTATCCAATCCAATTTAAGCCCTGAGTATATAAAGAAACACGCTTTAAGCTATGACTACCCCTTCTTTACGAAACTCATTCTCTTTGATTCTTCGGAATACTATTTCCCATCTTTCATGAAGATGCAGCATGACTTTATCGATAACCATGAAATGGGCAAAATCGAGTATGTGTCATTTGTGTATAATTTCTTCTTCCAGTCTCAAATGGTAAAGCCGATCGAAATGCATCCTTTGAAGACGGCCACTCAACCCTAACATTTGCGCCTGGAAACTCCTACATTCACCTTTTCTGCCGCTAAACCCTTGCGCATGCCCTTGCCCGTGCGCTTGCCCGCTTCCCTGGAAACTCCGGAAGTACCTATTCCCTTGTATCTCCCCCTTCTAAAGCGCCTAGGAACTCAAACAGCGCCTCTTCTTTAGCTTGCTGTAAAAATAATGCTTGCATCTGGTAAAGCATTACGAGGGGGGGCATCAAACGCCACCCCATCGTGCACCCCCCGCTTCAAACAGCCTTGAATAAAGAGATAGAAGTCTTCAAAAAGAGGGGAGGCTAATGCAATTCAAAATCTCTTGGCTGGAGGGGTCAATCTTTACAGTGTCTATTCCTTCGTAAATAAAATATCTTTGCAATCTTAATCAAAAATGATCTATAATTCTCGCCAAAGAAAAGGTTTATGCCTATTTATAGCGATACACAATACAATTTTGAAAAAAGAATCAACTCTTTTGAAAATACTCTATCAAATATCTCAAGAGTACCCATTATAGGTACTGTGAGTGGAGCTTTAAAGATTTTGATCGGCTTAGTTCAAACCATCGTGTCAGCCATTCTGACACTGGCCTTTACGGTAGTTTGCGACACCTCTAAGAAAGAATATGCTCAAGTTCATATAAAACATGGGCTTGGCAATATGGGAATAGGCATTTTAGAATCCATTCCTTTTATAGGAATGGTCATTGGCTGCCTGCGAGATGGGTCAAAATTTGATGATAACCCTAGCGATTATAACCCTAGCGATTTAAATCACAATGTTCGCCCCAAAAGCGCTCACGATGACAAATTCCTTAAATACCCAGCTCTTGAAGAAAGAGATGTCCGATTTATAAATTGTTCGACACAGGATTCAGCAAGAATTCAGGCCCGTTATCAAACTCTTCTTCAGGGGAATCCCAATGGTATTTGTAAACATCTACAATACCGGGCTATAAATCAGATTCTCCCTCGACCCTCTTCCGAGGAAAATAATTCCAGAAAAGAGCGTAGTATTAAAGTTGATCCAACCAAATGAGACTCGCAAGATACTTAAGAAAAATGATGGAAATTACGAATAATATTCTTCCAGTGTGTTCATGAGTGGCTGCGTAATATTATAAGAGTGACACCTTTGTAACTTTCCTAACTTTTCGAAAACATCTCCTTTTATTTGCCTTAAAGAAGTGTAAGTCGAATTAAACGTTTTGCAATTAAAATCGATGCGATTACCTTCGCTCGGCCGAAGTTTTGGCTGATAATAGGCCGCTATTTTGGTCATGCGATTTAAATATTGCCTCATATTTCGAATAGGATAAATAACTAGATAGCCTTTAGAAGATGATTTAAGCAAAGATTGAATTGAGTGATCTAATGAACCTTCAATTTTGTCATAGTCAAATAGATGTTTTGCGCCAGCTACTAAAAATAAACGGGAAACCCCTTTTTGAAGTTGAATATCTACATTTTGAACTAAGGAGTTTTGACGGGGTTGCCACCGATCTTTCACAGGAGCACCGTCACCTTCATTCAATAATTTATAAAGCCCATTAAGTCTTTGGCGTAAAAGTGCAGGGTCAGCATTTTGTAATCTATCAAAAATACCTGTTAGTTTTTTGCGTTCTTTTATGGGTAAATTTTTGATCCATTTTAAGTAGCTGAACTTATATCTTTTTTCAATCTGTGACAAAAAGGTATTTATATCAGTCATGATTTTTTCATAACTTTCATTCAGTTTGTTTTTTTTGCCCTTACTACGTTCAAGTTTTTTCATATAGATCATACGTTGAGCAAATTGCCCAACCTGAATCAAAGGACTACCTTTAACAGACATTTCCTCATCGACAGAATTTTTATAATCATCCCAACCCTCGTGTTTCATTTGAATGGGAAAGATGGAAGTATCTAAGTGCAAGCTAAGGGTTGTATCTAAACAATCTTGACAGGGTCTTTTAGCTTCAGCCTCAATTAAGGTTACGCTATCTTCTTTAAATAATAGTCTTGTGACAAGAGTATTAATTTTTCTACAAAGAAAATTGCAGTGCAACTCTCCAAGAAAGATGAGACAGAGCTGTTCAATTTTTTCTACATTAGTATGAACTTCATAAAGACCTTCTGAATCAATGCTTTTAATAAAGGTTTTTACACTTAAGGAATAAAGATCAATTTTTGTACAGCTATACGACATAGCGAGAAAAACTGGCTGCAATAGCGGCATATAACTATATACATGAGCATGTTCTTTACATTCGGCAGAATTCAGGAGAGTTCCGGAAAAAACAGTGAGGTTTTGTTTGAACCAAAAAAACTTGCTTCCAATTGATTGTTTTTGACTTATGACGAAAGATTCAAATTTCGAAGTTAAAGGCTCGCAAAAGATACCAATAGTATGCGCATAAACTATATAACCGGGAATTTCCGACATCCTGTTGAATGCGGCATTCATGCTATCTTTTATATCACAAACATGATAACTATAATTAATCATAACG
This sequence comes from uncultured bacterium, assembly GCA_964460985.1. GTDB lineage: Bacteria > Chlamydiota > Chlamydiia > Chlamydiales > Parachlamydiaceae > CAZABG01. Next base: position 22,443 of record CAYWQX010000029.1, read on the forward strand.
CCTTAATAATTTTAATATATTATTATAGCGCAGGATTGTTAATATTAGATTAAGGCCAAAGGCCATAAAGAAAAGTGATTTTCCGGCATTTCATAAAAAACAAAGCTATTTTTTACGGTTCTTTTTTTCGAGGTACTCTTCGTACGTTCCAAGGTGCATCTCCTGCCGCCCCTCTTCGCAAACGACGACTTTATGAAGGGCCATTCTTTTTAGAATAAGCTCGCTGTGAGTCACCATAATAACCGCGCCCTCAAAATCTTCGATCGCGTCGATGAGCGCTTCGATGGACTCAAGGTCTAAATGGTGTGTAGGTTCATCCAATAAAAGAAGGTTGCAAGGTGTGGCTATAATTTTACCCAGTAAGACGCGGCTTTTCTCACCACCAGAAAGCACAGAGTTAGGTTTTTCCGATTTATCCCCGCTAAACATCATGAGACCGCAGATCGCCTTTACTTGGGTCAAATTGAGCCTTGGATTTGCGGATGAGATCTCTTCGTTAATAGTGTGTTTAGGATGCAGGCGGTCGATATTCGTTTGTCCAAAATAGGCGATCGCTAAATTATCTGATCTCTTGGATGTGCCTAAAGCCGGTTGGAGCTCCCCTGCCAAGAGCTTCAGGAGAGTCGATTTCCCTCGCCCGTTTTTACCGATGATGGCAATACGATCGCCTTTCTCAATAGATAGAGTAAAGCCTTCTATCAAGGGGGTAGGAGGCGTATAGCTAAAATGAAGCTTGTCGACTTCAAGCATTTTTTTGCCTGGAAAGACAGCCTCATTGAATTGAAAATCGAGCTCAAAAAGACTCTTCAAATTCTCAAGAACAGGTATACGGCTTAGAGCTTTGGCCTTGGAAGCGGCTTGGGTCGCTTTAGAGGCCTTGGCTCCGAACCGGTCGATAAAGCCTTGCAAGTGCTCTCTCTTTTTCTCAAGCCCCTGACGAGTCTTTTCATGGATCTCTTCTTGCTGCATGATCATTTCGTAAAATTTGATCGTGCTCCCTTTCACCTTGCTCAATTTTTGACGGTGGATGCCCATCGTATGCGTGGTTACGCTATCGAGAAACTCACGATCGTGGGAGATCAAGATAAATTCGCCCGGCCACTCTTGCAGAAACTCGGTAAACCACTTGATCGAGACAATATCGAGATAGTTCGTAGGCTCGTCCAGAAATAGGCAATCAGGTTCGCCAACCAATACCTTCGTCAGCTGAATACGGAGCTGAAAGCCGCCTGAAAAATCGTTCGGTGAGCGATCTAAATCAGCTTCGGTAAAGCCGAGTCCAAAAAGAATCGTCTCAGCCTTATACAGACAATCCTCCTCTCCCGGTCTAAGACCGGTTGCCGCCTCCTCTAAAAGGGTGGGCTTCGTGAACTTGATATGCTGATCGAGCATGCCGATCAGATAGTTTTTCTTTTTAGAGATGGTTCCTCTATCAGGGGTCTCTCTTCCGGTCAAAATACGGAATAAAGAGGATTTCCCGGTTCCATTTCTACCCACTAAAGCGCACTTTTCTTTGGGTTGAATGGTGAAGCTTGCATCTTCAAAAAGATATTCACCATCATAAGCTAGGGTTAAACCATCCACCTGAATCATAAGTGCTACTCTATTAATTAATTATCGATCTATTATACAGAAATATTATCAAAAAGATAATCAAATGAAACTCCGGCAGGACCTATTCCCCTGTAGCTCCCCCTGCGATAGCGCCTTGAAACTCTAACAAGTACCTATTCTGCTGCTTGCAGCTAACCCCTGCCCTTGCCCCTGCCCATGCGCTTGCCCGCTTCCCTGGAAACTCCGGAAGTACCTATTCCCCTGTAGCTCCCTCCCTGCGATAGCGCCTGGAAACCCCAGCAAGTACCTATTCTGCTGCTAAACCCGTGCGCTTGCCCCTGCCCGTGCGCTTGCCCGCTTCCCTGGAAACTTTGGAAGTACCTATTCTGCAGCTTGCTGCTAACCCGTGCGATAGCGCCTGGAAACTCCGGAAGTACCTATTCTGCAGCTTGCTGCTAACCCGTTGCCCTTGCTCGTTTACGTAGGAATGACATGAATGACACTCGCACAGGTTACATTTAACCCAAGCACATAGGCTACACTTTGCAAACCCACATAGTTAACGCTTCTTTACTGTTATCGAGTTTCAATGCTATACCGCTGTGCTTTTTGCCTCACACTACAAGTTAAATCTAAGTTAACAAAGAGGTACTTCCGGAGTTTCCAGGGAAGCGGGCAAGCGCACGGGCAGGGGCATGCGCAAGGGTTTAGCGGCAGAATAGGTACTTCCGGAGTTTCAAGGCGCTATCGCAGGGAGGGAGCTACAGGGGAATAGGTACTTCCGGAGTTTCCAGGGAAGCGGGCAAGCGCACGGGCAGGGGCATGCGCAAGGGTTTAGCAGCAGAAGAGGTACTTGTTAGAGTTTCCAGTGGCTAAGCAATCATCCAAGCTCTATGAATCAATTTATCATGAAAATCAATCGGCAAAGTTTTATCCGAAATTTCCCTGATCGAACGTCCGGGAAATAGCGTCGTATCAAACTTAAACTTACGATGGTTCGTACTAAAGAAGATAAAACCTCCCTCATTCAATAGTTTTAAAGAATCGTAAATAAGCTCACCGTAATCTGACTGCACATCAAAAAGCCCCTCCATCTTTTTAGAACGAGAGATGGTTGGCGGATCAATCACAATGATATCATATTTTCGCCTCTCCTGTTTCAGAAATTTCAAGACATCATCGCGAACGATTTCATTCTGCTTTTCGTTTAAACCATTGATACGAAAATTTTCTCTTCCCCATGCGGTGTAAGTGTTAGACATATCGACACTCTTCGTGTAGGATGCACCTTGCATGGCAGCATGAACACTAAAAGAACAGGTGTAGGCAAAAAGATTGAGCATCGATTTACCGAAGGCTTTTTTAGCGACAAATTGTCTTGATTCGCGATGATCCAGAAATAAGCCGGTATCTAAATAATCGGTTAAGTTAACCCTGAACTGAACCCCATACTCGAGCACATTGAAAAAATCTTTCTCTTCCGCCCTTTTTTCGTACTGCCTTGTTTTTTGCCTGGTTCTCCAAAAAATCGGATGAGCTCCTATCAGCTTTTGAATACTCGTTTCCACCTCTTCTTTGTAAGGGGGATACTCTTCATCCTCCTGGGAGAAATAATGAATCGAGATTCTACCGGCATAATAATCGATCGCAAGGGGATACTTAGACATTTCCCTATCGTAGAGTCGAAAAGCGTTAGTTTGGGTTCTTTTCGCCCATTTTCGGATATGTTTATAGTTGTTTCGAAGGCAGTTCAAAAGATGAGAGGTCTTATCTTCTCCATCAAGAATATCTGGCAGATCAATCATATTCGACTAAAACCTTCAAAATTAACATATAATATAATGGATGCCAGCTAATGAATCAACTTTAAAGAAAGTTATACATACCTTTAAAAAGAGCTAGCAAATTTAGTTGCATAACTAAAAATTAGACAATATTATATTCAAATTAAATCTACACAAATCCAATTAACTGAGAAAATTTTAATGCAACCTTTAGGAAGAATGACCGGCTTCGCTGCATCTGAACAAATCTATCCAGAGGATCTTGGAACGCCTCTCTCCCTTCTAGCTCAACGATTGGGAGTTATTACAGATAAATTACGATCCCGAGAACTTGACTTAACGCACAAAGAGCTTTCCCTCCTCCCTCCTGAGATTGGAAATCTTCCACAACTTCAATTGTTGTTTCTTAATAACAACAAACTAACTTCCCTACCCTCTGAGCTCGGACTCCTCTCAAAACTTCAATCATTATGGCTTGAAAACAACGAGCTAAAATCCCTTCCCCCGGAAATTGGAAAGCTCACTAAACTCTCTTATTTAGTGCTTAACTCCAACCAACTAGTTTCTCTCCCCTTTGAGATAGGAAACCTCTCAGTACTTAAAATATTAGAGGCTCGTTATAACCAACTAGATTCTCTCCCCTCAGAGATCGGAAATCTCTCTTCAGTTGAAATAATAGATCTCTCAAACAACCGGTTTACTGAAGTTCCTGAATGTTTGTTCCGCTTGCAAAAGTGTAGGGTTCTTTTGATGGGTAATCCTATTCCGGATGATAGGCTTATAAACTTACAAGCCAGAATAAATGCTCCCGATTATAAGGGTCCTATATTTGTTATTTAGCTTAGGTGCCTTTAAAGTTGTTTGGACGGATGATGAAGATCACCCAGACCTCCTTATTCCCGATAAAACTCCTTAAGGAAAATGGGGCGCTTGAAGTAGACTATCTTGATACCTTTGACCTTAAGGAAAGATAAGGCATTAATTGATAGCGCGCATCAAATCCTCGACGCCTTTTCGCAAGGCGAAAAAAAAGTGGTCTGCCCCAACTCTCTTCATAGTGAAATGCTAGGCTATTTATTCGATCTTGCTGAAGACACCATGCAGCAGCACAACTGCGTTATCTCTTCCTTTAAAAATGTCTTCGTGATCTCAAGAGTATCGGGTGATACCTTAGTTTTCATCAGCGCCTTAAGAGCTGCCCTCCCGGCTGCCTCTTCTAAATTGACAAGCGAGTGGACTTTAAAGGGTGACGGAAAATATTGGCGAAAAGACTCCCACGGCACAAATGATTGTTTTTTGAGCTATATACAACATGCAAAGATCCCGGTTGTTTGTACTCTTGAAAAAGACACTTTGACCCTATCTTCTCAAAACGAAAGTGTTGAAAAGGTGATTCAGCAATTTGAAAGCGAGATTGGATAATGACCTTAGAAGAGATTCTTAAAGATCACAAAAATCCAGGAGATCCCCAAAAGATAAGCGAGCTCAAAGACAAAATTCAACTGCCCTCTGTTTATAAAGAATTTTTAACTCACTTCTGCCCTCAAGATACCCTTTGTTTTGTAGATAAAAGGGTTAAAATGAGCATCTGTTTAGAAGGGCTTGACCATGTCCTGGAACTTTTTGATTACAGCGGTGAGCTTGTGGTCGCCACGGAAGATCTGTTAGGCGATTTTTTTATCATGGAGCTTTCAGAAGGGACAGAGGAAGATGCTCCCATTTATTACCAAAACCATGACGACGATTTAGCCCCTAAAATCTTTATCGCGTCCAACTTTCTTGAATTCTTAGAAATGGCAATCGATGGCAAAGGGATCTTTGATAAAATCTATAAAGATGACTTTGAAGAGCTTGTCGAGCAGATGAATCGTTAAAACTCTTTTAAGACATTTACAAAGCGATCGACCTCTTCTTCTGTATTATAGTAATGAACGGACGCTCTCACCAAACTCTTGAGCCCCCTTTTTTCCAAATCGAGCCTTGCATACTCCTCGATCGAAACGGAAGTATTGATCTTCTTTTCTCTTAATTTTTTTGCGATACTCTCTGCAGGACTTGTTTTATGGATAAAAGTAACGATACCGCACTTCTCTTGGCCTAAATCCTGCAGTAAAATCGAAGGAATATCAGAAAGCTTGTCTCTTAAAAGTTTCGAGAGTTTTTTTATTCGTTGATAGATGATATCAAGGCCGATATGGAGGGCATAATTTATAGCCGTTGTTAAACCTATTTTGCTCGCGTAATTGGTCTCCCAAGTCTCAAACCGTTTGGCATCCGGCATCATGGTATAATGATCCCTTTGATCCCACCTGGCTGCGTGCAAATCTAAAAAAGGAGGCTCGATACGATCTAACACCTTTTCACTTACAAAAAGAAAACCAGTTCCTCTCGGGCCTCTCAGAAATTTTCTGCCGGTTGCGCACAGTGCGTCGCATCCAATTTTATTCACATCGACCGGCATCTGTCCGATAGATTGGGTCGCATCTA
>CAYWQX010000030.1:0-27050 GCA_964460985.1 uncultured bacterium
GATCGGGATCGGTGAGCCTTCCTTGCGCATTGATCGGAAGTTGCAGCTCAACATTTTCGCCGTAAGGAGGGCCGCCGATGACGCCTGCTGAAACTTGCACGTTCTGCCGTCTAATCGCATTGACAACTTCTTGAGCGCTCAATTTTCTTTCAGCTGTCTTTTGAGGATTAAGCCAAATCCGCATGGCATAATCGCCCGACCCAAAGATCCCTACGTCTCCTATCCCTTGAATTTTGGCGAGTTGATCTTTCACATTCAGACGCGCATAGTTTCGAAGATAAAGGGTATCGTAGCGATTATTCGGGGATTTTAAGTGAACAACCATCGTCAAATCGGGCGAGCTTTTTACGGTTGTAACTCCGAGCTGGCGAGTGACCTCAGGAAGACGGGGCAATGCTTGGTTCACTCTATTTTGTACAAGCTGAGTTGCTAAGTCTGGATCCATGCCGAGTCTAAATGTGATGGTCAGGGTCATTAAGCCATCGCTTGAAGACTGAGAGAACATGTAGAGCATATTCTCGGTACCATTTATCTGCTCTTCCAGGGGGGTTGCTACCGTCTCGGCCAGGACTTTCGGGTTTGCGCCGGGAAACTGCGCTTTCACAACGACCGTCGGGGGAACCACTTCCGGATACTCTGATATAGGAAGTCGAAAAATTGAAAGAAGCCCTGCTAAAAAGATAACAAAGGAGATTACCCCTGCGAAAATGGGACGGTCGATAAAGAACTTAGAGATATTAAAAGACGATTGGGTCGTCAGATTATTTGACATCTTCCTTCACTTCAACCAGCTCATCAGGTTTTAAACGTTGAAGTCCTTTGACAACGACTCTATCGCCTGCTTTTAAACCGCCCAAAACAATTCGATCCGTTTTAACTTCATTGCCCAAATCGACTGACCTGTAGGCAACTTTATTGTTTTCATCGATTACGTAAACAAATTTTTTACTCTGATCAGATCCTATCGCTTGCTGAGGCACTAATAAAACTTCTTGTTCTCCTTCTCCTGAAAAACGTATGGAAACAAACATGCCCGGTACTAAAACGCCGTCGGGATTGCTAAATTTTGCCCGCGCACGAATCGTTCCGCTTTCGGTGTCTAATCGATTATCAAAAGAGTAAATCGTCCCTTTATAGACATGCTCCTTATCTCCCGATAAGAAAAGCTCGACCGGAATTTTTTGTTCTGAATCGCGGTTATTTGCATTATTTCGAACATTTTTGATGTAGGTTTGCTCATCGACCTCAAAATCCGCATAGATAGGATCATAGGTGACTATCCGGGTAAGCAAAGGGGCGTTTGGACCGGCTTGGACAATGTTTCCTAACGTGACCTCTACTCTGCCGGCTCTTCCCGAGATGGGAGCTTTAAGAAAAGCGTGATCGAGATCGACTCTTGCCTGCAAAAGAGCGGCCTCAGCCGATTGAATAGCGGCAACAGCTACGTCGTTTGCATTAATACGCTCATCATAAATTCTCTGAGCAATGGCCTGAGTTTTAATCATTTTTTCAGCCCGCTCTTTCTCGATTTTTGCAAAATTGAGATTGGTTTTAGCTGTCGCAAGCTCCGCTTCCGCTTTGGCTACAGCCGCTTCATAAGGTCTTGGATCAATGACAAATAAAACATCCCCTTTGTTAATCAAGTCTCCATCTTCAAAACGAACCTCGGTGATTCTTCCGCTTACTTCAGGTCTTATATCGGCTGTATCAACCGCCGCGAGCCTCCCGGAGAATTCAGTCCAGACCAAAACTTTTTCAGGCTTTAAAGTTTTAACCTCCACAACAGGAACAAATGCCGTCTCAGAAGGTGCAACCGATCGATTTAAAATAGATTGCGCTGCCAAGTATAGAAGGATCAACCCAAGAGCGATATAGACAACCCGCTTGAAATTTGGATTCATTGAATTTTGACTGAACCTTTATCAAAAAAAAATTGTTACAATTATTTGATCATATTTTTTTTGGACTACAAGTCAATAAGATTCAAATTGACTTCTTTTTACGAACCCTTTTGTGTAATAAATAGCGTCAAAAAATGGAGTGTTTTTATGTATGCTTCGCTAAAACTTCTCTTATTAGGTTTTATCCTTTTCAGCAGCCCTTCTCTTACAGCAAGACAAAAAATTCCCGAAAATATTCAGGAGATTTATAACCAGCAGCTCACAAATTCAACCTGGATTGTTCCCCCTTCTACCTTGTTAGCCTATCAGTTTAATAATGGAACCAATACAGCGGTCAGCGATCAGACAGTGTGGATTGTAAATAGCTACGATAAAGGTTATTTTTTTGGAACCGCCTATGCCGAAATCGGCGGATCGACTCTTTCTGAAAGAAACTTTGTAGGATCTGTTACGCCTAACGGAGCGGTCTATATGACTTTTTATCCTGTATCAGGCGCCCCAGAGTCCACAGATATCATAACCGGGCTCGGCACATTTACCAAACAAGAGGGTAGCTACGTATTTACCATGCAAATGAATAGCCCCCTTGGAAATTCTGCCGGCCTTTCCCACTGGTCCTACATGATCAGTGTAAAGCCGGACGACTACTTTTACCAGCACCTTCCGGGTCTTGACATCAGCGTTCCCGACTTCATAAGCCAATTTTAAAATTTAGCTCCTTATAGAACTACACAGGTTCTTTAGGGAGTTTTTCTCTCTTCAATTTGTTGATGTGATACTCAACCATCTCCTCTGGACTTGAATGGTGGAAAGGATCTCCGCAATTACAACACCCTATCTCAACCGATCCTCCCTCATCCATTTCGCTCATCAACGCCACAAAGGGTCCTACCAATGCACAGATTGCAAATCCCCGGCACCACTTGAGAGACTCTAATGCCTCTTTTAAGTTGTCGATTCTTTTAAGCTCTTGCTTGAGGCGTGAGATATCTTCCGGTTTAAACTGAGCCTCTCTATTCATGTAATTTTTAACTCCCAAAGCCCTCGATAACACATTTAATTCTGTCCCGGGAATAAGCTCTCCGTTAGCATCTTTTTCCCTCGAGTGGCGCCAGTGATAGTTTACGCGAAGACCATGATAGGCGGCTTTTCCGCCATAGTATGAGGAGGCGACCGGCCCAATAATCCGATAAGCCACCAAGGAGGAAAGAACGATTGCCGCCTTTCCGGCAGATAGCCCCAAACTTTTAGACTTATCGAAAAACTGATTCGTGGGACCTGATGATTCAACTCTATTCATAAAAAACACCTCTATTGATCGATTACCACTTCGTTCCCATTTAATGATAGAGGCTTAAAAGAAAATTGTGTTTTAAATCTTCCTCTATCCGTTTTGGTCAAGAGCTCTCTCCCTTGAGAGAGCCTTTATTCTAAACTCCTGAATTAAAGGAGGATTTTCGGGCGTAAGGGTGATTTCAATCCGTAGATCTGATTTTTCTCCCTGCAGAAGAAAAAAGCCTCTCAATTGGTTTTCAGGAACTATTTCTGTAATGGAAAGAATATTGCCCGCTTCTTTAAAAGAGCTCATAGTCTCTCTTTTTACCGATTCTAAAGATCGATCCAAAAAGAAGTTATCAGCAAAAACACCTTTTGGAATCGTCTCCCAATAAGGCAACAAAGCCATTAATTGATCTTTCTTTTTTTGAAGAGCTGAAGAAGGAATAAGCTTCCTTGGTTTAAGCTCTGCTTTATGAATCAATGTTGTTAAAGCATTCAAATCGAGTTGAGTCATATCAGCGTAGGTTTGATTGGCCAAAGAGACGATCCCGAGTCCATAATCAGGCATAAAATACCAATTGCTGCCATATCCGGGAAGGCCTCCTCGATGACCGACAAAAAATCTTCCGCAAGAGTCTTTTAAGGATTTTAAACCATATCCGCAAGCAACCATAAGAGCGCACTCCTCATTTGAAGAGTATTTGAACCTCTCCTCAAGCCGGATAAATTTCCAGGGCTGGTGCATTTCACGAAGGGTGCTTCTTTTGACAGGACCTCGATCCTCCTCATCTCTGGGAGGCCAAGCTTGGCTATGAAAAGCGATGTATTTACTAAAAGAATGAATCGACGCCCACGCCCCTCCCATGGCTCCATAAATTCCATTTCCAAGCAGCGGCTCTTTTTCAAGTACACCCTCTTTCAAACTATAGCCTTTAGCTACTTCCTCCGGATTGATTTTCGTATAATCCCAGTAAAAATCTAAGCCTAAAGGCTCGCATATCGTACGATAAATATATTCGTGATAAGGGAGGCCTGCGACCTTTTCGATTACGGCTCCAAGAAGAGTATAGCCTAAATTACTGTACTCATAGGTCGCTTGGGCTGGATTCGAGAAATAAACTCCCCCCGCTACGAAATCCGCAAGATCTTTTACCGACTCCGCTAACTTCCTGTCAGCCCAGGGATCATCCGTCGGAAAACCTGCCGAATGGAGCAGCAAGTCTCTTAGAGTGATTCTTGGAGAGTCATTGGTAAGCTTACAATTTTTAAGGGAAGGAAAATAGACTTCAGCCGGTTCATCTAAATCAAGTTTCTCTTCATCGCGCAGCTTTAAAACCGCCAGCGCGGTCAAGCTCTTCGTCATCGAAGCCATACGAAATTTTGATCGCAAATTGACAGCTTTTTGGGACTCAAGCTCTAAAAAGCCGCCGCAAGATCCATGCAGCCACTCTCCCTCCATCACAAGGCCATAAGCATACCCTGGAAACCGATTTTTTTGGGCATGTGCTCTATATAAACTGTCAATCTCAGGCAAATGCTTCAGGACCCTTTCTTTCCGTCCTGCCTCTGTAAAAAGAAAAGGGGCAAACGCCTGGGTGCTTCCAGCCTTCAACTCGCTCATGAAAAAGTCTCATTGGGATTCAATTGAAAATATTGTAACGGCCTTAACTTTAAACCGTCCAATATTAAGTGAAAAAATAGACTAGGATATTTTAAATCCTAGCCTAGATGGAAATACTTTTAAACCCTCTCCAGTTGAAGAGAAGTTGAGTTAATTTTGTAGTTTTGTACTGGAGATGATCTATAGTCTTGAGTGTTTACAATGGTTTGCTCTTGTACTCGAGGGCGATGAGTGACTTGACGACGGTGGCCTCTATGACGAACAAAAGTATCTAATACGATCTCTTGCCTTCTTTCTACGCTTACAATTTCTCTTTTAAACCAATATTCATCCCCCAAACAATCAAGATTTGCTTGAAACTGCCTCAGTATCTCGCAAACAACTTTATTCCCTTTTCTGGCTGCTTGTAGAATGGGAGTTCCTTTGAAGACTTTGAATTCATATCGACTCGTCGAAAATAAACCGGATGTATCTTCATAAAATGATATCCCCAATCCCTCTCTCTCATAGTACATTTTATCCAGCTCCGCCCCTTTGCCAATCATCCTTTTCGCCTTGACTGTGTCTCCTCTTGAAATAGCTTGGGCCAATTTACGAAAAAGCCTTTGACTGTCATCACTTGCGATCACATCCCTCATTCTTAAATTGTTTTGAGGAAGAGCAGTCTCTACTATCATGCGCCTAAACATTCTATGGTGGCCAACATCCTCTACTTTATTTGTCAAAGAGGTAAGCAAAATAGAGTAGCTTTCCTTATTCAGGCAGCGAAGCTTCCCATCAAAATTCACGCTAATTGATTTGCCCATTAGCCAGGCAAAAAATTGCGTAAGCCAATTGTTATAGGAGTCTACACTCCCAATATACTGTTTGTCTGCCGCAATGTGGACTTGCCCGTTACTTACTGTTGTATAAATTGCATCGATTTGATTCATAAAACCCTAAAAAATTAATAAAAACAAATAGTAGCAATCATTTATTAAGATATTATTAATTTATTAGAAAAAAATCTCTCTCGTCAACTACTCAGGGACATCTTGCTTCAACTTTTCCCTTATTTCTTTTATACGGGCGTCACGTCCGCACTGATAGCGATAGAACTTGTAGCGAACCGGATTTTTTTTTGAATAGTTTTGATGATACTCTTCAGCCGGATAAAAGGTTTGGGCCGGCAAAATTTCAACCAGGATAGGGGTTATCTTCTGGCTTTCTATCAATTTATTTTTAGATTTTTCGGCCAAGTTTTTTTGCATTTCGTTATGATAAAAAATCACCGGTCTATATTGACTTCCTTTATCGCAGAATTGCCCATCATTTCTCGTAGGGTCCACATTTAGCCAATAGAAATCTAAGAGCTGTTGGTAGCTCACACTATTTGGATCATAGGAAACTTGAACCGACTCGACATGGCCGGTACCCCCCGCTGAAACTTCTTCGTACGTAGGATTTTCTTTCGTTCCTCCGGTATATCCCGCTGTAGTTGACTTAACGCCCTTTACCCCGTCAAAGTCATGCTGGGTACACCAAAAACAGCCGCTTGCAAAAGTGGCTATTTCAAGCTTTTCATCCTTTTTGGTTTCTTCAGAATGCGCATATTGGCAAGCGAAAAGATAAGTAAAAAGAAAAAAAGCTAAGTGGATCATAAGTATACCTCAAATTGCTTTATACTTGACAACAGGGATTAAAAAATAAATATTTCGTTTTAATTTCGTAGGAATACTAATGAAAAATCTTATGGTACAACTTTTTTGCCTTTTAGGTTTATTTTTGGCTCCCCTTTCAGTTTTCGGATTTGAAGAAACCTGTTTGCCAGAATACCGTTTTGATGGGAAAAAATTGATTCTTTCCGAAAAAGAATGGCAAGAGAGGCTTACGCCTGAGCAATTTGTTGTTTTAAGAGAAGGAGGGACTGAGACTCCCTTCAAAAATGCGTATCATGATACGAAGGAAAAAGGGCTCTTTCTTTGCAGAGGCTGCGCTCTTCCTCTTTTTAGCTCTCGTGCGAAATATGATTCGGGTACGGGCTGGCCCAGTTTTTGGCAGCCACTCTGCCCTGAGAATGTCACATTGAAAGAAGAGGGGTGGATTTTTAAAAGAACGGAAGTTTTATGCAGGCGCTGTGAAGGCCATCTGGGTCACGTTTTTGATGATGGCCCTAAACCGACCGGTAAACGATATTGTATGAATTCTGAAGCATTAGAATTTATTCCGAAATGACTAATACTACTCGAACAAAATTCTATCCTCTTGTAGTGATTGGAGCCGGCGCCGGAGGATTGGTTGTTGCCGTAGGAGCTACAAAAGCGGGAAAGAAAACCCTGCTTATCGAAAAGGGTAATTATGGGGGAGACTGCACGAACTTCGGCTGCATCCCGAGCAAATCTCTCATTGCTTCAAGTCATTCGGTTGCATCCATAAAGGAAGGACATGAGCTGGGCGTTGAAATCTCTTCCCCCTTCATACAAGCCGATAAAGCTCTTTCAAGAGTAAGAGAGATTGTAGCTCGTATTCGTCATCATGAAGAGCCCGAAGCTTTAAAAAAAATCGGTTTAGAGACGTTAACAGGAACCGCTATCTTCAAAGGACCTAATATTTTACAAATCGATGATCATATCATTTCAGCAAGTCAAATTGTGATTGCAACAGGCTCTTCCCCTTATATCCCCCCTATTAAAGGTCTTGATCAAACGCCCTTTCTAACCAATGAATCCATTTTCGATCTCAAAAAAATCCCTCAAAGCCTTGTTGTATTGGGTGGAGGGCCGATTGGCTCTGAGCTTGCTCAAGCCTTTTTAAGACTAGGCTCAAAAGTATCTCTCATTCACTCTCACAACACGATTTTGAATAAAGAAGAGGCTTCAGCTAGGGAAGTCGTCATGAATCAGTTTAAAAAGGAAGGGATGAGCTTATTCCTCGGCGCAACTGTTAAAGAGGTTCATTTTCATAATAATTTTTTTCAGATTGTTCTTGAAAATGGACAAAAAATAGAGGCTGAAACCCTTCTGGTATCAACCGGCAGAAAACCAAATGTCTCCTCCTTAAATCTAGCGGCGGCGGGTGTGAATTTTTCTGACAAAGGGATCCCGGTAGATGCTTATGGGAGAACGAACCGGTCTCACATATGGGCTGTAGGGGATGTAGTTGGCACGCCGTTTTTTACTCATTGGGCAGAGAACCAAGCACGGAGCGTGCTTGCCTCTTTATTGCTCCCTTTTCCCTTCAAGAAAAAAATCAACAAAAACCAACCCATCCCACGCGTCACCTACACCGATCCGGAAGTAGCAAGCATTGGTCTTACCGAAAAAGAGGCGAGTCAGAAATATACGATTGCAACCTATTTCGTACCCTTTAGCCAAGTTGATCGAGCCATCACCGCGGGAAAAACTCAAGGTTTTATCCAAATTGTGACCAAAAAATGGAGCAGCAAAATTCTTGGCTGCACCATCGTAGGACCCAGAGCTGGCGAGATACTCGGAGAAATTAGTTTAGCAATGCACGCAGGCATCCCTTTAAGAAAACTATCTTCGCTGATTCATCCTTATCCTACTTATAACAGGGCCATAAGAAAAGCCGCCGATTTATGGTTTACAGAGACTATTTTACCTCTTTTCAGAAGGAAGAAATGAAATCTGCCATAAAATTCGTTCCTATACTCCTAATCCTTTTCGGAATGGCATCTCTATACTTTTCCGGAGTTTATGAGATGCTTTCTTTCGAATATCTTAAAATGTACCACACAAGTTTTAAAATGTTTGTGGGGATGTACCCTATTGCGGTACCCATCATCTTTTGCACCGTTTATATTATTTGTGTGGCGCTATCCATCCCGGGGGCAGTTTTTTTAACTCTTTTAGCAGGTTATTTATTTCCTCAGCCTTTAAGTACGATCTATGTCATCTTCTCAGCGACTTTAGGAGCATCCCTGATTTTTCTCTCCGCAAGATCGGCTTTAAATGAAATTCTTCTAAAAAAAGCAGGCCCCTTTTTAAAAAAGATGGAAAAAGGATTTCAAGATAATGCCGTAAGCTATTTGCTGTTTTTGAGATTTGTCCCTTTATTTCCTTTCTGGCTTGTAAATATTGCTCCCGCTTTCTTCGGCATCTCCCTCTTCACTTTTGTTTGGACCACCCTGGTTGGGATTTTTCCTGGCACTCTAGTTTTTACCCTTGCCGGAGGAGGTCTCGATAATATTTTAGAAAATAATGAACCTTTTTCAATCAACTCCATTTTTAATCTCGAAATGAAAGTTGCTTTCATTTTGCTAGGTCTTATCGCATTAGCTCCTATGGCATGGAAAAAAATAAAAAAATTAAGCTCCGACTAACCTATTAAACCTTCACTCCAATGAAAGATGTTTTCCGGAATCACTGAGTTTAATATTTAATAGATAGGAGACTATATTTTTAGCCCTCTCATGGGCTGAAGGGTATTCTTCGGCATTTTCTGGAACAGCTTTTCTAAGCATATCGGTATTGCTCGTTCCTGGAGCAAGAGTAATGGCAGCAAATCCTTGAGGCAGCTCCTGCGACAATGATTGGGTAAGCCCCTCTATCGCAAATTTCGATGCGCAGTAAGGAGAAAAATTTCCCCACCCTTCACAATCTGGCGAAAATTTACTTATCCCCTTTAATCCCCATCCGGAGGATATATTGACGATAATCCCCTCTTTTTGGCCCAGCATCCTTGGAATAAAATGACGAAGTACATTGACTGTACCTGACACATTTGTCTCCATGATATCCCTAAATTCATCCGCGGGAACTTTCCAAAGAACTTGAGGATGGTTAATCAAGGCCGCATTGTTAATTAAAATGGCGGGAACTCCCATTTGAGATACGACTTCGTTTACCCATCTTAAAACAGAGGCCTCATCTTTGATATCTACGACGGAAAATAGCTCCGAACCATATCTTTTCGTTAACTCTTCAATAGCGTTAGAAGATCTACCGCAGCCTGCGACTCTTAAGCCCATCCGGATGAATTCTTCCGCGAGCGCACGCCCGATACCTTTAGTCACCCCTGTAATTACAACCAGCTTTTGTTTAGTCATAAAGACTCTCCTTTAAGCATTTGTAGCGCATTTTTTAATTGACGGCCCTCTCGAAGCAAAGCATAGGCAAGGCTCATCAAATAGGTTGGTGAGCTGTCAGAATAGTCTGCAAATTGTTTCATGGCAGCACGATAGCTTAATTGATCGTCAACAAACACCTGAGATTCATTTGCAGAAATAGATAAATTAAAAGCTGAGAAGATAATAGCAGAAAGAGCAATCAACTTGGATTGATAGAATTTCTGCCAATCCAACCTTTCTACTTTCCTTTCCAAATAGGTCTCAAGCAATAGCTCTTCTTGCATTGAATCGTAGCCTGAAAACATCGAAAATAAAGCTAAATCGTAGAGCGGCTCATGGAAGTTACTATCTGCCCAATCAATAAATTTAGCTTTCCCATTGATAATGAATAAATTGCGTAAACAGAGATCCGAGTGGGTATTTACCTTGTCATAAGACAGCTTATTTAAAACTTCATAAGCATCCACCATCATGTTGAAAGCTTCATCAAATTCAGGCTTTTGGCCTGCCTTGCTCGTTAAGGCATCGTATACTTTTCTATAGAGAGAAATATTGTCGTATTGAATCCACGCTTGGGCTGTCGACCTGTGCAGCGCTTTAAATGCCTTCGCAACGCTATAAAGAGCCTCATTCGACTGAACTTGCTCGAAAGTAGCCGTTCCCCCTTCTAAATATTCCATAAGAACAAAACGTTTATCCTTATCCTCGTAAAAAATACGAGGTCCGATATCAAGATCGCTTGCAAGCTGTTGCATAAAGAGCTGGGTTTCTACTCTTGAATCCTCTTTTGAATAAATCCTCAAAACATATTTTTGCTCGTCGAAAGAGATAATATATTTTTCATCTTTAGAGAACCCGCCAAGCAATAATTTCGCAGAAATTCTCCATCGTTCAATATCGGGAAAACACTCCTGTAAAGCGGTCTCTAACATATTGGATGAGAGATGGCTGTAGCATCCTAAAAAAAATAAAAAGCTTCTAACAATATTTCTCATTAAAGCAGTTACTCACTCATTTTAGACTCTAGCTGATCGACATCCATTTGACAGATCAGTTTGAGATTCTTGTTAATTTTTTCAATGTCCCAGTCCCACCAGGCAATCTTTTGTAAACGCTCTATCGTTTTGTCATCAAATCGCATCTTCTTAATCCTGGCGGGATTGCCAGCTACTACCGAATAGGCAGGCACATCTTTTACGACGACCGCTCCAGCCGCAATAATGGCTCCGTTTCCTATGGTGACTCCGTTTTTAATCAGCGAACCGTAGCCGAACCAGACATCATTCCCCACCACAATATCCCCTTTTACCGGCAAGTCATAAACATTAAAGGCGCTCTCCCAACCCTTTCCAAATATGGGGAAGGGGTAGGTACTTATAGCATCCAATTTATGATCCCCGGTCATGATAAAGCGAGTTTCAGCTGCGATCGCGCAAAACTTTCCGATGATCAGTTTGACTTTCGAAACGTCATAGTTATATAAGACATTATACTCTTCGAATCTATCGGGACCATTTCTTCGGTCGTCGAAATAAGTATAATCACCTACAATGATATTTTTAGCCCTTACAAAGGGCTTAAGAAAGACAAGGTTCTTGTCATTCTTGATCGGATATATCCCCTTCGGATCGGGACCCATACTTTTCTCCTCCACTCATTTTTTAAACAAATTTATCCCCAGAAAGGGGGTATCACTAGGATGGAAACTAACTAAAGATGATAAAAGACGTTATTGAAAACAGCTGACTAAGACTAGAAAGATTGAAGTAAATAGAAAGATACCTACATTTTAAACTATTTCTTTATTTTGTGAAAGAATAAATGTACCGATCCCTCACAAACCCTTTAAATAATAGATAATTTTTTAAAAGGCCCTCGCACCTCATGCCTGCCTTAACCAAAACTTTTTGTGATGCGATGTTATCCGGGTCAACCAGGGCTTCAATTCTTGAAATCGTTAAAGTTCCAAGAGCTTCCTGAATGGCCTTTTTTACAGCTACAGTGGCAATGCCTTGCCCCCAGTAAGGCCTTGCAAGTACATATCCGATTTCGGCTTTGCAAGAAAAATTACCTTTGCCTTGAGTTATCGTTATAGAACCAACCGGAGCGCCATCTAAACAAATAGCCTTAAACCACGGATGATTTTCTGCAACCTCTCTAAGAAATCTTTCTGCTTCCTCACGAGAAGAATAAGGTTCCCATGTCATATTTTTAGCAACAAAAGGATCGCTTGCCCAAACATAAAAATAATCTAAGTGCTCAACAGAAAGATTAACAAACGAGATTCGTTCTTCTATTGATGTTTTTTTGACCGCAGAAATGCTTACTGTCGGATCACTTGACACACTGAACATGTTTTAATTCCCTCACAATAAATTTTACTAACAGATACTTCGCAAACTTGGGATTGCATCTAATCTCTGTAAAAACTTATCTGGATCTTGGGCCTTATGGAAAACGATAAACTCTACCTTAGGATAGCGCTCTCTCAGCTCTTGTAAGCGGTCCCTTGTATTTCGATCAAAGTTCCAGATGTATTTTACAAGCGTCCAATTGATTCCATTTAGACACCCTGTATCGGCGATTGTATTATCAAAAGTGAATAACCTCTTTATCACTCTCCAGATGCATAAGCTGCGCGGTAAACGAAAATAAATGATCGTATCTGCCCTTGCAAATCGCATTTCCAATGTGGAAAGAGAGCACCCCTCAATCACCCAAGCCTCTTCCTTCACAAGAGCTTTTTTAATCGATAGAAACTCTTCCTTATTCCTTTTTGTTCTTCCATCAAACATATGCTTATCTAGATGATGAACAGGAATACCCAGTCTTTTCCCGAGCTTGATCGCGAACGTGGATTTTCCGCTGCCTGGAAGACCGATGACTGCAACGCGTTTTAGTTTATCTTGTTCCATAAAAATTCTTTAGAAAATCAGAGTCTCTTTAAGACTCTACGAAGTGAGGCTCTATTTAGTCACGAAGCATTATTCTTGGAACAATGCTATTAAATCAATCCCCCCTTTATAAAACACAGCAATATCGATAAAATTTAAATTTTATAACACAATTAACTTGATTTTTTGAATTAATATATATATTATTTCTTTTTAAAACACTCACATTAAATCGGATGGGGATCTTTCATGGCTGTTATCGGTGATACCAATTTTTTAAGGCTAGTCAAAGAGACTCTGGCTGAAGAATGGAGTTCCTATAAACAGCCCTTGCTTACAAACGAAGATGACTTGTCAGCTGGGATGAAATTATTTGCTCAAATAGCTTCAGACGCAGCAAAATCCGACTCCCCCCTCCTAACTGCCAATCGTGTGACTTCTGCAGAAACAGAATCGTTAAGTGGAACTACCACTAAAATAAAAAAATTTGTTACAGATAATTCTTATGCTTTCAGAGTAGCCTGCCAAACAGGTTTTCCTTTTTCGCTTTTAGAAATCTCTCTTACAGAACTTGCCCTTAAAAGATCTTTAGAAGATTACGGATCAATTTTGTTCCATTTCATGATGTTAGAAGGTCATTGGCTGAGCGAAAGCGAACTAAATGAACGTTTTGGGAGGCCTTTTGAACGTTTGCAAGCAAGTGAGATGGCCCATGCTTGCTACGCCCTCAAAAGAGCTTACGTCCAAGACAACAACAATAAAGCTGGCTATTATTTGCTATGGCTTATCAAGCACGCTGCAGGGTGCGATTATCAAATACCGGGAAAGGGCTCTTTTAACGAGACATCTGTCGCTAAAGTTCTATCTGAATGTATGGCTGGCTCTAGATCCCTCAAAAACACAGCAAATTTCGTAGAGATATTACGTTTTCGAAGCACTCGTCTAGATCCATTCCTCTATCAAGAGTTTTTAGATCCAACATCTTGCTCAATTTTCCTGAACTTTACTGTCAATCAATTAGCAAAAATACCAATGGATAACTGGCCAGGAAAGGCTCATATCATCACCGATCTTCTTGAAACAGTGACCCCTGAAAGCAAATGGGCAGTTGCCAAAGTATTATCAATGAGTCAAGACACCAAAACATCGGCCGTTGGGAAACACTTTTTAGCCGCTCTCAAAGCTCGGTCTCTTAGAGAAGCCATTCCACACTTTTACGCTTTAATTGAACTCTTGCCAAATTTGAACTCCTCTCATATTGAGATTATTTTCGGTCGCCCCTTTGTTGAATTTCGTAATCATAAATCTTTTTATAAAGACCCCGAATTTACAAAGCGCTTGCAATTCAATGCTATGAGAAAAGTGTTTGTGCATGGGTCTCTTATGATGGGAGTCTATGATACACGCACAACCTTTGGAGGTATGGGGGTCCCGCCGCACCTTCTTGCGTACGATATGAAAACGGAAAAATTGGTTTGGGGAATTCCTTTAACCCCCCATCCTTCAGAAGACCCTTCTTTAAATACAGCGGCAGGTGACATGACATTTGGCTTCCCGGGAATGGATCCTGCAGGCTACTCCTTAAATAAAGTAGGAGAATTGATTTCTCTTCATTTTAAAGGGGAAAAAACCCTACATTTTATTCATCCTGAAACAGGTGCATTTGACTCCACTCTTGAATTGCCTGAAGCTTCTACAAATAGTTATGATTGTCTTCACATCAGTCCAAAAGGGTTTGTTTATCAGGTCGTGTATAAAGACCAAGATCAAATTCTAAAGGGTGGAAGAATCATCGATAAACGATGGATTTCATCTTTTGAAGTTAAAACCCCTGCTGGATCGTTACATCCTTTATCTACTCATTGCGGATATCAATATGACTTTAAGGATAGACTGGATTTGTTTGGACCTACAGGGGATAACATTACCATCGATGGTTGTATGGCAGCGGAAGCCCAAGGTGATAAGTTGTACTCCATCGAAAAAGACCCTGCTAACATAGATAGGTGCTTATTCAAGGTAAGAACTTTAAAATTCGATCATGAGGTTGTTTCTGATGTTGAAAAATGCATCCCGCTCAACTTGAAAAAAGCTTCCTTTGGCAATATTTGTCACAATAGACAGGTCATCCTCTTTAATGATATGGAATCAATTAAGTCGCCTGTTTTTATCACCCTCGATAGCCAAGAAGTCACCTATAGTCCACATAAGTTTCTCTACTATGAAAAATATATCATTAATAATGATTCTGGAGAACTTTGGACCTGGGATCAACTAACACAAAAAATATGGAAAGTCTCTTCAGCTACTATCACATTAATGGGTTCTTTGGAAAGTGGTCGAGGCACAACCCTTTTACATGTTGATCAAGCTGATCGTCTCTATTTTGTAGACATACCCTTTTAAAGCTTGGATTTTTTCAACGTAAAACTAAAACAGCATTTACACTATGAAATACTGTTCTTAACTGATGTTTTTGACGCACTTCGTTATCAACCGTACTTTCGATTTAAATACATTTGATGTTCAATATCCGTTTTTCGTGATAACTCCAATCGCAAGTACTCTAAACGACCAACACAAAAATAGACGCGATTAATACTCAAAACACTCTCTGAATATTTCTCAAGTGTAGGGATTAATTCTTCTATTTTGCACACATGATTGATGGAGGGAGTTTTGAATATCGACTCCCCTGTAAAAACGACGATGTTATGAATAAATCGAGGCTCTATGAATTCAAGTACTCGTTGAACCTCTTTGACATGTTTATAATTTTGCCGTATCGGATTTTGAAACTTATAGCGATTTCTTAAGAGGACTTGCGTCCACTCTTTTTGCTGAGGGTTAGCAAAAATCCACCCTTTGTAGTGCTTGGTTTCGATCACAAATATACCCTTTGTACTGATCAAAATATGATCAATTTGAGTTGTAGAGCCATCTGTCAACCGTAATGTCACACCATTTAAAAGATGAGCCTCCTTACCTTGACAATACCCCTTTAGCAAATTCCTCACTAAAGCCTCTCCCGTATTTTCAAAGGTAATATTACCTCTCCGTTTGCTGTAGACCCCTACAAAATAACCCACTAGCCCCCCTATAAAAAGCAGAAGCACAAAAATAAGGTCAAAATTTTCTTGGTGACATTGATGGATCATTCTTATGGCTCGAAATAGAGGTTGACGAATAGGAGACAGCTTTGGCCGCCTCCTATAGAGAAGTTATTTCTTTGGTGTAACTAATAAGATATGTTTCTCTCCAAAAACCGTTTCGCCTTCCGCTAAAATATGTCCTTTCGCATTAACAGACACAATTCTCAACGCTTTTGTCCAGTTCGTAGTTGTATCCTTCATTAAAGCCTGGGTAATTTGTTCGGTGGTAAGATAGAGGTTATTAAAGGTATATACGGCGGTATCATTGTAAAAGTACGGACCGCTTACGGCTTTAACATCCTTCGGCATTGTTCTCACTTGACCTGAACTAGAAATAAGGTATCCGTCGCTGATATACACATCGTCTAGATCATTGATAAGAGTTGCATTACTAGTGACCATTTTTTGAAAAAAGGTGTTATGCAAATCAACAACTTTATTGTTAACCCATTTTACAGCAAATACTCTTTTGTGAATTTCATTCTTCTCTACTAAAGAAACTTTGGAGGTGCCCACAACGGTGCCAGCATTATTCATATCCAGTCCATAAGACTCTTCCGACTCAATGCCTAGGTCTCCGACAAGACCGGGTAATTTTTTTTCTGAATTATGTTGCCATATGGTTGGAAACATGTAATTTTTACCGCGAATAGTGTTGTTCGTATATCTAAGAAGTATTTTCCCGTCTTTTTTAATGGTAACAATATCACTAGTTGAGAGAGAGGCTAATCTTGTAAATCCGCTATTCTTATCCCACACGTAAACTATAGTGCTATAAATCGCATATGCTTTATTATCGTCGGTTAAGAATTTCCAGTTCAGGACATTGTTTGAGTCATCTTTTGCCGGCAAAAGATAATACGATCCGTTTTCGTCTCTTACGAAATATTGTTTACCGTTAGAAGAGCCATCTACATTATACCAGCCTAAAATCATACCCTGAGTATTGATAGCAATGGGCCCACTCTCTTTAGTTTCAAGCGTGCCAACATCCGAATAATCGAAAATCTCAAAAGCACTTAAAGAGAGAGTTGCAAAGAGCTGTAATATCAATAAAAGTTTATTTTTCACAAATTTCCTATAAAAATTTAAAGAATTTTAAATCATGAAAAATATAAAAACTATCTAAAGTAATTTATTTATTATTATAAATTCATTTAATTCGAGTTCATTTACTTGCTATCAAATAGATAAAAAATAATAGAACGGCAAAACAAGAGCCGATCGTTTCATAGACGATTATTTTTCGACTGTCCCATCCTTTTATAAGAATAAGGCATGCGCTTAAAATACCTCCGATAAGCGAGGTAAAAAAAGGCAATATAATGATCGACAACCACATCAAAGAGCGCTCGCCTCTTGGATCCATATAATCGTTTAAAGAGGTTGCAATAGTTATATATAGTAGAAGTGTAAATAAGATGTTTGCAGGAAGAAAAGTGTTAACAACATAAGTATCTTGATTTGTATTTTTAAAGACGCTTTTTAGAAAAAGAGAGCTAAAATACGAAAAAATCGAAAAACACCCCCAAGCATATACTAAAGAAAAGAAAAGGACAATCATCCCATCAAGAGGCTTTTTTAAAAATAATAGTGTGTAGAGCGCTCCGATAAAAAAAGCCAGTATAAGATAAAGGATTCTAAAATAAGTAAAATAAGCCTTCATACGTTAATGCTATAATCGGCATCTTTTATTTACAAGAATTGGCTATTGGGTATTTAGATGGGCTTTTAAAAGCACGTGCAGGGAAGTCCAAGGTTCGGCAGGCATCGAATATTTGCATCTTCATTTATCAAATATTTTTAAGTGCAAAAATAAATTTGATTTGTTCTCACAAATGTTTTTAAGAGATGGGGCAAACTGGACTTGAACCAGGTACCGACGGGTTATGAGTCCGTGCAAACCCCACAAGGTATGACTTTTTCACATGCGCTTAGATTATATGTAACCTATGTGAGTGTCGTTCTATAAATCACAATCATTAGCAACATCTAACAGCTCAGAGAATAGCACTTAAAGCTAATTTTATCCGTCGCTTTCATGCGCCCTTTATGGTCTTTTTTGGTAGATAAGTGCTCCATAGCTGGTCCAGATTTCAGCAAATGCATTGATCCTTCCAAAAGTTTGGGCTATCATGCTCCTTAACGTCTCTAACCTTGATCACACCTCTAATTATGCTTATGAATTTTGCTTTTGTACCATTAATTGCTTTAGCATTTCTTACTCCTACACCTATGAGCGCGCTTAGTATGGATAAAGAAGCAATTCGCTATTCTACAAGCTACGTCTATCCAGTAGATGATAACCGCACTACCCCATTACCTTACGTTGCTTTACGAGGCAAATTAATTCGCTATACGTTCCCTGGGGTCCCCAACTATGAAAGCATTGAAAATGGTGATTACCCTGAAACACGATGGGTATTAGAGATATCTCAAACAGAAGTGAAACGGTTAATTGACTCCAATTATCTTACAAAAGATCTATATCACCCTGATGAAGAGGGATGGGTTCAAATTATCCCTACTCAGAATGAAGAGAGTCCCCAAGAATTCTTGAACAAGCAAGTTGTTGTCCAAGGTTATCTAGGAACATTAATTTCGCACATTCACACTCCAGCAACACTAGAAGCTAAGGAAATTTATGAAGACACGCAAAAAATGGATTAAAGCTGAAGAAGGCTCGGAGAATTCCGTTATTTACTACGATGAAGACGGTAATAAATTGACTCGTTTTTGGAAAGCCTATCCTGAGCAGCCTGTCAACGAAGCAAGTACGCGTTCCTGGAGAAATAACAACCCGGGGAATCATGCCATGGGTGATTTTTCAAGGGGCAAAGGGGCTATTGGCTCAGCTGGAAAAATACCGAATAAAAAAAAATTGGATCTTAAATTTGCTGTATACCCTGACTTTGAAACGGGTCGAAAAGCCCAAGCAGCACGGTTAAAAGAAGGTACAATGTACATTGATTCTACGCTCAACGAGTTTGTGAGAAAATATACAGGGGTGGCGAAAGGAGAACCTGATACTGAAGAGGTAATCAACTATAGAAAGGCAATCAAATTTTTCACGAAGTTCGATATGGATCGTACGATTCGCTCACTGAATGATGAAGAATTTGAAAAACTATTGGATGCAATGAAAAAGCATGAGGGATGGAGAGAGGGACGTGAAGAATTTACAGAAATTAAACAGGTGCAGGGCGTACGCATGAGCAAACGAAACGTCATCTTCGAGTTTTTAGTTGGTAATTCGAATGGCAGTTTATGGATCACCAAAAAGGAGGCCATAGCTTTAGCCGAAAAAGGATTGCTTTATGCTATTGTTGTCCACACTAAGGGAGAGCCTTATTTACGACCTAAAATTCACCGCACATCATTTAAAGACATGGTTGTTGTCTAATCTGGAGAGAATTTGATTGATCTCTTTAATCACGTTTTGGATACTAACCGAGAGCTTTAATGTCTGTTGGTAATGACTTTATCAACCACAAGATAAGATCATCATCCAGTGGATAGGATTGCCCTGGAGTAGTTGATTCTCCCTTGTAGGTAATACCGTTGCCCTCAGGTGAGTAACCCAACTCAAAATATAGTTTCTGTGCAGGACCGTAATCTTTGTATAGCTCGACTCCAATTCCTATTTGCTGATATCCTTCTTGGCTGGCAAGCTTTTCAAGCCACTTGATCAAGGATGTTCCCAAGCCTTTTTTTCTATGATTTTCATCGATCCAAATTGCGTTGATCTCTGGAATACTCTTCTGTGCAAAAAAAGGGCACTCCGGTTTTCTCAGCAAGCTACCATAGCCCAGGATTTCATGATTTTCCTCAATCACAGCCACAGTTCGAATCCCATTTTGTTGTTCATGGTAATATAAATCCCAAAGAACTTCAGTTTTTTCTGGAGTAGACCAAGGGAAAGAATATCGAGCGACTATTTTGGGAATATCCGCTTTAGTGAGAGGACGTATCAGAGTTCTTTTCGCACGAGTTTCAGAGATTTTGACTAGCGACTCTATTTTTTTTACATTGTCAGAGATAGAGGCGTGATGCGTATCAATTACTAGATCATAACTGGCATCCGCATGTACTTTATGATATTGGGCTCGGGCCGACCCTGCCATTCTATTCCCACGCTCTTTTTCTCTCTGTTCTAAGACATCAAGGGGAGCATTAACCCCTATCCATAAAACGTGAAAATCCTTTAAAAGGTTCTTCCACTCATCAATCTGCTGTTTGCCAAAAGACACATCATCGATAATGATAGAGTGCCCTTTTTGGGCCAACAAAAGGACGATTTCCTGAAACGTTTTTGCTATTTGCTTGGCATAGGGTCCCGTTTGGAGTTCGTGAATAATTTTTCCTGAGGAGTCTTTGCCTTTCTTCCAACTAAATCCAAGTGAGGCCTCACCCCCTGTCCAATCATTCACTTTTTCGGGCATCCAACTAATGATTTTATCAATCCCTACAAGCAAAAACAGCGTTTCAAAGGAATGTTGCAATGCTTTCGCAAGAGTTGTTTTTCCACTGCTGGATGGTCCGTTTAAATAAATAATTTGTGAAGATTTATTTTCCACTTGCCCTTTTGATTAATGCATTAATTTTTTGAAACATAGGCTCTTTTATTTTACGGTACTCTTTTCCATCGTGATTGGCTCTATTGGAGGCATTTTGCTTGAGAGCTGCATATTCTTCTACAGCTTCAGGATGAGTCCTGAGATAGTCCCTAAATCCAATTAGCTCATTCCATTCTTTACTAGAAGGGTAGGTTAAATGAATATGGTATCGTCTGGTCCCTTCTTCTAAATCTGGCAAATAAGCGATAAAATAAAAACGCTCAGGAGTACTAAAAGCGGGTCTGTATTGGTATCCAAGTTTCCGGAGGATATTAAGTGTATTTTCCATTTCTTCTTTAGGAACAGAAATCGCGATGTCAATGATTCCTTTCCCTCCTAGATTTGGAACTGCAGTGCTGCCTACATGCTCGATGGCTATTGTATTTGTAAGAAAGGGAGATATTCGCTCCTTCTCTTTTTGAAAAAGGTGGGGGAATGTGATGCTGTATGGCTTATATACGTATTTTTGCTGAGTGAGGCCAAACCAGTCATGTGAACTCATTCGGTAAAGGACATGCTTTCTTAAAGGATGTCCTTCGGCCAATTTAGGATGATCGAAATCGTCCTGTGTATTGTGATGCATCCCAATTTTTTCCATAACATGCCTAGAGCGCCTATTACTCACCGTGGTGAATGATACGATTTGATCTAGACGAAGAGTTTCAAATCCATATTTTAGAGCAGCCTTTGCACCCTCCGTTGCATAACCTTTTCCCCAATAATCAAAAGCGAGCCTCCAGCCTATTTCAACAGCTGGAGTGAAATGCGCTTGAAAATAGATGTCTTCTAAGCCAATGAAACCAATGAATTCACCCGTTTCAATCAAGGAAACTGCCCAAAATCCCCATCCACACCTCGCAATACGATCGGAGGCACGTTTGACGTCACGGTCACTCTCTTCACGGCTCAGAAGGCCAGGAAAAAACTCCCTAACCCTAGGATCAGCATTTAAAGCGGCAAATTGGGCTAGATCGGAATCTTGCCACTGGCGAAGGATTAGACGATTTGTTTTGATAGTAACCATACAATAAATTAGCCAGTATCAACACTGAGCCAAATTTGTGCCAAGCATTACTTGGATTCTAACATCTTATGCATTAGCAGTACTAAAGCAAAGAGGAAAATGGGGACAATCCAGCAAAGGCGAGAGACTTTATTAGACATGAGCGTAAATAAAATTCTTGCTCCCTGCATGGCTAAGCGTGAAGGTTCGAAGAAGTTAGTATCCACGGGGTTTTATTTGCTCTAAAACAACTTGCAGAAATACCTATGGATAAATGGCCAGGAAAGGCTCGTATCATCACCGATCATCTTGAAATAGTAACGCCTGAAAGCGAATGGACACTTGCCAAAGTATTATCAATAAGTCAAGACGCTAAAACATCGGTTAGAACTTAGAATTTTTTTATACTCTTTGTTTTTAGAACGCGTTTTTTTGGTTGATGTCGCCGCCGAAGGCGTGTGAAGTCGCTTCGGGCTGAAAACAGGGGGCTAGAGTAAATCCGTTATAAAGGGCTCGTTCTAGTGTTGCGTAAAGTTTTCTTCCATCGTTAGGACTGATTAGGCCAAAAACAGCGCATGAAGGAAGAGCTAATAAGCCAAAAGGAGTTGCGAGAACTCTTAAGGCATCAAAACCGAGTTCTTTGGCACGTAAGCTGAAACTATATTTGGCTTCGCTTTCATGCAA
The DNA here is from genome assembly GCA_964460985.1 of uncultured bacterium. Classification (GTDB taxonomy): domain Bacteria; phylum Chlamydiota; class Chlamydiia; order Chlamydiales; family Parachlamydiaceae; genus CAZABG01. The sequence goes on from CAYWQX010000030.1 coordinate 22,218, forward strand.
CATCCAAAAATGGGATAGGGAGAATATTTTTAAAATCCGGTAGGCCAAATTCGTGATTAATGTGAAAGGCTGAATAAACAAAGATCCAAGAATAAGAAGAGCGCATTTGAACTGGACAATTTCTGTGGATTCATTGAAGTAGCGCCTCTTGGTAGATAAGTCCACTATAAATTTGGGCTCTTTTTTATCCCATTTTTCACCTTCGTAATCTAGTCTCCAAGAGTTGATAGGTTGGAAATCTTTTAAGCAAATACCGTCGATCTTTTTATGGGTTTTGCTAAAATAATTCCTTCCTTGTTTAAGGTCCCACTTAGTTTCCCATCGATCGATTAAACCATAGTCTTTAAGCGTTACAACACGGTTATGAGGGTTGGGTTTGGGGGTAGGTTTTGATGAAGCACCCACTCGATTAAAGTCATGAATGGTATATATTTTTGCGCCCATACCTAAAATAATATCACATAATTTTTTAATCATTCATTTAATTAATGAAATCTTAACAAATTACATCAATAATATTTGCTATGGACAATATTAAATTGATCGCTAAAGTAGATATGGTTTGCGACTGCATACCCGTTGTAAGCACACTTACTAACGCAGCTATCTTACTTCATAAACTGGCTATAAAGGTCAACCTCGTAGCCAATCCCGTCTCTCCCAGTTGTGTGCGTTTTCTGAGCATGCTTTAAATGAACTCAAAAACCTAGCAAAACAGCATCCAAAATGGTTTAAAACTTTTCAGAAAAATCTAGGGGACTGGTTAGAAAACGTCACACCGAACGATTGGACGAAATTAGAAGCTCAGGACCCCTCTGGTAGGCTTCGCAAACTTAATTTCGCACAAATCATACAACCTTTTATTTCAAGCCTGATTTAGACTATCTGTAACAGCGGCACCCAAAAATATTATTTGGGTACTTCGGTTACATTTGAGAGATTGAATTCTGCATTCTTCATGATGTTGGTGAATTTCAGGAAATAAAAATTTAGAGCTTGATGATTTCATTTTCATGAGGTACTCTCTTTTCAGGAATTGAATGCCTCGGTTGTGAGCGACCGAAAAGACGATAATTATCATATAACCAGCTTGTGTTGACCTTTATTAACCGCTGGCTTGGTTGTGTTTAAACGCCACGACAACTACTCAAGACCAGCAGTTTAAAAGAGGTTCCATGAAACACATCGTAAAGCTTTGCGCAGATGATCTGCGTACTTTTATCAACAACAATTACAGCATTAAATTGAAAGCTTCACACGCTCACGAGCTTGTAGCAGCTTTTTTCGGCTATAAATCGAATGCTGCCCTACTTGCTGACACCATTGCTCCAATTAGCAACTTGCCACAAGCTAACATCATTGTGCTTGCTCCTTCAGAACCCATTGATGAACGTCGTAAGCAGCTTCAAGACTTACCGCTTGAATTGCCTGACAACCAAGTATTAGGGGAGATAATTTATTCCACCTTACTTTCGAATAAATACCTAGTAATCAACCCATGGCCAACTTATAAACGGTTTGCATTTGCCCTCGCGGATGAATATTTGCGAGAACAAAAGGTGGATAAGATCTATCGCAAACCTATACGTGAAGGCATAAGTATAGAAAATGCTGACAACCACAAATACTTGCTTGTTTCGCGGTTTTATCAGCTTCCTATAGCTAATGCAACCACATTTATGGTACGTGAAATTGAAATTACAACTTGCATAAAGCTTCCATTTATTGCAGGACGTATAGGTTATGGTAAGCCTGAGATTTCGGTGAAGATTGAAAAATTGGGAATACGTCCGTAATTACATTTTTAAATAATGAAAAGAAACAAGTTTGCGTCCTTTTATTGATATACATTAGAATCGGGAACAGGCCTATTGCTACCCTAATTAGCTTGTTCCCGATTCTGCTTCTAATTCTTGGCTTCAATTCAAGTTTTTGACCCAGCAGCTAGCTTAGATTCGCATTCTTCTGCTAGTTTGTGAATCTCATTCGAAAAAAGAGGCGCTACAGAAAAATTCAGTCCTTTTTTTCTAAAGTAGTCTTCGATTACCTGAGAAGATTTGGATGGTTGATTTGCATAGGGCTTAAGCTGCTCTAACATCTCGCTTAAAATAGTAGGAGCAGACCTATCTGGTGATGCCGATTGTTTAACTGCACTCAGCATCAATTCCCAGGTAAAAGCGTTCCAAAGAATCATTGGGGTATTCATTTGATCTTTTTCGTATTCAAGGCAAGCCTCTGCTGTTTTGATCTCGCTACCGTAGGCATCATCAAAAACGTCTAGTTCAGGGAACCACCCATAATAACCAACCGCTGTATGTATCCGTCCCTTGTAAGCATGCTTCTGTCGATAATCCATGGCTGCCTTCATAACTTGCAATGGTCCTGGATGCTCTCTTCCGTCACCTTTTCTTTTAGGAGGCAAGAGAAACCGCTTAATGATTTCTTTTATATTGCCTCCCTTTGCTAAATCTAGAGGTTCAGCCACTTTCCACTCTATGATCAACTTTTCTTGAGGCGCTAGATCAATAAGCTGATCTCCAAATTCTCCATTCTTTTTAAGATATGGCCGATGACAAATATCTTTGCCTAAAACTCGTTCTGACAAAGCTGTAATATATTCCTGAAATGCCTGACCCCTTTCATCTCTCAACACATTTATATTGTCCTTCTCTCCCTTTGACTTCATATCGCTCCAGATCAAATGATAAGGAAGATCAGCCAAGGGACTGCTGAGTAATTCTGGACATAAACAATAAGAGGCGCCGTCAACTTCAAGCAAAGGCTTACCCCTAATTTTTTTCTCCAGAGAAAGGTCCAAATCTAGCTCTTTAATTAACTCTGAAAACTTTATTTTTTGACTTTTGTAACGTGTCGTTAGCAAAGACGAAATTGCTTCAAGAGCAGGGCGCATTTCAGTTGGTAATTTGAAGGATGCCGTAAGCTCAAAAACAGCCGGATCTTTGCTCAGTACATGCACAAAATGATTGAAAGTAATCAATCTTACATCTTGAACGGATACCCCTAATCGCTTGTGCAATTCTTGGTTAAAATAGGTTTTATCATAGAAAAGTCCCGATCTACCCGCCGCTCCTGCTGGATCAACCAAACATCGAGAGTAAAAATCACGAATATCAATGGACTCTTCCGCTGTTCCGTGACGATTTTTCTGCAAATCAAGCAAGGTCTCATTTGCTATAAGAAAAATTCCAACGGGGCTAAATGCGTCATACGGTTCTGCAGGAGGAAGAGTATCTAACTCTCGATCACCATAATCGATATCGAGAAGCAGCAAATGGTAAATCAGCTTGAACGCTTGCTTATTAAACAAGACAAGCCGGGAGTTCTCCTTCTTTAATTCTAAAATCCTTTGCAAGACAGGCCCTTGACTATAGCCTGGAGTAAGAAGCAACTCTCTATCTGCATCGTATAGGCTCATATTCTTTTCCGTCAGAAGTTTATGTAAACGGATAGCAATTTGAGCCAGAAGATTTATAGCTTGTCGTCTATTTTTATATTGCAGTTGAGCATCCAGATGCTCAAAAAGTCGTCTAGTTCCCAAGGATTCTTTTTTACCCAAAATTTGAGAGAAGGTCACTATTAGAAAATTGTCCATTACTTATCTCACTATTTTTGTTTTGCTGTGCCACTGCAGGACTTGACACCTTGGCATTGTATCGCATCAAATTTACGCCAGCCAGGCACATACGCTGTCATAAGAGCCTTAAATAACCTCCCATGGTTGGGAAGGCGCAGATGTAAGAGCTCATGGATGATGACGAGTTTTTGGAACTCAGGACTTTGTTTTGCTAGATCTGCCGCGAGGGTGATTGTTCCGGTCGTAGAGCACGAGCCCCATTTATTGGTCATTGCTTGAATCCGAATATGCTTAGGATTCACCTTGAGTCGCATTGCCCATGAATGGCTTGTTGTCGAACTTATCTTTGGTTATTCATGAATTGGTTTTTGAAAAGTGGGGCAACATGGACTTGAACTGGCGACCGACGGGTTATGAGTCCGCAGTACTCGCGCCACTTCCCAGCAGCTAACTCCCCGAAATCATAGCGGAAAGCTGGCCTTTCGAGCTACTGCGAACTATTGTCATTTATCGCACTTTTTTGCACGCCAGTGCCCCAAATTTGCCCCATGAAAAATTAGTGAGAGAAATTTGCATATGATTGGGACTGGCTCTCTATAACGCCTCTAAACTTCAGAAGGAATGACTGAAATTCATTGATCTTGGTTTCGTCATTTTTAAAAATTTTAGAGGGGTAATTTCGTTCCAGTTCTCTAGTAATAACTAGAAGATCTGGAAGTATTTTCACAGGAAAACGAAAATCTTCAGAAACAAGAGGGTCAATAAAAAAAATCAAAATAATAATGGTCTTGAAATACCCACCTTCATAAAGGCTCCCACTCCACGTACCACTTCCTTCCATCCACATCCCTGTACTTGTCCAAATAAATTTTTCTTCATCATCTCTTAGAACAATTTCTTCAAAGACATTCCAAAGAGATGAAATTTTTTTTGGCATCATTGCTAAAAATTCGAAAAAATAAATCTCATAATTCTGTCTTTCTTTTGAAAGAGTCCATGCAAGAATACCAAGAGCATGTTGCTTGGCTAACGTTCGTGACGCGGTTCTCAATTTTTGAGCACATATGGGCAAGGATTGAGGATAGTTGGGACCGTTTTGTGTAATATAAGCGAAAGTATTTTTTATCATTTGAAAATTTTTCGAATCTTCAGAGTCTATACAATGTCTAATACACTTACTCGCTTCAGTTAATATAAATTCCATTAAAATATTTGAGTTTTCAAAATTGCTTTTGTTG
>CAYWQX010000031.1:0-26490 GCA_964460985.1 uncultured bacterium
TTCTCCATTTTTAGCGCAGGCGTCATGCTCCTTTTCAAAATATCTCCGCTCGCAATCTATCATGCGCTTAAGAGTGTCCTAGCATGGCCGCAATTTAAAAAAGAGGAAGAGCCTGTTTTCGAGACGATTATAAAGCTTCCCGATGCGCCGATCGAGCCTAAAAAAGAGATCAAGCTCCGCCTTCCTAAATTACCTAAGGAAGAGGAGGTCATTGAAAAACCTCCCATCGAAAAACCGCCTAAGAAAGCGAAAGAGCCCTCCTCTCCTAAAGAGGAAAAAATTCATCTCCCTACCTCTTTACTCAATAACTATGAGCTGCCCTCCGCTCAACTTTTGACGATGCCCAAAAAATTTGATCAAAGCACTCTGAAAAAAGATTTAACGCGTCAAGCCTCCGTTTTAGAAGAGACCATGACAAGCTTTGGCATCGAAGCTAAAGTGGGACAAATTAATTGCGGACCTACTATCACTTCCTTTGAAGTTCATCCGGCGGTTGGAGTCAAGGTACAAAAGATTAAGACGCTTGAAGATGATATCGCACTTAATATGGAAGCGAAGACTATTCGTATTATCGCTCCTATCCCCGGAAAAGCCGCAGTCGGCATTGAAGTGCCCAATCCTCAACCGCAAGAAGTAAGCTTTAGAGAGCTTCTTCAAAGCTATCAGCAAGGATCGCAAAAATTTAAAATCCCCATTTTGCTTGGCAAGGCTGTCAATGGAGATAATGTCATGAGCGACCTTACCAAAATGCCTCATTGTATCATTGCAGGGGCTACCGGTTCCGGTAAATCGGTTTGCATTAATACGATTGTGATGTCGATAGTAATGAACGCAAGGCCTGATCAAATTCGTCTCTTAATGGTAGATCCGAAAAAAGTTGAACTGACTCCCTACTCGAAACTTCCGCATATGTTAGCTCCCGTTATCACCGAGCCTAAAGAGGCTTGCCAAGCGCTCAACTGGCTTGTGAAGGAGATGGAGAAGCGCTATGAGATTTTAAAACTCCTTGGAATTCGTAACATTGAAGGTTTCAACACAAGAAAGCCAAATGAAACTTTAGAAAAAAGCCTGGATATAGAGATTCCTCAAACAATGCCCTATTTTGTCGGGATTATTGACGAGCTTGCCGATCTCATGATGGTTTCCTCAAGCGATATAGAAACGCCTATCGCAAGAATCGCTCAAATGGCACGAGCTGTCGGTATTCACTTAATCCTTGCGACGCAAAGGCCGTCACGCGAAGTGATCACCGGCTTAATTAAAGCCAACTTTCCCACCCGCATCGCCTTTAAAGTGGCAAGCCGTGTAAACAGCCAGATTATTTTAGACGATACTGGTGCAGAAAGCTTACTTGGAAATGGCGATATGCTATTTCTTCCTCCCGGATCATCCCATCTCATACGTGCCCAAGGGGCCTATATTCGAGATGAAGACATCAACGCCGTCATCAAAGCCTGTGAAGATCAATGTCCCACTAATTACTTGATCAGCTCTTTTGAAGGGTACGATGCGCCGGAGCTATCCGAAGATGATCCGGTTGATGAATTGTACGAACAAGCGAAAGAAACGGTTCTTTCCACCGGTAATGCATCCACAACTTTCCTGCAAAGAAAATTAAAAATTGGATACGCGAGAGCCGCCTCTCTCATCGATCAGCTTGAAGCAAGAGGAGTGGTAGGTCCGCAAGACGGAGCGCGTGCGCGAAAAATTTTACATCCGAGAATAAAAAATAATGAAGACGATCTTTTCCATGACTTTGATTAGCGAAGTGTGGTAAAAAATAGCCCCATGAAAGGTTTCTGCCCCCTCGCATCCGGATCTAAAGGAAATTCGATTTTCGTGGGCACAGATCAAGCCAAAATTTTGATCGATGCCGGCATTTCTGCTAAAATGATTGATCACAAATTACGTGAAATCGGAACTCGCATCGAAGAAATTGATGCGATTCTCATCACTCATGAACATCATGATCACATCTCCGGCTTAAAAACGCTAGCTTTCAAATATGGGATACCGATTTTTGCGAACCATGAAACCGCTAAGGCGATTGTTGAAAATCTTCATGACTGCCCTAAATTCAAAATCTTCTCTACCGGCGAGACCTTCGAATTCCTCGATATGGAAATCCACCCTTTTTCAATTCAACATGACACGCTAGATCCCGTCGCCTTCACGATTAAAACACATGATTTGAAATTGGGATTTTGCGCGGACCTCGGCTTCGTCTCCTCTCTTGTTCGAAATCAGCTAAAAGAGTGCGACTATCTTTACATCGAATCCAATCATGAACCTGCCATGGTGCATGCAAGCTCCCGCCCCATGGTGTATAAGCAGCGCGTCCTTTCACGAACAGGCCATCTTTCAAATCAATCATGCGGAGAGCTTCTACGTGATATCTATCATGATGGCTTAAAGCATGTTCATCTTGCGCATCTCTCCTCAGAGTGCAACTCTCATGAAAAAGCGCTTAGCACGATTCAAGAAATCCTCACTAACGCCGGCATCGCCCTCGATATGTGCGTCGCTCCCCAGGACAAAATCTCTAAAGCCATTGCTTTTTAAATTTCACGATCTAAACCGCTTGGTTCTTAGAGATCTGCCACAAAAGCTCGATAAAATAACAAAATAAAATTTTAATTGAATAAACTTGAAGTAACGATGCAAACAAGCTGGGTTGAAGAAAAAGATCCGATCCTCATGGTCGGAGCCGGAATGGCAGGCATCAGCGCTGCTTTTCAACTACAAAGGCTCGGGATCACCAATGTTTTACTCCTGGATGAAAATCCGGAAGGAAAGGAAGGCCCCTGGACCACTTATGCCAGAATGCGCCACTTGCGTTCGGGTAAAGAGTTAGAGGGGCCCGCCCATTTTACCCCTGAGATGAATTTCAAATCCTTCTATTCTCAAAAATACGGCCCTCAACAATGGGAAGAGATTTACAAGATTTCGAATCAAGACTGGAACGATTACTTAGTCTGGCTCAAACAAAGCCTTCATCTTCACGTTGAAAATAACGTAAGAGTTTTGAAAATTGAGGAAAAAGAGGAAAGATATTACCTGCATACGACCAAGGGTATGTATGAAACTAATCGAGTCGTTCTCTCTACCGGAAGAATGGGTTTCGGGGGTTTAAGGCTTCCTCACTGGATAGATAAACTCCCTCGGGGTAAATGGGCGCATAGTTCAGAGAAAATCGATTTTCTTAAATTGAAAGGCTTAAAAGTTGCCATTGTTGGGGTGGGAGCGTCGGCGTTTGACGCGGCTGCAGCCGCCCTTGAATCGGGAGCTCATGTAGTCGACATGCTGACCCGTCGGGATCATATTAACAACGTGAACAAGGCAGCCGGCCTTACCTACTCCGGATTTGAGCTGGGATTTTTTTATCTATCTGATCAAGATAAACTAAGTTTTTCTGAGTTAATGAAAAATGAGGGGGCAGTCCCCCCTTTTGAATCTATTCTTCGCGTTCTTCATCATCAAAACTTCACTATCCGATACTCGTTCGATTTTGAAAAATATTTGAAGGACTATGATTTTTTCATATTAGCAACCGGATTTCTTATTGATGCTTCAAAGGCCCCCTTTTTAGATAGGATAGCACAGAAAATAGAGCTTTGGGAAAACTATATGAGTGAAGAAGAGAAGAAAAAATATCCCTTTGCTCTTCGCTACCCTTACTTGGGACCTCATTTTGAAATTCGACCCTTTAGAGGACTGTATTGCTTTAATCAGGCGGCTTTTTTAAGCCATGGACTTATTGCAGGAGATATCCCGGGAATTGGAACGGGAGCAGAGAGACTTGCTCAAGGAATAGCGATAGATCTCTTTATACAAAATAAAGAGATCTACTATCAAAAGCTCAAGGATTACAAGACTGAAGAGTTTGATCCCGCCCTCCTTATTAACCGAAAAAATTAACGATCCATCCCACAATAAACAGATTTTTAATACTATCTAAAAAGGATTTTCTTTTAGGCAAGTTTGCAGGTCCTTCTAAAGCTTGAAACTGTTCTAAAAGCTGTTTTTGGGTGGCTGTAAGCTGCGTTGGCGTCTCAACAAAAATTTTAACTAATAGATCGCCTCTTCCGGAGCCATGGACGTTGGGAAAACCTTCCCCCTTGACACGGAAGACTTTACCGTTTTGAGTTCCTTCCGGAATCGTCAAGCGAACGGTATGGTTTAAAAGGGAAGGCACATCTTTTTTGGTTCCTAAAGCAGCTTCAGCAAAGGAGACTGGAAGATCGAGAAGAATGTCGTTTCCTTCCCTTTCGAAAACTTTATGCGGCTCAACGGAAATAAAGACATACAGATCGCCATGAGGGCCTCCGTTTGGACCTGCATCTCCATAGCCGGACATTTTTAGGCGCATGCCATTATCAACACCTGCAGGAATATGGACTTTGACTCTCTGCTTTTCTTTAACAACCCCTTGTCCTTGACACTCTTTGCAAGGATCGGTGATGGTTTTGCCTTCGCCATGACACTGAGGACAGGGCATAGACATCGAGAAAAAGCCTCTTTGCTCAAACACTTGGCCTTTTCCACCGCATCGGGTGCATTTTTTCACACCATTAGGATTGGAGGTTCCTTTGCCATTACAGGTGTGGCAATTCACATAATTGGTAATTTGAAGTTCTTTATCGGTGCCTTTCGCCGCTTCATCGAAAGTGACCGTGATATTCACCCTTTTGCTCGCACCTTGACGTGGATGGGTTCTACCTCCGCCCCCCTCAAAATCGCCGCCGCCCATGCCGCCGCCAAAAAGGTTTTCGAACATGTCGGCACCTTGACCGCCGCCGCCACCGAATGCTCCCATAAAGGTTCTGAGAGCTTCTTCCATCGAAGAAAATCCCTGTCCCCCATGACCGCCAAAACCACCTGCCGCACCACTTACAGCTTCTTTTCCATATTGGTCGTAGATGGATCTTTTCTTTTCGTCAGAGAGGACTTCGTAGGCTTCGGAGATTTCTTTGAATTTTTTCTCGGCTTCTTTATTTCCTGGATTGCGGTCAGGGTGATACATTAAAGCTTTCTTCCGATAAGCTTTTTTTATCTCTTCTGGTGTCGCAGTTTTTGCGATTTCTAAAGTATCGTAATAATCAGCCATAAGAAGATCCGGACAAAAGTTTTATTGAATGACACGGAACTTCTCTGTTCCGTGTTTAAACTAAAAAAGAGGCGAACGTAAAATTAACGTTGCTTCTTATATTTCATGGCGAGTTTGGATTTCGCTCTTTTACGGACTGAAGGCTTAGAGTAAAAGCGGTGAGCTTTGACGGCCTTCATGACCCCTTCTTTGTCGAGTCTTTTCTTGAGAGCTCTTAATGCTTTGTCAATAGGCTCGCCAGGACGCACTTTAACGATTGTCATTTTCCCATCACCTTGAGATGTGTTAAATTAGTTTTGATAAGGGTATTATAGATTAGGTAGAGTTAATCTTCAACTATTTCTCTCTTTCGATTTCCGCCTGCGTTTTTCTAAGATATAATATCTCAATCGGAGCTCTTTTCAGCTGAATAAACTTGTTATAAAGTCTTTTCCAGTTCGGAAGGGCTTGAACAAGGTCTTGACGGCCGATTTTTTGGGGCAAAGTCTCTATTTCAGGGGTCACGATTTTAGGGAGTTTTTTCACCTCCTCCAAGGTTAAAACCTCAGGCTCCTCGCCCCTTAAAACATAAAAACCAGAGGCTCTCGCATCGGTCACGACTGCCTCCCCTTCCCCCCTTTCAAAGATATGAAGTGAAGAGATCCCTTTAACCGGAATATTTAACGCCAAACCCATACTTTCCGCCACCACCACGCCTAACCTGACTCCCGTATAGGAGCCAGGCCCGGTTCCAACCCCTATTTCGTCAATCATTTTTAGATCGAGCTCAAGGGCCTCTATGTGGTGAACGATTTCATCCGCTTGATTGAACTCCTGTAAACGGATAAGTTTTTCATGGTCCAAAACAGCCACATAGTTTTTTTTCAGCGCGGTCTCTAAAAATAACTTCAACGGATCTCTATCCTTTTAGGCATAATGATATTTTGGAAAGTCCTTATGAAATAATTATCGGTCATGCCGGAGATATAATCGATCACTTTCTCCACATCGCTCGATTTTTCCAAATAACCGGGAGACTTATTGTGAAGAAAATGGGTATGGATGTAGCTTGCATCCCCTTTCGCTTTCAAATCATCCAGAAGAAAATTGAATAAAATCTTATACGTGTTTTGAATTTTTATAGATTCTGTTTTGAGTTGGGGATGTTTGTAAATTTTTTCAAAATTAAATTTACGAACCGCCTTCAAGATATCAAACGCTTTTTTTGACATCGCGATGATCTTTTTGGAGTGGCTCTCTTGAATGATGTCGCGGGCAAAAAAGGTTAGCCACTCTTTATTGGTTTTACCCGCCTCTGTAGCGGGTAAATCTTCTCTTTTGATAAGTCTGATCGAAATCGCATCCTCAAAATCGCGCCCCACATAACTGATAGTATCGCAAATCTTGACTAAAGCTCCTTCTAATGTAGCAGGAGTCACGCTTTTATTAGGTGCTTTTCGCTTTTCTTCAATATCCTGAAAGTGGTCATTCCATGTTTTATTAAACTTAGGCTCAATGACTCCCCCCTCCATCGCCCCGTCATGGCTCAAAAATCCATCCAAGACATTCAGGCCTAGATTAAGAGGTTCTATCAAGCTAAAAAGGCGGCAGGATTGGATCGGGTGTTGGAAGTTCTTTAACCCATTCTCTTCAGCTAAGCGTGATAAATACTCCTCTCCCTCGTGACCAAAAGGAGGGTGGCCGACGTCATGGCCAAGTGAAATCGCTTCCACGAGATCCTGGTTTAACTGAAGCATTTCTGCAATGCCTTTAGCAAAGTGGCTCACAAGTTGTACATGCAAGCTTCGATGGGTAAGATGATCATTCTCCATAAGGTAGACAACCTGAGTTTTATCCACATATCTTTTATAAGCCTTGGAATGAATAATCCTATCCACATCTCTTCGATAAGGCAGCCTATGATCAAACGGCTCCGGCATCAAGCGTAAGTGGTCTTTAGACAGGGCCGCACCGGGATGAAAAGTCTTTTTCTCATCTTCATGGGCTTTTAAAGTAAGCTCGGCAAATAAATCCTTTAGCATGATGTAAAATTCTCAAGAGAGTTAATAAAGGGAAGAATTTCACCGCCAAGTTCGCAAGATGCAATTTTCTTTTTCAAAGCGTCTAATGCCATCCGCATTTTTTTGTGCGGCTCTTCCATATCCACCTCACTTTTTACCATATAATCGCGTTTTATAAACAGTTCAGCCAAAAGCCTTTTGAGATCTTCGATATGCTCCCTTTCCGGAACTGAATAGCAAAAAATCCATCGGTCGATTCTTTCTAAAGAGGCGTTGAAGTGAGAAAGCATACTTTGCTTGAGCTCTTGAAGGGGGTTCAAAGGATCCAACAGCCTTACCACCGAAACGAAATCTTTATCTTTGATATAAGGGCTGAAGAACACTTTTCTATAGGGATAGAAACTTATTTTTGTCTCCTTCCAGGGATCTTCAACCAGAACTTCCCCTTTAATTGCGAATAGTTGAAAGGAAGATTTCGGTTTAAAGAAGGCGGTTTCGATTTGATAGGCCATTCCTTCAAGGGTTGGAATAAAGGTGACAGAGGCCGCTTCGGTTTTAAACCCTAAAGCCTCATAAATTTGATCCATTTTTTTAGAAAAAACCTCTCGATGAGACAAGGAGAGCCACTCGAATAGCTTGATAAAATAGAGAGGATTTTGGGCTTCGGCTGCTTTAAAAATATCTGAGAAGCGGATTTGATCAATTAATGTTATTTCGTTTTTGGAATAAGCTAAAGAGGCCATGAATTTTTCCGCCAGCCATACATGGCCTGGTTGTTTTCCTGAAAAGAGGTCTCTAAAATAATCCGATCTTTTTAAACTCTCCTGGCTGAGAGGCTTATCTCCCCCGATCGATTTAATCCAATCGATCATCTTGTTGATCGGAAAGCCTCTTCTTGCATCCACCCTAAATTCTTCCTCCCCTAAACGAAGTATTAGTTTTAGATTAGGATTTAAAAATTCCTTTGCAAAATGGGAAAGATGGGAATTTTCAAGATCCATGTAGGATCCATTTATTTGGATGGGATAGCAAGCTTGCGGAAGGGTAACTGTCGACAAACGATAGCGTGATATACGTAAGGATTCTATTCCCAGACTCTTTTTTTCCCCTAAAACGATCGGCATCATGAGATCTGAGAGTCTTCTCTCCATATGCTTTTCCAACACCAAATTTCTGAGTTCTTTAAAAAAATAATTAAAGATAAAAAGGGCTATTTGAAAAGTAGATGCAGGAAGAGATACCTCGTCTTCTTCAAGACGGCAAATCACTTTTGACCCGGGAACAATCGCGGATAAATTATTGTTAAGCTTGGAGGCCTCCTTCAAGCGATTGACAATACTTTCATAAAACCTGGAAGTATACCCGATCCAGGTTACAGTCTTGGCTGTTTTGAGTTTGAGTTTAAACTCCTGTTTAAGATGGGGCAGATTATGCCTTTTAAACTTGCTTTTAACTAAAACAAATTTTTTTAGACGCGTTTCAGCATAATCCTTGCCTTTAAGGACAACCTGGATAAGGTATCTAAACCGGTTGGGATCCACCAAGATCAAAGCTTCCATCTCCTCCGGCATATCGTCCAGTAAACACTTTTTAGCGAGCTCAATATGGTAAAAAGTTATGAAAATTTCTTTTACATTATCTTGTAGACGACCGATTTTATCCTCCAGAAGGAGCCGCTGATGCATGAGATTGGCTCGATCGATAAAATGGATAAACCTCGCCTCTATGTCCAACTGCACCGCTGTAATCAACGCTTTTTCATGAATATCTTTAACCGATTCTTTGTCCTTTAAGAGGGTTTTTATGTTTTTATAATCACGAAGTGTGAGAGGAAGAGGCAACTCTGCCCGGTAGAGCTCATCGACTCTAATAGGGCTCTCTTCCTCTTCCGGCACTTGATCGCCGCATCCAAAGACTGACTGTATACATTCCATATTTCAAATTTTTAATTGGTAGCGCCAATTTAATGATAGATTGCTGATTGCGACTATACCACCCAACTTAGTATGATTTTACCCATGCAAGACGATCCTAACTTCGAAGAGCTCAAAGAAGCTATCATTCAATCCCTCGCGGAAAACGATAAAATCAAACCGCAAGGCCCTCCCGATATATTACCGATTTTTCCTGCGCTGAAAAGACCTTTTTTTCCCGGCATGGCAGCCCCCGTTATCATTGAACCCGGCAGCTACTACGAGCTCATCAAAAAAATGATGAAGCAGGAGGAGAAATGGATCGCGCTTTTTTTAACGAAAGATGAAAACCTCTCTCCCTATAAATTGACAGCCAACGATATTCATACCGTCGGCGTCTCGGCGAAAATCGTCCGAGTGATTCCCATGGATCAAGGCGGCGCTCAAGTGATTGTCAACATGGAGAAAAGGATCATTCGTGAAGAGGCCATGATGAATGGCAAAAGACTCTATGCCAAAGTTAGATACCATGAAGACACCCCCCTTGTAACAAGGGAGATGAAAGCTTACTCTGCAAGCATCATTCAAACGATTAAAGAGCTTCTCAAACTAAATCCCCTTTTTAAAGAAGAGCTGCAGCTTTTCTTAAGCCACTCGGACCTCTCCGAGCCGGGAAAACTTGCCGATTTTGCAGTAGCCCTCACCACTGCCACGAGAGATGAGCTTCAGGATGTCCTCGAGACTTTTGAAATCCCTAAAAGAGTGGATAAATCTTTAAGGCTGCTTAGAAAAGAGCTCGATTTGAGCCAGCTTCAAAATAGAATCAATCAGAAAATTGATGCTAATATCACCAAAAGCCAAAAAGAATATTTTTTAAGAGAACAGCTTAAAACGATTAAAAAAGAGCTTGGCCTTGAAAAAGATGAAAAAGCGCTTGAGATTGAGAAATTTGAGAAAAGGCTGAAAAAAAAGCAGGTCCCTGAGGATGTCATGAAAACGATCAAGGAAGAATTGAATAAGTTCTCCCTCTTAGAGCCTCATGCCTCAGAATTTGGCGTAACCAGAAACTATCTCGATTGGCTGACCAACATCCCCTGGGGTCTCAAGTCGTCTAACGATGTTTCTTTGAAAAAAGCTGAAGAGATCCTAGAGGACGAGCATTATGGTTTGGAAGAAGTCAAAAAACGGATCGCCGAATTCATATCGGTTGCTAAACTTGCTAAAACTATGCGGGGCAACATTATTTGTTTAGTGGGTCCTCCAGGAGTTGGCAAAACCAGTATTGGCAAAAGCATCGCCCACGCTCTTAACAGAAAATTTTTCCGATTTTCGGTCGGCGGCATGCGGGATGAATCGGAGATCAAAGGGCACCGTAGAACCTACGTCGGAGCTCAGCCGGGGAAAATTATTCAGGCCTTGAAACATTGCCAGACCATGAATCCGGTCATATTGATCGACGAAATCGACAAAATGGGAGAAAGCTATCAAGGAGATCCCGCATCCGCTCTTTTAGAAGTGCTTGATAAAGAACAAAACAACGAATTTTTAGATCACTACCTCGATGTGAGATGCGATCTTTCCGATGTGCTCTTTATTGTAACTGCGAATGTTCTTGATACCATCCCTGAGCCTTTGTTAGATCGTATGGAGATTATTCGTCTTTCAGGTTACATCGTTGAAGAAAAAATTGAGATCGCTAATCGCTATTTAATCCCCAAAAACTTGAAAGAGATGGGGCTCAAAAAAAACCAGATCGGATTTTCCAAGGACGCTTTAGAGGCAATCATTCATGGTTATGCGAGAGAAGCGGGCGTTAGATCCTTTGAACATTGGCTGAAGAAAATTCTCAGGAAAGCTGCGCATAAAATCATTCAGGCCCATGAAACCTCTAAAAAAACCGATCCATTTAAAATCCTTCCCAAAAACTTAAACGACTGGATCGGAAAGCCCCTTTTTACCTCGGATCGGTTTTACGAAAAAACTCCTATAGGAGTGGCGACCGGCCTTGCTTGGACGGCTTTAGGGGGGGCAACCCTTTATATTGAATCGATCGAGATGCCAGGTGAAAAGTCGGAAATGAAACTGACCGGTCAAGCAGGCGATGTCATGAAAGAGTCTTCGATGATCGCCTGGAGCTATCTGCAAGGATCGATCCAAAAATATTGCCCCGGCACGAAATTTTTCCCTAATTCAAACGTTCATATCCACATCCCTGAAGGGGCAACCCCTAAAGATGGGCCTTCGGCAGGCATTACCATGGTCACATCGTTGCTCTCCCTTTTAATGAAGCGGCCTGTTCTGGATGATTTGGGAATGACGGGCGAGCTTACTTTAACGGGCAGAGTTTTACCGATCGGCGGGGTAAAAGAAAAAGTTATCGCCTCAAGACGTTCAGGATTAAAAACTTTGATCTTTCCTGATGAAAATAAGCGCGATTTTGATGAACTTCCTCAAGAGATTCAAGAGGGTCTCAAAGTTCATTTCGTAAGGCACTATGATGAAGTTTTTAAAATAGCATTTGGAGAAGTATGCAAACCTGGTCAGAAAAAGCCCAAGAAAAAATAATCCATCCAGATAAGCTACCCACTTTTGCGAAGGACTTGAAAAATAAAGGGTTTAAGATCGCGACTTTAAACGGCTCCTTCGACCTTTTGCATGCAGGCCATCTTGAGATGATTTATCAAGCGAAGCTGCAAGGAGATAAGCTGATTGTTGCCTTAAACTCCGACCAATCGATTAAACAATATAAAAGTCCATCAAGACCGATTATTCCATTAGAATATCGCATGAGATTAATGGCAGCGCTTGAATTTGTAGATTATGTCACCTGGTTTGAGGAAACGGATCCTAGAACCCTTCTTGCAAAAATAAAACCTGATGTGCATGTTAACGGGTCTGAGTATGGGGCAAATTGCATTGAAGCGGAGACGGTCAAAGAGAATGGGGGCCGTATCCATATTGTCAATTTGATACCCGGATTATCCACTTCGGAGATTATCAAAAAAATATGCGCCTCCTCGTTGAATTAGAAAACCCCGATCAAGCGAACGCCTTTTCGAGCTATCTCAAAAAACTTGGTGTCGTTCATGACCTTGAAGTGGTAAAAAATAAAGATTGGGGCGATTCAGGCTATGGACTTCAAAGATATAAAATTTGGATTGAAGACGAAGATCAGTTTAGCGACGCAGTAGAAGCTTGGAACCATTTTCAATCAAGCCCCGACGATCCCAAATTTAAAACGCCCCCATCGCCTAAGCTAAACCCTTTTCGACCAAATAAACTGAAGAGAAAAGCCAAAGAAATTCCTTCGCCCCTTACCAACTTCATTGTAAGCTTTTGCGTTTTTGTTTTCCTCGCTTCTCAATTTCTTTTTGTCACACCTGAGCAAGAGAAAACTCAACTGAATGACTATATCCCCTCCCCTGTCGAAAAAGTGATGTTGTTCGATTTTCCAAAGCAGGCAGAAAGGATAACTCAAATCATCGATGAATATGGAACCACCGACTGGCCGCCTGAGGCGTATAAGGAAAAGGAGAAAGCGCTTCAAATACCCATTTGGGAAGGGTTGTATGATCCTCTTGCCAATTATTTGAAAGGGGATCAAACCAAGCCGCTCATCAATGCCCCTTTATTCGAAAAAATATCGCAAGGCGAAATCTGGAGATTGATAACTCCCATTTTCCTGCATGCGAATTTAATTCACATTCTTTTTAATATTCTTGTTTTCATCGTTCTTGGAAAAGAAGTAGAAAGAATGATTGGCATAAAGAGAATGATCCTTTTAATTCTTTTTAGCGCCCTTTTTTCTAATACCATTCAGTATATGATGTCAGGCTTTCGCTTCATGGGTATTTCCGGAGTCGTTTGCGCGCTTCTTGCTTTTATCGTGACCCGTCAAAAACTCGCCCCATGGGAAGGCTACCAGCTAGAAAAATCGAGTGTCTATTTTATGCTCTCTTTTATTTTCTTAATGGCAGGACTGTCTCTGATTTCCTTTATCTCAAAGTCTTTTGGGCACGAATTTCTTGTCACTTCCATTGCCAACAGCGCTCATGTTTCAGGTTTGTTTATCGGATGGCTTTTTGCACGCTTCCCTTATTTTCAATGGAAAGGTTAAGATGCGTGGGTGATTTCCGACATTGTACAATCAGGTCTCAGAGACGGCGTACTCGATAAAATTGAAATCGGGAGAAATAACACCTCTAAACCTCTCAGGCTTTTTCTCAGTCTTTTGGAAGGTTTGGGTTTTACTACCTTTCCGCGATTTTATTTTAAAGAGCGCTATAAAAAAATTGTCCCTCTCCTTAACGAATTTTATTTGAAATCCGCCTTCAATCCTTCTCAAGATGAATATGAGATTCTAAAAAAAGCGATCATTCATAAAACCAAGGCTGTTTTTTTAAAAACTCATTCCAGACAGAAGCTAGAAGAGCTGCATAATATTTATCTTATCCAACATGACCCTGAAAGCCCTATTCTCATTGACGCAGAAAATTGGATGCAGCTTCGTTTAAACCCTCGCGAAATTCCTCATCTGGATAAACTGATCGATGTTTATAACAAACTTGCAGATATTAGGAAAAAGTATCCAACTCCTCTCTTTGCTAAAATTGTTCAAGAGGCAAGAAAACAAAACACCTTTCAAGACCTCTCTTTAAACACCGTTTTGAAGTATCTGGAGTGGGAGAAAAAAGGGTGGATCGATCAAGAGCATCTCGTTGAAAGAATCCATTTTTTAAATCATAGCGGTGAAATTCTCTCGCAAGAGCCGTGGCTAAGAACCTTTATATCAACCTCTACTCAAAAAGAGATGAACAATGAAACCCCCCATACCGATAAAGGGATGGAGGAGGTGACACTCGCCTTAAAAATAGTGGATATTTATAAAGAGAGCCGCCTTCACTCAGAGGCTTTTTTTCAACTGTTGCAATACCTTCATGAAATTAAGCCGGATCACTTTGAATTCACCCTCAAACAATACATCTCTTATATCCAAAAAGGATATCTAAAGATTGAAGGCTCTAATCCTTGTATCCGTGAGCAATATCGTCTAATTATAGCTGTTGGCGATGCCCATTTAGATTCCTTTTTTAAATTGTACTATCAACATCCTATCTATCTAGATACCACTCTTCCCCTTAAGCAAAAAATCGATATTTTGCTCCCAAGAATCACAAATAAACCGGAAGAGGTGTTTGAAGAGGATGCATTAAAGAAAATTGCCACGAATTATAAATTGATCATCACGGAAAAAGAGATCACCCGCAAAGGGGGCCTTGATCTTTTTACCGCATGGATCGATAAATTTGATCAATCGGTCAAATTAGGCTCCAAACTGATTACCGAAGATCCTTGCTATAATGAACTTTCCGCTAAAATATGCGTTCTGGACAATCTAAGAGAACAGCTGTTAGTCGATGACCAGGAAAGGTTCGTTGAAGCCGTAAAAGCCGCCCTGAAAGGGGATGAAGTGGGTTTCTGGTCAAGAGTAGAAGGCAACTACCTAGGTCAAGAGTATCAAACTGCCGCAGAACTCTATAAATCTTCCCAGGCGAGCTCTCCCTTTGAAGGAAGCGTGGAGGAAAGAATTAAAAAAATCTTACCTTTTGCAAGAAATATTAAAGAGGTGAGCTTTTTAATCAGGCTCTATGTATTCAAAAGAGCTGCCAGAATTACCCGTCAATTTGATTACTGTTTAACTGAGAGTCTCAAATCTTATCTTGATCAATGGACCAAATTATTTCCTGTTGAAACCCTTCCTGTTACCACTTTAAACGAGCTCGACAATCTTCTTCTTTTCTCCCTCAAGCAAGTTTTAGATGGGGGAATGACTTTTGAAGAGCTTCTTCAGGTCTTGGAGGCAACCTACCCCAAACTTTCCGGATTAAATAAAGATTATTTTGATCAGTTCAGCGGAGCCATCCAACGTTTTCGTGAAAATAAAATGTGGTTGATGAAAGAGGAAGCCTATTACAACGCGATCGTTCCAAGGGTATCTACACGAGCATTTCGGGCTTTTTTAAGAGTATTCATTCCCACTAAAACAGAAGAGTTAAAACCCCATTTTCAAATTGTTGAAAATAAATACAGTTTTAATGATCCCTGTCCCATTATGCTGATTGCTTTAAAAGCTAAAAATCCAGGGCATCTTCTCCTTTATTTTTTAGAGCTCTTAAAAAACAGGGGCCTTCATGACCTGCTTCAAAAGGATCATTTTCATACGGAACAGCTGGTTCGAACGACTATACAAAGATTTAAGAGAGATCTTATTGAATGTAATTGGAAAGAGGTTCGAAAAGAGTATAAAGAGCATCTATCGACCCATTTTCCAGAGTGCTTTGTCATCCCCTATCTGGATAACTTTTTAGAAAAAGTTGAAAAAGTGCGCAGGGAAAAAAATACAAATAAAATGGCCAAAGTCCCTCCTGTGCCAGAGTTTCTTTTAGCCAATTTACCAACCCTAATCATGGCGCTAGAAGCTTTGGAAGGGGTTAAACTGTTAGGAGCTATCGGACAGTATCTTTTACCTCGAGTCTTGCCTATTGTACTCAAGCTCAACACGCCCCAATTTACTCCGGCTGAAAAAGACGCAATTGTTGCAATCATTGGAATTCTTTTACCTGATTTCAGTGTCAAACACGACTTCTACCCCCTAATAAGGTATATGAAGGAACTCAACAGCTTCATCACGCTGAACTTGGCCTCCCCTCCCTCCGATCCAAACGAGCTGAATTTAAATCCGGAAGATAAGACTAAAATAGCTATTAGTACGCTCCAAATTTCGGATTATCTGATCACCCAGGTCATGAGCTATAAAAATATTTTAAATCCCCTCCTGGAAGAGCTTGATAAAGAAATTATTCATTACTCAGCAAACGATCTTCCCTCTAAAGTTTAGAATAAGGTACTCTATTTGGTAACATGAGCTCGCGTGAACTAATTATCTTAGGATGTTCCAGTCAACAACCAACCCGATTTCGTAATCACGGGGCCTACCTTTTTCGTTGGAATGAAGAGGGGCACCTGTTTGACCCCGGCGAAGGAACCCAGCGCCAGTTCATTTTTGCAAACGTAGCTCCCACCTGTGTGAACCGAATTTTTGTATCTCACTTTCACGGCGATCACTGCCTCGGCTTAGGCTCTTTCTTGATGCGGCTCAATCTCGACAAAGTAACCCACCCTATCCATTGCTACTACCCGGCATCCGGTAAAAAATATTTTGACCGCCTCCGTTATGGAACGATCTACTATGAGCAAATCAATGTGATTGAACACCCGGTTTCTGAAGAGGGGCTTGTGGAAGATGATGGACGATTTAAAATAGAGGCTGTTTTCTTAGATCATGGCGTCGATAATATCGGCTGGAGAATTACCGAAGCAGACAGCCTTAAATTTGATCCGGCGAAATTAAGCGCTTACGGTGTAAAAGGTCCTTTAGTCAGTGAACTCACCCAAAAAGGGGAGCTTATCGTTGAGAATAAAAAAGTTACACTTTCAGATGTATCGCATATCCGTAAAGGCGATTCGATCAGTGTGGTGATCGATACAAGAGTGTGCCCGGAAGCGATTGAAATTGCCCGAAATGCCACTGTCTTTCTCTGCGAAAGCACCTATCTTGAAAGCGAAAGCGATCTTGCCTATAACCATTATCACTTAACTGCAAAGCAGGCGGCTGAGATCGCTAAAAAAGCTGACGCCAAACAACTGATCTTGACCCATTTTTCCGCCCGCTATCAATCTTTAAAACCCTTTGAAGATGAAGCAAGAGCTGTTTTCCCAAACACTTATGCAGCGGACGATTTAAAGGTTTTCTCTTTTCCGAAGAACCGGCCATGATCTTGGATTTCATTAACTACCTCAAAGTGGTTAAAGATGCCTCCGAGCACACTTTAAGAAATTATTCAATCGACCTCTCCCATTTTCATGCTTTTGTCAAAGAGATTCCTTTTGAAACGATTGAAAGAAGGCATATCAGAGAGTACCTTGCGAGTCTTTACGAAGCGGGCAAATCAAAAAAAACCTGCGCCCGCAAACTCTCAAGCCTTCGATCCTTTTTCCATTATCTCCTGGGCCAAAAGAAAATCGAAAAAAGTCCGGTAGAAGAGATCGAGCTTCCTAAACTCGACAAAAAAATCCCGCCCGCCATTTCCTATGAGCAAGTCAAGGCTCTTTTCGATCAGCCCGATACGAACGACTTACTGGGATTTAGAGACCGCACCTTGATGGAACTGTTGTACAGCTCGGGTCTTCGGGTTTCGGAGCTTGCCGGTCTCAACAAATCGGATTTAGACGCCTCCTCTCGCATCATACGGGTGAGAGGCAAAGGCAAGAAGGAGAGAATTACCCCCATTACCCATCAGTCTCTCGATTGGATTGTACGCTACCTTTCGCATCCCGAGAGGCAAGAAAGAGATACGGATGCGATTTTCTTAAATAAATTCGGAAGCAGGCTTACTACCCGGTCGATCGACCGGCTCTTTCAATCTTACCTGAAGAAAACGGGGCTCTCCCTTCGAATCACCCCTCACACCATCCGCCACACGATCGCCACCCATTGGCTCGAAAATGGGATGGATCTTAAAACGATTCAACTGATTCTAGGCCACTCTAACCTGGCTACAACCACGATCTACACACAGGTTTCATCGAAACTTAAGAAAAAAGTCTACGATGAGTCGCATCCTAGGGCTTAGTCTTCTTTATATAGGCAATCCCTTGCTCCGCTATACGAGTACCCTGATCTTGCCCTCCCACGTGATCGATCTGAAAATGCAGCCCCCCTTGGATACGGCTCATACCGCACTCATTAGCGACTCTCCACCAGTTTTTTTCATTTTCGGGGAAATAATAACTCGCAAAAGCTGCACTCATGGCAGAAACGGTAGAATGCCCCGACGGATAGCTTGGATGATTCGGACACTCGATAACGGTTTTCAAGTCTTTGTTAACCATATGAGGACGCTTAATCAGATAGGTGTATTTACTATCAAACATGCAAGCTGCCGTATCGCTTGTCAATGCGGCAAGCTCCGCTCTAATTTTGACCCTATCTTTTAAAGAAACATTTTTTTCGTACATATACTCATCGACTTTGTCGGCATAATTGCCCGATGGACCTGCCCAGTAATCGATCACGGCCACTTCTTGAGGCCCTGATAAAGATCTCTCACGAACCGTCTCATCGCATTGCAAACACCAAAAAGAAAAAGCTTCAGGCGGTTTTGCGGTTCGATAATGAGCTACATTATCGAGCATCCATAATTTTAAATTCCCAAACGCTAAGCCATAGTAGGGAACAGTCCCCTTCCAAGAGGTAGAGGTTTCATTTAAGACGTAGGGTTTAAGCTCGCCTTCTTCTTCAAAACGATTTTTATACTTCTGGAAAATCGCTTCTGCAAGTTCATTCGAATAAGGGTCGTCAAGTCCTTTAATGTTTGAATGAATAGGATAATCGGGTGAAAAAAGAGCGATGATTTTGCTTGCTATCGGAGCTACACTCCCCTCTTCCTTTCCTCTTAACTTTACACTCAATTCAAAAAAATCTCTTTCCGCATTTCTTAAGTACGCTCTTAATCGTAAGGGATAAGACTCTTCTTTTGCATTTTTCAAACTCTCTTCTGCCTTTTTATCCCAAAAAACGATCTCTTCCCAGGTAACTTCATAGGGAGTTTTTGTGTTTGAATTGATTTCATAGTTGTAATAGCTGCCTAAGAGATGGGCCACCAGCACAAATGATAGGATAAACATTTTCATACAAACTCCTGATTCAAACACAATTTATATATAGGGATAATTTGAATAAACAGGATTAACCGTTAAAATCAAAGCATGAAAAATCCCTCTAGAGAAGGATTTCTTAAATTTGTTATTATCTTTGACCATGATTACCCTTAATAAAATCTCCAAAAAGTTTGGAACCAAACTCTTATTTGACAATGTCACCCTGACTTTTAACGAAGGAAATCGTTATGCCTTAACGGGTCCTAATGGCGCCGGTAAATCGACCCTTCTTAAAATTATTATGAAGATGGTAGAGCCGGACGGCGGCTCGGTTACCCTTCCAGATAAAGTGGGCATTTTACGCCAAGATATCGAACACTTTGCAGACATGGTCGTCTTGGATGTCGTTATCTCAGGCAATAAGCGCCTTTGGGCTGCGATGCAAGAAAGAGACAAACTCTATGAAGAAGAGATGACTGATGCTGTCGGAATGAGACTTGGCGATCTGGAGGGAATTATCGCTGAGGAAGATGGGTATAGCGCCGAGGCGAATGCAGAAGTTATCCTGGACGGGATGGCGTGTCCCCATGAGTATTTCTCGATGAAAATGAAAGAAATCCCTACCGACATGCAATTTAAAGTGCTTCTCTGCCAAGCTCTTTTCGGCGATCCGCAAGCGCTCCTTTTGGACGAGCCGACCAACCACCTTGACCTCGAATCAATCGGATGGCTTGAGCAGTTCCTTTTTAACTATAAAGGAACACTGATCGTAATTTCGCACGATAGACACTTCTTAAACTCGGTGGCAACCCATGTGGCCGATATCGATTACGAGACGATCATCCTCTATCCTGGCAACTACGACGAAATGGTTTACACGAAAACTCAAGTGAGAGCAAGAGCCGAAGCGGACGCCAAATCAAAAGAGAAAAAGATCGCCCAACTCAAAGAGTTTGTTGCCAAGTTTGGCGCGGGGACGAGAGCGAGCCAAGTGCAATCTCGCGTAAGAGAAATTGACCGCTTGCAGCCGCAAGAGCTTAAGCAATCCAATATTCAAAGACCCTATATTCGCTTTATCCCTGCCGAGAAAGCACCTGGCCAAGTGATTATGAAAGTCGAAGGGGTCTCTAAAAGCTATGAAGATTTAAACGTCATCGATAAATTCAATCTGGAAATACACCGGGGTGACAAAATCGGCGTTATCGGCGCAAACGGCATGGGTAAATCGACCCTCATCAAACTTTTAGCAAAACAAATCACCCAAGACCGCGGTAAAATTGAATATGGCCATAACGTGATGGTTAGCTACTTTCCTCAAAACCATGGAGACATGGTCGACAAAAAAACGGAGGATAACGCCTTCGATTGGCTAAAAGAAAGAAGATCAGGGATTTACGATCAAGATATCCGAAGCGCCATGGGCAAACTCCTCTTTGGAGGGGACGATGCGTTTAAAAAAGTCTCTTCGCTCTCGGGGGGGAGAAACAGCCCGATTGATCCTTGCCGGCATGATGCTTGAAGAACATAACGTGTTGATACTAGACGAGCCGAACGGACACCTTGACTTAGAAGCCGTATCCGCATTAGCTTGGGGATTAAACGAATATAAAGGAACTGTGGTCGTTGTGAGCCATGACCGTGATTTAATCAGCCAGGTTGCTACAAAGATTGTAGCTTTCGAAAATGATGGAATCCATGTCTATCAAGGCAAACTCGACGAGTACCTTGCTAAAAAGGCTGCTCTTAAATGAAGAAAAAAAAGCTTAATCCTGCGGTTACAAGATTTGCAACTCCGCTCAATTTGAAAACCGCTTGCGAGACCAAAGAGCAAAAAATTAAGTATATCGCTTCTCGTTTCAAAGAGATTATGGAGTGTCTCGGGCTCGATCTTACCAATGACTCTCTCAAGGATACGCCTCAGAGAGTCGCCAAAATGTATGTGAACGAGATTTTCTCCGGCTTGGATATCGAGAATTTTCCTCCTATCAATTTCTTCAAGGAAGAGTATCACCACGAACACAGGGGGAACACAGTCCTTGTGAAAGTAGCTTTTACAAGCTTCTGTGAGCACCATTTCCTCCCTATGGAAGGTTTCGCTTACGTTTCCTACATCCCTGATCAAAAATTGATTGGGCTTTCAAAAATACCTCGTATTGTTAAATTTTTTGCGAACAGACCTCAATTACAAGAAAGGCTGACGGCCCAGATCGCAGACAGCCTTACGCTGCTTCTTGACACTGAAAATGTAGCAGTAAGCATTACTGCAAAACACTATTGCGTGATTGCAAGAGGGGTTGAGGATGCTCAGGGATACACGATTACGAACGTGTTAAGAGGCGAGTACGAATTTAACCAAAATATAAGACGCGAATTCTTCGAAGGGATTAATCGACAAATGTAAGGGTTACTTTTTCCTTATTGCAAATAAGGACGCCCTCTTTTTTGGATTCAAACTTGCTTTCTTTGCCTTCCCAAGCAATCCTTTTAAATGGATGAGATCCCTCTTTCAGCTCTTTTAAAAACATCTTTTTTCCATCGAGCTCTAAAAGAATATTTTCTCTTTCCTTAAAAAAATGGGAATTGGCATGAACCCATATATAAGGTTTCCCTCTAAGCCCAAGCCTCCACTCCCCCGTATGAGCTAACTCACTGCTATTCTTGTAAAGAGTCGATCCATCTTCAAGTTTGACCATCGAAAAAACATGTCCTCCGCTCATGAGAGGGGTTTTGTGCTCGATCTCTACAAGGATTCCCTCTAAATGTTCAAAGGCTCTTTTTTCACTCTGAATAACTTTTTGAATGCGTAAAGACTCTTCCTTAGCTTCGTTTTTTAAAGACTCATAGCCGTATTGCTGAAGAATTTTAAGCGTTTTAACAAGCCGGTCTTGGGTAAAATCTCTTTGTTTAAATAAATAGATTAAAGGAGTTTCTTCGGCCTCTTTTTTCCACTGAATACCTTCCTCATCCAACATCATCGCCATCGCAAAACCGGTCGTGTAAAATCTCCATTTAAGCGATTTTGCCACTAAATTTTTGTCTTTCACAAGACCTGACGAGCCTCTTAAGATGGGGCTTATATCCCCGGTGATTTTGTAAGCTACGTAGTTGGCAAGTCCTTCTGTTCTCTCTTCTCGATCTTCATAGGCAAGCGAAATTTCGTCGAGAAGACTATTTCTATACTGCCGAACCAACAAAAACTCCTCTTTCAATCCTTTTCGAAAAACCCCTTCGGCACGCACATATTTTTCTACAATCAGCTCCTCAATCTTCATAAGCGCCTGATTATCGTGATGATATAAAGCCGGATACGCTTTTTCCGAGGGGAGTAAAAACCATTTTTGCTGGTGTGGATGAAAGAGTTCATGGATAAGTGGAAACTTGTCCTCCCCATGAAAAACAAAAGTCTTCTCCCCTTCATATTCGAATTCCGGATTCAGTACGATCTCGGAAAAATCTTGACTCTCTGAAAACCAGGTATCTCCCTCTAGGATCCAATTTTCCCCCTTAGGCAAAAAATTATAGGCATAAGCCTTTTTTCCATTCGTAAGAATCATCCGATTTTTAGTGTGAAACTTCGGCCATACAAAATCGTACGATTTACCTATAAAGGAGGAACTAAACAGAAGGGAATAGAATGAACTAAATAGAATAAAGGTCCTAAAAAACATGCTAAAATTATAGCATATTTTTAAACGCTAGTAAATAAAATTTTTGATATTTTATTCGAAAAGGCCTTATCTATATTAAATACTGTAATAAAAACGGAATAAACTCTTTCTATCCCTAATTCTTTGACCACCTTATGGCAGGCAAAAAAATCGGCCTTGTTCTTAGGACAGTAATAATCGACCTCTTCATCGCCCCGGACGGTAAGTTTTTTCTTAAAATGCGAGGGATCAACCGTTCTGTTTTTCGTAGTTATCATGGCGGTAATGGTGGCATCAGGTTGAGACCATGAATGATAACGGAAATAGAGCTCTTTTGAAGTGTTATCCTGGATTAAATGTCTTAATTTTTGCTCAATATCCGTTATAACCCTTTCTCTCTCGTAAAGTAAAAAAAGAGGCATATACTCACTTTTTGAAAGATGAGTTAATTTATGTTTAGTAAGAATGCGAGCCCAAATTCTATTATGAAATGCCACCGCATTCCAATTTTTACAGACAATTGCAATTTTATTTAATTCATAGGGCCTAAAATCACCTATAATAATAAAAGCGACATCTAATGGGATAATATAATTATTAATTTGCATGGGGCACCCCCCTTTACATTTTATAAAGGGATAAAAGAAAAAAGGGAAGACGATAAGCCGGATTCTGTCACACTATAAATGTTTATAGTATTGATCCTCATTCATCTAGGGAAAAAGTTACCTTTTTCCTCAAGCGATCTTGTCTGGAGCACTGGAGAGATCAGTATTGCTCCATTTCGATCTTGCTTCGGATAGGGTTTGTCATGCCCCCCATCTCTGGGGGTGCAGCACCGCTCTTGAAACGGGCATTTCACCCTGTGCCATCCTAGGATGGCCGGAATATTTTCTGTTACACTTTCCGTAGTCCGGGGGAACCCGGACTCCCGGCCTTTCGCCGGTATCCTCTCTTCTGAAGTCCAGACTTTCCTCTCCTCCAAGACGGAGCAGCGAGGATCTGTCTTCCCTTAAACTTTAGTTGTCCGACGGCGGCGTTGACGCGTCTCGGCAGCAGTACCCTCAAGCTCTTCTGCATCTTGCCAGTAGTGGATACGTGAGCAGTGTTCGCAGAATACGAGTCTCTCGCCTTTACGGACGAGGTTTTCGTCTTGAGCAGTTAACATGATATGACAGCCGGAGCAGCACCGGTTTTCGATAGGTACAATCACTTGGTCGCGTTTGTTCTTTAAAAGTCTTTCGTAAACTTTCAAGACCTCTTGATCCACATTCTTAACGAGTTGGTCTCTTTTGGACTTTAAAACTTGCCCTTCCTCGTTGATCCTTTTGATACTCTCTATGATCTCTGATTCTAACGCTTTTGAACTTTCTTTTGTTGTATCAAGGGTTTTGCTAAGGTTCTTTAAAGCATCTTCTTCAGCGGCGAGTTTATCCATTAAATCGCTGAGTTTTTGCTCTTTGGCAATTCTCTCTTTGTCAGCCTGAGCGCTTTCATGCGTCAACGCATTAAATTCTTCGAGTTTTTTGACGCTATTTTGCTGGGCTTCAAGCTTCTTGATTTTAGCTTTAATCTCTTCAAGATCCCCTTCACCCATGGAGATCATCAGTTTCGATTCGGTGATTTGGGATTTTTGGATGTGAACTTGCTTCTCAAGGTCCGATTCGATGTCATGAAGGTTTTGCAGCTCTTTTTGTCTTTGATGCTTAAGCCTCATGAGCTGGATCATTTCCATGTCGAGTTTTTGAATATCGAGAAATGGAATAAGCGCTTTGTACATGACCTTCCTAAAGGGTAAGTTTGACCGTGCTAATACACTACCCATTTTGCCCATAAAACTCAAGTGTGAATTATAAACGGGCTTGACTTTGACGCTTTCGAGGATTAGAAAGGAAGTATGGCAAGCTCCAAAAAAGGATCCAAAGAAAACCCTTATTCTTATCGAACCTTAATTAAGGTGAAGTATAACTGCGGATTTCCAAATAATCTTTATATACGCGGCAATGGAGCTGGCCTCTCTTGGTCTAAGGGCTCTCTCATGCTCAACAGTCTTCCGAACGAGTGGGTTTGGGGAACCGATGAGGAGATATCCCTTATGGAGTTCAAAATTCTTTTAAACGACCTCAAGTACGAATCAGGAGAAAATCACCTGATTGGATACGGTGAAGAGGTGAGCTTTATTCCCCGCTTTGATTGACTTTTATAATCGCCCTCACTCACAATCTTGACAGATCAAAAGAGGGTTTATATGGAACGAGTCAGCCGATATCTTGCGCACACACCAAAAGAGAAACATCGTCCCGAAGTCATAAGCTTTCTTGCCGCGATCGACTTTCTCGACCAAAACAACCGGGAAGTCTCTCAAGCCATTATTAAAGAACTGCAAGATCAGCGCTCCCACCTTAAACTGATCGCCTCCGAAAATTACAGCTCGCTTGCCGTGCAGCTCGCCATGGGCAATCTTTTGACCGACAAATATGCTGAAGGCTTTGCCTACCATCGATTTTATGCAGGCTGCGAAAATGTGGACGCCCTCGAAAAACTTGCAGTCGACGAATTAAAAAAATTATATGGCGCCGAAGCTGCCTACGTACAGCCCCATTCAGGTGCAGATGCTAACCTGATCGCTTTTTGGGCTATTTTGTGCCAAAGAATTCAAACCCCCGAAATTGAAAAACTCGGCAAAAAAACGCTCGACGAGCTCACCTCTGAAGAGTACGAAAAAGTGCGCGCTCTTCTGATCAATCAAAAAATCATGGGTCTTTCCCTCAATTCCGGAGGGCATCTCACCCACGGGTACCGCCACAATTTATCCTCCAAGATGATGCAAGCTGTTCACTACGACGTGGATCCCAAAACCTACCTTCTCGACTACTCTCACATTCAAGCTCAAGTGAAAAAGGAGCGCCCCCTTATTCTGCTGGCCGGCTATTCGGCCTACTCCCGAAAAATCAATTTCGCCAAAATGCGGGAGATTGCCGATTCTGTGGGAGCTGTCTTTATGGTCGATATGGCCCACTTTAGCGGTCTTGTGGCAGGCAAGGTTTTCACCGGCGACTTTAACCCGGTAGCCCATGCGCATATCGTCACCTCAACTACCCACAAAACCCTGCGAGGACCTAGAGGCGGCATTGTTTTATGCACCAAAGAATTTGAAGACATGGTGAATAAAGGCTGCCCCCTTGCGATTGGAGGGCCTCTCCCCCATGTGATCGCCGCCAAAGCGATCGCTTTTAAAGAAGCTAACACACCTGAATTTTCCAAATATGCGCATAAGGTCGTAGAAAATGCCCAAACACTCGCCGAGGCTCTCATCAAAAAAGGGGGGCATATTATCACCGGCGGCACTGACAACCATCTGCTTGTCCTTGATGTGCGCCCGTTTGGACTTACTGGCCGCCAGGCCGAGTCGATCCTTCGCGAAGCGGGCCTTACCGTGAATCGCAACAGCGTCCCTTTTGATCCGAATGGGCCTTGGTATACATCCGGCATCCGTCTTGGGACTCCTGCCGCCACTACTCGGGGGATGGGGGCATCTGAGATGCGCGAGATTGCAGAAATTGTCTATTCTGTTCTCTCCAACTCGAAGTCCAAGGTGAGCGAGAAGACTGGGCAGCCGAGCAAGGCATTGGCTGAAACCGTACCAGGGGTGCTGCAGTCTGCCCAAGCTCGCGTGAGAGATTTGTTGGATAGATATCCTCTCTACCCAGAGTTATCCCTTTAAAAAGTGAAAGCAAAGCTTTCCAGCTGGTCATTGAAGCCTTTCTGATGAAAGAAAGTGGAAGCGAAAGCGGAGCTTTCGTACCGAATGAATGAGCCACCTTCAAGGTGGCTAGCTGTTTCTTGGAGTCGGAACAAGTGCATGGCCTTGTTCCCGCCCCTCTTGAGCTTGCCTGGCTTCCTACAATCGTCCCTCGCTCGCTCGTTGTATCCGTTTACACTGACTTCGCTCGCGATAAAGTTTTTTATTTCTACTAAAGTTAAAAATGGGGGAAGCGAAAGCGAAGCTTTCATACCGAATGAAGGAGCCACCTTCAAGGTGGCTAGTTATTTCTTGGAGTCGGAACAAGTGTCCCCTTGTTCCCGCCCCTCTTGAGCTTGCC